>JAFTZH010000036.1 GCA_017464565.1 Clostridia bacterium
CCCGTCGTGCCTGCCTCGTCCACTCCCGAACAACTGAAGAAATACTGTCCCGCGGGAAGCTCTATCGGATAGACTTTCCTGCCGTCCCCTATATTCGTCCAATTACTTAAAATCATAGCTTCCGCGGGAAACAGATTCTTCCCAGATACCCTAACTTTCATTTCGTGCTCCGCCGGCGATACGTCCTCTATCATCAACGCCTCTCCAACTACTCTCCCTTTTAGGACACTTGAAAAGGCTCCGTTTGCGTATTCGAGCGACACGTCTCCCGTGTCCCCCTTGTCGCCCTTATCACCTTTGTCGCCCTTCTCGCCTTGTATTCCTTGCTGTCCCGTATCTCCCGTGTCGCCTTTCTCACCTTTATCACCTTTGTCGCCCTTATCACCTTTTTCACCCTTCTCGCCTTGTATTCCTTGTTCGCCCTGCTCGCCCTTTTCTCCGTCCTCACCGTCCTTGCCGTTAAACTTTCCGCTTTCGGCGTCGGCTCTCAAGGCTTCAGATATTTCAAGATTTTCCTGCATAATGGAAAGCGCCTGCGCTATTTCGCTTTCGGTCGGCGGAACGGTATTTGAGGCATCGGGAGAAAGCGCGCCCAACACGTCAAGCTCGCCTGCAACGGTTATAAGCGTTTTTTCCCCGTCGTATCCGACCACGGCAAATTTCGCAACGCCTCTCGACGCCATAACCTCGGCGGGAATATCGACAGGCTCGTTTGCGTAAAGCACGCTCACAGGCTCACCGCCGTTCGGATAAAAAACTATTTTTTTGCCAAGAGCGCTCCATTCATCACTGAATTCAAACTCTATCTTTTCAAACCCGAAGCTTCCGACCGTCCCCGCGATAAACCTTGACGGGTACATAGTGTAATAATTTACGTTTAATTTCATTAGTTTCCTTTCTTGCGTCTTGTCTGCCATTCCGAGAAAATAATATCACCTAAATAAGCCCGTGTACTGGCGAAAATGCGTCATTTTTACGCTCTTTCCAAAAATTTTTTCGTTTTTTTTCAATTTACCTATTGAAATTATTATTAATTGTGATACAATATACTTGTATTAAATTTATGGAGGTACATAACAAATGGCATACAAGATTTCTGATGAATGTATCGCTTGCGGCGCTTGCGCCGAGGCTTGCCCCGTTAGCGCTATCAAAGAGGGCGAAACCAAATACGAAATTAATGCAGACGAGTGCATCGAGTGCGGTGCTTGCGCTGAAGCTTGCCCCGTTGCCGCTCCCGCAGCTGAATAATTTCAAAAAAGCTGAAAATTAAAGAAACGGGAGGCTCAAGCCTCCCGTTTCTTTTGCTTTTTAATATCTCTTTCGGAGGATATATGGACAACGCTTTTATTTTTGAGGACGAGCGGATTGACGAGGTAAACGAGGATATCCGTCTTATACAAAAGAAGGACGGACTTACCTTCGGCACCGACGCGTATCTTCTCGCCGCCTATGTCAAAAGGCAGAAGAACGCTGTCGCGGCAGAGCTTGGCTGCGGAACGGGTATCATATCGCTTCTGTGCGCCGCGCGGGATAAATTTTCATTTATACACGCCTTTGAGATACAAGAGGATTTCGCCTCGCTCACACAAAGAAACATAGATCTCAACTCGCTCGGAGACCGCGTATCCTGTCAGCCGGCGGATATACGGAATATATCGTCAAAAGACGTGGGACGCGAGCTTGACGCCGTTCTTGCCAATCCTCCGTATATGCTCACAAGTTCGGGAAAAAGAAACGAGTCGGACGCAAAAAACATAGCGCGGCACGAGGTACACGGAACGATATCCGATTTCTGCGCCTGCGCGCGCAGACTCCTGAAGCACGGCGGAAAATTTTATTGCGTTTGGAGACCCGACAGACTTTCCTCTCTCTTCTCGGCTCTTGCGGAAAACAAGCTTGAACCCAAAGAGATGACCTTCGTTCACGCCGACACAGACACCGCCCCTTCAATAGTGCTCGTATGCTCGGTCAAGGGCGGCGCCCCCTCTCTCAAGATATCCCCTCCGCTGATAATGCACGAGTGTTTTGCGGGAGAAAGCAAGAGAGTCCTCACTCCGAAAGCTCAAAAAATATACGACACGATGAGCTTCGATAACTGATTAATATTTGCCGATTGGATAAGCTATGGAAAATATAAAAAGAATTTTAAGCTACACGAGACGCGCCGTTGACGACTACGATATGATACGCGACGGCGACAAGATAGCCGTAGGAGTTTCCGCGGGTAAGGACAGCCTTACCCTTCTATGTGCTCTCGCCGAACTCAGGCGCTTCTATCCGAAAAAATTCGAACTTTGCGCCATAACGATAGATATGGGATTTGAGGGGACGAGCTTTGACAAAATAGCCGCGCTCTGCGAAGAGCTTGACGTTCCCTACACCGTCGTACCCACCGAGATATCGAAAATAATTTTTGACGTGAGAAAAGAAAAAAATCCCTGCTCGCTTTGCGCTAAAATGAGACGGGGCGCGCTTCACACGGCGGCAAAAGAGCTTGGATGTAATACGGTCGCCCTCGGTCATCATTTTGACGATGTGGTTGAAACCTTTATGCTCAATCTCTTTTTTGAAGGGCGCATAGGCTGCTTTCAGCCCGTAACCTATCTTTCAAGAATGGACATAAGGCTTATAAGACCTATGATATATATGCCCGAAAAGGACGTAAGGTATTTTGCGAAAAGCGCCGATCTGCCCGTGATAAAATCAAGCTGTCCTGCCGACGGCAACACTCAGCGCGAGGCGATGAAACAGCTTCTCGCAAAGCTCGACCGAGAGAACAAGGGGCTGCGTTACCGAATTTTCGGTGCGCTTCAGCGCGGAAACGTAGACGGATTCAAGGAGGTCGGAAAAATGCAGGGCATAAAAAATTACGAGGATAATGAAGAATAATAAAAATAAAGGACTTGCTTGGGGTACCTGCAATACGGTAAGCAGCGATAACGAAGGACTATCGGTCAATCAGATATATTATCGTTAAGTGCCCCCTCCCCACCCGTTCGTTATATTTAATTAATGCAGAGCTTGTCAAGAAAAAGAGGACGAGGAATTTCAACAATTCTTCGTCCTCTTCCTAATCGGTAGATAACGTATTCTATTGAATTTCAAAAATATCCTTTAGAATACGCACCATTAGTAAGTTCTTTTATTTTATCTTACCGAAAACTTATATATCGTCGTGTAGTCGTAAACCTCGCCTGCGTTGAGTACGCAATCGGTAAAGTTCTCGTGATTGATGCTGTCTGGCATATGCTGTGTTTCAAGGCATACGAAGCTCTGAGGTCTCTGCTTAAAGCCGTTCTTAAAGGGAAATTTCTCATTATTGAGAAAATTGCCCGTATAAACCTGAACGCAGGGCTGGTCGGTAAACACCTCCATAGCTCTTCCGCTTTCCGCGTCGTAAAGCTCGGCGCGCTTCACGGGAGTATCGGTCTCGCCGCCGCGGAAATTAAAGCAATGGTCGTACCCGCCCGCACATTTGAGCGCGGGGTCGTCGGCGTAAAAATCTCTGCCTATCTTCTTTGGCTCTCTGAAATCAAATGGCGTTCCCTCTACCGAGCGAAGCTCTCCCGTGGGAATGAGCGTCTCGTCGGTAGGAAGATAGCTGTCGGCGTCGAGATAAAGCTCGTGGTCAAGTATATCTCCGTCAGCGTATCCCGCAAGATTGAAATAGCTGTGATTGGTAAGATTAATAATAGTCTTTTTATCCGTCTCGGCGCGGTAAATTATCGAAAGCGCGTTATCAGCCGAGAGCTTATAGGTTACCGTAACGTCAAGCCTTCCGGGATATCCCTCCTCGCCGTCGGGAGATACGTAGTTCAGCACAAGCTCCGGCTCATCAGAATCCCTCTCGGCAACGCTCCAGACCTTTGAATCAAAGCCCGCGTCTCCGCCGTGAAGATGATTCTTGCCATTGTTTACGGCAAGCGTATATTTTACGCCGTCAAGCGTAAACGTGCCGCCGGCTATTCTGTTACCGAATCTGCCGATAAGCGCTCCCTGATATCCGTCTCCGCCGACGTAAGAATCAAGCGAGTCGTATCCTCCAACCACGTCTGCAAAGCAGCCGTTTCTGTCGGGAACCTTTATCTGCATAACGGCACCGCCGAGGCTCATTATCTTGACCTTCATACCGCTTCGGTTACGAAGAGTATACGAATATACCTCGCTGCCGTCCGAAAGCGTTCCGAAAAGCTTTTTCTTTATACTCATATCAGCCTTCTCCGTATCCGTCGGGATTGTTCGTCTGCCATCTGTAAGAATCGCGGCACATATCCTCTATGCCGTATTCAGCCTTCCAACCGAGTACGTTATACGCCTTCTCGGGATTTGCGTAGCACTCGTCTATATCTCCGGGCCGTCTATCAACTATCTTGTAGTTTACTTTGGCTCCCGTTGCCGACTCGTAAGCCTTGACGATATCGAGCACCGAATATCCGACGCCCGTACCGATGTTGAAATATTCAACGCCGGTTACCTTCTCCGCCCTCTCAATAGCCTTGAGGTGAGCCTTGGCAAGGTCAACTACGTGGATATAGTCTCTCACTCCCGTACCGTCGTGCGTGTTGTAATCGCTTCCGAATATCGAGAGACATTCTCTCTTACCCGTCGCTACCTGCGCGATATAAGGAAGCAGATTGTTGGGTATGCCCTTGGGGTCCTCTCCTATAAGTCCGCTCTTGTGAGCGCCTATCGGATTGAAGTATCTGAGAATGGATACGCTCCACTCGCTGTCAGACGCGTATATATCCTTGAGTATTCTCTCTATCATAAGCTTGGTCTCGCCGTAGGGGTTGGTGGTTGAGAGCGGGAAATCCTCTGTTATCGGAACGCTCGCGGGCTTTCCGTAAACCGTCGCGGACGAGCTGAAAACGATTTTCTTCGCGCCGTACTTTGAGAGCAGACTGCAAAGATTGAAAGTACCCGTAAGATTGTTGTGATAATAAAGCAGAGGCTTCTGGCAGGATTCTCCTACCGCCTTAAGTCCCGCAAAATGTATACAGCTATCTATTTTATTTTCCTTGAATACCTGCTCGAGCGCGTCGTAATCGAGCAAATCAACCTCGTAGCTCTTGAAATTCTTGCCCGTTATCTTCTTTACTCTCTCAAGCGCGCAGGGCTTACTGTTGGAGTAGTTGTCAACGCATATCACCTCTCTGCCCGCCTCAAGAAACTCGACCATAGCGTGCGTACCTATATATCCCGCGCCGCCCGTTATAAGAATTGCCATATTATTTTTCTCCTTTACTATATAGTTATATCGGAATTATCGGTTAAGCTTGTTTGGATATTCTCCCGACGCAATCAGTGCCGCTATGCTGTTCTTCACCTTTTCCTTGTCGTCGGCATAGGTAACTCCGTACCAGGAGTCGAGCGAGCGGTATACCTTAACGCCGCATTTTCCAGCGTTCATAAGCTCGGTAACTGCAAACGGCAGATAATATTCGCGCTTCAGCTCGTTGCTTGACGGAGCAGCGAGAAATTTCTTAAAGCCCTCCATAACGCCGTCAAAAATATCGGGCGTAAATCCCCAGCAGTTCATAGAGGCTATCGAATCAAGAGCTATCTCAAAGGTCTCTCCGTCCTCGACCGACACCGCTATATCTCCCGCCTTTTCTATCTTCGTCCTTTCGGTAACGTCGATAAGCCTGCCGTTCTCGTCAACGCGGCATACTCCTCTCGACACAGTTCCGTTCTCGGTAAGCGTGTTTGCGAGAACGTAACCTACCATACAATAATTCCCCTTATCCGTGTTCGCGCCGGCATTCGCGTAATGCTCGGCGAGCATACGGTAAGCACGGCTTCCGTAAAAGTCGTCGGCGTTTATCACAGCGAACGGCTCGTGCACGATATTTCTCGCCGCAAGAAGCGCGTGCGCCGTACCCCACGGCTTAGTTCTGCCCTCGGGAACCGAAAATCCCTCGGGAATATCGTTAATATCCTGAAAAGCGTATTCGACGGCAATCTTATGCTCGAAACGCTTTCCTATCGTCTCTCTGAAATCTTCAAGATTTTCTTCCTTGATAACGAATACGACCTTGTCGAATCCGCTTCTCACAGCGTCAAAAACAGAGAAATCAATTATAAATTCCCCGTTCTCGGTTATCGGGTCGATCTGCTTGAGTCCACCGTAGCGGGAACCCATTCCCGCCGCAAGTATAACGAGTGTCATAATTATCCTTTACTCCCTTTTAAATTAATATACTTGAAACCTCATTATACACTTTAGTTTTAAAAAAGTACAGAAGATTTTTTATTGTTAACAATTTATTTACATTAAACTTTGAATTTAAAATATTTTCAATCACAACGTCCGTACCACACCAAACGAAATTTAATCAAAACACATTCTTTTACTTTTCTTTCATAAAATTTTATTTTAAAGAAATATATTGACAAATATATAACGATATGCTATAATGAATTGTCTCAAATGAGACAGTTGGCTTTGCAGGAGGTATCCGTGGAACTCGTATACGCTTATCCTGAAATAAAAAAGAATATTATCTTCAAAAACGCGGTCGACGCGAACGTAGCAAAATATATTCCGAGCGAAAGCTTTTATTTTAAGGATTTCGCTGCGGACGAGGAGATATGCTCCCCAAGCACCGAAACGGTACCCGTAGGAATCATAGTATCGGGAAAAGCGTCGATAAGTTCGGCAGACGGAGGGAGAAACGTGCTTCTCCGCACGATAGGCGCGGGAGCCGTGTTCGGCATATCCACGCTTTATTCGGAGGACGAGACCTTCCCGACGAAAATATATGCCAAACAGCACTCAAAAATACTTTTCATCGAGCCCTCGGCACTTCGCGCTCTTATTGAGAACGACAAGGAAGCTATGAAAGGATATATGACCTTTCTCAACGGCAGGATAATATATCTCAACAAAAAGATAAACGCTTTTACCGCTGGCAGTGCCGAGCGGCGCGTGGCACTCTTTCTCGCAGACAACGAAACCGACGGGGTATACTCCTCCGACGTATCTCTTACCGCGCTGTCCGATATGCTGGATATAGGCAGAGCTTCCCTTTACCGCGCGTTCGACCGTCTTGAAGAGTCCGGTTTTATCGAAAGAGCCGAAAAAACGATAATCATAAAAGACAAACGCGCTATGCTTGACAAATATTACCGCTGATACCGTATTATAAAAGCAACAAAATAAAAATAATATAAATTTTTCTATGAAAGGAAACGTAACTATGAAAAAAATTCTTTGCAAAATCTTACTCACAGTGCTTGCGCTGACGCTCGCCGTCCTTCCGCTTGCTTCCTGCTCGAAGCCCGACACAGACCTTGAGATAAAGATATATCTTCTCAACGGAACCACGGCTCTCGGCGCATCCAAGCTCATCTGCGACGTAAACGACGGCTCTGCCGAGATGAACTATAAAATCGATGTGTTCACCTCCGCCGACGAGATAACGGGCGCTATCGTATCGGGCGAGTGCGCGATAGCCGCTCTCCCCACCAACGCCGCCGCCAACCTCTATAAAAAGAGCGAGGGCAAGGTACAGCTTCTCGCAATCAACACCCTCGGCGTGCTCTATCTTCTGAACAACGGCGAGGAGGTTACCGATTTTGAGTCTCTCAAGGGAAAAACCATATATCTTCCCGGTGCCGGCTCCAACCCCGAATATATCACCGCTGCTCTCCTTTCGGCAAACGGTCTTGACGCGGACGACGTAACTCTCGACACCACGACTTATCCCTCTCCTGACGCCCTCGCGACCGCGATTACGGCAGGACAGGCGTCTCTCGCGGTTCTTCCCGAGCCGAAGGTAACCACAGTCGTAAGCGCTAACGCCGACGTCAAGGTTGCTATGGATTTCACGGCGGAGTGGGAAAAGATATACGGCGAAAACACGCTCGCACAGGGCTGTCTCGTAGTAAACGCGGCGTTTGCCGAGGAACACCCTGAGGAAATAAGCAAATTCCTTGACGACTACAAGGCGTCTGTAGAATTCGTATCCTCCGCTACCGACGAGGCGATAAACTCGATAGTTGACGCGGGCATACTCCCCAAGGCTGCCGTAGCAAAGAAGGCTCTTCCCAACTGCAACATCTGCTTTATCGAGGGAGCCGATATGAAGAACGCCGTATCGGTTTTCTATAATAAGCTCTACGAGTCCAACAGCAAGTCTATCGCCGCTATACCCGACGACGGCTTCTATTACGCAAGATAAAAAACGGTTAATTTAAAACGCCCGCACCAAAAGTGAGGTAAGAGTATGATAAAAACGAAAAGTAAAAGCTTTAAAGTAATATCCGCGCTTATCTCCGTCCTGTTCTGGATTTTGGTGTGGGCGTTGCTTTCTTATAAAATAAATCTCGAGCTTCTGCTCCCCGACCCGATATCCACCGTCTCGGCTCTCGTAAGAATGGCAAGAACGGCTGACTTCTGGATAACCGCTGGGGCCTCTCTTCTGCGTATACTCAAGGGTATCCTCATAGCAGTCCTTCTCGGTACGCTTATGAGCGTCTTTACGGCAAAGCTCGACGCCGCAGAAGCCCTTCTCTCCCCCGTTATGACCGTAATAAAAGCCACGCCGATAGCCTCCTTCATAATACTTGCTATGCTGTGGTTCAAGGACAGAGGCGACCTGCCCGTATTCATAACCGTGCTTATAGTACTCCCTATCGTATGGGCAAACGTCTCGGCCGGGATACGCTCGGTTGACAAAGCACTGCTTGACGTCGCGAAGATATATAAATTCTCATTCGCGAAGCGCATATTCAGAATATACGTTCCGTCAGTCGTTCCCTACTTTCTCGCCGCGTGCCGCGCGTCTCTCGGTATGGCTTGGAAGGCGGGTATCGCCGCGGAGGTGCTATGTACTCCGAAAAACGCGATAGGAACGCAGATATACTATTCGAAAACCTACCTCGAGACCACCGAGCTTTTCGCCTGGACGCTTACGGTAATTCTGCTAAGCGTAATAATCGAAAAGGTACTTATATTCGGACTCGGAAAACTTACGCAGAAGCTGCGCGTTTCGAGAACGGAGGCAAAAAATGCTGAAGCTTGAAAATATATCGCTGAAATACGGAAGACATCTCGTTATAGACCGTCTTTCGTATGAATTTGAAGAAAATAAAAAAACCTTGATAATCGGAAGCTCGGGGATCGGCAAAACCTCTCTTCTGAATATCGCGGCGGGACTTACGAAAGCGTCGTCGGGAAAGGTCTCGAACGGATTCGAGAAAATATCGTACGTTTTTCAGGAGCCGAGACTTTTCGATTGGCTGACGGCGCTTGAAAACGTAAGCACCGTGAGCGACGAGACAGAGGCAAGAGAAACTCTCTCTCTTATGGGGCTTTCCGACGCCGGGGACAAATATCCGTCCGAACTGTCAGGCGGTATGAAGCAGCGCGTATCTATTGCGAGAGCGCTCGCCTATCGTCCAGACCTCGTATTTCTCGACGAGCCGTTCAAGGGACTTGACGCAGAGACGCGCGAAAATATTGCGAATACCGTTTTTGAAAAGCTTGAGGGCAAGACCGTGATATTCGTAAGCCACGACGAAAGCGACCGAAAATACGCCGACGTTATATTGAGGCTAACCAAATCCCCCGGCAGCACGCTTGAGCTGGTAAAAAGTAACAGCGTCTTTTCTGAATAGCAAAAGCCATAAAAAGTCAATACTCCTGACGTAAGCTATTTTACAAAAAGTATGTCGGGAGTATTATTTTTATGTCCTACAATAAAGTGGAGATTTGCGGTGTAAACACCTCAAATTTAAAAATTCTGACCGATGAAGAAAAAAAGACGCTGCTTGAAAAAACGAAAAACGGAGATATGGAGGCAAGACAGGAGCTGATATACGGCAATCTCCGTCTCGTACTGAGTATCATACAGAGATTTACCAACAGAAAGGAGAATCTTGACGATTTGTTTCAGGTCGGCTGTATCGGGCTTGTCAAGGCGGTGGATAACTTCAACACCGAGCTTGACGTAAAGTTTTCGACCTACGCCGTTCCGATGATAATAGGAGAGATAAGAAGGTATCTGCGCGACAACAACGCGATAAGAATAAGCCGTTCGGTGCGCGACCTCGCGTATCGTTCCCTGCAAGCCCGCGAGGAGCTTGTGCACGAAAAGGAATGCGACCCCACCGTTGAGGAAATAGCCGCGAGAATGGGAGAGAAAAAAGAGAGCGTTCTGCGGGCTATGGAGGCGATAGTCGAGCCTATCTCGCTTTACGAGCCTGTTTACAGCGAGAACGGGGATTCGATATACGTTATGGACCAGCTCAGCGACTCAAACAGCTCTGACGAGATATGGCTTGAAAATATCGTTCTGCGTGAAGCTATGAAAAAGCTCAGCGAAAGAGAAAGGCGGATAATAAATATGCGCTACTATCAAAACAAAACGCAAATGGAAATAGCCGAGGAGATAGGAATATCGCAGGCGCAGGTCTCCCGCCTTGAAAAAGGCGCGCTTGAGCATATGAGAAAACAGATATAAAGAAAAATATTATCAAAAATTACAAAAAATTCGCAAAAATCATTGACAAACCTTAATTCAAGTGGTAGACTATTTCTATAAATATTTTTGGGGAGTTTGACCGAGATGAATTCTGTTATTTCCGCTCACGGATATTATTACCTTTATTTTTATTGCTGTCAATAAGATAAAGGTGCTTTTTGTTGCGGATTTAAGTTTCATCTGTTTTCTATAAATCAAGAAAATCAAAGTGAAGCCTTTCCGGTGAAAAACACCGCGGGCTTCACTTTTTTGATATAACTAACCGAAAACAATCATCAATACATTTAAGGAGAGAAAAAATGATAGCTGTAATCAAAAAAGGAACGTCTGACAAGCAGATAGAAAATCTTGCGTCCTGGCTCAAGGCACAGGGACTTGACGTACATCTTTCAAAAGGAAGCACACACACGATAGTAGGGCTCGTCGGAGACACGAGCAAGATTGACGAGGAGCTTCTTGAAAGCCTTGAGATAGTTGAGTCGGTAAAAAGAATAAGTGAGCCGTTCAAAAGCGCGAACAGAAAATTCCACCCCGACGACAGCGTAATAGAGGTTGGAAACACCTCGGTCGGCGGAGATATATTCGCCTTTATCGCGGGTCCCTGCTCAGTTGAGAGCGAGGAGCAGGTTATGGAGATAGCGAAAGCCGTCAAGGCGGCGGGAGCTACTATGCTCCGCGGCGGAGCCTTCAAGCCCCGCACCTCGCCTTACGATTTTCAGGGACTTAAGGCAGACGGGATAGAGCTTTTGCTGAAGGCTAAAAAGGAAACGGGGCTTCCGATAGTTACCGAGATAATGAACGCCAACCACCTACCTCTTTTCGAGGACGTGGACGTAATACAGGTAGGCGCGAGAAATATGCAGAATTTCGAGCTTCTCAAAGAGCTTGGAAAAACCAAAAAGGCAATATTGCTTAAGCGCGGTCTCGCAAATACCCTCAAGGAGCTTCTTATGTCCGCCGAGTATATTATGGCGGGTGGAAATGAAAACGTTATCCTCTGCGAGAGAGGAATAAGAACCTTTGAGACTTACACGAGAAATACGCTCGATCTCTCGGCTATTCCGCTCATTCACGAGCTATCCCACCTTCCGATAATCGTAGACCCCTCGCACGCTACGGGTGCTTCGCGCCTCGTAAAGCCTATGGCTCTCGCGGCGGCGGCGGGCGGTGCCGACGGACTTATGATAGAGGTACACAACGACCCTCAGCACGCGCTGTGCGACGGAGCGCAGTCTCTCACGCCCGACGCCTTTGCCGACGTCTGCTCGTCGGTTAAAAAAGTTCTTGAAGTTATTTAAAGGAGACAGTCAAAATGAAAGTCGGAATATGCGGACTCGGACTTATCGGAGCCTCAATGGCAAAGGCGTATAAACGCGGGGAACACACCGTTTTCGGTTTTGATATCAATACCGCCTCGCTCGGATACGCCGATCTGTCGGGAATTATCGACGGTGAGCTGAACGAAAAAACTATACCCGAATGTGATCTGATATTTATAGCTCTCTATCCGAAGGCCGCCGCAGAATATCTCGAAAGCATATCGCCTCTCGTATCGAAAAGCACTGTCGTAATCGACCTATGCGGTACGAAAAAAACTATCTGTGAATGCGGATTTTCTCTTGCCGAAAAATACGGATATACCTTCGTCGGCGGACACCCGATGGCAGGTACGCAGTACTCGGGCATAAAATACTCAAAGGAAAATCTCTTTCGAGGCGCGCCTATGGTGCTCGTTCCGCCCGTCTTTGACGATATCGCCTTTCTTGACAAAATAAAAAAGCTTCTCGCTCCCGCGGATTTTGGAAAAATATCGGTAACCACGGCAGAGAGACACGACGAGCTTATAGCCTTTACCTCACAGCTCGCGCATATAGTCTCGAACGCTTACGTAAAAAGCCCCACCGCGCAAAACCACAAAGGCTTTTCGGCCGGAAGCTACAAGGATATGACGCGCGTTGCCTGGCTCAACGAATATATGTGGAGCGAGCTGTTCCTTGAAAACAAGGAGCCTCTGCTCTTCGAGATAGACAGCATCATAGCGTCCCTCTCGGAATACAGAGATGCTATTGCCTCCGACGACTCGGAAAAGCTCACTGCCCTTCTCCGCGACGGAAGACTCGCAAAAGAAAAAATAGACGGATAATCCGTGGAGGATATTTATGAAAACGATAAAGGTCAAGGCGTCGGTTGAATACGACGTTATAATAGACAAGGATATACTCTCCCGCGCGGGAGAGCTGAGCGTGCCCGTGTGCGGCGTATGCTCGGCTTGTATCGTTACCGACGATACGGTAGACGCGCTCTATTCAAGAGAGCTTGAGGAATCTCTCGCCTCGGCGGGATTTAAAGTAATAAAATTCGTAATACCTCACGGAGAGGCGTCAAAGAGCACGGCGTCCCTCGTCTCGCTCCTCGAATTTCTCGCGGAGAATAAGATGACGAGAAGCGATTGCATATTCGCACTCGGCGGCGGAGTCGTAGGCGACCTTGCGGGCTTTGCGGCGGCGGTATATCTGCGGGGAATAAAATTCATTCAGCTCCCCACCACCCTTCTTGCCGCGGTTGATTCATCGGTAGGCGGAAAAACGGCGGTCGATCTCGCCGCGGGAAAAAATCTCGCGGGAGCGTTTCATCAGCCCTCACTCGTTATCTGCGACTATAAAACCCTCGGCACTCTCACTCCCGAGATATTCGCCGACGGGTGCGCCGAGGTCGTAAAATACGGTATCATAAACGACCGTCCGCTCTTTGAGCTTCTGCAAAGCGGTATCCGTGAAAATCTTGAGGAAGTAATAGCTTCCTGCGTGCTCAACAAAAGCAAAATAGTCGCCGCCGACGAGTTCGACACGGGAATGCGCCAGCTTCTCAATCTCGGTCATACCGTCGGACACGCGATAGAGGCGCGCTCAAATTTCGGCATATCTCACGGCTGTGCCGTCTCTATGGGTATAGCCATAGTTACGAGAGCCGCGGTAAAGCTTGGAATATGTCCTGCGGCCGACCTTGCGGACGTCCTCGATATACTTAAAAAATATTCTCTGCCCACCGTCTGCCCCTACGGTGCCGACGAACTGGTAGATACCGCGCTCGGAGACAAGAAAAGGTTTGGAAATACCATATCTCTCGTGCTTCCGTTTGCGATAGGAGACAGCAGACTCTATAAGATAAACGTATCCGAGCTGAAAGATTTCATTCAAAAAGGACTTGAAAAATGAACGTAACGATAAAACCGTCAATACCTTCGGGAAAGATAAAAGCGATAGCTTCAAAATCAGCGGCTCACAGACTCCTCATCTGCGCCGCCTTCGCCGACAAGAGCACCGAGCTCGTCTGCGAGGAAATAAACGAGGATATCTCTGCAACGGTGCGCTGTCTTTGCGCTCTCGGAGCAAAGATAACCCGCAGGGATAAGAGCTTTATCGTACTTCCTATAAAAAAAGTACGCGAAAATCCCGTGCTTGACTGCGGTGAAAGCGGTTCAACACTCCGTTTTCTCGTTCCCGTGACCGCCGCTCTCGGCTGTAACGCGTCGTTCGTTATGTCGGGAAGGCTTCCGAACCGCCCTCTCTCACCGCTGCGCGAGGAGCTTGAGGCGCACGGAATAGATTTTTCCGAGGCAGGCTCGAATCCCCTCACACTCACGGGAAAGATAAGCGCGGGAGAATACCGCATAAGAGGCGACGTTTCCTCACAATTTATAAGCGGTCTGCTCTTTGCGCTCTCTATAACGGACGGCGAGAGCCGTATCGTAATCGAGGGAAAGACCGAGTCCACCCCTTACATAAATATGACGCTCGACGCGCTCTGCGAATTCGGAGCAGAGCCTGAAATCACCGGCGAGGGATTTACGGTATTCGGGAAGGATAAGCTTATATCCCCCGAAAAGCTCACCGTTGAGGGCGATTGGTCAAACGCGGCGTTCCCGCTGTGCGCGGGAGCTATATCACGCGGCGGAAAGGTGTCGGTTTATTCGGTTGACCCAGATTCTACCCAAGGGGACAGAGAGATAATAGATCTGCTCGTGAAATTCGGTGCCGATGTCAGACGCAAGGGCGACTGCTTTACCGTGAGAGGCGGTGAGCTTTGCGGAATGGAGATAGACGCCTCAAACATTCCCGATCTCGTTCCCATAATCTCGGTAGTTGCCGCAGCGGCAAAGGGACGAACGAGAATATACGGCGCGTCAAGACTTAAAATAAAGGAAAGCGACAGACTCGCCACCGTCACCGAAATGCTCGGTACACTCGGCGCGGATATAGAAAAAACCGACGACGGACTTATAATAAACGGGGGTAAAAAGCTCTGCGGAGGCGTCGTCTCCTCCTTCGGAGACCATAGAATAGCTATGAGCGCCGCGGCAGCGGCTCTGATATGCGACGGAGAGGTAACCATAACCTCTGCCGAGGCGGCGGCAAAATCTTATCCTTCCTTCTGGAACGATTTTTCTTCGCTCGGTATTTCGGTCTCGGTTGAGAATTAATGACGAAATTCATTTATTTTTGATAAACGTATTGAAAATATCGGCGTTTTGGTGTAATATATAATATAATGAAATATGAACGTCGGGGGAGCAACGCCTCCCCCGATTTTAAATAAAACCTTTATTAAGGAGCGATTATGGCAACTACCTACGGACAAAATCTGAAAATAACCATATACGGCGGCTCTCACGACGCGGAAATAGGAGTGATAGCCGAGGGCTTGCCCGTCGGTTTTGAGATAAACCTCCCCGAGCTTGAGACCTTTATGCAAAGGCGCGCCCCGGGAAAAAACGCTTATTCCACGACGAGACGCGAAGCCGACGCTCCCGTTTTTTTGAGCGGAGTTACCGACGGCAGTCTTGACGGAAGCACGCTCCGTGCCGTTATATACAACACCAATCAGCGCTCGTCAGATTATTCAAATCTCGCTTTCATCCCCCGCCCCTCTCACGCCGACTTCGCCGCGAGAATGAAATACGGCGAGGAGGTTGACCTGCGCGGCGGCGGACATTTTTCGGGCAGACTTACGGCTCCTATGTGTATCGTGGGAGGAATATGCCTGCAATATCTCGCGTCGCGCGGGATATACGTCGGCGCTCATCTTTACTGCATAGAAAACGTATACGATACTCCGTTCGATATGGTGTCCCTTGACAAAAACACTCTGCTCGCCCCGAAAAGCTCCGAGTTTCCCGTACTGAACGAGGA
This sequence comes from Clostridia bacterium, assembly GCA_017464565.1. Taxonomy (GTDB): domain Bacteria; phylum Bacillota; class Clostridia; order Oscillospirales; family CAG-272; genus HGM12713. The sequence continues at coordinate 15,680 of JAFTZH010000036.1, forward strand.
AGCGGGAGAAAATATGAAAAAAGCCATCGAGAACGCAAGACTTGACGCGGATTCTGTCGGAGGCATCGTGGAATGCGGTGTCATAGGCCTTCCCGCAGGTCTCGGAGAGCATATGTTCTGTGGAGTCGAGAACCGAATATCGGGCATAGTTTTCGGTATTCCCGCCGTTAAGGGCATAGAATTCGGAAATGGATTCGAATGCGCCCATATACGAGGCTCGCAGAACAACGACCCCTTCCGTACCGACGGAAAAAGAATATATACCGAAACCAACAACGCGGGAGGTATTCTCGGCGGAATGACAAGCGGTATGCCCCTGATATTCCGTGCCGCTATGAAGCCCACCCCCTCTATCTACAAGGAGCAGGACAGCGTGGATATGGTATCTATGACCAATCAGCGTCTTTTGATTAAGGGCAGGCACGACCCGTGCGTAGCGGTCCGCGCCGTTCCCGTTTTCGAGGCGGCGGCGGCTATTGCAATTACCGATATGCTCCTTGCCGAAAATAAGTAATCCAAAAAAGGTCAGATTATGTCTCTTGGTCCAAAGCATACGAAGCGAGCCGCCTATATAGGATATCTCACGCAGGCGTTAACGATAAACTTCGTTCCGCTTCTCTTCATAACTTTCACTAATATTTACGATATTTCACTCGCCAAAATAAGCCTGCTTATCGCGGTGAGCTTCACGACACAGCTTCTCACCGACGCTTTCGAGGCAAAATTTGCCTCAAGGCTCAACACGCGAGCAACGATCATAACGGCGCATATACTTGCCGTCGCAGGTATCACGGGGTACGCTTATCTTCCCGATATACTACCCTCTCATTTTCTCGGACTTCTTATATGCGTCGTGCTGTCTGCTGTCGGCGCGGGCATTATAGAGGTACTTATAAGCCCGATAGTAGAGGCTTGCCCCACCGACGGAAAAAGCGCGCAGATGAGTCTGCTTCATTCCTTTTATTCTTGGGGACAGGCTGCCGTCGTTCTTCTTTCCACCGTCTTTTTTCACTTTATCGGAATTGAGCATTGGAGAATACTTTCGTGTCTGTGGGCAATTATACCCGCGCTCGGCGCGATAGCATTCGCCGCCGTTCCAATATACTCGCTTGAAGGGGACGGCGAAAATAAGACTGAAAATACCGACTCCCGCTCAAAGCATTCCTCCCTTCTCAAATCCTCGGCTTTCGTGCTTTTCTTCATACTTATGCTGTGCGCGGGAGCCGCTGAACAGGCTATGAGCCAATGGGCTTCTACCTTCGCGGAATCCGGACTTGGAGTTTCCAAGGCGTTCGGAGACCTGCTCGGTCCCTGCGCGTTCGCAATACTTATGGGAAGCGCAAGAGTGATATACGCAAAATTCAGCGAAAAATTCGACTTAAGACGCTTTATAATCGTATCAAGCGTCCTGTGCGTGCTTTCGTATTTTATCGCGGCACTCTCTCCGAATCCCGTGGTCTCGCTTGTCGGATGTGCGCTGTGCGGATTTTCGGTAGGAATAATGTGGCCGGGAACTTACAGTCTGGCAACGCAGACTATAAAGGGCGCGGGAATGAGAATGTTTGCTCTCCTCGCCCTCGGCGGAGACCTCGGATGCGTCGCGGGTCCCTCGCTTGCGGGCTGGGTAGCCGGTTTTTTCGGGGACGACCTGAAAATATCCTTCCTGCTTTCCGCGATTTTCCCATTGACAATAATCGTTATCCTGCTCTGTCAAGGCAGAAAACGAAAGAATAAAACAAGCTGATATCGGCTCTCTGCAGCCTATAAAGAAAGGAACTTTAAAGCTATGGATATCAACGAGCTCCGCTCAAGCATTGACTCTATCGACAAAGAGCTGGTAGAGCTATTCAAAAAACGAATGAACGTTTCGGCAGAGGTTGCCGAATATAAAAGACAAAATAATATGAACGTGCTCGACGCGTCGCGCGAGCGCGCACTGCTCGCAAAGGTGGCGGAAACGGCGGGAGACGAATTTGCCGATTATACGAGAATACTTTATTCCACCATTCTCGACCTGTCCCGCTCCTATCAGCACAAAAAGCTCGGAGACACCTCGGAGCTTTCCGCACTCATAAGCTCGGCGGAGCAAACCACGCAAAAAATATTCCCCGAGAGCGCCACGGTGGCCTGTCAGGGAGTTGAGGGTGCTTACTCGCAGATAGCTGCGGAGAGGCTTTTCAAATCCCCCTCTATAATGTTCTTTTCAAGCTTTGACAAGGTGTTCTCCGCAATCGAGTCGGGAATGTGCAAATACGGCGTCCTGCCTATTGAGAACAGCACCGCCGGCTCGGTCAAGCAGGTATACGACCTTATGATAAGCAGAAAATTCAAGATAGTGCGTTCGGTAAGAATAAAGATAGACCACAATCTTCTTGCGAACAAGGGCGCTAAGCTCTCGGATATCAAGGAGATATTCTCTCACGAGCAGGCGATAACGCAGTGCTCCGATTATCTATCAAAGCTTGGCAGCGGAGTAAAGATAACCCGCGTAGCAAACACCGCCGAGGCGGCACGCCTCGTTGCCGAATCGGGCAGACTTGACGCGGCTTCTCTCTCGTCCCGCTCCTGCGCCGCGCAGTACGGACTTTCGGTGCTCGACGGAGCGGTACAGAACAACGGAAACAATCACACACGCTTTATCTGCATATCAAACGAGCTTGAGATATATCCCGGCGCCGACCGCACGAGCCTTATGCTCGTAACTCCTCACCGTCCCGGCGCCCTCTATAAAATGCTGTCGCGCTTTAACGCGCTCGGCATAAATCTCTTAAAACTTGAGTCCCGTCCCCTTCCGGACCGCGACTTTGAATTTATGTTTTATTTCGACCTTGAGGCGTCGGTCTATTCATCAAAGCTCGGACAACTGCTTGCCGAGCTTGAGCAGGAGTGCGACGAGTTCACCTATCTCGGCTCATATTCGGAGGTAATATAATGAAAATCGGCTATAAAAATATGAAATGCGGACTTATAGGAGAACATCTCGGACACAGCTTCTCCCCCCTCATACACGGCGAGCTTGCCGACTATTCGTACGAGCTGTGCGAGATACCTCCGTCAGAGCTTGAAGCCTTCGTAAAGCGCGGTAAGCTTGACGCATTCAACGTAACCATACCTTACAAAAAGGACGTTATCCCCTTTCTTGACGAGATATCCCCCGAAGCGCTTGCTATCGGAGCGGTAAACACGGTGGTACGCGGAAAAGACGGAAAGCTGCGCGGCTACAACACCGATTATTTCGGCTTTAACCATATGATAGACCTGCTCGGAGCAGAGCTTGCGGGCAAAAAGGCGGTAGTTTTCGGTACGGGAGGTGCCTCCCTTACCGTCTGCGCGGCACTCCGCGACAGAGGGGTGGGCGAGCTTGCCGTAATAGGAATTGAGGACAACAATCCGCAGACTCTCGCGAAGCACTCCGACGCGCAGATAGTAGTCAACGCAACGCCCGTCGGTATGTATCCCAAAAACGGCATCGCCCCCGCAGACCTTTCTCTTTTCCCGAAATGCGTCGGCGTTCTCGACGTTATTTTCAACCCCGCCAAAACCGCTCTCCTGCTCAAAGCCGAGGAGCTTGGTATTCCTTACGTCAACGGACTTCCTATGCTCGTCGCACAGGCGGCAAAGGCGTTTGAGTTCTTCACGGGAGACCAATACGAGAGCGGCTGTATCGAGACCATAACCTCGCTTATTGAGGAAAAAACAGCAAACGTAGTGCTCGTGGGAATGCCGGGGTGCGGAAAAACCACCGTCGGCAAAAAAATAGCTCAAATTCTCGACAGACCATTTTTCGACGCTGACGCGGAATTTGAGAAAATTATGGGAATACACCCCTCGGTAAGTATTTTGGAAGAGGGCGAGGACCGCTTCCGCGAGCTTGAGCATACCGTCATAGAGGAGCTTGGCAAGAAGAGCGGATGCGTTATAGCGACGGGCGGCGGTGCGGTAACGCGCGAATGTAATTACGCTCCCCTGCACCAAAACGGAAGCATATTCTTTATCGAACGCGAGCTGAAGAATCTTGCCAAAGACGGCAGACCTCTTTCAGCAAAAACTCCCGCCGAGGAAATGTACGCAAAGCGCGTAAGCTCTTACAGGCGCTTTGCCGACGCTACCGTATTCAGCAACGAGATAGTTGACGATACGCTAAGCGCGATAATATCAGAATTCAAGCGGATTCATTCAGGAAAATGAAAGGATACATAAAATAATGAAAATTCTCGTTATAAACGGTCCTAATCTCAATATGCTGGGAATAAGAGAACCGGGGATATACGGAGACCGCTCCTTCTCGGCTCTTGAAGAATTTATCAGAGCTTCGGCAAAAGAGCTTGAAGCCGAGGTCTCTCTCTTTCAATCAAACCACGAGGGGGAGATAGTAGACGTGATACAATCGGCTTACGGCGTTTTTGACGGTATCGTTATCAACCCCGCCGCGTATACGCACACGAGCGTTGCAATACTCGACGCGCTCAAGGCAGTGGCTATACCTACCGTTGAGGTACACCTGTCTGACATAAATTCAAGAGAAGAATTCAGACAGCACTCATTCGTATCTCTCGCCGCGCAAAAGACGATATGCGGTCTCGGCTTTGACGGCTACAAGGAAGCCCTTGCGTATCTTTGCGAAAATAAATAATGACAAATTGAAAAATGACGGAGAGTTTATCCCTCTCCGTCATTTTTGTTATTATCGCTCATCGTATTACGAAACTCCAAGCTTTCCGTACAGGGTCAGCTCCGCCTCACAGTAAAGTGCGAAAGTGTCCGAATAAACCTCACATTCCTTTACGTCAAATGCGTTTCCCGCCATAAATATCCAAGTCTCCGAGTCTGTCTCGGGCTCGTCAAGCAAATCGGAAAGCCTGTCGGCTCTGTCAAGAGACGCCGAAAACACGGTATCGGCGCTTCCAAGGAAGGGACTCGCTATTATGATCGTCCCGCACTCACTGTCCGATGCCATTCTGTCCGCCGCAGCCGCGGCAAGAGCAGCCGCGCCCACGTCCGATGGATCGTCCGAAAAGATCTCAAGAAGCTCAAAGCTTATCCCGTCGGCTTTATTCGTATACACAGTTTTAAAAACGCTTCCTCCGCCAAACGTAGTTTCATCGGCAATATCCGCGGTATAAGCGGCGTGCGAATACAAATGATATATGCCGTCACATATCGTAAGAGTTTGGTATTTTCCGTCCGCACTTTCCGCGATATATTCCGCAAAGCTCTCCGAAAATCCGTAAAGCCTTACGATTTCGGGATTCTCCTCGTCTATCCTCTCAAAAATGTCAAGCACGTCCTGCATAGAATATTCCGCGCTATCGGTGCGGAAGCTCATCATAGAAAATCCGCAGGTCTCGAATGTAAACGTTTGAAGCCGATCTATCGTGATATCCGCCACACCCGACTCGTCTGCGGAGCAAAGTACGTCAAGCAATATATCCGAGGCGTACTCCATACCGTAAGAATTTGCGTACAAAAGCGATATCCCCGTGGAATACGGAAGTATATACGCCTCGTTCAGAGCGCAAATGATTCCGTCCGAATGGTTGATATCGGTTTTCCCGATACATATGGCTCTCGTTTTATCCGAGCATTCGGCGTCGCTCTTTATTTGAAGATAATAGCCCGACCGCTCGGCAAGCGCTTCTCTGACACGCTCTGCCTCAAGATAAGCAGAGCGGTCGTCATCACCGTAAACCAATGTATAATCGCAAAGCTCAAAGCCGCGAAGCACTATCTTCTCTATCGGATATTCGCCTTTATAAGAAAACGAAGCTCCGTCTCCCATAAAATATTCGCCGTCTGCGTACACGACTATATTTTCGGTAAAGCTTCGTATGGCAGAGAGCGTCGCCTCGCTCGTGAGTCCTCCGACCAGCACGACGCTGCCGCGGCGAAGATATCCAAAATCCTTCACTCTGTATTTTTTCAAAAAACTTTGACTTTCCGCTCTTTCGGTATTTCCTATCAGTATCTCGCACACCGTGTCGTCGGCATCGGAGTCGTCAGTATCGTATAAAAGCTCCGTCGTCTGACCAGTGCTGTCAGAAATATCCGAGCAAAGCTTTTCTGCCGCCGCGTACACCTCGGCAGTACAATCCGAAGCGACTATCACGCGATAGCAGAGATATGCGGTATCTGCGGAAGAAAGCTCGTCCTCAATTTCTGAAAATATGTAATCGTACAGCCCGTCGTCATTCCCGCTCCCGCAGGACGATAACGAAAACAGAAGAACGGCAAAGCTCAATATAAATACCGCGAGTTCTGCCGACCTTTTTACAAATAACTTATCTGTAATCAAACCTTTCTCCATTCTTCACGGGTAAATATTTGCCATAGGATATTTCAGAAAGCTTTGCGTAAAGCTCGTCCGACAAGGTGTGCTTTACGGCAAACGTGATATTTACATCAGCCTCAAAGACGGTGTCGTCGGTAACCGCTCCGAAAGACGCGAGTATCGGAAGATACTTTTGATACTCCGAATATCCGCACGAAAGAGAAAAAACGTCGTATTTCTCGTAAGTTATTATATTTGCAGCCTCAAGAGCTATCTTCGCCGCGTGCGAATACGCCCTCACAAGCCCTCCCGCTCCGAGCAGTATTCCGCCGAAATATCTCGTAACCACGACGCACACTCCGTCCGCTCCGCTTTTTCTCACGGTATCAAGCACGGGCATACCCGCGGTTCCCTGCGGTTCTCCGTCGTCGGAATATTTCGCTATACGTCCTCCGTCGAGAATATAGGCAAACACGTTGTGAGCAGCGTCGGAATGGTCTTTCTTTTTCCGCTTGATAAATTCGAGGGCTTCGTCGGCAGTCTTTATAGGCTTTGCGTATCCGATAAAAAGAGACCTGCGTTCCTCAAACTCGGCAGAGGCTTCCTTTTCTATCGTAGTAAAAAAATTGTTATCGCTCAAACGGGAACCTCCCTCCGTGCTTATTCCGAATCCTCTTCATCGGGTATATCGTCATCGACGGCGTATTTTCTCATCATACCCCTTGCCTTCGCGTCGCAAAGCGCCGTCGCCGTTATATATTCGGAGCCGTACTCAACATTCTCGACCACGGCGTTCTTATAAAGGATATTTAGAGCGCCTGCGTCACCGTTCGGTATATTGTAGGTTACTCTCTTTTTACCGTTCATAACCAGCTCGTCAAGCTTATCTGCAAGCAGATTCAAGCCCTGTCCCGTTTTTGCCGAGATATATACTACGTTCTCCGAGTTGATTCCGCTTCCTATTCTCGCGAACTCGGCTACCCCGAGGTCGCATTTATTAAAGACGTAAACTGTGGGCTTATCCCCCGCGCCAAGCTCTTTGAGAAGGTTTTCGGTAACGTCAAGCCTTGCGCGGAACTCCGCATCAGACGCGTCTATCAGTATAAGCAGAATATCCGCGTAACACGCCTCCTCAAGCGTTGAGCGGAAAGCGCTTATAAGATGGTGCGGGAGCTTGTTGATAAATCCTACCGTGTCCGTAAGAAGCACCTTCTCGCCCGACGGAAGCTCGTATTTTCTCGTGGTCGGGTCAAGCGTCGCGAACAGCTTGTCCTCCGCCAAAATACCCGCGTCGGTCAGCGCGTTGAGCAGGGTGGATTTTCCCGCGTTGGTATATCCCACTATGGCTATTTTCATAATGCCGCTTCTATCCCGCGACGCGCGCATAACGCTTCTGTTCTTCTCCATCTCGGCTATCTGCGCCTCAAGCGTGTTGATTCGCCGTCTCATATGCCGTCTGTCAGACTCAAGCTTTGATTCTCCGGGACCTCTGGTTCCTATTCCGCCTCCGAGCCTTGACATATCCGCGCCGTGTCCGACGAGTCTCGGTGCCGTATATTTAAGCTGTGCCAGCTCTACCTGAAGCTTTCCCTCTCCGCTGACCGCGTGAAGCGCAAAAATGTCGAGAATAAGCATAGAGCGGTCTATAACCCTGACCTTATCCCCGACTATATCCTCAATATTTCTTATCTGCGAGGGTGATAGGTCGCAGTCGAAAACCGCGAGAGTGGCGTCGTTACACGCACATATATAAGCAAGCTCCGCCGCCTTTCCGCTTCCGATAAGCGTTCTCGGATCGGGTGTTTCTTTATTTTGCGTCAGTCTTGCTATCGCCTCTCCCCCCGCGGTTTCAAGAAGCCTTTCAAGCTCGTCAAGACTTTTATCAAGCTCTTCTTCGGTCTCGGAACGAGTAACGATACCTACGAGCACCGCTCTGTCGCATATTTTTTCATCGTTATCCATAAGACCTCCAAACGCTCAGAAATTTTTACTCCATAATATTTTTAGTCGTATTTCAAGTTATATACGCCGTTAGTTTATACAATTTATGATATCACAAAAAACGCCTTTTTTCAATAGCATACGATTATTTTTTCTGTTTTAAAGCAAAAATACCGCGATTTACGCAGTTTCTCATAAGGATATTAACTGCGTATAGGCGGTACTCGGTATGTAGTACGTACAGTTTCGGCTGTCCGTACTATTCCGTTTTGTGGGGATTAGGCAACTTCTTCGGGCATTAGTTTGCCGATATAGCGGAAGTAGATGTCGATCTGCCGCGTTGCAGACTTGCTATGCTTTGCCGTTCTTTCGTGGATAATAATTCGCTCTATGAATGTGCGAAGCACTTCGGGAGTCAGCTCCCTTAAATCTGTGAATGCCGCTTTAATCGACTCTATTGCCTTACTTTGATATGGTCGCAATTGTATTGTTTTCATTTCTATGCCTCGCTTTTTCTATAACAACCAATAGTAAATATTAACTATTTAATAAACACACTACACTATTTTTTTAAACACAAACAGATACTCATGCGCTATCAGTAAAAAATTATACTTAACGCTATTCGTTTTCCAATATCCTGTTGCTTTGCAGTTATGCTGCTCTTTGATTATTAGTTCCTTTAATTTAAATCCGGCATCTTCAAAAATACGCATTACCTCAAATGACATGGGCACCATATGTCCATTCTTTCGGGTATCCCCCATAAGCACAGCACAAAATTTGTCCTTCTTCAACACACGGTAACTTTCTGCCGCGACCTGTTTCATCTCTTCAAGAAAATCTTTAACCTTAAGAAGAGACAGATCTTCGGGAATATCTTCACTATACTTAATTATGTCTGCATACGGAGGATGAGTGCATATTAAATCTATACTTTCAGAAGGAATAAAAAACAAATTCCTTGCGTCGCCTTTTTTGATATAGACCTTACCGTTAGCACCGTCAAACTCAAACGCAGTTTTTTCGTGGCATCTATCAAGTGCGATATCGTTTACGTCAACGCCTATTATATCTCTGTTGAGAAGCTTCGCTTCTACGAGAGTTGTTCCTCCACCGGCAAATTGGTCAAGGACAAGATCTCCCTCCTGAGAGTATCTCAACATTATATTGCGTGGTATATACGGAGACCAGTTTCCTCTCCATTTTGCATCGTGCGTCGCCCAATCTCCGCGATTAGGGAATGTCCAATGTGTGGTCATCTCTAATTCGAAGTTCTCGGGATGCCATCGTTTTATTTTTTTGTTACTCATACCAATCCTAATTCCTGAAACTTTGAAAACAGCATATTTCTGCCTGACCAGTTCCAATATGTAATATCTTGTTCTATAAACAACCACTTAATTGCCAACAGAATGATTTCAATTGGACGTGGTGTATTAGTGTAATCTAAAAATGTAATTCCTATAACATTTTGAAGATTGGGAGATGAACAATTATATATATTGCGAATTTCTAATACGATATTTTGATACTGTGTAGG
>JAFTZH010000037.1 GCA_017464565.1 Clostridia bacterium
GAGAGTTCAAATCTCTCCTTCTCCGCCAGAACAAAAAGCCTTGCAATTCCTTGATTTTAAAGGGGTTGCAAGGCTTTTTGCATTCTTATTTCATTCCGTTTTATACCTAAAAAAGCATTGATTTTGACTATATTATGGTGTCAAAATGCTGTCAAAAACCGGTCGGGTTTTACCTATAAACCCAAAAGCTTATTATCAATAGCAAAATCGATCGCGCTTCCAACAACATTGCTTTATTACACTTGAGATATATACCAAATCAAATATATTGTTTATAAGAAAAAGGACGGTAAATCCGTCCCTTTCCGCGTTACTTTCTATTTATATCCTCTCGAATAAGTCGCTTAATATAAGTTGTTTTCGGCTCGTCTATCTCCGCAAGCCTTGTCTTAATATCTGTATCGGTGGGGTATAGGTCTATCGAGAGCCGTTCAACTTTCTTTCGATAGTTTGCCCTCGCCTTGCGGTCGGTATCTTTGATGCTCATTATTTACAAACCTCTTTTATTTTAATTGCAATATTATTTCAGCCGTATTCCAATCAGGTGAATTATCTTCGTCTATTTCGCAAGTCGCGAGGAAGAAATCAGAACGTCTGCTTTGGTCATAACTGCTCATATGCTCCCATTCGCATTTCGCTTCATATATTGCGTCGCTTTCGTTTTCTGCTTCGATAATTCGGTCAAAGCAATCTCCGTTTTTGATTTGATCATAAATTACGAATTTTTTCATTTTTGATTTCCTTTCATCTTTAAGGGGTATTCCCATTTCATTAACATTATTATACCATACCCCTTGTGGTATGTAAATTCGCATAATAGCCAAAGATAAAAAATTTTTTTATGCAATTTTAACAAAAGCACAGAAAACACATATAAAAAAAAGATAGGCATTTTATGTAAATTAATTTCGTATTCTACTACGATAATTAACTCAAAGCAATCTTTTTTTTTATTTTATTTTATATTTAATTATAATAAATCATAGCAATCTCCGTCAACCGTATTTCACTTTATAACGTTCAGCAAAAGACGGCTCGCACGGCAAATATCAAACTCCTCCGCATAACGTTACTTTATAATCAGCTACGGGGACATTCTTCTCGGTTATGGAAAAGCTGCTTCCCCACAGGTTTTCCAACAGCCTCCCTCGTGGCAAACTATTGAAAAGCCGTGAAAAACTCTCACCGCTCTCCTCTCCCTCTTCATCACACCGATATTCTCATTCTTCATCGTTCCATTCGTTTGGCTCGAGTTTACCACACCTTTCCAACAGTTACTCGGCAGCCCGTTGAAAATTCCTATGGAGAACCGACGCTTTACCACAGCCGTGAAGAATGGAAGCCCCTCCGTCCCTTCCGTTTCAAGAAAGAAAGCGGAAAAAGATTTTTAAATCCGACTCCGAGAGTCTTGTTCAAAGCCTTCGTAAATAAAGTTACTTTGCGCAGAGACTTACCGCGTTCCGTTCAATACGCTTTCTGAATATCTCTTATTCATACTTCAACGTTAAAAGAATATCTCCCTAACCTGGACTCACCCTATTGACACCTTCGACTGACGCGATAAGGGCTAATCAAAAAGTCCGAAAGGAGGTGGACGCAATGCTTTACATAAAAATAATGAGTTTCGTTAATATGTATTGGACCTACATTTTCGACCTCATACTTATGCTTTACACAATCGCGTAACCACACTTTCGGACTGATTTGATTATATCACGTCAGTCCGAATTTGTCAAACCTTTTTTTCTTTTTGAATAGTAAATCAGTATTGAGTATTACAAATCACCTTGTATTTTAACAAGCCGCCGCGCTGACGCGCGGCGGGCGGTGATTCGCGCAAAGCGCACCGATAATCGCCTTTATTCCGCTAACCCGCTGTATTTTGTCGATTTTTAATCGGTTTTCACGCTTTTTCCCGAAGCACGAAAAGACCGGTCTTTACCCGGCGTTTTTTTCGCGTATTCGATTTTTGTTTTTAAGCAGAATTTTTCAATTTCTTATCGTAAGTATACGCGGGAGCTTTATACGCAACGTTCACGTTATACCCCATTCCTTCCGAATCCACCGACAAAAATTCGTCGGTACAGAGACGCTTGAGTTCTTTGTCGCTGAAGAACAGTTCAAGAGCTAAATATACCTTTCTCGTATGGTCGTAGAAGGTCATAAACACGTCTTCGTCCTTAATAACCTCCATCTCAACCTCGGTTGCCAAATGCCTGCTGTATATCAGAGGTACGTCTTCCTTGATTATGTACTTGACGAGATAGCCCGACAGTCTTCCCGATACAAGCTCACTGCCCGATATAGCCTCGAATTGACTGTCTCCGAAGCGTTCGTGAAAGTAAGTATTGTTGGTAAAATACTCCCTGCGTCTCTTTTGATGATTCCAATGATAGTCCTTGAAAAGCTCGCCTATCATTTCTCCCTCGGGGATATATACTAAAAAATGAAAATGCACGCGCCCGTTTTCGCTTCCGTGTTCCTTCGCTCCGATATACCTCCAGCCTCGTCTGTCGGCAAGATTGGACAGACAGCGGCGCAGCTTGTGCTCGAAGCTCTCCGCGTCGGTTACGCCGTCCGAATAAGTAAACGTCAAAAAGTAATTCGGACGAAGCCAAGCAAGCTTTCGGTAATACCGTTTTTTCTTCTGATGAATACGGTTAGCTTCCTTCTTGATGAGAAGCTTTATATCCTCTTTTTCGAGCAAATAGCTCTCCTCCTCGTTATTCAGCATTTTTTCAAAGAGGTGTTCGGAAAGCCTGCGCTTCGGCACTCCCTCTTTCATAGCCTCCACGTAACACTTACGGAAGGCAAGATACATAGGGTTCTTAATATGCTTTCGGCTTATTCCTTTCACTCCCTCGCGCGGAATTATTCCGATAAAGGAGCTTCCCTCGCGGTAAACCTTGAGCTTAAGCCTCTCTCTGATATACCCCTTCGGGTCTCTCGTTATCTTAAAGCTCTCGGACGCGCGCGGCGTTCTGTCGGCTTTTATATCCGCGTATCTCGGTAAGATACGGTAGTTTTCGTCAATAGGTCTGTAATCGTTTCTCGCTTTCATATATCCTCCCGTAAGCTATACGATATCCCAATCGCAGCTTATCCTTTCTTTTTTCCTGCGCTTATTTACAGGCTCTTTTTCGCCTATCATAACCTGCATAAGCTCCATAATATATCTCTCGTGCTGTTTCTGCATTTCATCATTCGTCATACGCAAGCCTCCGTAGGTCTCGTAATCGTTGATACCGAACGGACATTCAAGCTGCTTTTTCGTAAAAAACTCCGAAAGCGCGTCGGTCGAATATCTGTCCCCGTAAACCTTCTTAACCGAAAGGTAATACTTATGCACCGTTGGTATCTTGTCCATCGGAGAGCCGTCTCCGTAAGCCGTTCCCGCCTCGACAGCAACGTCAAGCTCGTAATATCCGAATATATTGTATATCCTCCTGTAATAATTCGACATAAGGCTGACGAACAACTTCATAAGCGTAAACGTCAGCGTTCTGTCCCCGCGGTTCTCGCGGTAGCTGTAATAAAAATTCTTAAAAGGCTCGTACACGTGCTTATATATCCATTCCTCCGCGGCAAAGCACGGCATAGCGAGCTTCAACTCCGACTTCTCACCGATAGTTACCACCGAGAAGCAGTCTCGGAGCTTCTGCGGTATAGACTGCGGACGCTGGTCGTCGGCTAAAAAGCGGAAGAACACTTCGTTATCCACCATTACGTTCGCGTGTCTTGCGACCTTGAGAGCATAGTCGTAAAGGTCGTTTTTCTGGTTCGACTCCTCCGCGCTCTTGTCGATATCCTGCGCCTCGACCTGATTCTTTTGGGATTTTCCAAACTCCATAACGGAATATATACCAAAAGAAAACGTACCCGCAAGCTCGTTTTCGGGGTCTACGGGCTTGCCCAAGCGGAACAAATCCTGATCAAGAATATGGCTGTATCTGCTTTCTCTCTCATCGGGACGGGTGCGAAAGAAATCGCCCCTCCAGCGCGGAAAAAACCTGCTCTTTTTGAATTTTCCGTCAAACCTTATCGGATAGTTTGACTGGGACGGATTCTCATTGAGATAAACAAAATACGCCTTTCCGTAGGTACGCAAAGCGTCAAAAAGAGTTACCGTCTTATGCCCGACGTTCTTCTCAATACCGTAAGTATCGTAATCATAGTTATACAGCACAGCGGGCGACGGAGTTCTCTCATACGCGCTCTCGAGCGTATCGACGTACAAATCGACGCACGGCAGGTTATAGATAACGTGAGAGGATATCATATCCCTTATATCGCGCTCGAACACCTCCCACGGAAAATGCGGAAAAAGCATATCCCGGCGATACAGTATATCGTAGGAAGCCTTCTTGAAAATGTTCACGAACGAAAGGACGAGGTCGGTTACGAACGAGGTCTTGCCGACACCCATAGGCCCAACGACAAGCGAGCAGATATTAAGCTGCTTTGCGAATCCGCAGTTCTTCGCCTCATTATGCTCGAGTGCGTCATAGCCCTTTCTTTTGCGAAGATAATCGAACGTAAGATAGGAGACGATTATCCAAAAGACAAGAGGCGCGCCGAAGAACATTATCACCGCGTCAACGCCGAGCTTATATAACTGCGTAAATATTGAAAGCAGGTCAAAGCTCGACAAAAAGTAATAATAAAAGGACAAAAGCTCGGCGCATATCGTCGCCGCGTTGAGATTCACCGCCCATATGGCGACCATTAAATAAAACCAAGCCCTGCGCTCGTAAAAATATTTGAAGAAGGACACGAGAGCGGCGGCGGGAGGCTTTATGCGGGACGCACAGATATCAAAAGTGCGGAGAAATACCGTCCTGCTCCCGAGCTTCCTTGAATTCTCCAAGGTCATAAGATACTTTCCCAAAAGGAACAGCATTACGGCGAGCGGAAGAAGCAAGCTCGAATACATTGTGATATCGTATACGAGCTTAAGCAGACGTACGTTGTACGCGCCGAAATTTTCCGCGCTGAAAAACGTGAAGCCAAAATTCTCTATCTTATAAAAAAGCCTATCCGCCGAGAACGGAAGCACTCCCGCGATATCCACCGACGGCATATCGGTAACGGTAACTCTTATCTCCGGTACGTCTCCCGTAAGCGCTGTAAAAATATCCTCGCAGACGAATACGAACCAATAGGCTATCGAGCGTCCCGCACCGCAAACAGCCGAAATAAGCCTTCTGACGCTTATTTCATATCTTGTGAAGGTCAGGATAAGGGAGACGAGAAACAGGCAAAGCACGGCTACATTCCGCGTCTCAATCCTATCAAGCCTCTCCCTTATCCTTTTTCTCATCTAATCACCTCACAGCGTTATAAACGTATATAGAATATATCCGAGCAGGTATACCCCCGCGGATATCTCTATACCTCTGAATATTTTTTTAAGCATATTACCAAACGTCTATCATCTCGTAGAACTGTCTCTCGTACTCTTGTGCTTCTTCGGGAGCACCCCAGCTTCCCGTTACCACGATATATCCGCCCTCGTAAGGCTCGGTAACGGTTATTTTCTGTGAAGAGCCGGTATCAGAAAATACCTCAGCCGTTCCCACGGAAACCGTAAGCTGGACCGAAGCGGTATCAAGATTTACAAATATCTCATCTCCCGCAGCCACGCTGGCTATCTGAATAGCGTTGTCGTCGCCAGCAAATTCTCCGTAATTGGTACGCGCCGCTTTAACGAGATAATTATCACCGTCGTCATTATACTCAACGAAATACAAAGACTCGTAAACGTCAACCGCGCAATCGTAAGTCGTCGTATAAAGCGTTATAGTATCGCCGTCAAGGTTTTCAAAAAACAGCGTATAGTACGTATAGCTCTCGGTCGACGTTTCGCCCGTATTTTCGTCCGTAACCTCTTTGGTATAAGTATCGGTCAAACGCTTGACAAGATTATCCTCCGCGTCGGTCGTGAATATATGGTTCGTACTATCGTCGTAGAATTTGAGAACGACGGTATAATCCGCCCACTTCTCAACCTCAAGCGTCATCTCGTATTTCATAACGTCGCTCGCTCTGAAATCGGTATAACTTACCTCATTCGTATAATCAACGTTATTTATCCGATCATCTTCATACGAAGAGTTGCGCGACGTTATGTAAAGCCCGCCAACCGAATACTTCGCGTTCAGCGACGTATACACGGTATCGTCGGGAGCTTCGGGCGTATCGGTGTTGTTCGTACTGTCGGTGCTGTCCGTGCTGTCGGTGTCGCCGGAAGCTGTCGTCGTTATGCTAGGCTCCTTCGTCGTCTCCTCCTCGTCGGTCCACAGGCTCGGCACGTCAAGCCAGCCCGTCAGCACCGACAGCGTAAGGCATACCGCGAGTATCACCGCAAATATTCCTATTATTTTCTTCATTTTTCTTTTTCCTTTCTTTTTATTTGTCTTTAAATTCATCGATCTCTGCATTAGGTCTCATATAGCCTTTTTTCTTACCCGAGCGAGAATCAAAATCTGCATTAGGTGGCGAATATTTTTTTCGTGATTCTTTAGCTTTCTTTGTGTATCTGTCTTCCTTTTGCCGTCGAAGCTCCAAATCCTTCTTCTGCATCTTCCGCTCGTACCGCTTATCCGACCGTCCGATTATGAAGCTCAAAAGCTTTCCGCCAACCTTGACGACAACGAACAATACCAAACTTCCGCCGGCAAGGAAGATAAGCAGCTTAAGCCAGGAAGCAAGCTCGTCCCATTTTGATTTCGCCTCTCCAAGCTTATCCCACCAAGACGCTCCGTTGTTCTCGTTCGGCGTTATCTCTCCGACTATGCTTATGGGCTTCGAGCTTACCGGTACCTTCGTATACTCTCCCTCGGCGTTCCGAAAGGTAAATTCAAGCACGTCGAAATTATGGAAGATTGTTTTTTCAAAGTAATAATGACTTCCCGAATATTTTTCCGTTCCGGAATCGCTTTGATAAACCTCTGCTTCCGCAAAATAATAATCGGTAACCGCAAAGCGCATAAGATACGTCGTTTTTTCATCAGACGTTGAAGCTTTATAAAAGTCCTTAAGACCGCCGTAGTCTCCCTCGGCTATAAACAACGCCTCCGCCTTTGCCGCGTCGCTCGTCGTTAAATCGGAAAAATACTCGTCGGTAATCATCACTATAGGTCTTATCGGCGCATAACCGCCTTTATCTTCATTCAACGCACCTTTTCCGCGAAGCCACGTTACAAAATCGTTATGATTAGAAGCATAGCTTGCAATTTGAGCATTTAAAGCAGCGTCCTCCACCATTATTTCATAATCGTTATGTCCGTAAGTACGTCCGTCGTCAACGTATCCGTAATGCCATACGTTATCTGCACCCGGCGCATATATGCTTTCAAGCAACTTTTCCGTCGAAATTTTTTCGAAAACGCCGCCTTCATACAAAAAAGCGTTATGAAGACTTGTGATTTTCTCATTCTGATAACCACCAATATATCTATTGTAATAATGGTATGAATTAGAAATTTCATAGCTTTCATCATAGATATAAAAGCCAAACGGGACCGTAGGGTCATAGCCATACACATAATTATGAAGAAGACTAAACTTACTTTCAGTATAGGTAGGTTTATATCCTATCAATTCATATTCATAGACTTCATCATATAAATTGGCATTACTAGTGACAAAACCATTCAGCTTATACTCATACCACTCACCGATCACCGAGTGCAAGCCCTTAAAATTCTCGTCAGCCATATTCCCGTATTTCTCCAGATAATAATCGGGAATACTGAAATATACCGAGCTTACCTCGTACTGATAATTCTCGCCCTTGTCCGAGGACACCGTCTTCCACGTCGCAGGGTGAAGCTCTATCGAGATTGATTCAAGCGTTTGTGAAACACAGTAATAAGTAGAATGGTCGGAATTTTTGTCCTTTCCGTGATATCCCTGAAAGCCGCTGCAAAGATATTCGTTGGAAATATTCGACATACGGGGATTAGCTTCATTTGCATACTGAAGCTCAAGGTCAACTATCCGATAATATCGCTCAACGTCATCAAGACTACCTATAAAATCGTCGGGAAGCGATATCTTGAACTTATACAGAAGATAACTGTTTTCCTCTCCCAAGCTGTAGGATACGGTTATAAGTCTGCACTTACCGTATGAATAGACCGCTCCCTGCGTGCTTTTCGTCGAAAGCTGTACCGTATTAAAAGAAGAATTTTGAATCTGCTCACCCGTAGGATTATATACGTAAAGATATAAACCGTAATCGCTTTGATTCCCGTTTAAATCGTAAGCATATTCCAAAAACTTAATAACCTTCGCGTTCTTATCCTCCGCGTTCTTCTTATAAAGCGAGGTATCGACGCCCATACTCTGAAGGTCGGTCAGAACGCTGCTCGCGTCCATCGTAGTCTGCGCTCCGACGGACAGAGGAAGCGTAAGCATAAGAAAGATAAAAGAAAATACGATACACAAAGCCTTCGTTATTTTCTTACGATACATTCAGATCACCTCACCCCGATACGTCGCTGACAATTACCGAATAATACGCGTCATTCGTAAATACGTTTTCTCTCAAATCAAGCAAAACCGCTTCGGGATCTGCGCAGTTAGTAACCGCGCAGTAACTGACGTAAAGATATTCCGACGTGGTATCGGGAAGCTCGGCAAAACCTTCCACGTCTTCCTCCACGATATACCAATTTGTCAAATTATAGGAATACCTCAATACAGCTTCATAATTTCCATAATCGACAATATTAAAATTAATATTAACGTTCGTCGGGTCGGGTATCTCGTACTTAACAAAGAAGTACGTCGTACCGTCTATCGTCTTATAACCGCCGGAACCCACTTCGACATAAGAATAATCTCCAGCTGTAGTCGCACTCGACGAAGCTTCTCCCGAACCGTCGGTTGTCTCGGCTAACGCAGTAGTTTCTTCTCCGCTCAATATATCGTTGTCAACCGCAACGAAAATAACGCACCCCAGCGATAAGACGAGCAAGAGAACTACCGCTATAATTATATCTCTCATTTTATTCTCCTTTTCTGCCAAGGTCAGATAAGACCTTGGCAAATAAAATTAAGCGTAAAACTCGCCTGCAGTCTCTCCGACTACAAGCACGGGCTTGATAGTCTTATTCAGAAAAAACGCGTCAGCCGCCGTATATATGCTTACCGTTACCGTCGTAGTATCCTCGATAGTAAAGCTGTCGTTCGTAGTGCCCGCCTTAACCTCGATATTGGGACCCGTTACCTTAAGTCCGCATTTTAAACTTGAATCAACGCCGGATACCGTGTAAGTACCTGCTTCAAGCGTAAAGGTTCCTACAATCCACGATTGGTCTGCCGACGATTTACCGTTAAGCTTGATAACTCCGTTCTCATCGCGCTTGACGGTTACGCCGTTTCCGTTATCGTCTTCCTCCGCAAGCACGTAGCCCTCCGCGCCTACCTTGATGATATTCGCCTCGTTAACCTCTTTCTCAAACCACGTGCTTACCTCGGTGTTCTCGAAGCCGTCCGACATAAAGCCGACGACCGACGCGCACAGCGTCGCGGTAAGCGTTACGACAACCGCTATCGCTATCGTTTTAAGCGTCCTTTTCGTTTTGTAGCTTTCTCCGTCTTGATTGTTTCTTCTTCTGCTCATTTTTTTATTTCCTTTCTTATTTTTTGTTTTTAAATAAATAAAGACCGAATACCCCTTAAGATATTCGGTCTTCAAAGAGACTCTGCGCTTTTGAGCCGGCGGAACTTATCCGCGCCTCACCGTCGGCAAAATATACCTCGCAGACGGCGTTACACCTCAAACATTTTATTTGTACGCTTCCGCGGTTTTCCGCCTCAGACTCAAAAAGCAATTTGTTGCACACAGGACACCTTACGCCGATTGAATATCTCTTATTCAACGTAGCCCTGCGCTTTCATCTTGTTGATAAATACCTCTTTCTTATCGTTGTTTCCGCGCGTGGGAGTTAACGTAACCTGCAGCCCGAAGCCGCTTACGCGGAAAGCGTAAGTATACGACACGATATTTCTTCCGTTTTCGGTACGGGTTCTGCGGGTGCGGACAACCTCAAGCGGCACAGCTTCTCCGCCGTCAAAGATAGTATCCAGATATCTGAAATATTCACCGTCCTTGACGGAAGGCTCAAGAAAGATAGTGGTCGATATTTTTCTGTTTTTTATAACGGTAGAAAAGCCCGTAGCGTAGCTGTAAACGGTATCTCCGTCCTTCGTCTCGTATCCCGTATCGTATCTTTGAACCCTATAAGGAGTTACGTAAACCGTCAAATCTCCCTCGGAAGAGGTATCGAAAAGCTCTCCCTCGGCTATCAATTTTTCTCTTTTCTTTTGTCTTTCATAAGCGTCGAAATCCTCAAGCTCTGTCTTTTTTGTCGTCTCAACAACCTCTCCCGTTTCCTCGTTTACCTTCAATTCCTCAATCTTTTTCTCTGCCATTTTCTTTTCCTTCTTTCTTTTTCGTTTTTGTTTTTTGTTAATCGTTATTTACGTTCGCCTCCGAAGCTTCTCAAGTACCGCTCAAATCATACGCACCGCCTCCTCGCATATAGTTCTCAAGGTCGATAAGAAAGAGCCGTCTGTATCTTTCTCTCGCCCTCTCGTTCGGGATTCCGTAAAATTCACGCCTGCCGAACGTCAGCGTCCGTCTCCTGTCTCCGACGAGATATCCGTCTATCTCCGAGCCCTCGTTGTGCGAGAACATTCCCGCGCCGCCGGTGGCTATGAATATCTGATTGTAAAGCTCGGGGGCAATACCCGCTCTCTCCATCGCCTCCTGCCTGAGTATAAGAGGCTTATATACGTACTCTCTTCCTCCGCCCTTCTCGGTCTTGGGAAGCACGTCGTAATATCCGAACAGTTCTGCGGGACTCTTAACCCGCCTGCGCGCTGTAAGCCTGTATCTGTCGGCTATCTCGCACGCCGCGCAGTTATGAGCGCAGTAACAGCGGGTGTTGATATACGGAATAATGCACTCGCTTTTCGGTATCGCTCTCATAGCCTCTCACCTCCGAACATACGTCTCTCCATATCCTCGCGGTCGGTTGCTTCGTTCACTGCCTCCGCCGCCTTCTTCGGACAGCAGAGAAGTATAAGTAAGTATCTGAATATCTTCATCATATACCCTCCTTTTTTATAAAATATCCGCCGTTCTTAAGAACGCTGCGTATCTTAAAGGTACTCGCGTAATCCATACAAAGTATATCTCCGTCTCCGTAGTGAAGAGCCAGCGGACAGTCGCGGCAATTCTTTACGCGCAAACAAATAAGGTCAAGCTCATAGCTTTTAAGTTCTTCTATCATTCTGAGGCGTTCAGAGCCGACAGCCCCGCAAAGCTCCTCGTACATTCCATCACTCTCCCATTATTTCTTTCATATAAAGCTTCGCCTCTCTCAGCTCCGCGCCGCAGAGAACGCTGCAGGCGACGACTCTCCAATACGCGCACGTGAGCTTGCACCACGTTCCCCATACGGTGCGCCCGTAGACCGTCGCGCAGCCGTCTCTGTCAGACAGCTTGTTAAATTCGTGATAGGTCAGATGATACGGCACGTCTCTGTCCTTTACAGTCCGCGCCCACCATATCTGGAACGGCTCTCCCGCGCCGAGCGGAGTGCTTATGTCAACGCCCACTCTCTCCGCGTCGCCGTACAGCGTAAGATACCGCCTCGCAGACCTTTCTCTCTCAACAGACAGCTTATCCTGCGTCATCGTTCTTCCTCACTTTCTTATGCACAGCCACCTCGCAAGCTGCGCTATCGGTATCGTTACCCTCCGCGTTCCCATATTCACCGTCGGAAGCGGATTTTTTACTCTTTTTATCGACGAATAAACCGTCTTAACGTTCACTCCGAGCGCCCTCGCGCACTCGTCAACGTCAATAGCAACTCGTCCGGGGAACATTTCGTTAAGCGTCGCAAGCGTCTCTCTGTATCCAGCAAGCTCCATTATATCGCCTCGCTTTCTTCATCTTCGATTCCTTCTATCCGCGCCTCAAGCTCAAGTATGTAATCTATAAGAGCCCTGCGCGTATAACTCTTGAACCTCTCGGGTTCTTCGTCCTTTTCTTGCTTTTTCGTTTGCGACGTCGCAACGAGACTGCTTTTCAAGTCTCTCACCTGCTTAACCGTCATATCCGGAGTTACGCCCGCGCGCTCCTCCGCGCTCATCGGAAGCATTTCCACAAGCACCGAATATTTATATTCCTTGTACTCGTCCCGTATTCCTTTCTTCCTGTCCCGCTTGCCGAACTCGTCAACTACGTTCATCAGACGGCTTACCTCCGACCTGTCAAGCCCGAACTCGATATCGCATACCGCGAAGAATACGCCCGCGTTCGCGTTGCGGTCGATATAATGACCGTAACACTTCAATACCGCCTCGTCGGAGCAGCGGCAGGAATAGGATTTTGACGCGTAGAACTCGGTGAGCTTAAGACCGAGAGCATATTTTGCGTCGGCGCCGCCCGCCGTCCTGTTCTTGATATCCTCTATAAAGTCCCGTGCCTGCTTCTTGGTTTCGGGCTTATACGCCTGACCGAAATACAGATTGTTTCGCAGCTTAAAATCAATCATTATCTCTCCTCCTTCCGCTCCTCCAAAGAGGAGCCTTCTTTTTTTAAAAGCTCGTCTACCGTACAGCCTAATACCGACGCTATACGAGGTAACAGCTCCGCTCGGGGAGAAGTATCTCCTTTCTCCCATTTGGCTACGGCAGATTGAGTAATACCTAAATCAACAGCCAATTCTTCCTGCGTAATTTCAGCATTGATTCGTAATTTCCTAAATTGATTCATTTGTACCTCCAAAATAGTAGTTTTACTACTAACAATCAAATGATATCACAAAAACTACTGCTTGTCAAGTAGAAATTCTAATATTTATAAAATTTTTCTTGCTTTTTATTATTTTAACTACTAAAATAATAGTGAGGTGATACAATATGAACCAATTAAAAGAAATAAGAAAGCAAAACAAACTATCTCAAAAAGAACTTGCTGATATGATTCCCGTAAATCAAACAGCAATAAGTCAATGGGAAAGAGGCGTAACAACGCCTAACCAAAATGCTTTAAAAAGACTTTGCGAAATTTTTAATCGTTCGCCTAACTATTTTCTTGATTTTGATTTAAACCTAAACGAAAAACCAAAAGGAATAAAAATCCCCGTTCTTGGGTCCGTCGCCGCGGGAATACCGATTTCCGCCATCGAAGATATTCTTGATTACGAAGAAATATCCGAGGATATGGCAAAAACGGGAGAATTTTTCGGATTAAAAATAAAAGGCGATTCAATGTCTCCCATAATTACCAACGGAGATACCGTTATCGTAAAATCTCAACAAACCGCAGATAACGGAGATATAGTTATCGTTTTGGTAAACGGTGATGAAGCAACCTGCAAAAAAATAAAAAAAACACCCGAAGGTGTTATGCTGATACCGTTAAATTCCGATTACGAACCTATATTTTATTCAAACAAACAAATTGAGCAGCTTCCCGTCCGTATTATCGGTAAAGTAGTAGAACAAAGAAGGAAGTTTTAAGGAGAACGTTATGAAAAAATTAATTTGTCTTATAATAATAGTTATTTTATGTCTTTCCGCTGTTTCTTGCCAAAAACAAATTACCGTAACAGATACGACTTTAGACGAAAACGGAAATATTATAATAAAATATTCAAACGGAGAGACCAAAACTATCGAAGATAGAAAAGTAGTCTCGGCAGAACTCAATGAGAGCGGAGAGCTTATCCTTTATTATTCAGATGAAACAAATGAAAATCTCGGACAAATCGTAGAAAAATATATTTATGTAACTAAAGATATAGTGTCTTTAATCAAAAATTCATCTCAACTTGAAACAAGTACCGTTACATTCGGAACACAATTAAAGCTCGTTTCAGAATCAGAAAACGGCTACTCAACAATTATACACAACGGACAAGAATACTACATAAAAACAGAATACACAACAAAAGATTATGAATTTGTAAGCTTTAACGATATAGACAAGCTAAAAGTTTTTGCAACTGAAAATACAATTTTATATAAAGACCTCTGTAAAGATTACGCACAAACAGTAAAAAAGGATACGGTACTTACTCAAACAGGAATTAACAAAAACAATACAATGGCAAGAGTAGAGTATGAAGGTGAAATATATTATTGCTCCCCGTCTGATTTAAGAGCGTAATTTTTTCAAACTCACGCAAATCTGCGCCAAGTACAACGTTCCTATAAAATAAAAAAAACCCTCGGACAGACCGAGAGCTATACACAAATTTTAAATTTTATATTGACAAACTTCATTTTGCGGTTTATAATAATAGCAGAGAGGTTACCGGCAACGGTTGCTTTCCAATAAAACAGTTAAAAAGATAACCGCTTAGCTTTGGTCGGCAGGGCGGTTATCTTTTTTTGTTATCGTGAATCAACGGTATCTTTTATTTATACGTTCAAAAAAGAAGTGTTTTTATTCAACAAAGAATCACGATATGCTTTCGCTTCATCATAATTACGAAAAGCTTTGATTTTAGACCAATCGTTCGTATACGCCGCAAAATTGCGAATAACCGTAGACGCAGAATCTCCGTTATGTATCCAAAATACAATATCAGGTTCTCCGTCTCTTTCATAATTCCAATCTGACGGAGCAAACCGACGATCAAATTTTACTTTCGCAACAGGAATAAAACCGTACGACTCGTACATTGCCGATAAACGTTTACTGTTAAAATTATCTAACTTACAGCCCCCATATTCTATCGCTATGGGAAGCATAGTTCGAAGAACGTATTTATTACCGCCGCCATTAAAAACGGATACAATATTACCATCTTCCTCAACCGCTATTCCCGCAGTCTTGTCAATCAGCAACAAAGTATCCATTTTTAAATAGTCTTCTAATTCGTGGCGAGTTACGAACATTCCGTACAGGTTATTTTGTTTTCCACTCGTTATAGCATCGTAAAACTCTTCTGCCGACGCTTCATACATTTCGTATGGTATAAACCCTTTTTCTTGGTACGCCTTTTTTAAAGACTTGCTTACTGTAACAATGCCCATACAACTTCCTCTGGACTACGCTCTTCCTTAATAGAGTTCAAAACCAATACGTCAGATATAAGACTTAAGTCCGATTCTGTTGCACCTTGTTTTTTCATCTCGGCAATCAAAGAATTTTTATACGTTTCAACCTTATTCGAGCCTCTCGCTTTGAAAATTTTTCTGCTCGGAGCGTAATATTCCACTCTCAAACTATTATTCATAAATATCACCTTTTCTAATAATTTGATTCATACCACAGTTTTATTATATAACACATTTTTAAATATGTCAAGAAAAATTTATTCGGATAATAAAGAAAGGAGCTTAAAATGGCAAAGAACGGATATACCGTTCGTGCTGACGGAAGACTACAGACTTCGCTGATTGACCAAAAGACAGGAAAACGAATTTATTTTTACGGAAAATCTCCAAAGGAAATCAAGCAAAAAATATTTGAATATAGTCAAAAGATTGAAACAGGCGCCTTGTTTGCCGAAGTTTCTTCCGCTTGGTGGGAAGAAGCCGAACCACAGCTTGCGATGCAAAGCAGACGCGGATATCTTCAGGCAAAAAAGCGAGCGGATTCCGAATTTGAAAATATTCATATAAAAGATATTCAACCCAAAGATATCACAGCTTACTTAAAAAGATTAAGTCAACTCTATTCGTCTCAAAAAACAATCGAAAAATACAAATTGGTGCTTAATCTGATATTCAAATACGCAGCCGAAACGGGAGAAATCCAATACAATCCCTGCAGCGTCGCAAAAATGCCGAAAGGATTGAATAAAGCAAAAAGAGTCTCGGCTTCGGAGCAGGACGAAAAAATAATAAAAAGCTGTTCAGAACAATGGCTTTTCCCGTTCTTTGCGCTTTATACCGGTATGCGAAAAGGAGAAATTCTTGCTCTCCAATGGAAAGATATCGATTTTGAAAACAACGTCGTTGAAGTCTATAAATCTGTATATCACGAAGGCGACAAACCGAATATCAAAGGTACCAAAACCGAAGCAGGAACAAGATTCGTCCCGCTTTTAGCTCCGTTAAAAGAACGGCTTTTACAAATTGAACCAAGAAAAGCAGAAAATTTCATTTTTTCGGACAATGGTAAAACGCCTCTGACTAACCGGCGATATATAACGTTATTCAATAAATACAAAGAAGCTACGGGAATATCCTGCACGGCTCATCAACTGCGGCACTCTTTCGCTACTATTGCTTTTGAAAACGATATATCTCCAAAAGTCGTCCAAGAAATTCTCGGGCACAAACAGCTTTCGACGACTATGGATATCTACACAGATTTTCGTAAATCTCATATAAAAGAAATAACCAACATTCTAAACGACAAAATTAAATAATGTCAAAATGCTGTCAATAGCGAGATTTTTCTATATTTAATCGTATTTTCGGAGAGTTCAAATCTCTCCTTCTCCGCCAGAGAAAACGCAGTGATTCCAAGGGTTTCACCGCGTTTTTTCTTTGCCGTACCCCTTATCGTACCCCTTATAATTTTACGGTTTTATTTTCTCAACTTCTCAAAA
>JAFTZH010000038.1 GCA_017464565.1 Clostridia bacterium
GTGCCTTTTTGCAAAAAGGCACTCCCCCCAAACCCCCCTCTTCAAAAAACTTTAAACGTTGGGTATGGTTTGGGATTTTTGTCTTGCTTTCTGCGGAGAGCTTAATTTAGATTTTTATCATACTTGGTAGGAGCTTGTTAGTGTTAGATTAAGACCAATCGTGTTCTTCATCTCCCCAATTAAAACCCACAGTATATTACTTTACGTTTATTTTTCTGTGCTCCGCTATCATATCGTGCTTGATATCCCAGAGCTTCTGCGAGAGGTCTACGTAATAATTGTGAGGATTGTTAAATCTCTTTACCTCGTCCCACATACCCTCTATTTCTTCGGCGCAATGAGCTTTTATTTCTTCTATAGAGGGAAGGGTATATATAAGCTTTCCGTTCTCATATATTTTCTGCTGAAGCTCCTCCGCCGTATAATCGGTGAGCGTTTTGCGCTTCCACGTATGCTCGGGGTCAAAAAGCTCGATAGGCTTGGAATCGTCGATAGTCTCGTCGTAAACGCACATAAGGTCGGCTTCCGCCTTTCCGCTTTCCTTTCCGCGCAGACGGTATATTTTCTTGAAATGAGGCGTGGTTATTTTACCTACGTTCTCGCTTATTTTTATTTTGGGAAGGATATCGCCGTTTTCGTTCTCAACGGCGCAAAGCTTGTATACTCCGCCGAAAACGGGATCGCTTTTCGCCGTTATAAGCCTCTCTCCGACGCCGAACGCGTCTACCTCGGCGCCCTGTCTGATAAGCTCTCTTATGAGATATTCGTCGAGCGCGTTGGAGACTACTATCTTACATTCGGGAAAGCCCGCGTCGTCGAGCATTTTTCTTGCTTTTTTTGAAAGATAGGTTATATCTCCGGAATCTATTCTTATGGCGCATTTTGTGATGCCCTTTGGAACGAGAACCTCACGAAAGGCTTTTATTGCGTTGGGTATACCGCTTTCAAGCACGTTAAAGGTATCTACGAGAAGAGTTACGTTGTTCGGATATATCTCGCAATAGGTCTTGAACGCTTCGTATTCGCTGTCGAACATCTGTACCCAGGAGTGTGCCATCGTACCCGTCGCTGGAACTCCGTAGTCTCTGTCAACTATAGTGCACGCCGTCGAGCCGCATCCTCCGATATACGCCGCTCTCGCTCCGAGCATAGCTGCGTCGGCACCCTGCGCGCGCCTTGAGCCGAACTCGCTGATGGCGCGTCCCTTTGCCGCTCTCGCGAGTCTTGAGGCTTTGGTGGCAATAAGGGACTCGTGATTTATTATCATCAGAACGTAGGTCTCGATGAACTGCGCTTGTATAGCGGGAGCTTTGACTGTCACAAGCGGCTCTCCGGGGAATACTACCGTACCCTCGGGTATAGCCCAGATATCGCCCGTAAAGCGAAAATTCTTCAAATAGCCGAGAAATTCCTCGCAGAAGCAGTTTTTCGAGCGGAGAAACTCAATGTCCTCATCGGTAAATTTAAGATTTTCTATATAGTCCACAATTTGCTCAAGTCCTGCCGCGACGGCGTAACCGCCGTTGTCTGGATTGCTGCGGTAGAAAACGTCGAAGTAGACCGTCTTATCTCCAAGACCGCACTGAAAATATCCGTTGCCCATAGTGAGCTCGTAATAGTCGCACAGCATAGTCAGATTTCTTTTTACGTCCATAAATTTGACCTCCGTATGTTAAAGAAAGTATTGTTATTTTTTGGTACTGTGTGATAAAAAATACCGTAATATACGTAAAAAATTAAATTTCGTATTGTATTTTAACGAAAAAGAAGGTATAATTAACGTATAATACAACTGTTTAGATAGGAGATAAATATGAAGCACGGTTTTATAAAGGTTGCGGCGGCAACGCCTCATATTTCTGTAGCCGACTGTAAAGCCAATATTTCGCGTATACGCGAGATATACAAGACCTGCTGTGAGCGGGGAGTAAAGATACTCGTATTTCCCGAGCTTTGCATAACGGGGTATACCTGTTCAGACCTTTTCTATTCCGACGTATTATTACGCTCGGCCCGCGAAGCTTTGCTCAAATTCGTGAAAGCGACGGAGGATTCCGATATGATTAGTATAGTCGGTTTACCCCTCGTTGTCAATGATAAAATTTATAATTGTGCCGCAATTTGTCAAAAAGGACAAATTTTAGGTATAGTTCCCAAGACTAATATACCAAATTACGCAGAATTCTGCGAAGCGAGATATTTCTCTCCCGCGCCTGCGGAAAACGATACCGTCGCGCTCGGCGGGGAAGAGATACCTTTTGGCACGAAGCTCCTTTTCGCGTGCCGTGAGATACCCGAGCTTAAGCTCGCGGTCGAGATATGCGAGGATCTTTGGGCGGCAAGCTCACCATCGTCGTCTCATTCGTCGGCGGGAGCTTCCGTTATAGTCAATCCTTCCGCATCAAACGAGACGGTGGGTAAGGACGATTACGTAAGACTTCTCGTAAAGTCTCAATCGGCAAAATGCGTATGCGCGTATATCTTTTCTTCCTGCGGAGAGGGTGAGTCTACAACCGACGTCGTATTCGGCGGACGATCGCTTATCGCGGAGGGAGGAAATATACTTGCGGAAAGGCTTCCTTTTGATGAAACTCCGGGGACGTTTATCGAGAGTGAGGCGGACGTAAGCCGTCTTGCCTTTGACCGCAGACGGATAAATACCCACAAGCCTGACGCTTCGGGCTATAAAAGAATAGAATTTTCTCTTGACGTTTCAGATACCGAGCTGACGCGCGAGATTGACGCTCACCCGTTTATTCCGGCATCTACCGACGAGCTTTCAGCTCGCTGTTCGTATATACTGTCTATACAGGCGCACGCTCTTAAACAGAGGATTGAGAGGGCATACGCCAAAAAGTGTGTTATCGGTATATCTGGCGGACTTGATTCCTGCCTCGCTATGCTGGTTGCCGCAAGGGCGCTTGACCTGCTCGGACGTCCGAGAACCGATATAGTGGGAGTTACTATGCCGTGCTTCGGAACTACCGAAAGAACGCGTTCAAACGCCGAGATACTTTGCTCCGAGCTTGGCGCGGAGCTGAGATGCGTCGATATCGGACGCTCTGTAAAACAGCATTTTGAGGATATCGGACACGACGCAGAAAATCATAACGTCGTATTTGAGAACGCGCAGGCAAGGGAGAGAACGCAGGTTATTATGGATATAGCTAACGCCGAAAACGGTATCGTCGTCGGAACGGGAGACCTATCCGAGCTTGCTCTCGGCTGGGCGACGTATAACGGCGATCATATGTCGATGTACGGCGTGAACGCGGGCGTTCCTAAAACTCTTATAAGGTATATCGTAAAATGGTATGCCGAGAAAGCCGAGAGTGAAGGAAAGGGAAAGCTATGCGAGGTATTGCTTGACATTCTCGATACTCCCGTAAGTCCCGAGCTTCTGCCCGCCGACGAGAAGGGAGATATCGCGCAGAGAACCGAGGATATAGTGGGACCTTATGAGATACACGATTTTTACCTTTACAATATGGTAAGGTTCGGCTTCGCTCCCGATAAATTGTACCGCCTTGCGAAAATAGCCTTCCGCGGAGCTTATTCCGACGAGGTGCTGCTCAAATGGCTAAAGAATTTCGTGAGAAGATTTTTCTCACAGCAGTTCAAGCGCTCCTGTCTGCCCGACGGACCCAAGGTTGGCTCCGTGGGACTGTCTCCGAGAGGGGATTTCAGAATGCCGAGCGACGCGTCGCGAGAGGAATGGATGCGTATAGCGGATACGCTTTGATATATTTTCAGCCTCGGGATATTTTCCCGAGGCTTTTTAATTTAAAAATCGCGTCGGATATTGAAAACGGGGAAAAAATAATGTATAATATAGGCTGTATTGAAAGAGTAAATTTTTTCTTGGGGGAATTATGACCGCGGTTTGTGTTTTTGCTCCCTTTGATAAGAATATCGAAAAGCCTTCGGATTACCCCGAATACGGCGAGGTGCTCGCGCGCTTCGGGGAGAAGGAGCGAGGGAGAATAGAAGGAATAAAAAGAGCGGAGACGGCTTTGCTCTCCTTTGGGGGCTTGATTTGTCTCAAACGCCTTACAGACGGTATCGCTCCCGAAAATAAAAAGCTTACCGTTTTGAGAGACGGACTTGGCAAGCCTTTTTTTGAGGAGGCTGGTATAGGAAGTTTCAATATCTCACATTCGGGCAGGCTGTCGGCGGCTGTCTTTACGGCGGACTCGGATAGGGGAGTGGGAATAGATATCGAGAGGATAAGGGCGAGAGAGGGTTTTGACTCGATATCAAAAAGGTTTTTCTGCGAGAGGGAGAGAGAATATATATCGCGTTCCGCTTCTCCCGAAAAGGCATTTTACACGATATGGACGGCAAAGGAGTCCTATTCTAAATATATCGGCAGGGGACTTTCTTCTATTGCCGATACCGACGTTTTCTCTGTGTCGGAGCGCCGAGAGGCGTATTTTTCACACTACGCTCTCAAAGCCGACGAAGAGGATTATATTATGACGGTGTGCGCGCCTTTGCGCGAAAGGACGGAAATTATTAACGGAAACGGAGACGTTGAGATATATGAAATACAGAGTGGAATATGATTCTATGGGTGAGGTAAGAGTT
This sequence comes from Clostridia bacterium, assembly GCA_017464565.1. GTDB lineage: Bacteria > Bacillota > Clostridia > Oscillospirales > CAG-272 > HGM12713. The sequence goes on from JAFTZH010000038.1 coordinate 4,588, forward strand.
CCCGAGGGCAAATATTGGGGAGCGCAGACCGAGAGAAGCAGAAACAACTTTCCGATAGGAATAAACGAGGAGACGATGCCGAAGGAGATAATACACGCCTTCGGAATACTTAAACGCGCGGCGGCGGAGGCTAATTTTGAGCTTATTCCCGAAAGAATGACGAAAGAGAAGCTTGACGCTATATCCCGCGTGTGCGGTGAGATAACGGCGGGTGAGCTTTCGGAGCATTTTCCGCTCGTCGTATGGCAGACGGGGTCGGGGACTCAATCCAATATGAACGCTAACGAGGTCATCGCCAATCGCGCCAACGGACTTGCGGGCAAAAAGCTTCTTCATCCGAACGACGACGTGAATATGTCGCAGTCCTCAAACGATACCTTTCCGACCGCTATGCATATAAGCGCGGTGCTGTCGATAGAGGACAGGCTTCTTCCCGCGCTCGACCTTCTTATAAATACGTTTGTAAGGCTTGAAGAAGAGAACGCGGGGGTAGTAAAAAGCGGAAGAACGCATCTTCAAGACGCTACGCCGATTGCCTTCTCGCAGGAAATCTCGGGTTGGAGAGCTTCTCTTGAAAAGGACAGAAAAATGATAAAAAGCTCGCTTGAGGGACTTTACGAGCTGTCTCTCGGCGGAACCGCCGTCGGAACGGGACTTAACGCCCCCGAGGGCTTCGGCGAGGCTGCGGCAAGGGCGGTGGCTCGTCTTACGGGCAAGCCATTCGTGAGTGCCGACAATAAGTTCCATTCGCTTACCTCAAAGGACGAGCTTGTGTTCGCGCACGGAGCGCTGAAGGCTCTTGCGGCGGATATGATGAAGATAGCCAACGATATAAGGTGGCTCGCGTCGGGACCCCGTAACGGACTTGCCGAGATATATATTCCCGAAAACGAACCGGGGTCGTCTATTATGCCGGGCAAGGTAAATCCCACTCAATGCGAGGCGGTAACTATGGTTGCCGTTCAGGTAATGGGAAACGACGCGGCGGTGGGAATAGCGGCGTCGCAGGGAAATTTTGAGCTGAACGTGTTTATGCCCGTCTGCGCCTACAATTTTTTGCAGTCGGTAAGACTTCTCGCGGACGCTATACGCTCGTTTAACGACAACTGCGCCTCGGGAATAATAGCTAACCGTGAAAAGATGCGCTCAAATCTTTACGGCTCGCTTATGCTCGTAACGGCGCTCAATCCGCATATAGGATACGAGAACGCCGCGAAGGTGGCTAAGCTTGCGTATAAAGAGAATATCACTCTCAGGGAAGCTTGCGTGCGGCTTGGATTTATGAGCGCGGAAAAATTTGACGAGATTTTCAGACCCGAAGATATGGTGTGATAAACGATAAAGAGGTAAATTATTATGGATATAAAGCAGGAATCGCTAAAGAAGCATTACGAGTGGAACGGAAAAATAGAGGTGGTTTCACGCTGTGAGATAAAGGACAAAAAGGATTTATCTCTTGCGTATACGCCGGGGGTTGCCGAGGCGTGCCTCGTGATAGAGAAGGATATAAACAAATCTTACGAACTTACGAGGCGCAATAATCTCGTGGCGGTCGTTACCGACGGGAGCGCGGTGCTGGGACTTGGAGATATAGGTCCCGAGGCTGGAATGCCCGTTATGGAGGGAAAGTGCGCTCTTTTTAAGGAGTTTGCCGACGTTGACGCTTTTCCTATATGCATACGCTCGAAGGACGTTGACGAGCTTGTGCGGACTATATATCTTATTTCGGGAAGCTTTGGCGGAATAAACCTTGAGGATATAAGCGCGCCCAGATGCTTTGAGGTGGAGAGGCGCTTAAAAGAGATATGCGACATCCCCGTTTTTCACGACGACCAGCACGGAACGGCTATCGTCGTAGCGGCGGCGCTTATAAACGCGCTCAAGGTTGTAAAGAAGGACGTAGGAAGAGTAAGAGTGGTTATCAACGGCGCGGGCTCTGCGGGCTGCGCGATAGCCAAGCATCTTATTAATATCGGGGTCGAGGATATAATTATGGTTGACCGCTTCGGCATTATAAACAGAGAGGACGAAGGTTTGAACTCGGCGCACAGGGAAATGGCGGCTCTTACGAACAAGGGCTGTATGTCGGGAAGCTTAGCCGACGCTCTGCGCGGTGCCGACGTTTTCGTGGGAGTTTCGGCGCCGGGTGTCGTGAGCGCAGATATGGTGCGTTCTATGGCAAGGGACGCGATAGTTTTTCCTATGGCAAATCCCACGCCCGAGATTATGCCCGACGAGGCTCTTGCGGCAGGCGCGAGAATAGTTGGAACGGGCAGGTCGGATTTTCCGAATCAGATAAACAACGTGCTCGCTTTCCCCGGAATATTCAGGGGAGCGCTTGATTGCAGGGCTTCCTGTATAAACGAGGAGATGAAGGCGGCTACCTCCTTCGCACTTGCCTCGCTTATACCCGACGCGGAGCTGTCGGAGGACAATATAATCGTTTCCGCTCTTGACAAAAGGGTAGCGGGGACGGTTGCCGGCGCCGTAATAAAGGCGGCGCGTGAGAGCGGAGCGGCGAGAATATAAGCGCGGAATTGAGGGAAATATATAAAAAAGAGAGTAATTCAAATGGAGAGATTTAAAAATATAATAAAAGAATACGGCGCCAAAACCGAGCTTCACGCTCACACGAGTCCCGTCAGCAAATGCTCGTGTATTACGCCGCAGGATATGGCGAGGGTATACGGTGAGCTTGGCTGTGATGCAGTGGTTATTACCAATCATTTGAATATGAACTGGACCGAGGGCGACCCGTCGCAGAGAGCCGAAGAGTATTTGAACGATTATTACGAGACGAAAAAGCTGGGAGACGCAAGCGGTCTTTCGGTAATACTCGGAGCGGAGCTTTGCTTTGACGGAAGCAGAAACGATTATCTCGTATACGGTATCGAGCCTTCGGATATCGAAAAGATGATATATTATCTCGACAAAGGGATAGAGGCGTTTTACAGAGATTTCAAAAGCGGGAAGAATCTGATACTTCAGGCTCACCCGTTCAGAAAAAATATGACGCTCGCTCCGCTTGACGCGATTGACGGGATAGAAACCTTCAACTGCCATCCCGCGCACAATTCAAAGATAGGAGAGGCGGCGAGATACGCGAGAAATAACGGTCTTCTGGTGAGCGGAGGCACCGATTATCACGACTCCGGCGACGAGGGAATATGCCTTATGCGCTCAAGAATGGCTCCGAGAGATTCGTTTGATATAGTCGAGATATTGAAATCCCGCGACTATCTCTTTGACCTTTCGGGCAGTATCGTATTTCCGTACGGGTATTGATTTTGTTTTTATATGGGGGAGGGACTTTTTGCAAAAAGTCCCTCCCCCAAAACCCCCATCCAAAAAACTTTATACGTTTTGGGTTTGATTTTGGATTTTTGCTTTACTTTCTACGGAGAGCTTAATATGGGTTTTCTTAATACATACTACACGGATATAGTCAAAATAGCTACACAGCAGAAAGGTCGTCGTATTGACCTTTCTGCGTTTTGTTTGGATAAAGCAATAATCCCCGACGCATCTTAAAAATGCGTCGGGAGGAGGGGGTTCAGGGGGTTTTCACCCACTGACACGCTTCTTCGGTTCACTTCTTGTCGTGTAACAAGAAGTGAACATAAATCCCCAAAACAAACTATCTTCTGCGGAGTGAAGAACTCGACAGGTCTTTATCTTTACGGGAGGGCAAGTCCCTCTCCTACTATGCTTTATATCTATAATCATACTTACCCATATTGTACTTTTTGATTTTTATTTTTTTAATCATAAATGATTTTTATTGGGAGATATATTTGTTGAATTAAAGTATAGCTTGTGGGGAAAGATAAAGAAACCAAGCCGTCCTCGGAACAAAATGCTGTTTCGAGGACGGTTCTTTTTATTTTACGTTACTCCGCGGCAAGCTTGCCGCACAAGCTTGCGATTAGCTTCGCTAAGAATGTGCTGTGTCTAAATAACACAAAATATTTGTCTTATATTTACCTTTATTTAGATATATTTATATGTTATAATGATATAAATTATATAAAATTGTTCAAAGAGGAAATTCGATATGAGAAGAACTATATGCAGCTTGCTTCTTTTTGCTATGTGCTTTGGTCTCGCAGCCTGCGCGTCAAACGAAAAAGACGGAATGACTACTACCGTGTCGGGAACGGATGCTGCTAACGCATCAGAGTCTACTACCGCCGCACCGGAACCAGAGGTAAAGCTCCCGCTGTCAAAGGACAAGTCCTACCGTGTGCTGTTCGTGGGAAACAGCTATACTATACGAAATAATCTTACCGATATTTTCAAGAATATCGCTGTTTCGGCGGGGTACGACGTTACCGTTGATAAGGTATTGAAGGGTGCTTATACGCTCCTTAAGTTTGCCGATGAAAACGACGAGTACGGCGCGCAGGTAAAGACCGCGCTTGACAGTAATAAATATGACTTCGTGGTTATTCAGGGACAGAGCTATATGCCTATTTCCGACCCCGGATCCTTTTACGACGGCGTTCGCGCTATGAATGAAAAGATCAAGGCTAACGGCGCGACTCCTATACTTTACGAAACGTGGGGACGTAAAACGGGACACTCCGTTCTTACTCAGTACGGCTGGACGAACGAAACTATGACGTGGAAGCTGGCGGGAGCTTACGAGGCTATCGGAAAATAGCTTGGCATTGACGTTGCCTACGCGGGACTTGCCTTTTATGACCTTTATACCGGTACGAATATCGAGCTTTATCATTCGGACAAAACGCATCCCTCGTATAATGGAAGCTATACCGCCGCTATGACCATATTCGCTGAAATTTTCGGAGTCAGACCCACCGAAATAAATTATACAGAGGGTCTTTCGGGCGATAACGCCGCAGACCTTATAAGAGCGGCTGCCGAAAAGGCTGTATTTGATACCCCCGAAATTTCTCAGGAATATAAAACCGCCTCCGAGGGAGTTCATTCCGCAAAGATTTCCATAATGGTAGATTCGTCCAATATGGTAAATCTTACGAGTATGCCTGCGTCTTCTCTTGTTTCGGTGCTTACGGGTACGCAGTATACCAACGGCTGTACGGGTATCCTCGGAACTAAAGGACAGGTTTGCTCCGCCGAGTACAGCACGACCTCGCTGACCGACGCTCAAAAGGCAGATATAGCGGATATCGGTTACGGCTTGTCGATGATTGGAATCGAATCTATGAATACCTCGACCGCGCTTGCCAATCTCGTAAACGGCCATTGGGAAGCGGTCTTATGTGTAATTTGACCTTTGACGATAACAAATACGATATTGACGGAAAGGTAAACGCCGACGGAAAGTATACCGCGCTTATTACCTTGAATTTCGGTTCGAGGCACAGCTTTGACGCTATCGGCTTCTTCTCGGGAAATCTTGAAGGCTTTCCCGGTGCCGCCGAGGTATACGTCAGCGACGACGGTGTGAATTGGACCGTGGTTCCGACGGCCTGCTGGGACCAGATTAACGGCGAGGATCTCGTAAGCTGCGGTACGAGCCCAGAGGACCCTTATACCGGAAGCGGTACCGCAAAAACCTCGTGCTTCTTTGGTATGAACGGAGCGACGGGGCAGTATATCCGCGTCGGAATTGCCGTCGGACGCAACGACAGCACCGATAAATACAACACGATAAATACGCGAGAGCTTGCCGTTTACGGAAGCAAAATAAGCTGATAAGGCTTAAATACGATAAAAAGGACTGTTGCAAATTTGCAACAGTCCTTTTCTTTTTTTGAAGGCTTGAGACTAAGTGAGACTCGTCGGGACGGTTTGGTACTTATTTATAAGATAAAATCATCGTGCACGGAGAAAAAGAAAGGAGAAAAAAATGAAAAAGCAGAAAAGCGTGCTTGAATACGCGTGCCGGCACGGGGTTATAGACAGGCTGCTTGAGGAGTATATAACGGTCTGTCATAACGGAGAGGACGCGGAGGACAAGAAAAAAGCTTCGAAGGGTAGAAGCCGTTTCCCCAACGTGGCGGGCTTTTGCGGATATTTCGGTATAGGAGAATCGGAATACGACGAGCTGTCTCAAAAATACCCCGATAAGTTTGGAAAGATAAAGGCGATATTTGAGGACGAGGCACTAAACTCGGAGATATCTCCCGCTCTTCTTTCCGCTTATCTGAAGAAGCGCTTCGGATACGACAAGGGCAGGGAGACGGAGAGCCGCGAGCGTTCTCTTAATATAGTATTTGAACACGATATATTCGGAGACGGCGAATGACGGATAGTAAGGAATTGACGCTTCGTATAGCGGGAAAGCCCAACGAGAAGCAAAAGGAATTTTTTGTCTCAAGGACGAGATTTACCGCGTACGGAGGTGCGCGGGGAGGAGGGAAATCGTGGGCGCTTCGCAGAAAGCTTCTCGCTATGTGCCTGCGGTACCCGGGGATAAGGTGTCTCATAGTAAGGCGCACCTACGACGAGCTGAAGGCAAATCACGTCATACCCTTTTTGAGGGAGTACGGGGAGATAATTTCCTACAACGATTCCGAAAAAGCGATAATCTTTGAAAACGGAAGCAGGATATTTCTCGGATATTGCTCCTGCGAGAGAGACGTACTGCGGTATCAAGGACAGGAGTACGACGTTATAGGAATAGACGAGGCGACGCACATAAGCGAATATCAGTTTTCGGTATTCAAGGCGTGTCTCCGAGGTATTGGAAACTATCCTCGGCGTATGTATCTCACCTGCAATCCGGGTGGTATAGGACATTCCTGGGTAAAGCGTTTATTCGTTGACAGAGATTTTCGCGCGAACGAGTCCCCTGAAGATTATTCCTTTATTCCCGCGCGTGTTTTCGATAACGAGGTGCTGTGCGCCTCCGACCCCGATTACGTCCGTTCGCTTGAGTCTCTTCCGCCGAAGATGAGGGATGCTTGGTTATACGGCCGCTGGGACGTTTTTGAAGGACAGTTCTTTCCCGAATTTAACCCCGATATCCATATCTGCGCACCGTCTGCCATTCCAAAATATTCAAAGCGTTTCGTGGCGTTTGATTATGGATTCGATATGTTAGCGGTTCTTCTTATGGCGATAGATACAGAGGGAGTGCTTTACTGTCAGGCAGAGCACTGCGTGAGCGGCTTGACGTTGTCCGCGGCGGCGGGGCGCGTATCCGAATTATGCAGAGGTTTTACCGTGGAATACGCGGCGGCGTCTCCCGATTTATGGAATCGCCGTCAGGACAGCGGAAGGAGCGGCTTTGAGATAATGCAGCCGGTGTCGGGAATGCCGCCTATGATACCCGCCGACGACAGACGTATAGCGGGGTGGAGAGTACTTCGCGAGTATCTCGTCGGAGCGGACGGAAAACCGAGGCTTTATATATCCTCAAGCTGTGAGGAGCTTATCAGATGTCTGCCCGCGCTTCTTTGCGACGGCGCGCGCCCCGAGGACGCTTCCTCCGAGCCGCACTCGGTAACCCACGCGCCCGAGGCGCTGCGATACGCCGTTATGAGCAGGATAATACCCGAGAGCCGCGGTACTTTCGACGCGTTCGTTTTTTCGTCCTCAAAAAATAAAGCTCGTTCGTTTTTTGATTGAGCTTCGTGCAAGAAAGAAGAAAGGTAAGGTTAATTATGTCAAATTCCAGAGCTTTGGCAAAAGCGGAACTTAACGGTTTTTCGGGCATTGACGTCAGCTCTCCCGTTTCCGATAAATACCGCGCCGACGATATCGTGAATTTCAGGATACTTCCCGACGGCTCGCTGATAAAGAGAAACGGATACCGTCCTTTGGTACGGCTTCCTATGGAGGTAAGAGCCGTTTGGACGGGGTATTTGGGAGGAGAATTTATCGGCTACGCGGTGGCGGGAGATTCGGTCTACAAGCTGGATTTTTCAAACGGCTCCTATACTCATCTCGGATATATCTATACGTCGGAAGGACGGGTGAGCATATTCTATTACATAGGTCATATCTACGTGATAGACGGCGAGGAGATATACGATGTCAAGGAAAACGGAATCGTCGCTGCCGAGGGATACGCTCCTCTTTTCGGAAAAGATTGGGATACCTCTTACGCGGGGGAGATAAACGAGCCGCTCAATCTTCTTACTCCTCACGCAAGGATAAGCTATCTCGTAGGGGATAATCCTTCTATTTTTCTGGCGACGGTATATTCGGTGAGATCGATAGAGGCGCTTTACGTGAACGGAGAGCTTATCGACGTTTCGGAATATAAGATAGACGATAATTTTAAAACGATAAATATTTCGGGGCTTCAGTCGGGAGACAGAGTTCTCGTATATCTCACCTTCGTCTCTTCGCTAACAGACCGTTCGGAGCTCGTTGCCAATACCGAGGCTATGGTATTCGGAGGAATAAGCAACAGCCGCGTCTTTATGTGGGGCGGAGAGGATAAAAATATTATGTTCAGCTCGGGGTACGTTTCAAACGAGAATCTGCGGGAATCCGAACGGATATATTCGGATAAAGGCGCGCTTTATTTTCCGTCCGGCTACGATTTTTCCGTAGGAGACGGAAGATACGCCATAACGGCGGTGAACAGGCATTACGACAGGCTTCTGATATTTACCGACGGAGACACGTGGATGGCTGACAGCGGGGCGTGCGGAATTGAGGAGTTTCCCGTTATGAGAATAAATTCCGATACCGGCTGTTCGTCGGTAACGGGCAGCGCAAAATGCGGAAACGACCCGATAAGCGTGGGCATAGGAAGAATAATGCGCTGGACCTCGAACACCGACGAGCTTGAGGACTGCAACTCGTACAGTATATCGGACGGTATAAGTCCGCTGCTTCCGAGGGACTTTTTTGAGAACGCGCTGGTTTACGAGGATTCTTTTAACCGAGAGATACTTTTTGCCGTGCGCGGGGACGAAAAGGGAACGGTATTCGTTTACGGTATATCAAACGGAAAGTGGTACAGGTACGAGGGTATCGGAGCCGAGACCTTCTTCAGCGGCCCCGATAGTATAGGCTTCTCCTCGGGCGAGACGCTCTATATGTTCGACGCGTCTCTTGACGAGGATATCGTATCGTCCGGCGAGAGATATCCGATAGTATCGGAATATTCTCTTTCACAGATGGATTTTGGTATGCCCGAACGCAAAAAGCGCGTTATGGAGGTAAATATAGAGGCAGATCTGCAAGACGAGAATTTAGAGCTTACCTTTGAATCTGACGGCGGAATACTTACCTCTCGGATGGTTTCGGGCAGGGCGTCTGATTTCGTTACGGTTTACAGCGAGAGAATGAACACCGACAGATTCGGAAGCGTAAGGCTCAGACTGAAGAGCGATTCGTCGGTATCGCAGAGAATATACAGGCTCACAGTCAGCGCAAAGCCGTGAGTGAGAGAAAGGATAATATGAATAATAAAAACAAGGCGTGGAGTCAGTACGAGGAAGGAAAGGCGTATAAGCGCAGTATAGGACTTTACGAGACTAACCGCAGAAACGAAAGATTTTACAGAGGGGATCAGTGGTACGGGTACGGAGGCGCGGATATTCCAAGGCCCGTCTTTAACGTGATAAGGCGCGTGGTGGATTTTTTGGTGTGCTCGGTAGCGTCCTCGGATATATCTATAAGATATACCGATGAAAATATTCCGTTTATGACCGACGAAGCCGCGGCAGAGGCTGTCAAAAGGAGCCTTAACGTGCTTACGAGAAACGCCGCGCACAGATGGGAGAAAAATTCTATGAGCAGTAAGTCGTACAGACTTCTCACCGATGCCGCGGTGTCGGGCGACGGCGTACTGTACTGCTATTGGGACCCCGATATAAAGGCTCCGCAGGGCTTTTGCGGAGATATCGTTACCGAAATTATAGACAACGTGAATCTGTTCGTATCGGACGTGAACCGCGCGGATATACAGTCGCAGGATTATATAATCCTGTCCAGCCGCGCGAGTGTGTCGTCGCTTCGGCGCGAGGCTATGAAATACGGGCTTTCCGCCGAGGAGGCGCTGAAAATCCGAGCGGACGGAAGTTATGATACGCAGTCGGGCGACTTATCTTATAAGGAGCTCGTCGGCGATGAAGAGGAAAAAACGACCTACATTATAAAATTTTGGCGGGAGGACGGTAAGGTCGTTTTTGAAAAGTCGGCAAAAGATTGCGTTATACGCAGAGTGTATACCGATTGCAGACTTTATCCCGTGGCGTATTTCAACTGGTATCCTACGAAGAACAGCTTCCACGGAACGTCCCCCGTTACATCCCTTATTCCCAACCAGAAATTCATAAATCGGGCGTACGCTCTCGCTATGAAGCATATGACCGATACGGCTTTTTCAAAGGTTGTTTACGATAAATCAAAGATTCCCGAATGGAGCAACGGGGTAGGAGAGGCGATAGCGGCGCTGGGCGGAGGCTGTGTTTCGGATGCGGTCTCGGTCGTGGGCGTGGGCGATATGCAGGACGGATATATGGAGCTTATAGAGAACGCTATGAACGTTACCAAGGAGCTTATGGGAGCTACCGATTCCGCTCTCGGAAACATAGACGCCGACAACACCAGCGCCATAATCGCGCTCCAGGAGACCTCAAGAATAACGCTGGAGCAGATAAGAGCGGGATATTATCAGTGTATTGAGGATATGGCGAATATATGGGCAGATATGATGTGCGCTTATTATCCGAACGAAAGATTGCTTCCTTACGGGAACGCGGGCGAGACGCTTGCGGAAGAGGTCGATTTTAGACTGTTGAAAAAAGGTATGCTCTGCGCGAGAATAGACGTGGCACCCGTCGCGAGATACACTGCGGTAAGCTCACAGAATATGCTGGACAAGCTTCTTGACGGAGGGTATATCACGCCCGAGTCCTACGTCAAGCGGCTTCCGTCGGGAATAATACACGACAGGGAGCTGTTGATAGAGGAAATGCAGAACAAGAAAAAGGAGGGTATCTTTAATGGAGCCGAATGACAATTCAATTGAAAACGGGACAGTGCCGGAGGAGACTTTGGAGGTCGTTTCGGATACCGAATCGGAAGAGAATATCGAAGCCGAGGCAGAGATTGACGATGCTGACGCTTTGCGGCGTGAGATAGCGGAGCTTAAATCGGTAATCGAAAGAAAAGAGAGGGAGAGCGCGAGAATGTTATCCGAGATAGGAGAGTTTTCGGAGCTTTTTCCCGAGAGTACGCTTGAGAGCGTACCCGAGGACGTCTGGGATAAGGTGAGAGATGGAGTTCCGCTTGCCGCCGCTTACGCCCTGTACGAAAAAAAGACCGACGCGCGTAAGAAAATAGTAGGAGCGGTCAACGACAGAAACGCCGAGCGAAGCTCGGGAAGCATCTCGCAAAGCCGAGACGACCTTTATTATTCACCCGACGAGGTCAGAAAAATGAGCGCGTCTGAGGTAAAACGAAAATACGATATAATAATCGAATCTATGAAAAAATGGAACTAAAGAAAGGATCAAAAAATGGCAATTACTAATTTTATTCCTACCATATGGAGCGAAAATCTTTACACACAGCTTGATAAGCAGTATATCGCGGTGGCGAACAGTAACCGCGAGTTTGAGGGAGATATAAAGGAAAAGGGCGCGGTAGTCAAGATATGCGGTGTCGGTTCGGTAGCGGTAAGCGATTATACGAAGAACACCGATATGAGTACTCCTCAGAGTCTTTCGGATACCGTCAAGGAGCTTGCCGTCGACCAGGCGAAATATTTCAATTTCCAGATAGACGATATCGACAGAGCGCAGTGCAGCCCTAAGCTTATGGATTCCGCGATGAAGGTCGCCGCTTCCGCTCTCGCAAACGAGGCGGACGCATACGTTTACAGCCTCTATTCCGAGGCGGGAAATACCGTAAAGCTTGAGAGCGCTAATGCCGAGAACATAATAAACGGTATTATCAGAGCGAGAACCAAGCTTTACGAGAACAACGTATCCGACGCGAACGACGTCGTTATCGAGGTATCTCCCGCGGTAGCCGAGCTTATTCTCAAAGCCAAGGTCAGCCTTGCCACCGACAATACGGCGGCGCTTGAAAACGGCTGTATCGGAAGTATAGGCGGCTGTAAGATATACGTTTCAAACAATATCTGCTCGGACAGCGCGAGCGTATCGGGTACGACATTCTATAAGTGTATGGTCAGAACCAAGAGAGCTATCGCTTTTGCGGAACAGCTTTCCGAGATAAACGCATACCGTCCCGAGAAGAGATTTGCCGACGCGGTGAAGGGACTTTATCTCTATGGCGCGAAGGTTGTATATTCGGGTGAGATAGTACTGCTCGATATAGGCGTAGCGAACGATTGATAAATCAAATAGGTAAAGCGGAGCGAAAGCTCCGCTTTGCGAAAAGAAAGGAGACATATGAAGAATAAAGATATTTATGACGGGGCGCTGAAAATTCTTGCCGAAAGAAACGCCGTAGGCGCTAATGACGATTACGAGGAAAGAGCGCCGTATCTTATCGCGGCGTTTTGCTCCGAGAGCGCGAGCGCCGACGCGGCGTACAGACGGGCGAATTACTTGCCCGCGGCAAATCCGGTAAGCGAGGTGTACGTAGATCTTGCGTCTGACTTTCCTTGCAGTACCCGTTTCGCAGCCGCGGCCTGCACGTATCTCGCGTCAATGCTTATCATAGACGACGACACCGAGCTTTCCGACAAGCTATTTGATAAATACTCTGATATTATGTCGGCTATATGCTCGGAGATACCCGCCTTGATTGAAGATATAAGCGACAGATATTCTTTTTTGTGATAAAAAAATAAGCGGAGAAAAAAGTATTGACACGGATTTTTTTCTGTGATATAATGATATGGCGTTCTTACGAACGCCATATATATTGGGATATAGCCAAGCTGGTAAAGGCACAAGACTTTGACTCTTGCATTGCGCTGGTTCGAATCCAGCTATCCCAGCCAAATCCCCAAGGACTTGTCCTTGGGGATTTACCTTTTCACTCTTCTTTCTTTATTTTTCACTAAATCCGTACGAGGAGATTTTTTGTAAAGTCAGAAGTAATAGTGAATAGTGAAAAAGTTGGGTTGGATTTTTTATGAAAAACTCCCGCGGTTATAAACCGCGGGAGTTTTGTTTTATTTAAGTACTTTGAAGTGAACGAGGAACTGAATAACGATTCCCGCAATGACGTAAACGTCAATGATAGCTCCGAGCAATCCGCAAACTATGTTGATTATCGGAATGAGTGCCGTAAGACCGATAACGAGACCGCCTACTATTCCAACGACTATATAAATGAGAATGCCGATTATAAGATTAGCGACCGAACCGGTATACTTGAAAGAAAGGGGAAATATTTTTTTCAAGGTTTCCATAGTAATATCCTCCATAAAAAGTTTAATATGATTTTTGATAAATATATAATTACCACTAATCATTTTACTACATTTAAAGATAAATGTCAATGGAAAGAAGAAAATTTTTTTAATAGCTTGAAAAAACTTGGAAATAATTTTGATATTTTCTTTTTACAAGACCGAATAAGACAAAAAATTCACCCGCGGCAGAGTATAATTACAGTATACGGGGAGGAAATGCGAATGGGACAGACTGTATACGTCGATCTGTTGTTTATGATAAATTTCAGTATGGATTTTCTATGCTTTTTTCTTTCGGCAAAGCTGCTCAGCGTCAAGCTTTCCCTTGGAAGAACGCTTACAGCCTCGGCGATAGGCGGTATATACGCGAACGCCGCGCTTTTTTTGAACGTGGGAGCCGTCGCGGCTCTTTTTATGGATTTGCTTGTTTGTATAGTTATGTGCGCCGTGGCTTTTTTAAAAAAAGGCGGAGGGCTGAAGCTCCCGCTGTGCGTGCTGGTTTATTTCGCGATATCAATGGCTCTCGGCGGGTTTATGACGGCTATCTTCAATCTGCTCAACCGAGCGAATCTTCCGCTCTCGGAGGGAGAGACCTCGGATGGAATATCGGTGTGGCTTTTCGCTCTTCTTGCCGCTGTGAGTGCCGTGATAACCCTTCTTGGAGGACGGTTTTTCAGAAAGAAATCGGCGCAGAGGCGAGCGGACGTCGAGATAACCTACGACGGCAAAAAAGCAAAGCTTTCGGCTATGACCGACAGCGGAAATCTTTTGCGCGAGCCTATAAGCGGCAGACCTTGTATAGTGGCGGATATTTCGTCACTTGAGAATATAATTCCCGCAAAGCTTGCGAGGGCGGCGAAAAATAAGGATATAGGAATAATCGAGACGCTTCCGCCGAAGGACGCCAAAAGAGTCAGGGTAATTCCCATAAGGACCGCGGGGGGAGACGGTATACTTATTGCTCTTCGCGCCGAGACCGTAACGGTTGACGGCGGGGACGGAGCCAAAGAGGTGGACGCGCTTATAGCGCTGTCGGACATAGAAAAAAGCGCGGACGGAAGCGAGGCTTTGCTGCCGCCCGAATTATTGGTGTGATTATCGGAGGATATATGATATTTTTTGATTTTTTGAATCTTGCTTTAAAAAAGGCGAAAGAAGTCTCAAATAAATTGAAAAAAGCGGTATCTGCCGTTTGGAGAAGACTGTTCGGCAAAAGGCAGGGAATATATTACGTCAACGGTCCCGAGGTACTGCCCGCTCCTCTCTCTCGCGAGGAGGAGGCAGAGGTGATAGAGAGGCTTGAGACCGACGAGGGAGCAAGACAGCTTCTTATAGAGCACAATCTGCGCCTCGTGGTATATATCGCAAAGCGGTTTGAAAACACGGGGGTGGGAATTGAGGACCTCGTATCTATCGGGACTATCGGACTCGTTAAGGCGATAAATACCTTTCGGTCGGATAAGAATATCAAGCTTGCCACCTATGCGTCGAGGTGTATAGAGAACGAGATACTTATGTATATCAGAAAGAATTCGGTGAGCAAGGTGGAGATATCCATTGACGAGCCTCTGAACGTGGATTGGGACGGCAACGAGCTTCTTCTCTCCGACGTTCTTGGAAGCGACGACGACGGTATAGTATTTGAGATAGAACAGCTTGAGGAGCGCGCGGCGATAAGGCGCGCGGTGTCTGCGCTTGACGACAGGGAAAGGGAGATAATCGAGTTGAGATACGGTATGCGCGGAGAGCGGGAGCTTACGCAAAAGGAGGTCGCCGACAGGCTTGGAATATCACAGTCTTACATATCGAGACTTGAAAAGAAAATAATCCTCCGTTTGCGCGAGGAGCTTGACGCGAGGGTGTAGGGGAGAGATTATATCGGGGGAGGGACTTTTGCAAAAGTCCCTCCCCCGTACCCCCTCTTCAAAAACTTGAAAGCAGGGTATGAATTTTATTTTAGATTATTCGTAAAGATTTTCTAAAACCTTTTCGCCTTGCTTATTAACGTAGAAGTAATAAATAGAACCCGAATCAGATATATTTGCAGGAGCCATTCCGTCGGAAAAGCTTCCGAGAAAGTCAGAGGTTTCTATATTTGAAGCTAAAAGTTCGCCGCTTTTCGTATCTATTATACTACATTTGTAGCCTGCCCCGGTGTAGTCGGTGTAATAAACGATTGCACTCTCGGAAAACTCGAAACCATTGAGAAGACATGTGGCAATCGGACCGTAAAGCTGGCTACCGTTTTTGTCAAGCGTTGTGAAAAAGTAATTTCCTTCGTTACGCAGTGAGATAACGGTGTAATCGCCGTAGCAGTAAACATTGCTTATTTTGTCGGAGGTATAGTTTTGATAAGTAAAGGTATTGTCGGGACCGACGATTTTCAGATAATCTCCTTCCTCTACTATTACCTTGTCTCCCGATACTCCCCATATTTTGTCGGAGTTTGCAGGTATCGTGAAAGAGCCGTCGGACTTTAACGTAACGTTGCTTTCCAAAGTTTCATAATATCCCGTGTTTGCGTTGTAATATTTGCCGCCTCTCATCAGAGTGGCAACGCCGTTCTTAAAGGTCGTAGATTCGAAACTGTATCCTTCATAATAAAATACGAATCGTCCTAAATTTTGATTGAAAAGCTGAATTTTGTTGCCGAAGTCCTCAATTAAAAACATTCCTTCTCCCAAGTAAGATACCGAGTCAATATAGTTCTCGGTATATTTATAGTCTTCCACCCAATTTCCTACCAAATTTCCTTGTGTATTCATCAGCGCGTAGCAGCATTTATAAGAAATTCCGTCTTGTTCTTCCTTATAAACGACGGCAAGATTATTGCCTACTCCCAATATTTTGTCAAAGTCTCCGTTTGCGGACGAGGCAAGCGTTTCGCCTTTTACGGTTATGAGAGCGTAGGTTATATCGTCGGAATCGCCGTAATATCTAACTGCGGCTACCCCGTCTCCGACATACTGACAAGAGGACGGATATGGGAGGAGGTTTTCCGATTTGTAAAGAATTTCACCTTTAGTGTTTATAATTGCTACGTATGAGGTGCCGCCTCTTTCAAAGGATACGAATGCGTATCCGTCCTGAAATTCGCGTGCGTAGGTAAGATTGGTTTTGATTGCCGTTTTCGGTGTCGTTTGGGCTGACGTGGTATAAACGTCTTGATTGTCTCCGTTACCTCTTGAAGAGTAATCGGATTTACTACCGCAGGCAGCTAAAGAGAATATGGTAAAAAACGCGAAAAGGACTGCAATGATTTTTTTCATAGTTTTTCCTCCAGAATAAAATTGATATAAAATAAAAAGTGCGCGGCAAGAAGCCACGCACGAAAAACGTAGCTCCATTGCTGCGACACAATCGTTTTCCTCGCTTCAACATAGGCGTACGAAAACAGAGCGTACATTTTTACCACAAAAAGCAAAAAGGTACACCTATGGCGTTGAAGAAAGCTATTCGATTGTGTCGCAAGTTCATTATAACATAATATTTTAAAAATGTAAAGAGTTTTTATAATTGCTTATGAGGTGTTTGTGAATCTTACGCCTTTTTGCATGAACGAGACGGGAAGAGCCGACCCCTGAGTATGATAAAATGCTAAATTAAGCTTTTCGTAGAAAGTAAAGAAAAAATCTAAAATAAACACCAATACGTTTAAAGATTTTTGCGGAGGGGTATGGGGAGGAGCTTTTTTTAAAAAGCCCCTCCCCAAAAAACAATATAAAACAAAATTAAAAAAAGGTATTGCAATTTAAAAATAATTGTGGTATAATAATTCCATTCGTGAACCGATGTCAAAGAACATCGGAATAATAGAAGCGAGGAGAAATGAAAATGAAACAGGGAATACATCCTAATTACCAAGAGTGCGTAATCAGATGCGCTTGCGGCGAATCTGTCGTTACAAAGTCCACGAAGGGCGGAGAAATAAGAGTTGAAATTTGCTCGAAGTGCCACCCCTTCTTCACGGGCAAGCAGAAGTTCGTTGACGCGGGCGGACGTGTTGACAAGTTCAAGAAAAGACTTGAAGCAAGCTCGAAGTAATTCAGAAAAAATATACGAAACCGACAGCACGCATAAGCGCGGCTGTCGGTTTCGTTTTGTATTTACCGTTTTATCTTTTTATTCTCACGAGAGTATCTATGCCCTCACCGAGAGCTTCGGCAAGCGCGTCGATATCCGATTCGGTATTGTATTCCGAAAGGCTTATCCTCAGCGAGCAATCGGCACTGTGAGCGTCAAGTCCGAAGGCGAGCAGAGAGGAGCTTGCCTTGCCCGAATGGGACGAGCAGGCGGAGCCGCTGGAGACGTATATTCCTTTCTGCGACAGGTAGTGCAGCATAGTCTCGCTTTTTATGCTCGGAAGCGTCAGATTTATTATATGAGGAGCTTTTTCTCCGATAGGCAGGTTCAGTCTCACGTCAAGACGCGCGAGCTTGTCCTCGGCGTATTTGCCGAGTATCGTCATCTTTTCGAAATTTTCTTTCAGACGGGGATATATATCCGCAACCGCGCCGCCGAACGCCGAAATCCCAATTACGTTTTCGGTGCCCGATCTCATTCCTTTTTCCTGACCGCCCCCGACGAGAAAGGGGACGATGCTTTTCGTCTTTATAAGCTCCTTTGAGATGTAGAGCGCGCCCACGCCTTTGGGGGCGTGTACCTTATGCCCGCTGAGCGTAACGAGGTCGGCGGATATTCTTTCGGGAGTGAAGGGAACCTTCAAAAATCCCTGTACCGCGTCGCAGTGAGTTATGGCGGCGGGATATTTTTTCTTTATCTTTTTGAACGCCTCTCCGACGCCGTAAAGAGCGCCCGTCTCGTTGTTGACCATCATAAACGACGCTGAAAATATTTTTTTGTCAAGCGACGCTTCAAGTCTTTGCATATCCAGAACGCCCGCGCGTGTCGGTATACGGATTACCTCAAAACCGTACTTCTCAAGCCTTTGAAGCGCGTTCTCGACGGAAGGGTGCTCCGAATCGGTCGTAAGTATACGGTTTGCGTCTCGGCGCTCCTTCGCGAATGCCGTTCCGAAAAGCGCGAGAGAGGTAGCCTCGGTTCCGCAGGAGGTGAATACAAGCTCGCCCTGACGCGCTCCGAGTGCCGAAAGTATCGTCTTTCTCGCCTCTGATACGAGCTTTTCGGCGGCAAGCCCCGCCTCGTGAAGAGAAGAAGGATTGCCGTAGCACTCGGCCGCCTCGGTAAGCTTTGCCTTGGCGGCGTCCGACAGGGGAGTTGTCGCGCTGTTGTCAAGATATATCTTCATAAGATGCCTTTCTCAAAGAGCGGAGCCGTAAACGGCTCCGCTGTATTTTTATTATTATCTGAACGTAAACTCGGAAATCATTTTATCCGCGTCGGCAAGATGCTCGTCAAATTTTTCCGATACTGCCGTATAGGTTATCGAATAAACTCTTTCACTGTAAACGAGAGATACCTGCTTTATCATAAAATCAACTCCGTCGTAGCTTGCTTTAAAGGTCATAGCTATCGCGGGCTTTCCAGCCACCGTGGCGTCGGTTTTCTCAACGAGCTCGTAACCCCGTATGGTTTCGGCGTATTCCTCCTCGCATTTCGCTATATAATCGGAGACGCTCATACTTTCGTCGGGAGAATAGGAGGTAACGGTTACGTTGGATTTTTCGCTTTCGGGATAATACGCTTCAGCTTTGCCGCTCTCCGAGTAGCATATCCAAGAGGTAGGAACGTAAAGCCTGTATTCCAACACGTCGTCGGAGGCTATCTTCATTCCCGCAGGAGTGTTCTTGTCGGTTACCTCGTCGTTTTTAGGCTCCGCCTTGTCGCACAGAACGAATTCGGTAACTACCGATTCCGCCATTTCAGAATAAGCGTCGAACGTACTTTCGGGAATATACATATTGAGAGATACCATATCGCCCTTGTGAAGCGCGCTTATCTGAACGCAGGTATAGCTTACCGAATCAATAAGCGCCGCATAGGTCAGCTTCTTCGCGTCGGCACCCGAGAGAACCGCCGCGTCAAGCGATTTAATTTCAAAGCCCTCAAGGGTGTCCGCATAGCCCTCGGCGCAATAGGTCATATATTCGTCAAGCGTCATTTCCGACGGGGGAGTGTAATATCTTGCCGATATTACAAGCTTGTCGGGAACGTAAGAGAACGCGCTTGAAAGTCCGCTGCCCGAATTGAGAGACATATCCTCGGGTACGTAGAGCTTAAAGGGTTCTCCGTCAACCGACGCGAGCTTCATTCCGTCGGGAACCTCCTCGCCGCCCGAGCAGGAAACGAGTGCCGCCGCGCAGAGAACGAGAGCTAATATAAGAGCCGTGAGCTTTTTCATTTTATATAAACAGCCTTTCTTTTATAACATTATTATAAATTATAGCAGATAAATATTTCTATATCAAGAGTGATTTGTTAATTTTTGTTTTCTCCGAAGCTCAATACGAGCTTTTTGAAGTGATTTCCGCGCTCCTCAAAGTTTGAGAAACGGTCGAAGCTGGCGCAGGCGGGGGAGAGAAGGACGGTGTCGCCGCTCTCGGCGCAGTCTCTCGCGGTGAGGACGGCGTCGTCAAACTCATCTTCTTCAACTATCTTCAGCTTTTCGGGAGAGTATTTCGGACAGGAGAGAAGCGCGTTCTTTATCTTCATTGCGGCAGCACCCGTCAGCACGGCGCATTTCGCGTTTTCGCACAGAGCGTCAGCCAATGGCTCAAACGGTATATTCTTGTCGTAGCCTCCGCAGATTACTATCTTCGGAGTCTTGATAGCCGAGAGAGCGGCGGAGGTGCGTGTGGGACTTGAATCAATAGAGCTGTTGTAGTATTTGACACCCATATATTCTCTTACGAATTCAAGCCTGTGCTCAACGCCGCCGAAGCTTGAGGCAACCTCGGCGTAGATATCCTTGTCCACGAGACCCCAAGTCAGCGCTATGGCAGTCATATAGTTTTCGACGTTATGTATTCCCGCAAGCTTTATTTCGCTTGCGTCCAGAATGATGTCCTCAGTACTTCCGTCCGAATACACGAGCTTTCCGTTCCGCAGAAAAACGGCAGATACGTTCTTCATCGCGGAGGACACTATTTCGTCAAACGAGGCTTTCTTTGAGGAAAAGAGTATCATATCCCGTCCCCGTTCGTTAGCGATATCCCTCGTTATATCGTTCTCGGCGTTCAGCACGAGAAGGGTTTCTTCTCCGAAAACGTTGCGCTTCGCGCGTATATACTCGTCCATATCGGCGTGCCAATTCAGGTGGTTTGGGGTTACGTTGGTTATGGCGGCGCGTGATGGAGCTTTGCCCATAGTCATAAGCTGAAAGCTGGAAAGCTCAAGCACGGCGTAATCCCGCTCGGTCATCTCCTCGTATTTTGGGAGCAGAGGAGCGCCTATGTTTCCTCCAACGTACGCCCGCGCGCCCCCGTGCCGCTCAAGCTGCTTTGATAAAAACAGATGTGTGAGCGTGGTTGTGGTCGTCTTTCCGTCGCTTCCCGTAACGGCTATTATATTAGATTTCGTCAGCTTGAAAAACAACTCCATTTCGGAGAGCAGAACGGCGCCCTTGCGGACAGCCGACGTTATCTGAGGAAGGTCGGGGCGTATACCGGGTGAGCGGAATATCACGTCGGCGTCTATCCCGTCGAGATAATTTTCTCCGAGTATCAGGCGCACGCCTTTTTCTTCAAGACGGAACGCATTGTCTCCAAGCGCTTCTCGGCTTTTTTTGTCTCTTGCCGTTACCGAGGCTCCCGCGCCAAGCAGTATTTCTATCAGCGGAAGATTTGATATTCCGATTCCGAGCACGTCGCACCGAGTACCGCGCAGTTCTTCGATACTGTCTATATTTTTCAAAATTTATCACCGCCCGTATGCGTTTATAGAATGTCATATTACATTATATACGCAAAAAGAGAGGATTGCAAGAACGTTTAGCGTTTTTTTTATTAAATAATTAAAAATACTATTTTCAAATCGGAAATTTTTTGATATAATATAATGGTATATAAATAACTTATGCACGGAGAATGTTAAAATGTCGGTAGAAAGCGTAAAAAAATACCTTTCCGCCTTCGGAGCGGACGGAAGAGTGAGAGAGTTTGAAGCTTCAAGCGCTACGGTGGAGCTTGCGGCAATAGCTCTCGGAACGGACGGGGCAAGGATAGCAAAAACGATATCTCTCGCAAAGAAGGACGGAGGCTGTATGCTGGTCGTCTGCGCGGGAGACTATAAAATAGATAACAGAAAGTTTAAGGACCGCTTCGGATATAAGCCGTCTATGCTTTCGCACGACGACGCTTTGGCTATGACGGGACACGCCGTCGGAGGTGTGTGTCCCTTTGACCTTCCCGACGGGGTGGAGGTTTATCTTGACGAGTCGATGAAGCGCTTTGAAACGGTTTTTCCCGCGGCGGGTTCGTCTAACAGCGCGGTGGAGCTTAGCTGCGACGAGCTTTTCGAGTTTTCGGGAGCGCTCTCGTGGGAGAAGCTCTGTAAACCGAGAGAACAGTAAATAAAAGTATATATAACGTCAGTGTTTTCTTTTTGCTTACTTTTTCTTTTTTAAAAGAAAAATCAGGAGAAAAAATGTCAGAAATTTCTTTTTGCTTACTTTTTCTTTTTAAAGAAAAAGTAAGAGAAAAAACATAGGACGGTAAAAAATGGCGGATAGTAAGAAAAACGTAAAGAAGGATTATAACGACCAAAGTATAAAAGCGCTCAAGGGAGCGGACAGAGTAAGAAAAAGACCGGCGGTAATTATCGGCTCTGACGGACTTGAGGGCTGTGAGCATTCGTTTTTTGAGATACTTTCAAACTCAGTGGACGAGGCAAAAGAGGGGCACGGCTCGGTTATAACCGTAACGGCGTACCTCGATCATTCAATATGCGTTGACGACCACGGACGGGGAGTTCCGCTCGGATATAACGAGGCGGAGGGCAGATGGAACTGGGACCTCATTTACTGCGAGCTTTACGCGGGCGGTAAATACGACAACAATCAGGGCGGCGCGGCATATGAATATTCGCTCGGACTTAACGGCTTGGGCGCCTGCGCAACGCAGTACAGCTCGGAGTTTATGGACGTATTTTCCTACGACGGAACGAACGAGACTTCTATCCGCTTTAAGAAGGGCGAGCCTGTGAGCGAATTGCAGGTACGTCCGCTTGAGAAGAACGAGAGACGAACGGGTACCGTGGTGCGCTGGAAGCCCGACCTTGAGGTTTTTACCGATATAAACATACCTAATGAATTTTTCACCGAGACTATGAAGCGTCAGTCGGTGGTAAACTCGGGAATAAGCTTCGTGTTCAGACACGAGACCGAAAAGGGCAAATTTGAGGAACAGACCTTCCTTTACGAAAACGGCATAGTGGATTATATCTCCGAAATGGTAGGGGAGAACGCTATGACCGCTCCCGTGCTCTGGCATATGGAGACGCAGGGACGCGACCGTGCCGATAAGGACGAATACAAGCTCAAGGCGGACTTTTCGTTCTGCGTCTCAAATACGGTAAACGCTATCGAGTATTACCACAACTCCAGCTTTCTTGAGCACGGCGGCTCGCCCGACAAGGCGGTAAAGACGGCGTTTGTCTACGCGATAGACAAGTATCTCAAGAATATGGGAAAATACAATAAGAACGAGAAGAAGATAACCTTTGACGATATCGAGGACTGTCTGGTTCTGGTTATCAACAGCCAATCCACGATGACCTCTTACGAGAACCAGACCAAAAAGGCGATAAACAATACCTTTATCAAGGACGCTATGACCGATTTTCTCAAGAACAATCTTGAGATATATTTCGTTGAGAATCCCGTGGCGGCAGAGGTCTTTACAAATCAGGTCCTCGTAAACAAGAGAAGCCGTGAGAGAGCGGAGGAGACGAGAATAAACGTCAAGGGAAAGCTTACGGGCTCGCTTGATATCGCCAATAAGGTGGAGAAGTTCGTAAACTGCCGCTCGAAGGACCCTAACGTCCGCGAGCTTTATATAGTGGAGGGAGATTCGGCGCTTACGTCGTGTAAGCTTGGAAGAAACGCAGAATTTCAGGCGATAATCCCCGTAAGAGGAAAGACGCTCAACTGTATGAAGAGCACCTACGATAAGATATTCAAAAGCGAGATAATTACCGACCTTCTGCGAGTCATCGGATGCGGAGTTGAGATAAACGGTAAGGTAAAGGGAGATTTTCCCGTATTCGATATGAACTCGCTCCGCTGGTCGAAGATAATCATTTGTACCGATGCCGACGAGGACGGATTTCAGATAAGAACGCTTTTGCTCACGCTTTTCTACCGTCTGCTCCCGACGCTTCTGAAAGAGACCAAGGTGTTTATAGCCGAGTCGCCCCTGTTTGAGATAACGGCGAAGGACAAGATATATTTCGCCTATAACGAGTTTGAAAAGGCAGATATACTTAAAAAGCTGGCGGGGCAGAAATATACCCTCCAGCGTTCAAAGGGACTTGGCGAGAACGAGCCGGATATGATGTGGCAGACGACGATGAATCCCGCGACGAGAAGACTTATCGCGGTAACGCCTACCGACGCGGCGGCGACGGAGGAGATATTCGACACTCTGCTCGGAGATAATCTTCCCGCACGTAAGCAGTTCATTTTTGAACACGGCACCGAGTACGTCAAGGACGCGGATATATAACGTTAATATAAAGAAAGGGGAAAAACTTTTAAAGAGGCTTTTCCCCTTTACCCATTTTTAGAACTTTTAAATACGAAAAATCAAATTAAGCGAAAGTTTTAGCAGCCTTTTTCGATATACATAGTGAAGACGCGTCGTAAATTCAAGGAAAGGAGAGACGGAATTGGACGGACATCTGCTTAAAGCTCTGAATGACAGGGACGAGACCGCGCTTGCGGAAATACAGAAAAAATACGGAAATATGATGCATGCGCTCTCTCGCAGGATACTTGGCTCCGACGAGGACGCCGCCGAGTGCGTGAATGACGTTTTGCTTGAAATATGGAACACGGTGCCCCCCGCACAGCCTGCGGGACTGTCCTCTTACGCCTTTATGCTTACGAGGCGTACCGCGATAGATAAGCTCCGCGCGGCCGGAGCGCAGAAAAGAGGCGGAGCGGAATACCGCGTGGCGCTTGAAGAGCTTGAGGAATGTGTGGGAGCGGAGGACGAATTTATCAGGGAGAGCGATTCATCGGAGATAAGAGAGACGATAGAAAACTTTCTTAAGGATCAGAAAAGCACCGACAGACGGATATTTCTCGCGAGATACTTTGATTTTTTGAGTATAGACGAGATAGCTCTTGCCTGCGGGCTTGGTAAAAACGCCGTCAATATCAGGCTCTCCCGTATGAGAAAGAAGCTCAGGGCTTCGTTTGAGGAAAGGGGAATCTATATATGAAAAGGACTGACGGAATAAACGACGCGATAGGCGGAATAGACGAGGCATTCGTTGAGGAATATCTCGGCGGTACGAGAAAGAAAAATAAGGTTTGGATAAAATGGACTGCCGCGGCGGCGTCGTTCGTCGTGGTGCTGTCCGCTTTGATAGTACCTTACGCTATGCGTAAGGTGCCCGATAAGAGCGGGGAAGGAGACGGCGGTACTGCCGAGGCGACCGTTCCCGCGGGAATGGTCGGGCTTGAACCGATAAGCGAGACGATAAAGGATGCGGAAGGCAGAGACGTTCTGCACGTCAAAAACGCGAAAGCGCCAGAAGGTACTATCGTGGAGCAGAATTACGCGCTCGATTGGCCCGCTACCTCGTATTGCTTTATGACGCATGATACGCCTACATTGCTTGCGGTGAAAGGAATAAAGGTTTCGAGCGACAGCTACACGTACGAGCGGAAGCACGACGACGGAACGGTATACGAATATACGTTTTACGTCAGCGGTATTCAGATAACCGATATGTTAAAAGAGAATAATAGCTCGCCGTATCGGGAGGGAGACGTGATATACGTTTTCAATTATCTCACGGCAGAGCTGAGAGATGATGAGGAGAGAGTTTATTTTTCATACGGGGACAGCCGTATTCCTCCCAAGGAGGAGTCGGTGTATCTGCTTTCAACGAGTGAGAATAAATCCTATATACCCGAATTCGTCAAGAGTACGGGACTCGTAGACGAGGACGTTTGGAACGTAATAGGCGTAACCTCACCAGAGGAGTTCGAGGAGATATGGCAGAGCGTCGTCGAGAATTGGGACTATTATAAAGAAAATTTCTGAACTGAAAAAAATACCGCGAGAAAGGCAGGTTCTCATAAGGATATTAAGTTAAATCCAAGAGAAAATGCCGATTGAGAGTGGCTAACGGAGAAAAATCCAACATGGACACAAGGTCTGTGTTGGATTTTTCTTTATCCTTCCGCTCCCCAAAATTTGCGCCGCAATAAACAAAGAGTAAGGTGAACTTAAAAAAGTTGAAAAATTATCAAAAAATAAACAATTTTTTGGCGTTTTGGTATTGCTATTGTTCGCGATTTGGTATATAATATAAACATACCAAACTTGGAGGTAATAAAAATGGATTTTATGTCTGCAAGAGAAGCTGCAAATAAATGGGGAATTTCCCAAAGGCGAGTTGCTCTCCTCTGTTCGGAACAGAGAATTGAAAACGCTATGATGATTGGCAACATGTGGATTATACCTACTGCCGCAGAAAAACCCGTGGATGCAAGAAGCACTCGATATACAAGGAGCGACGGAAAGAATGTAAAACCATTCGTGAAGTGGGCTGGCGGTAAAGGGCAATTGCTCAGTGAAATAGAAAAATACTATCCCTTTGGCGATGGAAATATAACAAAATATGCCGAGCCATTCGTTGGAGGCGGAGCGGTACTCTTTGACATATTGAGCAAATATGATCTTGAAGCGGTCTACATCAGCGATATTAACGAAGATCTCATCAATGCCTACAAAGTAATCAGGGATGAAATTGAAGAGATTGTAGATATGCTGCAAGCTATGCAAGACGAATTTCTCCCTCTCAACGATGAAGAAAGAAGAAAATATTACATTGCGAAGAGAGATTACTTTAACACTTTGAAGGTTTGTGACGATGAAGGAATTAATATTGCAAAAGCAGCATTGATGATATTCCTCAACAAGACATGCTTCAATGGACTCTTCAGGGTAAACAGAAAGGGCGCATTCAATGTGCCGATGGGAGCTTACAAGAATCCTATGATATGTGATGAAGCCAATCTCCGTGCGGTGTCGGAAAAACTTCAAAATGTAACCATAGTATGCGGAGATTACAGAGATTCGGCAGACTTTATTGATGAACACACCTTCGTGTACTTCGATCCGCCTTACAGACCGTTGACTGCAACATCAAGCTTCACCGCGTATACAGAAAACCTCTTCAATGATGAAGAACAGATTGAGCTTGCAAGATTCGTAGATGCAATGGATAAGAAAGGCGCGAAGATAGTAGTCAGCAATTCTGATCCCAAGAACGCAAACGAAGATGACGAGTTCTTCGATGAAATATACGCTTCGCATACGATAAGAAGGGTTGAAGCATCACGAATGATAAACAGTAACAGTTCAGCGAGAGGAAAAATAAAAGAACTGCTGATAACCAATTTCTAATAGACGGTTAAAAATAGAATACACTACACACTGTGGCTAAACGGTCACAGTGTATGCTCTTTGGAGGTAAAGATGAAATTAAAAGAAGCTCAAGAAAAAATACTTACAATATGCAATATACCTTTCTCGGAACTATTTGACGAGGAAGATTTTCCGATGATCATAAAAAACAAAGGCAAGGTAGGACAACTGCTCGAAATGGCTCTTGGCAAGAAACTCGATAACTGTAATCTTGATTTTGAAGATGGCGAATTGAAAAGCAACAAATGTGATGCCTCAGGCAAACCGCTTGAGACCGTGTTCATAACACAAATAGCGAGCGTTATAGATGAGCTGCTTGAAGAAAAGCCGTTCAAAGAAACGCACTTATACGAGAAAATAAGTAATATTCTTTATGTCCCCGTTTGTAAAATAGGAAAACCTCGCTATTGGATGTTTTTAGACGCTATACATATTGATCTGAGCAATCCACGATTTTTTTCTTTGTTGAAAACTTGGGAGAATGACTACTACAGCATTTGCAGGCAACTCAAAAACCACATTGAAACATCCCGTGACGGATATATTCACACTTCCAATGGCACTCACATTCAGGTGAGAAGTAAGGATTTAAAACCGTATCATCCAATATATTCAGAAATATACGGAAGGAATGTTTCAAACAAAAACCACGCTTTTTATTTTCAGAAACAGTTTGTTTATGATATAAGAAAAATGAGCGAACTTTAAGGGAGAGTTACACAATCGTGCTATCGGGATGTTCATGAATATATTGAATTCGTAGGATGTCATATATTCTTTAACGAAAATCCATTGGATTTTCTTGAATTAACAACTTAATTAACCTTAAAGGAGATTGATATGCCCACTACTTATGTGCAATACACACTGCAGGCAAATAATCGCACGGATATAAGAAATGAACTGGTTTCCTTGTTCCTTAAAGAGCAACCCGGCACAGGGAAAGGAGATGATTGTTCTTCGTATCGTTATACGGTTGAAACTTTTAATCATTATTCCGTTGTGCTTAACAGACCTGTTGGATTAAATAAAGGATTTGATTTTACCGTAAACATAGATGGTATGAAATTCAAGAAAAAAAGAACGTATTCTTATCCGAGTCATCAAAATATAGTAGATATTTTACAGGCAGTAAAAAATTCCAATTCAATACAATATCAGATCGTTGCATCGGAAATTCGAAATATATATAACTGTTTATCCCCTAATCTTCAAAATGTTACAGGTATTACTTTTTTAGATTACACTAACACACCGCGACCAATAGAAATCATCTTATTGACAATTAAGTGGTTGTTTATAGAACAAGATATTACATATTGGAACTGGTCAGGCAGAAATATGCTGTTTTCAAGTCTTCAGAATTTAGGATTAGTATGAGTAGTAAAAAAATAAAAAGATGGCAGCCCGAAAACTTTGAATTAGAGATGACCACACATTGGACATTCCCTAATCGCGGAGATTGGGCAACGCACGATGCAAA
>JAFTZH010000039.1 GCA_017464565.1 Clostridia bacterium
GGTACGCGATAGCGTGTCTGTTTTTTTGCTTGTTTTCGTTTATAGACTCGAATCGTCATGTTATCTTGATTCGCACGAACCGCGTTCGTGCCGTTTCGGCGAGCTGAACGAGACGAAGCAGTGTCGACTGCTTCAAGCCTAATCGATAAAGGCGGTGATTGAACGCAGGTCGGTAATCATCAACAACGGCAAATCTATTGTTGTATCTCATCACGCGTTATATAATGACTATATCATACAAGGCGAACTCTTTCGACGATAAAAGCGACGAATTTTTATAATTCGTCGCTTTTATCGTGTGTATTATTCAGTTACAACTGTCCATTCGGGAACCTCAATCGTCGTTGTTCCATTCACTTTTTTCGGCGTATTGTTTGTCAATTTTTAGCGATTCTACCGCCATTCTGTTTTGCTTGATTTTTTCCGTAAATAGCTCACTTTTATAAAAAACGCAGAAAAAAGGCGTAAGCTCCCAATAAGCTGGACTTACGCCTTTCGACTACTCACTATGCTCTTAATGTAATATATTCTTTTCGTAAATTCAATAGAACGTCCGCAAAAAATATCTTTTTTCAAAAAAGCCAATACGCTTATTTTTTTCGGGAAAAGATTCTTGATATAAAAATAACATTTCGGAAACATAATACAAAAAACTTCAAAACACAAAAATGCTATAATAAAAATACTTTGAAGAACGGAATACCAAGAAAAACATATTGCATATCAAAAGGAAGAAAGAAAAAAATGACGTACGTTATCGGAGCAATCATCGGTTATTTGCTGGGAAGCCTGAATCCCGCGGCATTGATTTCAAAAATAAAACATAAAAACTTGAGAAAAAGCGGTACGGGTAACCTAGGTGCGACAAACGTAATGCTGAATTTCGGAAAGGGCTTCGGCTTGCTCGTTATGCTCTTTGATATTCTTAAAGGATTTGCGGCGGTCAAGCTGGCGGAGCTTATCTTTCCGGAGTCCGCGTTCATCGGAATGGTGTCGGGGCTTACGGCTATTATCGGTCATATCTTCCCGTTTTATATAAGCTTCAAGGGCGGTAAGGGACTTGCCGCTTTTGCGGGAGTGGTGCTGGCATATAATCCGTGGCTCTTCTTGTTTTTGCTTTTGAGCGGGTGCGTGCTGATGATTATAGTCAATTACAGCTTTATTCTTCCTTTTTATGCGGCTGCCGTATTTTCGGTTTTCGCGGCTGTTACCTCCAAAAGTATTCCGCTTACGCTGTTGTGCGCCGCCGCTTCCGCACTGATTATGATAAAACACGCGGGCAATATCCAAAAGGCAAAAGAGGGAACCGATAACAAGGTCAGAGACGTTATTAAGAGAATGATATTAAAAAATAAGGCAAAAGCAGGGAAAAACGACGGAGCCGAATGATTTTCAGAAGCCGTTGATAACTCTCCTGCGGCAGAGAAAAAGTACACCGATGAATCCGGTGTACTTTTTCTTTTGAAAAAATTGGGGCGGATTGTTTTTTATCGAAAAATGCGGTAAACTTGCGCGTAATATAGAAGCGCCTGCGGTTACTACTATAAATGAAATCGAATATTATCAGATTGAAACAGTCGAGGATTTGTATTACTTCAAGGATTTGGTAAACGATACTCGTATGGTTCGTCGTCAAGAAGAAAAGCCTGAGCGACCTTATCGGCGCTTTCAGAAAATAATCGGTTTATATTTTAACTGCGGACTCATTCTTTGTGATTGCAAGCGCAGTGTCCGTCAGCCTTAATTAAGCTTGACGGACAACTCCCGACCGTTCACGCCAAAAGCCCTCTCCCGCAGGAGAGGGCTTTTTTGTATCTTTTCTTTATCATTTTTTCCGAAAAAAGCAATAAGCAGATTGACAAGTAGGGCTTTTCGTGTTATAATAACACCGACTTATAAAGTAGGTAATGGTTTTGGAGGAATTTCGTTATGTCTAAAATATACGCGTCGGCAGACCAGCTTATAGGAAAAACACCGCTTCTCGAATTAACCAATATAGAAAAGCAATACGGCTTGAAGGCTAAAATTCTCGCAAAGCTTGAATATTTAAATCCCGCAGGCTCGGTTAAGGACAGAGTGGCAAAGGCTATGATAGACGACGCCGAGACGTCGGGTAAGCTGAACGCTGATTCGGTCATAATAGAACCCACGTCGGGAAACACAGGTATCGGTCTTGCCTCGGTAGCGGCGGCAAGAGGATACAGAATAATAATAGTTATGCCCGAAACTATGTCGGTTGAGCGCAGACAGCTTATGAAGGCTTATGGCGCGGAGCTTGTGCTGACCGACGGCTCAAAGGGAATGAAGGGAGCTATCGAGAAGGCGGAGTCGCTTGCGAGAGAAATCAAGGGAGGCTTCGTTGCGGGGCAGTTCGTCAATCCCGCGAATCCGCAGGCACACAGGGATAGCACGGGTCCCGAGATATACGAGGACACCGACGGAGAGGTGGATATCTTCGTTGCGGGAGTAGGCACGGGAGGAACGATAACGGGTGTCGGTGAATACTTGAAATCAAAAAATCCGAACGTTAAAATTGTAGCCGTGGAGCCTGCTTCATCAGCCGTACTCTCGACGGGTAAGGGCGGTGCTCATCAGATACAGGGAATAGGAGCGGGCTTTATACCCGAAGTTCTCAATACGAGCGTTTATGATGAAATAATCGCGGTATCCGATGAGGACGCGTTTGAGACGGGCAGGATTATCGGCAAGCGCGAAGGCGTTCTTGCGGGGATTTCCTCGGGAGCCGCGCTGTACGCCGCTATCGAGCTTGCGAAGCGCCCCGAAAACGAGGGGAAGAATATAGTCGTGCTTCTTCCCGATACGGGCGACAGATATCTTTCGACCCCTATGTTCGCTGAATAATCAATTTTTGAGTAACAAAAAAGGATAAAATTATGAAATTAACCGAGCTTTTTGATAAAAATAAATTATCTCTTTCATTCGAGGTCTTTCCGCCGAAAACCGATACGGCGTTTGAAAGCGTAAAGCAAGCGACGGAGGAGATAGCAAAGCTTCGCCCGTCGTTTATGAGCGTTACCTACGGAGCGGGCGGCGGAACCAGCAAATATACTCTTGATATCGCCAAAAATATCAAGGAGCGCTACGGCGTTGCTACTCTCGCGCATCTTACCTGCGTTTCCTCGACGAAGGAAACCGTAAAGCAAAGAATAGCCGATATGAAAGAGGCGGGAATCGAGAACGTTATGGCTTTGAGGGGGGACCTTACGCCGCAGCTTGAGGCGAGCGATCGTTCACACTGGGCGTACCGACACGCAGTTGACCTTATACGAGACCTTAAAGAGAGCGGAGCCGATTTTTGTATCGGGGGCGCCTGCTACCCCGAGATACACCCCGAGAGCGCGAATCAGAAGGAGGATATAAAATATCTTAAGGAAAAGGCGGACGCAGGCTGCTCTTTCCTGACGACGCAGATGTTTTTCGACAACAATCTGCTGTATAATTTCCTTTACAAGATACGCGAGGCGGGAATTACCGTTCCCATAATCCCGGGTATTATGCCTATAACCAACGCAAATCAGGTGGAGAGAGCCGTAAAGCTTTCGGGTTCTTTTATGCCCCAGAGATTCAAGAGTCTCGTGGACAAGTTCGGCTCCTCACCCGCGGCTATGAAGCAGGCGGGAATTGCCTACGCTACCGACCAGATAATAGACCTTTTTGCCAACGGCATTACCAACGTTCACGTCTATTCGATGAACAAGCCCGACGTGGCGGAGAAGATACAGTCGAATCTTTCGGATATTCTGGGATAAAACTATGAATACCGTTTACACGAATACTTATGACGCCCCCGAATTTAATATGAAGGAGATCCTTCGTTACGCGGGAGTGAGAGAAAGCCGCGGCGAGCTTGAAGCGCTTTTGAGTTCTTGTATCAAGGAGATAAAGGGAAGGCTGACGTATAAGGTATGTTACAGCGAATTTCCTATAAGCTTCTGCGGCGAGCTTCTTGACCTCGGTTTTATCAGAACGGAGTCGAGAGGTCTTAAAAAAAATCTTGAGGGCTGTGAAAGCGTCGTTCTTTTCGCGGCTACCGTGGGAATAGAGATAGACAGGCTTATCGCGCGGAACGCTTCGCTCTCTCCTGCAAAAGCGCTCTTCTTTCAGGCAATAGGTGCCGAACGGATAGAAAGCCTTTGCGATACATTTAACCGCGATATCGCCGATCGAAAAGCTCTTGAGGGATACGCCGCGCGTCCGCGTTTCAGCGCAGGCTACGGAGATTTCAAGCTTGAGGCGCAAAAAGAGATATTTGCCGCGCTCGATTGTCCGAGAAGGATAGGGCTTTCGCTCAACGAAAGTCTTTTGATGTCTCCGTCAAAATCGGTTACGGCTATTATCGGATTTGCAAAAACAAAAAAGACGGACAATACGGGAGAAAATAATGAAGATAACTGAATATATAAAGGAGCGTATTCTATACCTTGACGGAGGAATGGGAACGCTTTTGCAGGCGAGAGGGCTTGCGGCGGGTGAACTGCCCGAGCGCTGGAATATTACTCGTCCCGAGGAGATAAAAAGAATACATCTCGCATATTATAACGCGGGAAGCAACGTGGTCAATACCAATACCTTCGGAGCGAATATTTTGAAGTTCTCAGACGAGGATCTGGAGAAAATCGTCAGCTCCGCCGTCTCAATCGCAAAAGAGGCGAGAGAGGAAAGCGCCGGAGAACAGCCCAAGTGGATAGCTCTTGATATCGGTCCTACGGGACGTATGCTCAAGCCCTACGGAGATCTTGATTTTGAAGACGCGGTAGAGGTTTTCGCAAAGACCGTGAGACTCGGAGAGAAATACGGCGCGGACTTTATATTTATAGAGACGATGAACGACAGCTACGAAACCAAGGCGGCGCTTCTCGCGGCAAAGGAGAACTGCGGCTTGCCCGTGTTCGTTTCAAACGCTTACGGCGAGGACGGAAAGCTGATGACGGGTGCTTCTCCCGCGGCTATGACGGCAATGCTTGAAGGAATGGGCGCCGACGCGATAGGCGTCAACTGCTCGCTCGGACCGAAGGCACTCGGCGCGGTGGTGGAGGAATACCTGACGTACGCTTCGGTTCCCGTAATCTTAAAGCCCAACGCGGGGCTTCCGAGAGCAAAAGACGGCAGGACGGTTTACGACGTGCTTCCCGAAGAGTTTGCCGAGGAGGTTTCGGAGCTTATAAAAAAAGGCGTCAGAGCGGCGGGAGGCTGCTGCGGAACGACGCCCGAATATATTTCGGCTTTGGTAAAGGCGTCCTCGGGTATTGAGAGCGCTCCGCTTGTGAAAAAGAATATCGCGTCGGTATCCTCTTATACGCACGCGGTGGTATTTGGGGACTCGCCGATACTTATAGGCGAGCGTATAAATCCTACGGGCAAGAAGCGCTTCAAGCAGGCGCTTAAAGAAAACGATATAGATTATATACTGAAAGAAGGAATCTCACAGCAGGAAAAGGGAGTTCATATCCTTGACGTCAACGTAGGACTTCCCGAAATAGACGAGGTCAAAATGCTGAAGGCGGCGGTCTGCGAGCTTCAGGCTATCATAGACCTTCCGCTGCAGATAGATACCTCCGACCCCTTGGCTATGGAGGCGGCTTTGCGGCGTTATAACGGCAAGGCTATGATAAATTCGGTAAACGGCAAAAAAGAGAGTATGGACACGGTCTTTCCGCTCGCGAAAAAATACGGCGGACTCGTCGTGGCTCTGACACTTGACGAAAGCGGAATACCCAAACGCGCCGAGGACAGACTTAAAATCGCCGAAAATATACTCGCTGAGGCGGGAAAATACGGCATAGATAAAAAGGATATTATTTTCGATCCGCTGGCTATGACGGTAAGCGCGGATAAGGAAGCCGCGCGTGAGACGTTGCGCGCCGTTTCGCTTATCACGTCAAGGCTCGGATGCCATACCTCTCTCGGCGTTTCAAACGTTTCCTTCGGTCTGCCTGAAAGAGATATTGTAAACGGAACCTTCTTCACCATGGCGCTTGAAAACGGCTTGTCGGCGGCGATAATGAATCCGTATTCGCTTGAAATGATGAAGGCTTATCATACCTACCGCGCGCTTGCGGGACTTGACGATAACTGCGCCGATTATATCGGCTTTGCCTCCTCGGTACCGCAGAGCACGGCACAGCCTCAAGCGCAAAACAGCACGCCGCCCGTATCGGTAAACGACGATTTTTCATCACCGCTTCAAAGAGCCATAGTAAAGGGGCTTAAGGAGCAGGCGGCACAGCTTACCGCGGAAATGCTAGCGGAAACTCCGCCCCTTCGCGTAGTTGGGGAGGAGATAATACCCGCGCTTGATATCGTCGGAGTCGGATTTGAAAACAAAAAGCTTTATCTGCCGCAGCTGCTTATGAGCGCGGAGGCGGCTAAATCCGCTTTTGAGGTAATTAAATCGAATATGTCGGGCGAGAAAGCTACGGATAAATGCCGCTTCATTCTTGCCACCGTTAAGGGTGATATTCACGATATCGGCAAGAATATAGTAAAACTGCTTTTGGAGAATTACGGATTTGCGGTAACCGACCTCGGACGCGACGTGCCTCCCGAGGAGATAGCCGCCGAGACGGTTCGCCTGCACGCCCCGCTGGTTGGACTCAGTGCGCTGATGACGACTACCGTTCCCGCTATGGAGGAAACGATAAAGCTGATTCGCGCCGAGGCTCCTTGGTGCAAAATAGTAGTGGGAGGCGCAGTGCTTACACAGGAATACGCCGACGCTATCGGTGCGGATAAATACGCCAAGGACGCTATGGAAACGGTCAGATATGCCGAAAGTATTCTATGAGCCGAGACTCAATAGCTCTGATTTAAACTAATGGAAAGAGAGGGATATTCAAATGATAATTTCAACTAAAGGAAGATACGCTTTGCGTATGATGATAGATCTTGCTGAAAACAGCGACGGCGCGTACGTTCCGATGAAGGAGATAGCGGCTCGTCAGGAGCTTTCCCTTAAATATCTGGAGAGAATAATTCCTTCGCTGACACAGAATAATATTGTTGAGGGACAGCACGGCAAGGGCGGCGGATACCGCTTGACGAGAGCGCCCGAGGAATATACCGTAGGAGAGATATTGCGCTTGACTGAGGGAAATCTGGCACCCGTTGCCTGTCTTGAGTGCGGAGCGGAGCCGTGCGAGAGGGCGGACGAGTGCAGAACGCTTTCTATGTGGAAGGAGCTTCACGGTCTGATAAACGGATTTTTTGACGGTATTACCATCAAGGACCTTATGAGAAGTAACGCGAACGCCTCAAAAAAAGCGGAGCTTTCTTTCCTTGACGCGTCTTTATAACTAAATTTTATTAAAAGATTCGCAAAAATCAATAACGAATGTTTATAAAAAAAGCACTTATGATAGCGAAGAAATTCGTTTATCATAAGTGCTTTGTTTTTACTTACGCAAAAGTACTTTGGCTTTTGATTTTATCAATCGTTTTGATTTTCAGCGTTTTCTTTGTCTTTTTTTCTCTGTGCTATTTTGCTCATAGCCGCGTTCATTCCGTATATTGAAAGTATAATTACGCCTATTACGATAAATATGCATATCATACCTTCTCCCATATAGCGCAGACTGCCGAGAAAACGGTCTATACTGATGTTTTCAAATATATTCATAACGTAGTCTCCTTTCCGAAATCAACCGAAGAAGCTCAATATAAGTCCGCCCGCGATTACCGAGGCTATCTGTCCCGAAACGTTTACACCGATAGAGTGCATCAAAAGGAAATTCTGAGGGTCTTCCTTGAGTCCCATCTTGTGAACGACACGTCCCGACATAGGAAATGCCGAAATACCTGCCGCGCCTATCATCGGGTTTATCTTTTCCTTGAGGAAGAGATTGAGGAATTTTGCGAACAAAACTCCGCCCGCGGTATCGAAGATGAAAGCGAAAAGTCCGAGTCCGAGAATGAGAAGTGTAGCGGGCTGCAGGAATTCTTCCGCGTTCATTTTGGTAGCTATGGTGATTCCGAGGAATATAGTAACGAGGTTTGCGAGAACCTTTTGCGCGGTCTCGGAGAGAGAGTCGAGCACTCCGCACTCACGGATAAGGTTTCCGAACATAAGAAATCCTACGAGAGCTACCGAGGAGGGGGCTACAAGTCCCGCGATGACAGTTATTATAATGGGGAAGAGTATTCTGGTCGTTTTGGAAATCTCTTTTCCCTTATAAGGCATACGGATAAGTCTTTCCTTCTTGGTGGTGAGCGCCTTGATTACGGGAGGCTGAATAATCGGAACGAGCGCCATATACGAGTAGGCGGCGACCATTATAGCTCCGACGTACGTTGAGTTGAGCTGCTGCGCTACGACGATGGCGGTAGGACCGTCTGCCGCTCCGATAATTCCTATCGACGCGGCGTCGGGAATATCGAAGAAGATAGATGCGAGGCAGAAAGTAAGGAATATTCCGAACTGCGCCGCCGCGCCGAATATCATAAGCTTCGGGTTTGCCAATACGGGTCCGAAGTCTATCATCGCTCCGATTCCTATGAAAAGAATCAGAGGGAATAATTCGTTTGCGATTCCCGCATTAAAGAGCGTAGTGAGCGCTCCTTCGGGACCGATAGCACCCGAAAGGGGAAGGTTTACCATTATCGTGCCGAATCCGAGGGGCAGAAGAAGGGTAGGTTCCATATCCTTTTTTATTGCAAGGTATATCAGAACTCCTCCGATAAGCCACATAACCACGTATCGCCAGTCAAAGTTTTCAACGATACTTCTGAAAATTTCTACCATTTGGGTCTCCTTATTTTTGAAATTATATTACCGATTAATTATACAATATTTAACATAAATTTGCAATACCATTAACAAAAAATTATTAAAATAAATTTCAAAATTTATTTTGCGCGCTCAAATAATTTGTTGACATTTGCGAAGTAATATGATATAATTACACAGAGAAATATATTTGCGGTGATTTTTACCGACATACGTATAAAGAATAGGAGCATAATAGAAATGGATCAACAGAAAAAGGTTAGAATGATCGTGGGAATTGCGAGCATAGTCGCCGCAGTCCTCTTCGTCGTTTTGCTGATAGTGGGTATCGTATACGACGGAAGTACATTGGCAAAGGTACTCCTTATAATAATTTCCGTACTCGTACTCGCGCTCGCGGCAGAGCTTGCGTATTTGTTTATGCTTTTCGGAGATACGAAGCCCAATTATTTTCTTTTTAACAGTAAATCCAACAGAAATATATCTGTGCAGAAGCTTACCTTCCAGACGATAAACGTACGAATGAACAGATATCTCGCGGCTTACGCTCCCTCCGAGGGAAAGATATGGACCGACAGAGTTTTCGACAATCCTTATCTTGAGATGGACGACGCGTTCAAGCCTCTCGTGGCGTACAAGCTTTTGTTCGATTTGGCTGAACGCGATTTCGACGCAGGCTGGAAATGCTTTGATATGGCGTCCGACGATACCGTTGAATTTCTCGCGTCGGCGCTTGAGATGAACAACGATAATGAAATGGCTAAAAACATAAGACAGCTTAAGCTCTCAAAGCCCACCAATCTTAAATACGTAAGAGATTATCTCGTCGGCAACAGACGGTATCTCCAGAACAAAATGTATAAATACACCGTTGACAATATAGACAGATTTTGAAGCTTTTATTGAATATAGACAATCACCGTGCCGTTTTTTTGGCACGGTGATTCTTTTTTTTACTTGAAAAAAGCTTTTGGGTGTGTTATAATTATATAAATATTATGTGTATTTTGTATAAATCGGGAGCAGTATGTTTTATATAAAAATTGCCGATCTGAAAATAAGAATAAGAAATAAGTTTGAATACGCTTACAGGCTTTGTAAGGATTACGTTATAGAGGAGCCTTCCGGCGTTGATCTCGACGTGTCCGTTTCCGATGAGGAAATCCAAAAGGAAATGAACGACGCGGAGATAAAGGTCTCTCCGGCTTACGCGGAGGGTATATGTATTTACAGAAACATTTGCAAGGAGCTTCCGCTCCGCTTTGACGCTTATCTTTTGCACAGCGCGCTTATAGAGTACGAGGGGCGCGGATACGCCTTTGCCGCAAAGAGCGGAACGGGAAAATCCACTCATATCTCGCTTTGGAAAAAGGTGTTCGGAGAGAAGGTAAGAATAATAAACGGGGACAAGCCCATTATTCGCTGTATAAACGGTGAATTTGTGGCGTACGGTACACCGTGGTGCGGCAAAGAGGGCTTTTCGGTGAATGATTCAGTACCCCTGCGGGCTTTGTGCTTTATCGAGAGGGACAAGGAAAATTCTATCTCAAGGATGCCCGCCGAGGACGCCGTTATGCGTCTGTTCAATCAGATACTTATACCAAACGATATAGAGACGGTCAACAAGCTTTTTCCGCTATTGGATAAGACGCTCGCGACGGTCCCGTGTTACCTGCTTAGGTGCAATATGGAAGACGAGGCGGCAATCGTTTCATATAACGGAATGAAATAATATTTACGGGGAGTTTTAAGATGAAAATAAAAAACGGTTTTGTGGTCAGAGAAATAGCGGGACAGAGTATAGTGATAGCTCTTGGCGAGGCCACCAAGGAATTTAACGGTATGATAAAGCTCAACGAGACGGGAAGGCTTATCTGGGATATGCTTTCCGAGGGTAAGAGCTCTGATGAGATAGTTAAACGGATTACCGACGAGTACGAGATCGACGCCGATACCGCGGGAAAAGACGTCGAGGTCTTTATAAATACGCTTAAGGGAGCGAATATTCTTGAATAACGAATTTTATTTATCCGATGCTATCGAGGTTATCGACGAGATTCTTTCGTCGGGCGGAGAATTCAGAATGTATCCGAAGGGAACGAGTATGCTCCCTCTGATAGTGCAAGGGAAGGATTCGGTAGTTCTGAGAAGGTCTGCCGAGCCTCTAAAAAAACACGATATAGCTTTTTATAAGCGCGATAACGGTCAGTTCGTCCTTCACAGAGTTATGAAGGTCGGAAAGAACGGAGTCTATACTATGTGCGGGGATAACCAGACCGCTTTGGAAAATGGGATAAGACAGGAGCAGATAATCGGATACGTAGCGGGTATTTACAAAGAGGATGCTCCCTTGAACGAATCTTCCTTTAAATACAGAGCGTATATTTTCTTCTGGTGTTTTATGCCTTACAGGTGTTCAGTGCGCTTCGTCAAAAGAGCGATAAGAAAAACAGGGAGAATTTTGTCAAAAATATTCTCAAAAAAAGATTGACTAATACGGTCTTATATGATATAATTTTCAAGATATACAGATAAGCGTATATGACATTAACTATTCAGATGAAAAGGACGGGAAGTAACTGTGAACGTATTGCTGAAAAACGCGAAGATATTTAAAGACGGAACGTTTGGCACTTCCGATTTTTTCGTAACCGACGGAATTCTTGTCGATACTGCCAAGACGTCGGGAGATTTTTTTGATAATTTCATCACTTATGAAAATTGTTATATTTTTCCCGGCTTTTGCGACGTGCACGTGCATTTTCGTGAGCCGGGATTTTCTTATAAGGAAACGATAGCGACGGGCTCTGCCGCCGCGGCGCGAGGAGGCTATACCGCGGTCTGCACTATGCCAAATCTTCTGCCCGCGCCCGATTCCGCGGATAACCTGAAAAAACAGCTTGACATTATAGAGCGGGACGCGGTAATAAAGGTCTATCCTTACGGCACGATAACGAAGGGACAGATGGGAATAGAGCTTTCGGATATGTCGGAAATAGCAAACGATATAATCGCTTTTTCGGACGACGGACGGGGAGTTCAGAGCGAGGAGCTTATGCTTGAGGCTATGAAAAAGGCAAAGACTCTCGGCAAAATAATAGTCGCTCACTGCGAGGACAATTCACTGCTTAACGGAGGATATATCCACAAGGGTGAGTACGCGAGAATAAACGGACATACGGGAATATGCTCCGAGAGCGAATGGAAGCCGATAGAGCGGGATATAGCGCTTGCAGAGAGGACGGGGTGCCCGTATCACGTCTGCCATATATCCACCAAGGAAAGCGTTTCTCTTATAAGAGAGGCAAAGGCCCGCGGAGTGGATATCACCTGCGAGACCGCGCCTCATTATCTCGTTATGAACGATATGGAGCTTCGCGAGGATGGACGCTTCAAAATGAATCCCCCGATACGCTCCGAGGAGGACCGCAAAGCGCTCGTAGAGGGTATAATTGACGGTACCATAGATATGATATCGACCGACCACGCACCTCATTCTCTCGAAGAGAAATCAAAGGGCCTTCGGGGCAGTCTTATGGGCGTGGTAGGAATAGAGACCTCGTTCCAGATACTTTATACTTATCTCGTAAAAACGGGAGTCATAAGCCTTGAGAGGCTGGTTGCTCTTATGTCGCTTAACGCGAGAGCGCGCTTCGGAATAACGGCAGACGCGGGATATACCGTTTGGAATCTCGCCAAAGATACGGTTATCGACCCTGAGAAGTTTTTGTCAATGGGAAGAAGCACGCCGTTTGCCTACCGAAAGGTATGCGGAGAAAATCTTATGACCTTGCTTGACGGACGCGCCGTATACGAAGCGAAATAAAATCGAAAATACTTTGGAGGTAAAATAATGCAGCAGCAGATACTTACGGTAAAAGAAAATATAAAGCTTACCGAGGGTATTTATCGTATGATACTTTGCGGAAAGGTTGACGCGATAAAAAATTCAGGAGAATTTATCAATATAGAGATACCGAGTCTCTTTCTGCGCAGACCTATCTCGGTCTGCGATTACGACGGCGAGAGCGTTACGATAATATATAAAGTCGTCGGAAAGGGAACCGAGGTTATGGCGGAGGCTAAAGAGGGAGATACGTTTGACGTGCTTCTCGGACTCGGAAACGGATACGATACCTCGGTCAGCGGAGAGCACGCTCTGCTTCTCGGAGGAGGAGTTGGAGTACCTCCTCTGTATAATCTTTGCAAAAAGCTGATATCAGAAGGCAAAAAGGTTATGGTGGTTCTCGGCTTTAATAAAGCCGATGAGATATTTTACGCCGACGAGTTCAAGGCTCTCGGCGCGGAAGTGAGAATTACTACTGTGGACGGCTCGCGCGGGGTGCGCGGCTTCGTTACCGACGCAATTGAGGACGTAGATTATACTTATTTCTATACCTGCGGTCCCGAGCCTATGCTTCGCGCCGTTTATAAGGCTGCGCGCACCGAGGGACAGTTCAGCTTTGAGTCGAGAATGGGGTGCGGCTTCGGTGCTTGTATGGGCTGCAGCTGCAAAACCAATTTCGGCAATAAGCGTATCTGTAAGGACGGTCCCGTGTTTACGAAGGAGGAGATATTATGGTAAATATGAAATTGACGCTTGCGGGCGTTGAGATAGACAATCCCGTTATTCCTGCCAGCGGTACGTTCGGTTACGGACAGGAATTTTCGGAGCTGTACGATATAAACTGTCTCGGTACTTTTTCCTTTAAGGGAACTACCGCGGAGGCGCGGTTTGGAAACCCCACACCGAGAATTGCGGAGTGTACTGCGGGAATGATAAACGCCGTAGGACTTCAGAATCCCGGAGTCGAGGCGGTAAAAGCGGTCGAGCTTCCCGAAATGAAGAAATTCTTCCATAAGCCCGTTATGGCGAACGTTTGCGGCTTTTCACTTGAGGAGTACGCCCACGTGTGCGAGAGGCTTGACGACGAGGAGCAGATAGGCTGGTTTGAGATAAACGTCTCCTGTCCCAACGTTCACGGAGGAGGAATGAGCTTCGGAACCTCGGCACAGGCGGCGGGAGAGGTAGTCAAGGCTGTAAAAAAAGTTACCTCAAAGCCCGTAATAATAAAGCTCTCGCCAAACGTTACCGATATAGTATCTATCGCAAAGGAGTGCGAGGCGCAGGGCGCGGATGGTATAAGTATGATAAACACTATGCTCGGAATGAGGATAGACCTTAAAACGAAAAAGCCCGTAATCGCCAATAAAATGGGAGGCTTTTCAGGTCCCGCTATAAAGCCCGTGGCACTCAGAATGGTGTATCAGGTTTATGAGGCGGTGTCAATTCCGATAGTCGGAATGGGCGGGCTTATGTGCGCAGAGGACGTCATAGAAATGATGCTTGCGGGAGCGACCGCGGTAGAGGTCGGAACGGCAAATCTCGTTGACCCCTTCGTATGCAAAAAAATGGTGGACGAGCTGCCTGCGGTTATGGAAAAATACGGAATAAAAAATTTAAAAGATATAATAGGAGGAGCACACTGATGGGAAAAGACGTAATTATTGCCTGTGATTTCAACAGCAAGGAGGAGGTACTTGCGTTTCTTGACAAATTTACGGGAAGAAAGCCCTATGTGAAAATAGGTATGGAGCTGTTCTACTCGGCAGGTCCCGAGATAGTAAAGGAAATAAAGGCAAGAGGGCATAAGATATTCCTTGACCTTAAGCTTCACGATATTCCGAACACCGTAAAAAAATCTATGGCGGTGCTTTCAAGGCTTGACGTGGATATGTGCAATCTCCACGCGGGCGGAACTATAGCTATGATGGAAGCGGCTCTTGAGGGTCTTGTGCGCCCCGACGGTACGCGCCCGCTGCTTATCGCGGTAACACAGCTTACCTCCACGAGTCAGGAGAGAATGGAAGCCGACCTTCTTATAAAAGAGCCTATCGAGGAGGTAGTAATGCACTACGCCCACAACGCGAAGCTCGCGGGACTTGACGGAGTGGTATGCTCACCCCGCGAGGCAACGGCCGTTCATAATAAGTGCGGCAAGGACTTTCTGACGGTAACTCCGGGCGTGAGATTTGCAGACGGAGACGTTGGAGACCAGGTAAGAGTAATGACTCCCGCGCAGGCGAAAGAGATAGGCTCCGATTATATCGTCGTAGGCCGTCCGATAACCGCCGCTGCCGATCCCGTTGCGGCGTACAACAGATGCGTGGCTGAATTCGTAGATTGATAATTTTTTGAAGGAGAATGGATATGGAAGGCTATAAGAGAGAATTTATAAAATTTTTGGAGAGCGCGAACGTTTTGAAATTCGGTGATTTTACCGCGAAAAGCGGAAGAAAGATACCGTATTTTATAAACGCGGGCGAGATAAAGACGGGAGACCAGATATCAAAGCTCGGTGAGTTTTACGCTAAAAGCTATCTTGAAAAGATAGGAAACAAGAGAACGGTGCTTTACGGTCCCGCTTACAAGGGTATCCCGATATCAGTCGCGGCGTCTATCGGACTCTCAAAGAACGGTCTTGACGTACCTTTCTTCTTTAACCGCAAGGAAGAGAAGGATCACGGAGAGGGCGGCGTTTTCGTAGGATATAAGCCGCAGGAAGGCGAGGAGATAGTTATAGTCGAGGACGTTATTACGGCGGGTACGGCTATAAGAGAGAGTATGTCTATACTTCAGAGCCTCAAGGGAGCGAAGGTAGTCGCTACATTCGTAATGGTAGACAGAAAAGAGAAGGGCAAGGGAGAAAAGTCGGCTATGGCTGAGGTAGGAGAGGAATTCGGTTTCCCCGTTTACTCGGTAGTTGACGTTTACGATATAATAGAATATCTTGAGGAAGACCCCAAGAACGCGGAGAACGTGGAACGTATCAAAAAGTATCTTGAAATAAACGGGGCAAAGGCGTAAGCCTGTCTCGCGGAAAGGAAACGAAAATGAGAAGCCTTATTGATATTCAAGAGCTTACGACAGACGAGATAAACGAGCTGATAGCCGTTGCCTGCGATATTATCGACAACGGAGCGAAATACAGCGAGGCTTGCCGAGGCAAAAAGCTCGCTACGATGTTTTTTGAGCCTTCTACGAGAACGAGACTTTCTTTTGAAGCGGCTATGTACGAGCTTGGCGGAAACGTAATATCGGTCTCAAACGCGGAATCCTCGTCCGCCGCTAAAGGCGAGAGCGTTGCCGATACGGCGAAAACCATTTCCTGCTACGCGGATATTATCGCTATGAGACATCCCAAGGAGGGCGCGCCTCTGGTTGCCGCTATGAACGCGAGCGTTCCGGTTATCAACGCGGGAGACGGAGGACACAATCATCCCACGCAGACGCTTACCGACCTTCTTACGATATACAGAGAAAAGGGAAGGCTTGACAATATGACGATAGGTCTTTGCGGAGACCTTAAATTCGGGCGCACGGTACACTCTCTCATTTCGGCTATGTCGAGATATACGGGAATAAAATTTATTTTGATATCTCCCGAGGAGCTTAAGGTTCCGAGCTACG
This sequence comes from Clostridia bacterium, assembly GCA_017464565.1. Lineage (GTDB taxonomy): Bacteria > Bacillota > Clostridia > Oscillospirales > CAG-272 > HGM12713. Next base: position 16,215 of record JAFTZH010000039.1, read on the forward strand.
TCAAGCGCGATATTCTTAAGAAGAATGACATTCCTTACGTGCAGACGACCGATTTTGAGTCGGTTATTCCCGAGCTTGATATCCTTTATATGACGCGCGTACAGAGAGAACGCTTCTTCAACGAGGAGGATTATCTCCGACTCAAAGACCGTTATATACTCACTCCTGACAAGCTCGCGTCGGCAAAGCCCGATCTTAAGATACTGCACCCGCTGCCGCGTGTAAACGAGATATCGGTAGCTATCGACTCAGACCCCAGAGCCTGCTATTTCAAGCAGGTATATTACGGTAAGATAGCGCGTATGAGCTTGATACTTAAGCTTTTGGAGGTTAAAATATGAATATAGATTCGATAAAGAACGGAATCGTTATAGATCATATAACGGCGGGAAAAGGAATGTCTATATATAACCTTCTCGGACTTGACAAGCTTGATTGTTCGGTGGCTATAATCAAGAACGTGAACAGCAGAAAGCTCGGCAAGAAGGATATAATCAAGGTGGACAGCGACATAGAGCTTAATATAGACGCTCTCGGGTATATAGATCCCGGCGTAACGGTAAACGTAATAAAGGACGGCGTTCTCGCGGAGAAGAGAAATATCTCTTTGCCCGAGAAGATAACGAACGTTATTTTCTGTAAGAATCCGAGATGTATCACTACGACCGAGCAGGAGCTTCCGCATATTTTCAGGCTTACCGAAAAAGAGGGTAAGGTTTACAGATGCATTTACTGCGAAACCAAAGCGGAGACCAAATAAATCGGCAACAAAAAATAAATAAAATCCAAACGGGCAGAGCGTTTCGCTCTGCCCGTTTGGATTTCTTGCTGCGATTTTTTATTCATTAGAAAAGTCGCGTAAATCAATGAATGATGAATAGTGAATAGTGAATAATACAAAAATAAAAGCCGTGTGCTTAAACACACGGCTTTTATTTTTGGTGACCCGTACGGGAATCGAACCCATGTTTCCAGCGTGAGAGGCTAGCGTCTTGACCGCTTGACCAACGGGCCTCACTTGACAGCTTGACTATTATATCACACTTTTTTATAAAATGCAATACCTTTTTTGAAAAAAATTAAAAATTTTAAAAATAAATTTTTTAGATAAAAGCGGCGGTTTTATCCGCCGCTTTAGTCAATATTCGGCAGTTATATACTCGGTATAAAGAGTTCCGAGCGCTTCTTCCACAAGCTCGTCAAAATTCAGCTTTTGCTCCTGTACGAGTACTTTGGTAAGCTCGGGTCTCGTTTTGGGGTGCTTGGGAGTAAATACGGTACAGCAATCCTCGTAGGGAAGAATAGAGGTTTCAAAGGTGTTTATCTGGCGGGATATCTGCACTATCTCTTCCTTGTCCAAGCCGATGCAAGGTCTGAAAACGGGGATATTTACCGCCGCGTCGGTAACGCCGAGTGCCTGCATCGTCTGCGAGGCTACCTGTCCCACGCTTTCTCCCGTTATAAGCGCTCCGCAGCCATTATCTCTCGCTACCTTCTCGGCAATAGTCATCATATATCTTCTGAGCAGGAGTGTGAAATAATCCTCGTCGCAGTGCTTTACAAGCTCCTCCTGAATATGCGTGAGAGAAACGATATGAACCTTTATATCTCCCGCGTAGACGGCGACGAGCCGCGCGAGGTCAAGAACCTTTTCTTTGGCTCTTTCGCTCGTATACGGGAAAGACTCAAAGTGAACCGCCTCAAGCTTTACGCCCCTCTTTGCGAGCATATATCCCGCAACGGGCGAGTCTATTCCTCCCGACAGCAGAAGAAGTCCCTTGCCGTTGCTTCCGACGGGCATTCCGCCCGCTCCCTTGAAAACTCCCGCCGAAACGTAAGCTCCGAATTCGCGTATTTCTACCTTTACCACGACGTCAGGCTTATGAACGTCCACCGAGATTTTAGGACAGCACTCAAGCACCACTCCGCCTATCTCACGCGATATTTCCATAGAATCGAGAGGGAAGGTTTTGTCCGACCTCTTTGCCTCTACCTTAAAGGTCTTGGCTTCGCTTAAGTAATCGGGAATATAATTTCTCACTGTATCGGATATCGCGTCAATATTTTTGTCGCATACGGCGGCTCTTGATACCGATACTATACCGAAAACCTTTCTCGCGGCGTCAAACATACCGTCGAAATCGGCGCCGTCGTCGGACGCCTCGATATATATTGTGCTTTGCGCTCTGTATACGTCAAAGCTTCCGTACGCCTTGGTTCTTTTCCTTATTTCACGGCAGAGCATATCCTCAAAATATTTTCTGTTGGCGCCCTTGAGAACTATCTCGCCGTATTTGCATAAGATTATCTCTTTCATTTTTAAATTAAGGGGAAAACCGCATAGGCTCTCCCCTTGAGTCCTTTCTTAATATGCATATGAGGGAGGTTCAATCCTCCGAGTTTTCGCCGTCCGTTTTTACTACGCTGCTTTCTCTCATAGCTCCGAGAAGCTCCGCCGCTTTTTCAAAATCTTCTTTAAGAACGAATACGTCGGTGCCGAATATCGAAAATCCGGCTATTACTTTTACCGCTGCTCCGCTTCCTCTCTCTTTTGAAAAATACGGTATTTTTGAATTTTTGAGTATAGATTCGATGATAGCGAGCTGAACGTTGTCCGTAACGCTTATCAGAAGTTCGAATTTGTCTGAATGGGGGGATACTGAGTCTAGTCCGAAAAACCTGTCCATAAATAACCTCCTATGCCAAACGGCTGAAATATTGCGGAAATATCATTCCGCGTAATAGTTTGGAAAGAGAACGTTCCAAACTTTTCTGCAAGCAAACGTGTCGGCTATCGAGGAATGGGGAACACCCTCCCATTCGATACCGAAGCAATCCATAGCGTCAATCAGAGACGCGTGCTGCACGTCGGGGCGGTGCTCGTGTATATATCTGACGAATTCGTTAGCGCAGCAGCGTATCTTGCCGTGGAGCTTTTCTCTCTCGTCTTCGCCGTCGTATATATATTTTATGTGGCTGAAATCGGTTGATACACCGTATGCGATAAGATTTTCCGCGTCCTCAAAAATTTCCTTTATCTGCGGGGTAAGCTCCGCAAGAGTCGGCGCGTCCTTGACTATATCGGGCGTTATACCGTGTATTTTTTCGGTTCGGTTCCATTTTTTCGTATGTACGGGCTTTACGAGAGTGTCCATAACCAGCTTTCCGTTGCCGTCAACGACGGTTATGGAAAGTATCTCGTCGTGGTCGTAAAATCCCGTAAGCTCAAGGTCGAAAAATAGCACCTTGCTTCTGTCCATTCCGTAGGAGGCACCGCGCAGGCGGTCTCCTTCGGCACGGCGGATATCCATTTCCTTTTCGTAACAGCTCTCGCACAGCTTTTTTTTATATCTTACGTCTTTGCCGCATCTTACGCACATAAGAGGGAGACGCTTTGCGGTCTTTTTGTCGTAAAAGAACAGCATAGAGCGGTCTGCTTTATAGGTGTAAGCGACCGGCTCCTCTATTACCTCGTAATTCATCTTATGCAGCTTTTCTTCTGTATAATAGTTGCAGGCAGCCGCGCGCTTTACGCTCATTCTCTCAATGACCGAGCCGCTTTCAAGCGTAAAGGATTCCTTGCGGGACGTGGGGCTGTACCACATTTCTATCGGTGCTTCGATTACCTTTTCGGGATCAAAATAATATACGAGACTTCCGCTCTCGGATACCTCAAAGGCTATCGGGTCTCCCGACGGCATAAGGTGAAGCTGAGAGAGCGTCTGGCGTGTCAGATAGTTTTTCGCGTCCGCGTCCTTACGGCTTATAGCGTGAATAACGGTACCCGAACGAAGAGTTATTTCTTTTTCCAAAGCCAACCTCCGAGATCCCCGCATTTTGCGGGAATCATTATGATATGATTACAGACTGAAAATTTTTTCGGTCCGAGTTTGTCCAAAATACAACGACAAAAATAATTATATCATATTATATCTTTTTTGTCAATCTTCAATCGGAATATAAAATACTTATCAGTTGAATTATATTATATAATTTTATTTGATACGTAAGTTATTTCACGAGAGGTAATTGACAATTCGGAAGAAAAGTGTATAATATTATGTGGTATTAAATTTTTTGTCGGGAGACTGATATGGACAGAAAGTATTACAGAATGAAGATTGCGGGGCTGTGGCGCGATTTGCCGCTGTGTCCGCTGAACGATAAGCTTATGATAGGGGCGTTCGTTATATTCGGAGACCCGGAGCTGACCACCGCTTGCGCGAAGGAGCTTTTGGCTCGCGCACCCGAGTACGATTATCTCATTTCTGCGGAAGCCAAGGGAATTCCGCTCGTTCACGAAATGGCGAGACTTTCGGGAAATCAAAGATATTTTCTCGCGAGAAAATCACCCAAGCTATATATGACGGGAGTTTTTGAATCTACCGTACATTCGATAACGACGGCTAAAGAGCAGACGCTCTATCTGGATACGGCTGATGCCGAAATGATAAAGGGAAAACGTATTCTGATAGTTGATGACGTTATCTCCACGGGAGAATCTCTAAATTCCATAGAGGAGCTTGTGCAGAAGGCAGGCGGAGTTATCTGCGGAAGGATGACCATTCTCGCGGAGGGCGACGCTCAGAACAGAGAAGATCTTATATATCTTGAAAAGCTTCCTTTGTTTGACAGCGAAGGAAATACGATAGCGTAAAGGAAGGATTATAAAATGGCAGAATTTTTAACGGCAAACGACAAAAGAACCGCTTACTGCGCGGAGATTTCTACCGACGATCTCGGAAAGAGAGTCTGCGTTATGGGCTGGGTGCAGAAGCAAAGAGACCTCGGCGCCCTGATATTTATTGACTTGAGGGACAGGACGGGCATAATTCAGCTTGCTTTTGACGACAAGACTGATAAGGATATATTTGATACCGCTTTCGGTATCCGCGCGGAATATACTCTTTGCGCTAAGGGCGTAGTACGCAGAAGAGGAGAGGGCGCCGTAAATAAAAATCTCCCCACGGGAGAGATAGAGATTGCGGTGGACGAGCTGAAGATACTTTCGGTTTCTGCGACGCCTCCTTTTGAGATAGTCGAGAACAGCAACGTAAACGCTGAGCTTAGGCTGAAGTACCGTTATCTGGATCTCCGCCGCGCCGATATGCAGAGAAACGTTATCGCGCGCTCAAAGATAGGAAAAATTGCGAGAGATTACTATGCCGAGAACGGCTTTATAGATATCGAAACCCCTATACTCTGCAAGCCTACACCCGAGGGAGCGAGAGATTATCTCGTGCCCAGCAGAGTTCATCAGGGCAAGTTTTACGCGCTTCCGCAGTCTCCTCAGCTTTATAAGCAGCTGCTTATGGTTTCCGGATACGACAGATATTTTCAGATTGCTCGCTGCTTCCGAGACGAAGACCTGCGCGCCGACCGTCAGCCGGAGTTTACGCATATAGACACCGAGATGTCTTTCGTTACGGCCGACGACGTTATGAAGATGCACGAGGGCTTTATAAAGCGTTTGTTTAAGGAATATCTCGGAAAAACGCTTGATGGCGACTTTATACGTATGCCATATGAAGAGGCTATGAACCGCTTCGGCTCGGACAAGCCCGATTTGCGCTTTGGTTTTGAGCTGAAGGACCTTTCCGAAGCCGTTAAAAACACAGAGTTCAAGGTGTTTGCGGGGGCTGTCTCGGCGGGCGGCTCGGTAAGAGGTATCAACGTCAAGGGCGGCGCGAAATTCTCGCGCAAGGAGATAGATTCTCTTACGGATGTAGCGAAGACGTACAGAGCTAAAGGTCTCGCTTGGCTCAAATGGTCGGAGAGCGGGGAGATATCATCCTCCTACGCTAAATTCCTCACCGAGCAGGAGAATGAGGATATCAAAAAGCTTCTCGAGGCAGAGCAGGGCGACCTTCTTCTGATAGTAGCGGATAAGAACGCGGTCGTTTACGATTCTCTCGGCGCGCTTCGCTGTGAGTGCGCAAAGAGACTTGGACTTCTCGACCCTATGGACTTCAAGTTCCTGTGGGTAACCGAATTTCCGCTTCTCGAGTACAGCGAGGAGGACGGACGCTTTTACGCAAAGCATCATCCTTTTACTTCTCCTATGGACGAGGATTTGCAGTATCTTGATACCGACCCCGGAAGAGTAAGAGCCAAGGCTTACGATATCGTACTTAACGGAACAGAGCTTGGCGGAGGCTCGGTAAGAATACACGACTGCGATATACAGAGTAAAATGTTCTCGGTTCTCGGTATGACCGAGGAGGAGGCTAACGATAAATTCGGATATCTCATTGAGGCGTTCAAGTACGGAGTACCGCCTCACGGAGGTCTCGCGTTCGGTTTTGACCGACTCGTAACGCTCATTCTCGGACTTGAGGATATAAGAGACGTTATCGCCTTCCCGAAGGTACAGAACGCGTCCGAGCTTATGACAAAGTCTCCCTCCGAGCCTGATCCAAAGGGACTTGAGGAGCTTGGAATTGCGGTCGTCGCACATAATGAATAAATTAAAACACCGAGGCGTAATATACGCCTCGGTGTTTTTTAGATTTATTTTATATTTTGTTCGGCAGATATACGGGTGAGAGCCTTTCCGAGATTTTCCACGTCGCTTTGCTTGTTGAAGATTCCAAAGCTTATGCGTACCGCTCCGTCCTCGGACGTACCGAGCGTTTTATGACCGAGAGCCGAGCAGTGAAATCCGCCTCTTACGCATATACCGTGGGAATCAAGCTCACGGGCAAGCGCCTCTGAGGATATTCCTCTAAGATTGAACAGGAGCGTAGGACCGGCGTATGACGGGGCGTATATAGATACGTTCGGAGTATTGCACAGCATTTCCCGCGCCGATATGAACAAAGAGGACTCGTATTCGGCAATTTCTTTAAGTCCGATCTCGTTTATCGCTTTAACTCCCTCGCATAGACCTGCCACTGCAGGTGTGGGCATAGTGCCCGCCTCGTATCTTTCGGGAGAAAAGCTCGGCATATCTCCGTCCAAGGAATTAACGCCGTTTCCGCCTTCTATAAGCGTGTCAAGCGTAACGTTCCGTCCGAGAACTATCACACCGCAGCCCTGCGGACCGTATAGCCCCTTGTGAGAAGGAAGACACAGCGCGCTTATATTCATATCGTCAACCTTTATCGGATAATGTCCTGCCGATTGAGCCGCGTCAACGACGAATAAGATTCCTCGTTTTCGGCAAAACTCTCCTATCTCCTTTAGTGGAAGGGTTGCCGAGCAGATATTTGACGCGTGTGAGCAGACGACCATCTTGGTGTTTGGTCTCACCAAAGAGGCTATTTTGGCGCATATAAGGGTAGGGGAGCGCCTCGGAATATTTATCATAGATGAAAAAATGTCGTATTCTATAATTCCTTCCGATGCTAATTTCCAGACGGGTCTGAATACGGCGTTGTGCTCCATATCCGATATGATGATATGGTCACCCTTTTTTACCAAGCCCTTTATGACCGCGTTCAAGGCGTAAGTCGTATTGAGGGTAAATATTATTCTTTCAAGCTCGTCAACGCCGAAAAAATCGGCAAGCAAGCTCCGACATTCAAAAATCTTCTTCGCGGCGGCAAGCGACATAGCGTGAGAGCCTCTGCCGGGATTTCCGCAGTATCGCGTCATACACCGATAGGTCTCGTCGTATACTGCCTGCGGCTTTGGAAAGGTAGTGGCAGCGTTGTCAAGGTAATTTATCATAACGGCAGATTTTGGTTCCAATGCTTTACTGATATTCTTGCGTTCGCAAGAACGGCACGGACGTTATTCTCCTGAGAACAAGAATAAGCAACGCCATAGATACAACCGTGGCGCGAGGAGGAACGGGATTTTATCACCTTGGATGGAATTGCCGCGGCGGAAAGAAAGTCCTGCGCCTTCATAGCTTGCGTAACGGAACCTATCTCTGCCGAGCACTCATCGTTTTTTTCTTTCATTTTTACACCTCCTTCGCTATCAGTATATGACGAATAAAGTCGGATAGTGATATCAAAATTGTACTCGCGGGTATTGCAAAAATATAAAATAAGGTTTATAATATATCCGTGTCTTTAATTATACTTACAGGAGAAAATAATATATGAAAACACTTACGGAAAAAACTCTCGTATGGGCGCACAGGGGAGCGTCTGGATACCGTCCCGAAAATACTCTGTCCGCGTTTGAACTCGCCGCCGAAATGGGAGCGGATGGGGTAGAGCTTGACGTTCATTTTACACGGGACAGACGGGTAGTCGTCCTGCACGACGAAAGAATAGACAGAACATCTAACGGTCAGGGTGAGGTTACCTCTTACACTCTTGACGACCTTAAGGCGTTTGATTTCGGATATAAATTTTACGGAGCGCTCAGCGGAGTTCGTATATCCACGCTTGACGAGGTGTACGAATTGCTCGCTCCCACGGGACTTACGGTGAACGTGGAGCTGAAATCCGCAGACTCGGAGCTTTCAGCCGCCTGCGACGCGATAGCCAAAAAATACGGTATGGAAAACAAGGTCATATATTCGTCGTTCGACCATTTACAGCTCGTCAGAATGAAGGCGGTAAATCCCTCCGCTTTCGTAGCACCGCTTTATGGTTTCAATCTCGTAAATCCGTGGAACTACGCCGTGGATATATCCGCCGAGGCAGTTCATCCGAGAAATATACTTCTCGACAGAATAGACGGCTACGTTGAGAAATGTCACAAGGCGGGACTCAGAGTACATCCTTATACCGCAAATAAGGAAGAAGAGATAAAGCAGCTTCTTGATATGGGATGCGACGCGATTATAACCAATTATCCCGACGTCGCGATTGCTTTAAGAAATCAATACTGCGGAAAATAATAATTATTTTATCCGGGCTCAATGCGTTGAGTCTCGGTTGGGGGAATTATGAACAGATTCGTTTTGAAAAGCGAATATAAGCCGACGGGGGATCAGCCGGAGGCGATAGAGGCGCTCGTCAGAGGCATAGAGAGCGGGGATAGAATGCAAACCTTGCTCGGCGTTACGGGCTCGGGGAAGACCTTTACTATGGCTAACGTAATAGAGCGGATAAACCGTCCGACCCTCGTGCTTGCTCACAACAAAACTCTCGCGGCGCAGCTTTGCAGTGAGTTCAGAGAATTTTTTCCCGATAACGCGGTAGAATATTTTGTTTCTTATTACGACTACTATCAGCCCGAAGCGTATATACCCGGAAAGGATATGTATATAGAAAAGGACGCGATGATAAACGACGAAATAGATATGCTTCGCCACAGCGCGACCTCCTCGCTCCTTGAGAGACGGGACGTGATAATAGTAGCGAGCGTTTCCTGTATATATTCTTTGGGAGATCCCGAGGAATATAAAAAGCTCGTTATGGCACTCCGTCCCGGAATGTATATGAGCCGCGACGAGCTTATACACCGCCTCGTAGCGATAAGCTACGACAGAAACGACATCTCTCTCGAAAGAGACAAATTCAGGGTCAGAGGCGATACCGTCGAGATAATTCCCGCGAGTATGAACGACAAGGCTCTCCGCGTTGAATTCTTCGGGGACGAGATAGACAGACTTTCAGAGATAAATATAGTTACGGGAGAGATGATAAGAACGCTTTCTTACGCGGCGATTTATCCCGCTACGCATTACGCCGTTTCCGACGATAAAAAGGAGAAGGCGCTGCGCGAGATAATGCAGGAGATGGTCGAGAGGGTGGAATTCTTTCGCTCCGAGGGCAGACTTATTGAAGCACAGCGTATTGAGGAAAGAGTTAAATACGATCTCGAAATGCTCCGAGAGGTCGGATTCTGTTCCGGCGTCGAGAATTATTCGAGAGTTCTCGCGGGCAGACCGAAGGGCTCTACTCCGCACACTCTGCTTGATTATTTTCCCGACGATTATATAATGTTCGTTGACGAGTCTCACGTCAGTCTCCCGCAGGTCAGAGGAATGAGCGGCGGAGATACCGCGAGAAAGAAAAACCTCGTCGAATACGGCTTTCGTTTGCCCTCCGCGTTTGACAACAGACCGCTTTTCTTTGAGGAATTTGAATCAAAGATAAATCAGGCGGTATTCGTGAGCGCGACGCCGGGGGATTTTGAGGCGGAGCATTCGGAGCAAACGGTAGAGCAGATAATAAGACCGACGGGATTGGTTGACCCCGAGGTAGAGGTTCGCCCCGTAGAGGGACAGGTTGACGACCTTATGGGTGAGATAAAATTAAGAACCGAAAAGAACGAGAGAGTGCTCGTAACCACGCTTACGCGCAAAATGGCGGAGGATCTTACAGAGTATCTCGAAGCTAACGGTATCAAGGTGAGATATATACATTTCAATATAGATACCATAGAAAGAATGGAGATAATCAGGGACCTGCGGCTTGGAAAATTCGATGTACTCGTGGGTATAAACCTGCTCCGCGAGGGGCTTGATATCCCCGAGGTTTCGCTCGTCGCAATACTCGACGCAGATAAAGAGGGATTTTTACGCGCCGAGAGAAGTCTGATACAGACGATAGGACGCGCGGCGAGAAACGCTGAGGGCAAGGTCATAATGTACGCCGATACGGTAACGGGCTCTATGGAGAGAGCGATAGGCGAGACCAACCGACGCCGCGCTATACAGATAAAATACAATACCGAAAACGGTATCGTTCCCAAGACCATAATCAAGGGAATCAGGGACGTAATAGATATAGGCAGACCTGCCGAGGAGGCGCAGAATAAGCGCTCGGCAAGAGGTGAAAAGCCTAAGAAGCTTACGAAGGCAGAGAAGGACAAGCTTATAGATGAACTTACCCGTCAGATGAAGGATGCCGCAAGACGTCTTGAATTTGAGCAGGCGGCGTTCATACGCGACAGGATAAGCGAGCTTCGGAAAAAATAATGGGAGATTATAATGCAGAAGTCAATAGTAATACGCGGTGCAAGAGTAAACAATCTTAAAAATATAGACGTTGAGATACCGAGGGATAAGCTCGTTATACTTACGGGCCTTTCTGGTTCGGGAAAATCATCGCTGGCGTTTGATACCATTTACGCCGAGGGACACAGGCGATTCGTCGAGTCGCTTTCCTCGTACGCGAGAATGTTCATAGGTCAGATGGACAAGCCCGACGTGGATATGATAGACGGACTCTCACCCGCGATATCGATAGATCAGAAAACCACGTCGAAAAATCCGCGCTCGACGGTAGGAACGGTAACCGAGATATACGATTATCTTCGCTTGATGTACGCAAGGGTAGGTGTTCCGCACTGTCCCGTATGCGGAACGGAAATAAGAAGGCAGTCTGTCGATACCATAATCGACAGGATAATGCAGCTTTCCGACGGAGAGCGATTTATGGTGCTCGCGCCCGTAGTCCGCGCGCAGAAGGGAAGACACGAGAAGGTAATGGCGGACGCTAAAAAAAGCGGTTATGTCAGAGTGCGCGTTGACGGAAATATGTACGACCTTTCGGAAGATATAACTCTCGACAAAAACAAAAAGCATAACGTGGAGGTCGTGGTTGACAGACTCGTAAAGCGGGACGATATACGTTCGAGACTCGGAGACTCTGTTGAAACGGCGCTGTCCCTTGCCGACGGACACCTTATAATCGTAACGGTTCCGAGAGAGGGAGAGCCGGAGGAGCTTGAATTTTCACAGAGCTACGCCTGCGAAAAGCACGGTATATCTTTCGGAGAGCTTGAGCCGAGAATGTTTTCGTTTAACAATCCCGCGGGAGCTTGTCCGCATTGCGCGGGACTCGGCGATATGCGGAGAGTCGCGGTAGACCGCCTGATTCCCGACAAAAAGCTGTCTCTCCGTCAGGGAGCCATAAACGTCAACGGCTTCAAAACTATGGAGGAGCAAAGCTGGAACGGTCCGCTGTTTATAGCGGTCGGTGAGCGTTTCGGCTTTGATATGGATACGCCGATAGAAAGCTTTTCCGAGGACGCCTACGACGTTCTTATGAACGGTTCGGGAAATGAAATTTACGATATTCACCGTTGGTTCGGAGGCGAGGAGCACCATCAGAAGGTGCGCTTTGAGGGCGTTGTCAAGATGATGGAGAGCCGTATAGCTATGGGAAACAACGACGAGTATTACGAGCAGTTTATTGAAGAAGCGCCGTGCCCCGTGTGTAACGGAAAGCGTCTTTGCCCCAATTCGCTTGCGGTTACGGTGGGCGGAATAAATATTGACGATTTCTGCTCAAAGTCGGTTGAAAAGGCGCTGGATTTTATAGACGGGCTGGAGCTTGATGGCTCGGATAAGATTATTTCCAAGGAAATAATCAAGGAGATAAAGGCAAGGCTTGGATTTTTGAAGAGCGTGGGGCTTGAATATCTGACGCTCTCCCGCAAGGCGGGAACGCTGTCGGGCGGAGAGGCGCAGAGAATAAGGCTTGCCACTCAGATAGGCTCGGCGCTCGTCGGAGTTCTTTATATTCTTGACGAGCCGAGTATAGGACTTCATCAAAGAGATAATTCAAAGCTTATAGGAACGCTTAAAGAGCTGAGAGATATCGGAAATACCGTAATCGTGGTCGAGCACGACGAGGAAACTATGGAGGAGTCCGATTATATAGTCGATATCGGTCCCGGGGCGGGAATACACGGAGGTCAGATAGTTGCCTGCGGTACGCCCGAAGAGATAAAAAAGAACGAGAATTCGATTACGGGAGCCTTTCTCGGCGGACGGAGATATATAGAGGTACCCGAAAAGCGGCGCGGCGGAAACGGTACTTTTCTCGGCGTGAGAGGGGCTATGGAGCATAACCTCAAAAATATAGACGTTGATATTCCTCTCGGCTGCTTCGTCTGCGTTACGGGAGTGTCGGGCTCGGGAAAATCTTCTCTCGTGAACGGTATAATAAATCCCGTTCTGGCGAGAGAGCTTAACAGAGCGATAAGATACCCCGGAAATTATTCCTCGATAGAGGGAATAGAAAATCTCGACAAGGTAATAGATATAGACCAAAGTCCGATAGGCAGAACGCCCCGCTCAAATCCCGCTACTTATACAGGGGTTTTCTCCGATATAAGAGAGCTTTTCGCGAAGACCGCCGACGCGAACGCCAGAGGCTATAAGTCGGGAAGATTTTCGTTTAACGTAAAGGGCGGACGCTGTGAGGCGTGTGAGGGCGACGGAGTAAAGAAGATAGAAATGCATTTTCTGTCCGACGTATACGTTACCTGCGACGTTTGCCGCGGAAAGAGATATAACAGAGATACGCTTGAGGTCAAATATAAGGGAAAGAATATTTCCGACGTGCTTGATATGACGGTTGAGGAGGCGCTCGTATTCTTTGACGGAATACCGAAGATAAAGAAAAAGCTTCAGACGCTCTTTGACGTCGGACTCGGATATATCAAGGTAGGACAGTCCTCAACGACGCTCTCGGGCGGAGAGGCACAGAGAGTAAAGCTCGCTACCGAGCTTGCGCGCAGAGGCACGGGAAAAACCTTGTATATACTTGACGAGCCTACTACGGGACTTCACACGGCAGACGTGGAAAAGCTTATAAAAATACTTCACAGGCTTTGCGATGCGGGAAACAGCGTGCTGGTTATAGAGCATAATCTTGACGTTATCAAAACGGCGGATTATATAATCGACCTCGGCCCCGAGGGCGGAGACAGAGGGGGAGAGGTCGTGGCTTGCGGTACTCCCGAGGAGGTAGCGGCAAATAAAAATTCATATACGGGTGAATATTTGAATAAGATTTTGCTTAAAAACCGAGCAAAAAGTCAAAACACGGGTGAATAATAAATAAAAATCGCTATATTCCTTGACATTTGAATATTTATACGATATAATATACACGCAAACAAAAATCTACTTTGGAGGAAAGATAATTATGAAAAAGGTTTTATCAATAGCAATGGTACTCGTTATGTTGCTTTGTACCGCCGTGTCTTTGGCATCCTGCGGAGACAAGCAGAGCAAGGTAACGGTTTACGAGGAGTACGAGCTCACCGCAGAGAAATACGCTTTCGCGGTGGCAAAAGAGAACACCGAACTCAAGGAAAAGGCAAACGAGTTGCTTAAAGAGCTTAAAGACAGCGGAGAGCTTGACACCATAATCAACTCGTTCTTTGACGGTTCCGCGACCTTCACTTATCAAAATCCCGTAACGTCCGTTCCCACGGGAGCTGACAGAGACAACTATCTCGTAGTTGCGACCAACGCTTATTTCCCGCCCTTTGAGTATTACGAGGGTGATAAGCTTACGGGCGTCGATATGAAGATAGCGTCCCTTCTCGCAGAAAAGCTCGGCAAAACTCTTTATATCTACGATATGGAGTTTGATTCTGTTATTACCTCGGTTAAGAACGGAGATTCTGACATCGGTATGGCAGGTATGACCGTAAACGAGGAGAGACTTAAAACTATCGACTTTACAAACGAATATTACGAGTCTGCACAGGTGCTTATCGTTCGTGAGAACGACGAAGTGTTTGCTGATTGCAAGAGCGCGGACGACATCATCGCAAAGCTCGGAGAGCAGAAGTCCGAATTTAAGGTAGGAACGCAGAACGGAACCACGGGTTATATGTTCTCCGCGGGCGACGAGGGCTTCGGATACGACGGCTTTAAGAATCTTACAACAAGCGGATACACCACGGGTGCGCTCGCAGTTCTTGATCTTGCAAACGGCAAGATAGACGCGGTTATTCTTGACAAGCAGCCCGCTATTATGATAGCAAAGAGTACTAATAAATAATGAGTGCGTTTGATATTTTTTATAGACAGTTAATTGAACTTGAAGGCTATAAAAACGTATTGATAGGTCTGAAAAACACCGCTTTAATAGCGGTGTTTGGACTTTTAATCGGTATGCTTCTCGGATGCCTGATTGCTACCTGCAAAATACTTCCGAAGACAAATAAGCCGATAAAGATACTTTCGGGTGTAGTGGACGTTTACGTAGCCGTTTTCCGCGGAACGCCTATGGTCGTTCAGCTATTGCTTATTCATTTCGTTATATTTCCCGCTTTTGGACTTGACATTTCTTCGGTTGCCGAAGCGACGCTTGCCTTTGGACTCAATTCGGCGGCGTATGTCTCCGAGATAATCAGAGGAGGTATTTTATCCATTGATATCGGTCAAACGGAGGCGGGCAGAGCGCTCGGCTTAAATTACGGTCAGACTATGATAAAAATAGTTCTGCCTCAGGCTATCAAAAACGTTATACCTACTCTCGGAAACGAATTTATCGCGCTTCTTAAAGAGACCTCGGTAGTGAGCTTTATAGCCGTGGTTGATATAACGAAGGCCTTTCAGAATATTGCGAACAGTACTTACGAGTATATTATACCGTATATTATGCTTGCGGTAGTTTATCTCGTTCTCGTTCTCGTCGTAACGGGACTTATAAAGCTGATAGAAAGGAGGCTGCGCGCGAGTGATAAGCGTTAAGAACGTATACAAATATTTTGGAAAAAACGATGAAATAAAGGTGCTGCACGGAACCTCCTGTGAAATACGAAAGGGCGAGAAGGTAGTTATAATCGGTCCCTCGGGAAGCGGAAAGAGTACGCTCCTCCGCTGTATGAACCTTCTTGAAGAGCCTACCTACGGGGAGATATGGCTTGAAGACAAGCTTCTTACCCCTGCGGATCCTTATTTGCATTTTGACGTTATCGAGGCGTCAAACACGTATAAAAAGATGCTTGAGGAGAACAAGAACGCATCTAAAGAGGATATCATAAGAGATATAAAGGAAAGAGATCTTCTTCGCCGACACGAGGGAAAGGCGTACAAGGATCAGCTTAAGGCAATTGAGAGGCAGTACAGGATAGATATAAACCTTGCCCGTCAGAAGATGGGAATGGTCTTTCAGCACTTCAATTTGTTCAATAACCTTACCGTGCTTCAGAATCTTACGCTGGCTCCGCTCCAGCTTAAGCTGATGACTAAGGAGCAGGCGGAGGAGAAAGCGGTTCAGCTGCTGAACAGAATAGGACTTCTTGACAAGAAGGACGAATACCCGTCCAAGCTTTCGGGAGGACAGAAGCAGAGGGTTGCCATTATACGCGCTCTTGCTATGAACCCCGACGTAATGCTATTTGACGAGCCCACATCGGCGCTCGATCCCGAAATGGTCGGTGAGGTTCTTGAGCTTATGAAGGAGCTTGCCGAGGAGGGAATGACTATGGTGGTCGTTACTCACGAAATGGGATTTGCGCGCGAGGTCGCTGACAGAGTGCTGTTTATGTGCGACGGAGTTATCGCGGAGGACGCGTCTCCCGAGGAGTGCTTCTCAAATCCAAAGCATCCGAGACTCCGCCAATTCCTGCAAGCAATACTTTGAATTGATATTTATATATATTTATAGTGTTTTTATGTGGGGGAGTGCCTTTTTGCAAAAAGGCAC
>JAFTZH010000040.1 GCA_017464565.1 Clostridia bacterium
CATATGCGGATTTAGCTCATTTGGTAGAGCGCGACCTTGCCAAGGTCGAGGTGGCGGGTTCGAGCCCCGTAATCCGCTCCAGAACGGGTACGCAAGGTATTGTCGTACCCGTATTTTAGTAAGTATGTATTCCGCAAGGAGTACAGAATTAATATAAAGGTCGTTTTTAACGTTCGGTCGACAGAATGTGGGAACGGCTGATTCATAAGGCGACATAGCCAAGTGGTAAGGCAGAGGTCTGCAAAACCTTTATTCCCCGGTTCAAATCCGGGTGTCGCCTCCAAAAGAAAGAGCACTGCGAGAGCAGTGCTCTTTTGTTTGGAAATGAAGCAAAACTTCGCCCTATGAAGCGTGCCTTCAGGACACGGAGAAGTTACCGCGCGCTTCGCTTTATGGAGCGGGCGCGCCGCTTCGTGCAAGCGACGGCTTGTTATCCATATCATCCGCAAGGTGAATGCTTCGTTGACAAAAGTATGGTTTTATGCTATACTCAATCGTGGAAAGGCGGTGGAAAAATGACGAAGGAAACACTAACGCTTTCAAATATTGTTAATGATTTAAGGAGTATCGCGTTTTTTAATTTGTCAAATGTTGAGGAATGGAGATTTTCTTATATTATACCGATAACGTTACTTGCTGTGATAATCGGTATTATTTTGAAAAGTATCTGGGTCGGGTTATTGATTTTTTCGGCCGCCGCGTATCACATCGTTTGTTACGTTATGGAATATAAAAGCTACAAGGCGAAGAAAAAAGCGATTGCCGACATACTTGACCGCGGAGATATTTCTATATGTATTGAAAAGTTAAGCCATATTGCCGAGGAAACGATCTATGAGCCTCGTACACATGGCAGACATTCTCACGTTACAAAGACTATAACCGTTTTTTATTTTATGTCCGGCGGCAGCTGGAGACTTCCAAACGTTAGAAAGTATTACGAGTGGAGCAAAGATTATTTTATTAGCTCAAAAGGACTCGAAAATATTTCTATAAGCGGCGACGAATTTTTTCGCGTTTCCTTACGAGGATATTACGATATTGCGTACATATATCCCTGCAAATTTTTTGTTCTTGGCAGTGACTTAAATTCCAAAAATGATTCATAAACTTATATTCTGATGTTTATGGAAACATCTTGAATTGATATGGAATTTTCGATATAATGGAACAAGAAAGATATTTTCTTTTACCGTTACGTGAAAGGCGGAAATTAATGAAAAGCAATAAAAGATGCAGTTGGCTAAACTTGAACAACGAGGTATACGTAAAATACCACGATGAAGAATGGGGGCGTCCTCTGTATGATGACAAGAAGCTCTATGAGCTTCTGATTTTAGAGTGTTTTCAGGCGGGACTGTCCTGGGAGTGCGTTCTGAACAAGCGGGAGAATTTCCGCGCGGCGTTTGATAATTTTGACATCGACAAGGTTATTGCCTACGACGATGCAAAAGTGCAGGAGCTGATGAACGATCCCGGCATCATACGTAACCGTCTCAAGATTCGGGCGGCGGTCAACAACAGCGTCGTTTTCAAGGCGATTCAAGAGGAATACGGCTCGTTCTCGGCTTACATATGGTCGTTCACCGATAATAAGGTGGTCGTTGAGGACTTTACCGTGAGAACGACCTCGCCTCTGTCCGACGCCGTTTCAAAGGATTTGAAGAAGCGCGGAATGACTTTTGTAGGCTCGACTATCATATACTCCTTTCTGCAGTCGATGGGTGTGATAAACGGTCATTCGGCGGATTGTATGTGTTACGGACAGAGGTAGAGTTATGTGGCTGATAGCGGTAATATTTTCGGCGTTATTTGCGGGCGTTACGGCGATTCTCGCAAAATGCGGAATAAAAAAGACCGATTCAGACGTGGGCTTGTTTATGATGAACAGCGTCAAGAACGCAAACGCGGCTGTTTGCTCTTGCATAGAGAAGAAAATCTCCCTTCAAACCTGGTACGCCAACAACCGAGGATGTATAGAAACGCAGCCGGAAGCGTTGCTTGACAATAACGTCTTTAAAAATTAATAAATAATTTCGACGTAAATTTCGGACTCGTGATTCGGAACGGCAAGCCTTTCTTAAGAGAGACTTGCCGTTATATTTTGCTTTTAAATAAGCTTTTATGTTTTATTTATATGGATTTCAATTCGGAAAATATATATTTTCGGTAAAGCTTGCTGAAATACACAAAAAGGAAAAAGGTCCAGGTCTTTATTCAAATAAAATATATATTTAAAAGATTTACAGTTGACTTTTGTGTAAATGTGTGCTATGATTTAGTAAAAACATATGCAATTGCGGGAGTGATGACTATGAATCGACTTATTTCTTTTTCAAAAAGAGTTTTATCAAAAATTATCAGATTGTGTAAGCTGGATAAGCTGATATATAAGATGTCATCTGATGATATTTTACAAATTGACGACGCTCAAATTGCGGATGCGCGGGAATTTTTGCAATCGCAATCTCCAAATCCTATGAGCTCGTGTATTTGCAAAAATCAAATCGACGAGAAGGTAGACGTACATATAATCGTCCCTGCTTATAACGTTGAAAAATATATAAAACAATGTTTGGATTCGGTCGTTCTTCCTCCCAAAAAATATACGTATTTTTTGACTGTTATAAACGACGGTTCGATTGACGGAACTGCGGATATTTTACGCGAATATGAAAACATTCCGAACGTTGAAATAATTACCCAAAGCAATAAGGGCTTTTCTGGCGCACGCAATACGGGACTTAAAAATATTCGGGGCAAATATATTTTGTTTTTAGATTCCGATGATTATCTGGATTGGAGCGGTGTAGAAAAACTTTTGGATACCGCGTTTGAAAACGGTTCGGAGGTTGTGAGCGGTTCGGTTACGACGGTTACGCAAAACGGAGAACACAAATCCTTTTTCGCAAAAAGCGAAGGACCGATAAAGGCAAACCAATTAGGCGGACAGCCGTGGGCTAAAGTGTTTAAATCAAATCTTTTTGAAAATTTGTGCTTTCCTGAAAATTATTGGTATGAAGATTCTATTTGTGCGCAGATTATATATCCGCAGTTAAAAACAATCAACGGAATACGCGAAAATACATATTATTACCGTGTTCACGATCAAAGTATTACGTCGAAGGGAAAAAAGAGCGTAAAGTCTATTGATTCTTACTGGGTAACGGAGCGTCTGCATTCCGAAAGGGAAAAATTTGGATTAAAGATTACCGAAGAATATTACGATTATATTTTGCATATGGTAGTTCTTACTTTTAGCCGAATAAGTTTGCAATCGTACGAGATAAAGAAAAACGTATTTATATTGTTTTCTGATTTTATAAACAGATTTTTTGCGGAATATACTACTTCCGATATTAAGCTCAAGGAAGTCGAAAAAATTATAAAGAATAAAAATTTGGGAAAATGTATCGCATTTGTCAAGTGGATAAGATGATTTACGTTATAATTGGTCGGAAGAAATTGAAAGGTTCTTCCGACTAATTTATATATTATAAAATAAACGATAAGAGGATATACATTATAAATTTCTAACAGAACTTTTTGGAATATTATTGAAAAAATATTAAAAAAATACGAAAAATATGTTGAAAAACTGAAAATAATGTGATATTATTAAGTATAAATCTTTTATAAGGAGAATAATTTATGGCAAAACTGTTTCGTCTGAAAGAAAACGGTACGAAAGTATCAACCGAAATTATGGCCGGACTGACTACCTTTTTCGCGATGTCCTACATCATCGTAGTAAACCCCAGCATCCTTTCACAAGCGGGCATGGAATGGGGTGCGGTCTTCCTCGCGACCATTATTTCCGCAGTCGTCGGAACTCTCATAATGGGTCTTGTGGCAAACGTTCCTTACGCGCAGGCACCCGGTATGGGACTTAACGCCTTCTTCGTTTATACAGTTTGCTTTACGCTTGGATTTACTTGGCAGCAAGCGCTGTCTATGGTGTTTATCTGCGGTATACTTAATATCCTGATTACCGTAACCAAAATCCGTAAGTATATTATAAAAGCGATACCTCTCAGCCTTCAGCACGCTATCGGCGGCGGTATCGGTATTTTCGTCGCCTACATAGGCTTCCTCAACGTCGGTATAGTTGATTTCAGCTCGGGCGTTCCCGCTCTTCCTACCTTGAATCAGCCTGTTTTTTGGGTATTCCTTATAGGCTTGCTTCTCATTGCCGTTTTGTTGATTCTTAAGGTTAAAGGCGCTATTCTGATAGCTATCGCCGCTACCACGATTATCGGTATCCCTTTCGGCGTAACTACCCTCGGAGACACCATAAGCTTTACGGATGCTTGCGCACAGCTTCCCACCACCTTCCTCGCTATATTTAAGGACGGAGGAATCGTGAGCCTGTTCAGCGACGTGAAAAAGCTTCCGCTGGTTCTTATAACGATTTTCTCCTTCAGTATTTCCGATACCTTTGACACAATCGGTACCTTTATCGGTACGGGACGCCGCAGCGGTATTTTCTCCGAAGAGGATGAAAAGGCTATGGAATCGAGTGCGGGCTTTAAGTCTAAAATGGACAAGGCACTCTTTGCCGATGCGACGGCTACCTCGGTCGGCGCGCTGTTCGGAACGTCCAACACCACGACCTTCGTTGAAAGCGCGGCAGGCATAGGAGCAGGCGGACGCACGGGTCTTACCTCGGTCGTCGTCGCTATCTGTTTTGCGGTTTCCGCGTTCTTCGCTACATTTATCAGCGCGGTACCATCGGCAGCGACCGCTCCCGCCTTGGTAATCGTCGGTATTATGATGATGTCTTCCTTCAAGGATATAGACTGGGGCGATTTAGAGGAAGCGATTCCCGCGTTCTTCGCTGGTATATTTATGGCTCTTTGTTACAGCATCTCTTACGGTATTGCGGCAGGCTTCATATTCTATATCATCGTTAAGATATGCAAGGGAAAAGCAAAGGAAGTAAATCCGCTTCTTTGGGTATGCGCGGCGTTGTTTATACTTAACTTCGTTCTCTTGACGCTTATCTAAAAAGTATCTTTACGATATTCAATCTAAAATAAAAAGCAAAAGAGCGCCCTGTGCGGTGCTCTTTTGCTTTTTGATACGGAATGCGCAAGGCAACTTGTTTTTTTGCTGTGATTGTGGTATACTGAAAGCGTAAAATATCAATAGGATTATTAAAGGAGAAGTCAAATGAAATTTATCGTTGCTCCCGACTCGTTTAAGGGAAGCGTATCGTCTGCCGAGGCTTGTTTGGCAATAGAGCGCGGAATAAAGCGGGTACTGCCCGACGCGGAGGTGGTATGCAAGCCCATAGCCGACGGCGGAGAGGGAACGCTTGAGGCTATAGTCCCCGCGGATAAAAGAACGGCAATAACGGTTTCGGGACCGCTGTTCGAAAAGGTAACGGCGTATTACGGTTCTCTTGAGGATATTGCGGTTGTGGAAATGGCGTCCGCGGCGGGACTTACCCTCGTACCCGAGGAAAAAAGAGACGCGGGGAAGACTACTACCTTCGGCGTGGGAGAAATTATTTCGCACGCGATAGGCAGAGGATACCGCAGGATAATGCTTACCGTGGGAGGCAGCGCGACGAACGATGGCGGATGCGGAATGCTTGCGGCGCTCGGCGCGAGATTTTTTGATAGCCTTGGAAACGCTTTCGTTCCCGTGGGAGATACGCTCGGAGAGATTGAGCGCATTGATATATCGGGGATTTGCGAGGGCTTTTTCGAGTGCGAGTTTCTAATTGCCACCGACGTAAAAAACACGTTGCTCGGAGCCAACGGAGCCACGTATATATACGCGCGTCAAAAGGGAGCCGACGAAGAAAAGCTTGATAGACTTGAGAGAGGTATGACGGGTTACGCAGAGCTTTTGAATACTCTTTCGGGCAAACGGGTATCGGAGCTTGAAGGCTGCGGGGCAGGCGGAGGAATTTCCGCGCCGCTTTTGGCGTTTGCGGACGCGCGGGTGCGTTCGGGAATAGACACTGTGCTTGACGCCGTAGGCTTTTTGGGAGAGCTTTCGGACACCGACGCGGTCATTACGGGAGAGGGAAGACTTGACCTTCAAAGTCTGTGCGGAAAGGCGATAAGCGGGGTGGCTAAACGGGCGGCAGAAAAGAATATTCCCCTATATTGCTTCGTGGGCTGTGTCGGGGACAATGCCGAGGAGATTAAAAAAATGGGAATATCGGAGATATACGAGGTAAGGTCGTTGGCAGATTCCGCCGAGGATTCGATAAAAAACGCCGACAGATATCTCGAAATTATGGCGGAAAATTTTGCGGTACGGTATCTTTCATAAACGCTTGATATAAAAAAGCCAAGGAAATTTTTACTTTTCCTTGGCTAAAATTTATTTCCGTAGATTTTTCGTCATCGGTTGACAAAACCGAATAGAGGTGGTATAATAATTAAGATGTGAGGGAGTAGCAAGCGCCCGCTGCGTAACAAGTCAACATACTGACCGAAAGGTCTGGCTTGTTTTAATTTGCGAGACTTACGTAGGCTTATGGTTGAGCCGTACGTGGAGTCTGTTTTTTACGCCAAGTACGGTTTTACCGCGCTTGGATTTTTTTGTTCGGAGGAATATTAAATGGAGCTTGATTTTTCTTTCTTTTTCAACAGTATACTTTTGGGAATAGGACTTGCTATGGACGCGTTTTCTGTCTCTCTTGCCAACGGTCTTGGAGAGCCGAATATGAAAAAGCGCAAGGCTTGCGGAGTAGCGGGTATATTCTCGGCGTTCCAGTTCGCTATGCCGATGATAGGCTGGATATGCGTATCGACGATAGCGCAGTATTTCAAGGCGTTTGAAAAATGTATTCCGTGGATAGCGCTCGCTCTGCTAGGATATATAGGCGGCAAGATGCTTTACGAGGGTATAAAAAACAAGGATTCCGATGAGGACAAGCCCGCCGCGTCGCTCTCCGCTCTGCTCGTGCAGGGAATTGCCACCTCTATCGACGCGCTCTCGGTAGGATTTACCATTTCGGACTACGGCTTGGTCGAGGCTTTGCTCGCCTGTCTGCTGATAGGTTCCGTTACCTTCGTCATATGCTTTGCGGGCGTAGAGATAGGCAAAAAGGCGGGAACTAAGCTTGCGGGTAAGGCGGGAATTCTCGGAGGAGCTATTCTGATATTTATAGGGCTTGAGATATTTATTACGAGCTGGTTTTAAAAAATCCCCATAACCGCGTACGTATAAAACGACGGTTATGGGGATAATTTTATTATTACAGAGCAAGCAGAAATTCTCCGAGGCGCTTCGCGATATGAGCCTGACCTTCATCGTTGAAATGTAAGCCGTCAGCCGTATATTTCGCTTTGTCGTCGGGATTGTTGGGGTCGATTCCGAGGGTATTGTAGAGATTCAATACGGGAATATCGAAGAGCTTTGCCGTCTCCTCGATAATATTTATGTAACCTATCAATGGCATAGCGTCTTCCTTTTTGCTTGGGTGGTTGGATATTGCGCTATCGCTTCCCGTTCTGAAATTGCAGTGAGCGGGAGTCATAAAGACTACGGGCTTGCCCGCGTACGTGGTTTTCAGGAAATTCATAAGGAAATATACCGCTCCGTAAAAGGTAGCGGGGGTCTTATCTCCCATTTTTCCTATCGGAGCGTCTCCGTGGATATAATCGTTAACTCCTCCGTAAACGACCACGATATCCGCCTTTTCGTCCATAACGTAGGCTCTTCCGCAGAAGCATAGGTCGAATCTCGGGTTTTCGCTCGGATAGAACTGATGCGCGAGGCGAGTTCCGCCGATGCCGTAATTGTTAGCCGCCTTGAGACCGTATTCTCTCTTTATAACGTTGTCGTAGCGATTGTTTTTTCTGTCGGCTACTCCTACGCCCTCTGTAATACTGTCTCCCAAAAAATTGATAACCTTGTCCTTGAGCTGCATAGACATTCTCCTTGATTTATATTTAAACTTTTTAGCGTATATAATTATACCTTACGTATCAAGCATATGTCAATAAAAAATCATAAAATGTTAAAGTACGTCTTGAAAATACTATTTAGACGTGGTATAATTATACCAAAGACTCGCGGATTGAGTTTTGGATATAATATAAAAAAGGAGGCAAATAAGTCAATGGAAGAACGAAGTAGAAGCGCAGACTCTGACGGGCGAAGTATTCCCGCGGCTTATTTTGCCGAGCTTTGAATTTTTTGCCGTCAGCTACGCTCCTTATTCAGTCTTTATAAGACGAAAGGGAGGAATGATGGAATTGAACGAAAGAATTTTACAGCTTTTGAGAGAACGCAAGTTCTCGGAGCTGAAGCCGATTGCGGCTTCAATGAACGAGGTGGACCTTGCGGAGGTATTCGAGGAGCTTGATACGACCGAGCTTCCGATACTTTTTCGTATTCTGCCCAAGGATCTCGCGGCTGCGGCCTTTGCCGAGCTTGACCGCGATACAAAGGAGACGCTTATACACAAGCTGACCGACTTTGAGATAAGGTCGGTGATGGACGAATTGTTTCTCGACGATACGGTTGACCTTATCGAAGAGATGCCCGCGAACGTGGTAAAGAGGATACTTTCGCAGAGCGATAAAGAGACGAGAAAATATATCAACGATATATTGAAATATCCGAGAGACAGCGCGGGAAGCATTATGACTATCGAATATATATCGCTTCATTCCGATATGACGGTTGCCGAGGCGTTTGAAAAGATACGCAAAAAGGCTATCGACTCGGAGACGATATACACCTGCTACGTTACGGATAACGTCAACAGGCTCATAGGGCTTGTTACCGCAAAGAAGCTTATGCTCTCACCGAAGGATATCACCGTCGGAGACATTATGGATACGAACGTTATATATTCGTATACTACCGACGACAGAGAAGAGGTGGCGCTCAAGCTCACCGATTACAGATTTCTGGCGCTGCCGATAGTTGACGCCGAAATGCGTCTTGTGGGTATAGTTACCGTTGACGACGCTATCGACGTCATTCGGGAGGAGACCACCGAGGATATCGCGAAAATGGCGGCTACGGCAAGCTCCGACGTACCGTATCTTAAAACGAGCGTGTTTGAAATCTGGAAGAACAGAATTCCGTGGCTTCTCATACTGATGGTAAGCGGTACCTTTACGAGTCTGATATTGAACGTATACGAATCGCGGCTCAACGCGATATCGTCGGTGCTGTTTGCCTGCGTTCCTATGATAATGGGAACGGGAGGAAACTGCGGCTCACAGGCGTCGGTAACGGTTATACGCTCTATGTCGCTCGGACAGCTTGAAGGAAGGGACGTTCTGAAGGTTCTGCTCAAGGAGTTGCGCGCATCTATTCTGCTCGGCGTAACTCTTGCGGCAGCCTGCTTCGTAAAGCTGATATTGTTAGACAATATGCTTTTCGGATTTGACGGCTATACGCCCGTTCGGTGCGCCGTGGTCTCCGCCGCGCTTCTTCTTACGGTGGTGCTTGCGAAGATAGTCGGCTGTTCGCTTCCGTTTATAGCGAAGCTTTGCAGGCTTGACCCCGCGGTCGTCGCCTCGCCGTTTATTACGACGATAGTAGACGTGCTTTCCTTGATGATATATTGTATGCTCGCGATAGCGGTGCTTGCTTGAATTGAACGAATAATAAAGGGGAGGGACTTTTTACAAAAGTCCCTCCCCTTAAAACCCCTTTCAAAAGCTTTAAAGGTTTTGGTTTGGTTGTATTTGATTACTTTTCGTTTTTTGAGAGACAAAGCGAACCACGTTTTGAACGGCGAGCTTTTGAATTGCCGAAACGAAGGTATTCATAGCTTCGTAATCGGGTTTTCGTTTTTTTGAGGGCAGAAGAATATTCAAAGCGTCCGCGTCCTTCGCGTAAAAGTTTCTTGAATAATCGAATTTGCCCGAATGAGACGCTTTATGTATTGCCGCCGTAACGAAGACGGAGGCGTATTTGGGCAGGCTTTCGGTATGAACGATCGCCACGTGATCGTCCGCGCCGTATTTATAATTGCGGTATTTTGCAGAGCCGAACATATCTATCGTGGTCGTATTTGCTTCAAAAACCTCGACCTCGTTTCCGATATAAGCCGACACGCCCTCAAACGCTTCTCCCGCCGTTACGAAAGGCAAACTGCCGTCTATTCGGTCTGCGCTTTTAAGACGCTTTCCGCGGGTCGCTTTGCCAAACAAATCTTTTAGATTATAGCTGTCCCATTTAAGCGAATCAAACTCTTCAAGAGCTTTCCGTTCCTCCGCCGTCAGCGTACAATCGTCAAGTCCCGCCGCGGATAAGTATTCTTTCAGAACGAGTACGCGCGAAGCTTCCAGTTCGTCTATAAAGCTATCCATAAATTCAAAATCTATTTTGCCGTTTTTTTCGGGAAGCTGAATAGTGTCTTTTCTCAAGGTTTCTTTTCTGGGATATCCGTTGTATCCTCCATAGGGCAAAGCGTTTATCAGGCTTCCTATAAAAATTTTTTGATTCCTTGATAAATCGGGCATAGGCATAGCCAGAATGTTGGCTGCCAAAACGAATTTTTCGGGCTGATAAAATACGGTTCCGCTGTATTCGCCGCGCGTTGATATAGTCAAAGACGCGCTATAAATTTCCTCGTCGGATAATTTATCTTCCGTATAATAATTTACACCGTTATTTTCGGTAATTCCGCTTATAACGGGAATCGCGTTTGGAAAAGGAGATGCTGATTTCGTTTCGTAATTTTTGTTTTTGCCGTAGGTCCATTTGTCAATATCGAACAAATCTCCCAGCTTATATCCGCCCCACTTAACCGTTTGAAGCTTTTCGTTAAGTGAGGCGTCTATTTTCCCAGGCGGCCGTTCTCCCCGTTTTGACCCTTTAAGACGTTTGAAAGCTCCCAAGCAAGATAGTCGCCTACCGTTTTCTTGAAGTCCTCGGGCGTGGGCTTCTTGTCGATCGGAGCGGCTTGATTCCAATCCGCGCCGTTTTCGGGGTCTATGGTTCCCTCGTAATATTCTTTCTCTGTAAAAATATTCAGCTTTGATTTGCCGAAGCGAACCAGATCGACGACCTCCTGATACCGCTCCTTCGCCCTGTCGGTGTCTTTCAGATTACTGCTTGACTTTTTACGGTTCGTTCTCGTATAGCCGTCGTTGGAAAAGTCGATGAATTTAACCAAGTCGTCCTTTTGGTGTGCCTCGCCCACACGGAAAACGTATACGTTCGTCTGGACGCTCGACTTTCCTATGAAAATATCAACGGGCATTTTTATGCTTGCTAAAAGAGTATTTCTTTTAAGTATTTTTTTGTTATACGATACGGCCTTTCCCGAGCCTGCCGAATTTTGAATTATAACGGCGGCGTAACCGCGGCTCATCATAGAGAGGGCTTTTTCCACGAAGTTCATACCGTTTCCGGGGGCGGAATACGGCGGATTTAAAACGAAGGCATCGGCGGGGAATTTCTCTCCCTTCTTGCCGAAGCCGTAATTGCCGTCAAAGTCCTTCAGCGAGTCTTTGTTGAGAACGTTTGAGCTGCCGTCTCCCATTAAAATCATATTCAAAATCGCAAGCATATAGACGCTTGACAAAAGCTCCAAGCCGAGCAGCTGCTCGGATTTGATTTCGATTTCCTTTCGCATAAGCTTCTCGGGAGAAGAAATGCTGTTTTTCGCGTCGATAAGCATTTCGTTCATAGCCGCGACCAAAAGTCCTGCCGAACCTGTGGCAAAATCCCAAACGTAAGAGTTTTTGTTGACGCGCGCCAATTTTACGAGGAGCGTCGCGACGTAAGAGGGAGTTAGAACGACGTCGTTCAGCTTGTCCTGAGAGAAGCCGAGCCAGCCGTACATTTCGTTGAAGAGCTTTCCCGTAAAATCGGTGGTTAAGCCGATCTTATAGTATATTCCCAAATCGTCTACGATTTTCGTAAAGACGCGCTTTAATTGGCTTTCTCCGTTTTCGACTTTATTTATGTTTTCGGTAAGAAGCGTATTTTGCAGGGTGCGTACTATAAGGTCTTTTTTGTCCTCCGGAAGCTTTTTCTCCAGCAAAAACGCCTTGATTTTTCTCACCATAATTTCGCCGTCGGTCTCGCCCGCTTCGGTGTAAGAATGAAGGTCGGATTTTTCGAGAGGCTTGACCTTTCCGGGGATACCGAGGGTGGCAATAATCGAAGCGGCGACGAGATATACTCTGTCGTTTTCTCCCAAGCCCTTTTCGTTTTGGTAAATATCGTTATTGAGCTTTACGAGGCTTGCGTTGATCTCCTTTTCGCGCTTTTCCTTCAGGTTATCGATTTCCTCCTGCGTAAGACGAAGTGTCTTTACCTTTTCGATAAAAGCGTCGAAATGCGTTTTTTTAAGGAAAGACAGGTCGGTGTATTCGCCCACCCTTTGACCCACTCCGAAATTGCTTTTGGAAACGTAATAAACGCCTATCTGATACTCTATTTTCCCGCTTTCGTTTTTAAATCCCGTCATACCGATTGCGATAATTTCGGAATAGCTCGTATGATGCAGTATTGCGTTGGCGTAATGAACCGCGCCGTTTACCGCATACGAATTTATATTTTTGAAATTCGGTTCGTTTTTGACGGTTTTGTTTTCGACCTGTCCGTTGGCGTCGAGCTTGACCAATTTACCCTTGTAGCCCTTGTATTCGATAAGGACGGGATAGTAATTCAAATTTTTATCCTGTAAAAGAAGCTTAACGTCGGGACGATTGCCTCCGACACCGCCGTTTTTTGAATAATAGTCGTTGAGCGCCTTATCTATTTCGGTGTTTAATTTTTCCTGCTCTAATTTATAATCCAATTTGTACGATTTCAGCCAGCCGTTTGCCAGGTCCGCGATATTCGGCTCGATAGAATTTTTTTCGGAAGTCATTTTTTTCTCCTTTTAGAACGGCGAAATAATCTTTGTAATAACTACATTATATCACGTTTTTTGTCATAATTCAACATAATCTTCGTGAAACAAGAGAATCCCTCTCAACAGACCAAAAGGTCTGTTGAGAGGGATTGGCCTGCCCGACAGGATTTTAGGAACCTCTCTTTGCGCCAAAATTCGTTTTTATCAAAACTTATGCTTGCGCAAAGACGGCAAATTCTTGCGAATTTGCGAGGTTCTTCATCGTGAAACAAGAGAATCCCTCTCAACAGACCAAAAGGTCTGTTGAGAGGGATTGGCCTGCCCGACAGGATTTGAACCTGCGGCCTCGAGAGTCGGAGTCTCGCGCGCTATCCAGCTGTGCCACGGGCAGAAATATACGATTATTATATCACCTTTTCTGACCGATTGCAACCTGAATTTAAAAAAATATCGTTATTAAGTTATTCTTTATCCTGTCGCTCGCTTAACGACTCTATTTTGTATTCGATATTGCTTATCCTTACCTCGTGGTCGGATATAGACGAATAAAAATCGCTGTTTTTATCCGACTGCTTTTCGATACATTCCTTGAGCTGCTTAACCGCTATCTCGAGAGAGCAGAGCGTTCGGTTTACCTTTATGATTATATTGATAATGGCGGCGAACGCCGTAACGTATGCGGCGGGCAGAGCTATAACCTCTGAAATTACTTCCCAGGACATATTAAACCTCCCATTGATTTTTACGTTTATATTTTACCGCGCCGCGTGTCTTTTGTGCTGACAGGAATATGACACTTGGGACGGCGATAAATTTTTGGAGATAAAAGAATAGATTCCCAAACTTCACAAGGCCCTCACAATAGCCGCAAACGCAGGCATTTCAAGCATTTTCTTGATTTTGGAACGCCGAGTGTGAAATATATTCCAAGAATTTATTTTACTTTACTTCCTTAAATTTACCGTTCGGGAAGGATTTGTTCCTTGAAGCCTTTTTGCCGCGCTGTTATAATAGGCGTACGCCGAGGGCGCATTAAGACCGTTTCCCTCGGTGAAAAAAACAGGAGGTAAAAAGGTTGATGAGAAGAACGAAGAGAGCGGTCGCTTTCTTGCTGAGCGCGATAATACTGATATCCGCGTTCGGTGTGGGAGCTTCCGCCGCGACAGAGAAGAGCGTTGCTTTTCCTCAGGGCTCGTCGTCGGTATCTATATATATGGATGGCAAGAGAGTTCTTGAGGGACGCTCGGCGCTGATTGATTCGGTTACGTACGTAGCGCTCCGCGATTTCTGCGGCCTTGTAGGCGGCTGTACGATAAGCTGGGACGCGAAAACGCGCACCGCCGTCGTTGCCAAGGGTACGAAGGTCGCCGTCGCCACCGACGGAGATTACTACATATATGAAGACGGAAGATGCTTCTATACCGTTGAGCGTATAAGAATAATCAGCGACACTATGTTCGTTCCCGTAAGAGCTATCGCCAAGGCGCTCGGCGTCGAGGTCGGCTGGGATAACGCCACGCGTTCGGTTACCCTGAAAAAGACGGGTATACTTCCCGCGTCGGGCGACGACTTTTACAACGCTGACGACTTGTACTGGCTGTCGAGAATTATCAGCGCCGAGGCAAAGGGCGAGAGTCTGCTCGGACAGATAGCCGTCGGAAACGTGGTGCTCAACAGAAAAGCAAGCCCTATGTATCCCAATACCGTTTACGGCGTAATCTTTGACAGAAAAAACGGAACGCAGTTCTCACCTGTGTCTTTCGGAACTATCTATCAGAAGCCCACGGCGTCCGCGATAATAGCGGCAAAGATATGCCTTGAAGGGTACAGCATCTCGGACGAGATACTTTTCTTTATGAATCCGAGAATCGCCACGAATAACTGGATATCAAAGAACAGAACCTTTGAGTTCAGGATAGGCAGCCACGACTTTTACAGCTGATATCCTATGAAATGCGTACACCGCCGAGTCTTTATGGCTCGGCGGTGTATTTTTATTCGCATTTTTTGCATATTTTGGGAAATTTTCTTAAAAATACGAATAAAAATCATCAAAAAAATATTCAAATCACTATTTACTTATTGAAAATAATGTGATATAATATTTGGTGGGTTATTATGCCCAATTGCGTGTTTTTAAAATTTTAATATAAAAAATGGAGGAACAACAAACATGGCGATTACAAGAAAAAAGATGTCCATGGACGGTAACACCGCCGCCGCGCACGTATCGTACGCGTTCACCGAGGTTGCCGCAATTTACCCCATTACACCGTCTTCTGTAATGGCAGAGCTCACAGATGCTTGGTCCGCAACCGGTCTTAAGAACATTATGGGCGAGAACGTCAAGGTTATGGAGATGCAGTCGGAGGCAGGCGCCGCAGGTACCGTTCACGGTTCTCTCGCGGCAGGAGCGCTTACCACTACTTATACGGCATCGCAGGGACTTCTCCTGATGATCCCCAATATGTATAAGATAGCGGGCGAGCTTCTTCCTTGCGTTATCCACGTTTCCGCACGTTGCGTAGCTTCTCACGCGCTCAATATCTTCGGAGACCACTCCGACGTATACGCGTGCCGTCAGACAGGATTTGCTATGCTCGCAGAGTCCAATCCCCAGGAGGTTATGGACCTTGGAGCAGTGGCTCACCTTGCTACTATCAAGGGAAGAGTGCCTTTCCTTAACTTCTTCGACGGATTCCGTACCTCTCACGAGATACAGAAGATAGAGACCTGGGATTACGATGATCTCAAGGAAATGGTTGATATGGATGCCGTTGCCGCATTCCGCGCGCGCGCTATCAACCCCGAGCACCCCGTTCTCCGCGGCTCCGCAGAAAACGGCGATATCTTCTTCCAGCACAGAGAGTCCTGCAATCCTTATTACGATGCGCTTCCCGCTATCGTTGAGGATTATATGAATAAGATAAACGAGAAGATCGGTACCGATTACAAGCTCTTCAACTACTACGGCGCTCCCGACGCTGAGAAGGTAATCGTAGCTATGGGCTCTATCTGCGACGTAGCGGAAGAGGTTATAGACTATATGCTCGCAAAGGGTGAAAAGGTCGGTCTTATCAAGGTTCGCCTTTACAGACCTTTCGTTCCCGCAAAGCTTATCGAGGTACTTCCCAAGACGGTTAAGAAGATTGCCGTTCTTGACAGAACCAAGGAGCCCGGCTCTCTCGGTGAGCCTCTCTACCTCGACGTAGTTACCGCTCTTGCTACCAACGGCGTTTCCGCGAAGGTAGTAGGCGGACGTTACGGACTCGGTTCGAAGGATACTCCTCCTTCATCTATCTTTGCCGTATACGAAAACCTCGATGCCGACGAGCCCAAGAACGGCTTTACCATAGGTATCGTTGACGACGTTACGGGACTTTCTCTCGATGAGAAGCCCGCTCCCGACACCTCTGCTGAAGGAACTATTTCCTGCAAGTTCTGGGGACTCGGCGGAGACGGAACGGTTGGAGCTAACAAGAACTCCATCAAGATTATCGGAGACCACACCGACAAATATATTCAGGCATACTTCCAGTATGACTCCAAGAAGACGGGCGGCGTAACCATTTCTCACCTTCGTTTCGGTGATAAGGCTATCAAGTCTCCTTACTATATCACCAAGGCTGACTTCGTTGCCTGCCACAACCCCTCTTATATTACCAAGGGCTACAAGATAGTAAACGACGTTAAACCCGGCGGAACCTTCCTTCTTAACTGCCAGTGGTCGGCAGATGAGCTCGACGCTCACCTTCCCGCAGACGTTAAGAAATATATCGCTGACAATAACGTTAAATTCTACATAGTAAACGCTATTGACAAGGCTCGTGAAATCGGAATGGGCAAGAGAACCAACACCATTCTCCAGTCCGCGTTCTTCGCGCTCGCTAACATTATGCCTATCGCTGAAGCGGTTGAGTATATGAAGTATATGGCGAAGAAGTCCTATCTCAAGAAGGGCGAGGCTGTCGTTGAGCTTAACTACAAGGCTATCGACGCAGGCGTTGACGCTATCGTTGAGGTAAAGGTTCCCGCAGAGTGGGCAAACGCGGGCGACTCCGCTCCCAAGGCTCAGGCTACGGGCGACAGAGAGGATCTCGTAAACTTCGTAAATACGATAGTTACTCCCGTTTCTCTTATGAACGGCGACCAGCTTCCCGTATCCGCGTTCAAGGGTATGGAAGACGGTACCTTCCCGCAGGGCTCCGCTGCTTACGAGAAGAGAGGCGTTGCGGTTGACGTTCCCGTATGGCATCCCGAAAACTGTGTTCAGTGTAACCAGTGCGCGTTCGTATGTCCTCACGCGGCTATTCGTCCCTTCGCTATGAACGCGGAAGAGGCGGCTAACGCTCCCGCAGAGACAAAGTTCGCGGCAAAGCCCGTTATCAAAACAGATTATAAGTATACAATGGCTATTTCTCCTCTTGACTGTATGGGTTGTACCCTCTGCGTCAAGGCTTGTAAGGTAAGTGAGAATGCCCTCAAGAACGGCAAGCCCGAAAAGGTTGCTATCGAGATGGTATCTCAGGCAAGTCAGCTTGACCAGCAGGCAGCGTTTGATTACGCGGTAGCTAACGTATCCGAAAAGAAGGAACTCGTTAACGAGACCGTTAAGGGAAGCCAGTTCAAGCAGCCTCTGCTTGAGTTCTCCGGCTCCTGCGCAGGATGTGCCGAGACTTCTTACGCTCGTCTTATCACCCAGCTCTTCGGTGAGAGAATGTATATATCCAACGCAACCGGATGCTCGTCCATTTGGGGCGGCTCGGCACCCGCAACGCCTTACACGGTAAACCGTGAGACGGGCAAGGGTCCCGCTTGGGCTAACTCGCTCTTTGAGGACAACGCAGAGCACGGTCTCGGAATGGCTCTCGGACAGAAGACCATTCGTGAAAAGCTTATCTCCAAGGTAGCCGCTATGGCAGAGTCCGACAAGGCTTCCGACGAGTTTAAGGCTGCCGCTTCGGCATATCTCAACACCAAGGACGACGGTAAGGCAAACGAAGCCGCTACCGAGGCACTTATTGCAGAGCTTGAAAAGGCTGCTGCCGAGGGTTGTCCCACTGCTTCCGCTGTTCTTGCCGAGAAGGATTACCTCGCTAAGAAGTCCGTATGGATATTCGGCGGCGACGGTTGGGCATACGACATCGGATTCGGCGGTCTCGACCACGTTCTCGCGTCGGGTGAGGACGTAAACGTTATGGTATTTGATACCGAGGTTTACTCAAACACCGGCGGACAGGCGTCAAAGGCTTCGCAGATAGGTCAGGTAGCACAGTTTGCGGCTGCAGGTAAGGCAATCGGTAAGAAGGATCTCGCGCAGATCGCTATGTCTTACGGCTACGTTTATGTTGCACAGGTTGCTATGGGCGCTGATATGAATCAGCTCCTCAAGGCTCTTACCGAGGCTGAGGCTTACAACGGACCTTCGCTTATCATCGGTTACGCTCCTTGTGAGATGCACGGTGTTAAGGGCGGAATGCAGAACTGCCAGCTCGAAATGAAGAAGGCAGTTGAGGCAGGCTACTGGCAGATGTTCAGATATAATCCCACGGCTGAGGGAAGCAAGCTCACGATAGACTCCAAGGAGCCTACCGGAAGCTACGTTGACTTCATTAAGTCCGAAACCCGTTACGCTCGTCTCGTTCAGTCCTTCCCCGAAAAGGCAGAGAACCTCTTCGCAAAGGGTGAGGAGAACGCAAAGGCTAAATACGACAGACTTAAAAAGCTTGCGGATCTGTATTGAGAATAAAATAAAGTGATGCACAGGGGAGAAGCTTTTTCAAAGCTTCTCCCCAAAAGTTAGTTTATGTATGGATTTTCAAGGGGGAGGAGCTTTTTTTCAAAAAGCTCCTCCCCCTAAAAACTATCCATAAACTAACTAACTTACATATTCACTACGAGATAATTTATACCCGATATATCGTCGGAAGGACTTGAAATTCCCGAAAGCTTATTTACGGGAACCGAATATTTTTTCGCTACCGACCAAGGCGTATCGTCGGGAGCGGGGAAGCAGATTACGATATCACCGTCCGATTTTTTTACCATTTCTCCAAATCTTACCTCTGAAAGTACGTTTATAGCGCGGTTTCCGAAAAATTCAGCCGATACCGAAAGCTCGCTGTCAATGCAGAGATTTCCGCCGTCAATACGCGCGCGGCAGGAAAGCACGCTCATATCTGCGGAAAAATCCGAAGGCGCGTCGGAGCTTATTTCCGCTTCGTATCTGAAGGGCAGAATAAGCTCGGATGATGAAAATTCACCCTCGTTTTCAATAAGCATAAAATATTTGCACTCACCAAGCAAAACGGCTTTGTTTTTGTCAAACTCAAAGCTCTCGGCGTGCGGTTTACAGCAGACGTCTATTATACGGCTGCCCTGTGAGATGGAGGTTTCTGCCACGGGGATTCGTTCACTTTGAGAGAAATTGCCGCGCGAAGCGCAGTTAAGCGAGGGTATCGTATATCCGCGGTAGGCGGTCTCGGAGCTGTTTTCGGTGGAATATATGTCGCGGGTATAGCTTACGACATTCTTACCGTAAGCACGTATTTCGGGAATTACGCCGAGATCGCATAATATCCTGCCTTCTTCTACGTTTATTCCTATATCGTTTACATACGCGCGTGCAGAGCAGAGAGAATCGGGAGAGATATCGTCTATCTCCACCTGCTCACCAAAGGATATTTTTCGGCTTAGCGTTTCAAGAGTGCCCGTGCTCTCGTCCCGGCATACGAGAAGCTTAAGCTCAATATCTCCGCGGCAATCCGCAGTACCCGCAGAAGCGGTTACGTCGGATATACATACGTTTGCGGACGCGCTTATAACGCGCATATTTTCAGTATTCGTGTTTATCTCGTCGGATATCTCTATAGTATCCCCGAATCCCGACAGAAGAACGGAACACTCGCACTCACCCATAAGACGTTCCACGCTCATAGGATTTACCTCTCCCGAGCATCTTTCGTCGGCTATCATCATTCCGTAAGCTCTTACACGGGAGCAGAGACGGCATTTTATAGTCAGCTTTCTAGGACCGCTTACGCGCGTCGTGATATTCTCGTCTCTCGTGTCGGCAAGAATGACGACTCCTTCGTTCAGGTCAAACTCGCTCGATATATCGAGAGGCGCGTTAAAGGAATATTCGGCGGACAGAGGCGCGGAATACATACATCCGTCCTGTCCCACGTACAAAAGATGATAATCCACCGTTCCGTTAAACTCGGCTTGGCTTCCGCCTACGTATTTCGCGGGGGGAAGTATAGAGGCGTCTACTCGAAGGACGCGTCTTATTTCCGGCTGATAATCGGGAAGAGTATAGTCGTTTGAAATTTCGGTCGTGAGTATCTTGTCGCAAAGCGGCATCTGAAATCTTTTCGGGGCAGCCCCGTACGTTGCGTTGTTGCTGTTCATAGTAAAACTCTCCTTACCTTCTGACACTTATTGTATTAGGATATAGCTACGTTTAAAACTTATGAGAAAAAAAGAACAATTATGTATACCTCATACAAAAATATAATTCAATAATACCCTCAAGGCTTTGACAAATACGAAATAATGTGGTATAATATTAAAATAATATTATGGGAAAGTGTGCGAAGGACAAAATTAATGGTTAAAATAACGTCTGTATGCCGACACGGCAGAGCGGAAAAAGCAGGTATAGAACCCGATGATATATTGATATCCATAAACGGAAGAGAGATAAACGACGTTTTGGATTATCGCTTTTATCTTGCCGAGCGCGATATTTCAGTCAGGGTCGCGCGGAACGGCAAGGAGCTTGATTTTCAAATAAAGAAAAAAGAATACGACGATATCGGTCTTGATTTTGAAACTCCGCTTATGGATAAAAAACATTCGTGTGAGAATAAATGCGTGTTTTGCTTTATCGACCAGCTTCCGCGCGGACTCCGCGATTCGCTTTATTTCAAGGACGACGACTCAAGGCTGTCCTTTCTTCACGGAAACTATATAACGCTTACCAATCTTCACGACAGGGATATCGAGCGTATAATAGAGATGCATATATCTCCCGTAAACGTATCGGTTCACACGACGAATCCCGAGCTTCGCGTGCGTATGATGCATAATAAGCGCGCGGGAGAGGTGCTTAAATATCTCGACAGGCTTGCCGAGGCGGGAATCAAGCTCTGCTGTCAGATAGTTCTTTGTAAGGGACTTAATGACGGCGATGAGCTTGACAGGACTATGCGCGAGCTTGAAGGGCTTTATCCCGCTATGCAGAGCACGTCGATAGTCCCCGCGGGACTCACGAAATTCAGAGATAAGCTATATCCCTTGCAGAGCTTTTCGGGCGATGAGTGCGCGAGAATAATCGAGCAGGTGAACGCCGTTGGAGACAGGTGCTTTGAGAAATACGGCACGAGGCTGTTCTATCCTGCGGACGAGCTTTATATCAAAGCGGGAAAGCCGCTTCCCGACGACAGCTTTTACGAGGAGTACGCGCAGATAGAAAACGGTGTCGGTATGCTGACTGAGCTTGAGACCGAGTTCTCGGCGGAGCTGGAATATCTCTCCGAATATACCGATAGGTTTATATCGGGAAGAGAGGTGTCGATAGCTACGGGATATGCGGCATACGAGCATATTAGCGCTCTTTGCTCACTTCTTCGGAGTAAGGTCGAGGGACTTAAAATAAACGTATACGCGATAAAAAACAACTTTTTCGGAGAGGAAATAACCGTGGCGGGACTCCTTACGGGTACCGATATGGAGGAGCAGTTAAAGGGAAAAGCGCTCGGAGACGCTTTGCTTATTCCCTCGGCGACGCTCAGAGCAGAGGGAGACCTCTTCCTTGACGGAGGCACGCCCGAGACGCTCTCGGACGCTCTCGGAGTCGAGGTGATAGCGGTGGATAACCGCGGAGACGAGCTTATAAGGGCTATTCTCGGAGTATAAATCACAGGAAAGGATATATAAATATGGCAAAACCTATAGTAGCAATCGTGGGGAGACCTAACGTTGGCAAGAGTACGCTTTTCAATAAGCTTATAGGCGAGAGACGCTCTATCGTTGAGGATACGCCCGGTGTTACCCGCGACCGTATCTACGGGGAGACCGAATGGAGAAACAGACGCCTCGTCGTGATAGATACGGGCGGAATAGAGCCTAAAACCGACGATATCATACTAAAGCAGATGAGATTTCAGGCGGAGGTGGCGATAGAGACCGCCGACGTTATAATATTTATGTGTGACGTCCGCACGGGACTTACCGCCGACGACAGAGATATCGCGATTATGCTCCAGAAGAGCGGAAAGCCCGTTATACCGTGTATCAACAAGTGCGACAGCGTCGGCGCGCCTCCTTTCGAGTTTTACGAATTTTACGAGCTTGGATTTGACGCCGAACCGATAGCCGTATCCTCTATTCACGGGAGCGGCTCGGGCGACCTTCTCGACGCCGTGCTTGACGCAATTCCCGATTGGGAGGACGCTGAGGAGGACGACGACAGTATAAAGGTAGCCGTTATCGGAAAGCCCAACGCGGGGAAATCATCTATAATCAATAAATTTATAGGAAAGGAACGCCTGATAGTTTCAAACGTCGCGGGAACCACGAGAGACGCCGTCGATACACAGCTTGAAAACGAGTACGGAAAATTTACCTTTATCGACACGGCGGGAATCAGAAGAAGCTCGAAGATAAACGATAAAATAGAAAAATACAGCGTTCTGCGCGCTCATATGGCGGTTGAGAGAGCGGATGTCTGCCTTATTATGATAGACGCGTCAACCGGCATAACCGAACAGGACGAGAAGATAGCGGGAATCGCTCACGAGGCGGGCAAAGCCTCGATAATCGTGGTGAATAAGTGGGACAGTATTGAAAAGGACAACAAAACGGTAAACGAGTATAACGAAAAGATAAGAACCGCGCTCGCGTATATGCCTTACGCTCCGATAGTATACGTGTCGGCGCTTACAGGGCAGAGGATAAGCACGATATTTGAGCATATACGGTACGTTTACAATCAGTCCACTATGAGAGTTTCCACGGGAATGCTCAACGACGTTCTCGCCGAGGCAACGATGAGGGTGCAGCCCCCCACGGATAAGGGAAAACGTCTGAAAATATATTATATGACGCAGATAAGCGTTGCGCCGCCGACCTTCGTGCTTTTCTGCAACAACGCCGAGCTTTTCCATTTTTCTTATCAGAGGTATATAGAAAACTGTCTGCGGCAGACCTTCGGATTTAAGGGAACTCCCATAAAGCTTATTATCAGAATGAAAGGTGAAGATGCGTAAATGATAAAGGGAATACTTTTTGATTTTAACGGAACGCTTTTTTACGACAGCGATAAGCATATCGCCGCTTTTCAGAAGTTCTTTGAGAAAAGAGGTCTGCAAAAGCCGAGCGAGGAATATATAGTAAAGAATATCTTCGGAAGAACCAACAGAACGATTTTCAGCGAGCAGTACCGCGCCGACGCTGCCGACGAGGAGCTTGACGCTTACGGCAGGGAAAAGGAAGAGCTTTACAGAGAGGCGTGCCTTGAGGATATGGAGAGCTTTCATCTTGCCGAGGGCGCTGAGGAGTTTTTGGATTACCTGAAGGAAAAGGGCATACCCTATAATCTTGCGACGGGGTCGGATATCGACAACGTAAGCTTCTACTTTGAGCGTATGGGAATTGGGCGCTGGTTTGATATAGACCGTATAGTTTACAATGACAACACTCTCCCCGGCAAGCCCGCTCCCGACGTCTATATAGAGGCGGCGCGCAGAATAGGGCTTACTCCCGCGGAATGTATCGTTTTTGAGGACGGGACGAGCGGTATTAAGGCGGCGAATTCGGCAGGCGCGGGAGCGGTATTTGCCGTAGCCTCGCCCGAGCTTGATTCACCCGTTACCGACGACGTGAGAGTTGACGGTGAGATATACGATTTCAAGGCTTATATTTCTATTTTGAAAAAGTTCGAATTGGCGTGAGACGGTACTTGCGCCTCACTCTGCTGACGAAAGGATAATTAAATGTTCGTAGATAACGTAAGAATATATATAAAGGCGGGCGACGGAGGCAACGGCGCCGTATCCTTCAGACGTGAGAAATACGTCTCTCACGGCGGACCCGACGGCGGCGACGGAGGACACGGCGGCAACGTCGTTTTCCGAGTTGACGAGGGAACCAATACCCTGCTCGCTTTTAAATACAGACACAAATTTATAGCCTCAAACGGAGGCAACGGCGCGGGAGCGAAGTGCCACGGCGCCACCGCTGACGACCTGATAATCTCGGTTCCGCCCGGAACTCTGATAAAGGACGCTTCAAACGGCAGGATAATTCACGATATGACCGATAACGGCGGAGCGGATTTTATCTGCTGTCGGGGAGGACGCGGAGGCTGGGGCAACAGACACTTCGCTACCCCCACGCGCCAGGTTCCTATGTTTGCCAAGAACGGTACGAAGGGCGAGGAGAAGGAGGTCGTGCTTGAGCTTAAAATGCTTGCCGACGTCGGACTTATAGGATACCCCAGCGTAGGAAAATCCTCGATACTCGCGCGTATAAGCTCGGCAAAGCCAAAGATAGCCGATTATCATTTCACGACGCTCTCCCCGAATCTCGGAGTGGTTTCGGCGGGAGGTGAGAGGGGATTCGTCGCGGCGGATATCCCCGGACTTATCGAGGGAGCGGCTGACGGAGCGGGACTCGGACACGAGTTTCTTCGCCACGTTGACAGGTGCCGTTTGCTTTTGCACGTGGTTGATATCTCCTGCTTTGAGGGCAGAAATCCCATAGAGGACGTGAAGATGATAAACAACGAGCTTGAGCGTTACAGTGCCGAGCTTGCCTCGCGCCCGCAGATAATCGTGGCTAACAAATGCGACGCGCTTGAGGGCGCCGACGTGGATATCGCGGCTTTTGAGAGCTTCGTCGCAGACAACGGCTGGGAGCTGGCGTACGTTTCAGCCGCAACGGGAGAAGGTCTTGACGAGCTTGTAAAGACGGTCGCGGCAAGGCTTGACGAGCTTCCTCCGCTCAGGATATACGACGCCGAGATATCCGAGGAAGAGGAATTTGCCGTCAACGCCAAGGAGACGATAATAAAGAGGGACAACGATACCTTCATAGTAGAGGGAGATTGGCTCTATAATCTTATGGGACAGATAAATTTCGACGATTACGAGTCGCTCAATTACTTCCAAAACGTTCTTAAAAAGAGCGGAGTTTTCGAGGCGCTTGAAGCGAAAGGCTGTAAGGACGGAGATATCGTTTCGATATACGATTTCGAGTTTGATTATATAAAATAAGACTATAAAAACTAGGAGACAGGATATGAACATTTGGCACGATATAGACCCGCAGGTGATAACCCCCGACGATTTTTCGGCGGTCATTGAGATACCGAAGGGAAGCAGATGTAAATACGAGCTTGACAAATATACGGGTCTGCTTCGTCTTGACCGCGTACTCTATACGTCTACCCACTATCCCGCAAATTACGGTTTTATTCCGCGGACCTACGCCGACGACGGAGACCCGCTTGACGTTCTCGTGCTTTGCAGTGAAGCTATTCAGCCCTTAACGCTCGTCAGGGTATTTCCGATAGGCGTTATGAGAATGATAGACGGCGGAGCTACCGACGACAAGATAATAGCCGTTCCGTTTTCAGACCCTTCTTACAGTCAAATACAGTCGATAGACGACCTCCCGGGACATATCTTTGACGAGATAATGCACTTTTTCTCGGTATATAAGCAGCTTGAAAACAAGCAGACGGCGGTTAAGGAACTGTTCAACTGCAAGGAGGCAAGGCAGATAATTGCCGAAGCAATCGACTCCTACAATAAAAATTTTCAGAACGGAAGAATGAAAAAGTGATATTTATATCTTTTTTGAAAGAGAGGTGAGGGTGTATGGATATTTACGAAAAAGAATATAGAAGAGTGTCCAATTGCATAGGGCTTAGTCTTTTGATTTTCGTCTTTATGTTTTACGGGACGAATATAGCCGCGTCCTTGCTATCTTCTTTTTTCACGCCCTTTCTTTCCGAGAAGCTTGCGTATTCGCTCGAATCGATATTGTTGATGATAGCTTATCTTTCCTCTTTCGTCGTTCCCGCGCTCATTTTGCGCGGAGTGCTGAAAAAGAAGGGAATACCGCAGGATATGAAGCTTGGCTTCAACGTCTCACGCGGTACGTGGCTGCTGATACCCGCGGGTATCGCGCTTACGCTTTCGGCTTCTTATCTGAACTCTATTCTTCTCGGCTGGTTCGATATATCCGAGACCTATTCTATGC
Organism: Clostridia bacterium; assembly: GCA_017464565.1. Lineage (GTDB taxonomy): Bacteria > Bacillota > Clostridia > Oscillospirales > CAG-272 > HGM12713. The sequence goes on from JAFTZH010000040.1 coordinate 26,069, forward strand.
TTTTCGAGACGGGATATTCCTATGCTCCGTATCAGATACTTCTGCTTCTCGTATCTTCGGCTCTTGTTCCCGCTTTTTGTGAGGAGTTTTTCTTCAGAGGGGCGATACTTTCAAATCTTATGCCGTACGGTCAGGGCGTCGCGGTAATCGGAAGTGCCGTGCTGTTCGGTCTTATGCATCAGAATCCGTATCAGATTTTGTACGCTACCGTTGCGGGAATTATTCTCGGATACGTGTACGTAAAGACCAAATCTATCTGGTGCGGCACGCTCATACATTTTTTCAACAACGCTTTTTCGGTCGTTCAAGAGGTGGTATACGCAAACGCGGGCGAGGGAACGGCAACCGTTGTCGTGGCGGTTATGGATATCGCTATACTCGTTATCGGCGCCGCTTGTCTCGTTATCTATCTTATGGCTGACGCGCGCAGGGAAAAGCTGAAACGTAAAAACGGAAGCTTTGGAATCATAATAGACGAGAGCGATACTTACGAGATGAAGCCGATACCCGCCAAATCAAAGCTAAAATGCTTTTTCTCTCCGTGTATGATAGCGGCGGCGGTCGTTCTGATAGTCAGCATTTTTGCAACGCTTGCTATGCTCGTTATGGTGTCGGGAATGGGCGCTTTGATATGACAAAAGATACTTATTATATGAAAAGAGCCGTTGAGCTTGCGCGCGGGGCTTACGATATGGGAGAGGTTCCCGTCGGAGCGCTCGTGGTCAAGGACGGAGAGATAATATCCGAGGCTCACAATTTAAGAGAAAACAATAAGGTATCGACCGCTCACGCCGAGATACTCGCGATAGAGGAGGCTTGCCGTGTTCTTGGCGGCTGGAGACTTGACGGGTGTACCCTGTACGTTACGCTTGAGCCTTGTCCTATGTGCGCGGGGGCGTTGATAAATTCAAGAATTGGGCGTGTCGTTTACGGCGCAAAGGACGCAAGGGCAGGCTGTCTCGGAAGCGTTGTTGATTTTAATTCCTATCCGTTCAATCACTCGTTTTCCGTTGACGGCGGTATCTGTGGTGATGAATGCGCAAGTATTCTTAACGAATTTTTTAAATCTAAAAGATAGGGTTTAATGGGAGTATTATATGGGGGGAGTGCCTTTTTGCAAAAAGGCACTCCCCCCAAGCCCCCATTGAAAGTTAGTTTGAGTATGGATTTTTTTAGGGGAGAAACTTTTGCAAAAGTTTCTCCCCTAACCCCTTTTCAAAAATCTTTAAACGTTGGGTATGGATTTTTGATTTTTATCTTGCTTCCTACGGAAAGTTTAATTTAGGTATTTACCATACGCGGTAGGGGAGGGGCTTGTTTGCGGGAGATAAAGACCAATCGTGTTCTTTACTCCGTAGAGTGTCATTCTGAGCGAAGCGGAGCGCAAGCGAAGCGTAGTCGAACCCGCAGGGCGACGGCTTCGCCGTCGGAATATGCTTTGATTTTCGTTAAAGTATTTAAGGTTAGTTTGTTTTTTATGGTTTTATGCAATTTCTTGTTGTGCGACAATGAAATTCTATTTAGGTCTGCGACCTAAATGAAAGAAACAAACCAAGGGAGTGCCCTTGGAACCCCGTAATCGCGGCGCGTTTTTAAGACGCACCGCGGATTAACGTTAAATTTAAATGAAACGCCCTCGGAGCATAACGACACTCCGAGGGCTGTATGTTTCTTTTGTCTCTCCCCATAAGCTATACTTTAATTCAAAGAATATATCTCCCCATATAATTCTTTTATGATTTAAAAAATAAAAATCAAAAAGTACTATACGGGTAAGTATGATTATAG
>JAFTZH010000041.1 GCA_017464565.1 Clostridia bacterium
CGGGCTTCTCATCGGTGAGAGCAAAGGTCACAACGGGAACCTTGCCGACTTCAAGGCACTTGCGCTGACCGCCCTTGTCAGTCTGAAGATATACCCAAAGGATGCTGTGCTCCTCTGCCATAGGATGCTCAACAGAACCGATTTTAACGGTTACAACTTTTCCTTCAACGGAAACAACGGGAATGTGCTTCTCATGGCTTGCCTCAACGGTGCCGGGCTCGATCTTGGTCATTTTCTGACCGCAGCACATCATAGGAACACCTGCATCGTGGATCATTCCGATCAGATTGCCGCAGTGCTCGCAAACATAGAACTTATTGTTATCACACATTTTAGTGTACCTCCAAATATTTTTTCTTTATTATATCATAAATTTATGAACACATCAAGTATTTTCAAACACTTCCTTTTTTACTTTTCTGAACATAGTATACCGTATTTTTATTTTTCTTACCGTGATGACATCACATAAAAAGTACACCGTTTCAGGCAAGTGATTTTCCCTATTCATATTGAACTTTTGACAAAAATCGTGTATAATAATTCTTATCAGTTCAACTGTTTCGGAGGGTTAAAATAAGGGGAGAATGGATTATATGGAATTTCAAAGCTATTTTCCTATATGGAATAAATTAAATACTGTTCACCAAGGACAGATCCTCGGCACGCTGATTACCCGCACGGTAGAAAAAGGAGATGTGATCCACAACAGCGGAAACGATTGCACGGGGCTTTTGCTCGTAAAGTCCGGTCAGCTTCGCGCCTATATTCTCTCCGAGGAAGGACGGGAGATCACCATTTACCGTCTGTTTGATCGGGATATGTGTCTGTTTTCCGCGTCCTGTATGATGCGCTCCATTCAGTTTGATGTCACCATTGAAGCAGAAAAGGACACCGAACTTTGGATCATTCCCGCAGAGGTCTATCAGAGCATTATGGCGGAGTCCGCGCCTGTGGCAAACTATACCAACGAGCTGATGGCTACCCGTTTTTCCGACGTTATGTGGCTCATTGAGCAGACTATGTGGAAGAGCCTTGACAAGCGCGTTGCCGCCTTTCTCTTGGAAGAATCTGCGATTGAGGACAGCGACACGCTGAAAATCACACACGAAGCCATTGCCAACCACCTTGGCTCTCATCGTGAAGTCATCACCCGAATGCTGAAATACTTTCAGAACGAAGGAATGGTCAAGCTCTCCCGTGGCACGATTGAACTCGCAGACAAATCCAAGTTAGAAGAACTAAGCGAATAGTAAACAATGTCCGCCATGCAAAACGCATAGCGGACATATTTTGTACCTGCCTTATTCAATTCCTTTCAGCTCATACCCTGCATCCTGAACAGCTTTTTTGAAAGAGCGGTACTTGTTTAGTTATCCATTCCGCAAACAGTGGCTCGTTCAATCAAGACACGGTCGTTTATGACCGCATCATAAAAGCGGAAACCACCCGCAAAATTGTATGCCGTATAGCCGTTGCCATCCAAAATGCGGCTGGCAACGTAGCTGCGCAGACCGCTTTGGCAGATCACGTACACGGGCTTACCTTCTTCCACTTCATCAAGGCGTTCTCTCAGCTCGTCAACGGGGATGTTCTTAAATCCCTCAATATGACCCCGACGATACTCCCCGACAGTTCTTGTATCAAGAAGCGTTACACTTCCGTCACGGGGCAGCTTATCCATATCCTCAAGATGCCATTGCTTCAGCACACCGTTTGCAATATTGTCGATCATAAAACCTGCCATATTCACCGGGTCTTTAGCGGAAGAATAAGGCGGTGCATAGGCAAGGTCAAGATCCTTTAGGTCGGTTGCCTTCATTCCTGCTCGAATAGCGGTAGCAAGCACGTCAATGCGCTTGTCCACGCCCTCATATCCCACGATCTGTGCGCCAAGCAAACGGTAGGTATCTTTTTCAAAGACCACCTTCATAGTCATCACCTTGCCGCCCGGATAGTAGCCTGCGTGGCTCATAGGTGAAAGGATAACCGTATCCACGTCAAGCCCTGCCGCCTTTGCGCTTCGTTCGTTGATACCGGTCAGCGCTGCCGTCATATCAAAGACCTTGATAACCGAGCTGCCCTGAGAGCCTTTATATCGGCTGTCAAGTCCGCAGATGTTATCCGCAATAATGCGTCCCTGTTTGTTGGCGGGACCTGCAAGGGATATCAGCGCATCATCGCCCGTAACAAAGTTTTTCACCTGTACCGCATCTCCTGCAGCGTAAATATCCGGAACCGAGGTTTCCATACGGTCGTTGACAACAATACTGCCTTTGATACCGAGTTCCAGTCCCGCTTCTTTGGCAAGAGCCGTGTCGGGCGTAACACCGATAGCAAGTACCACCATATCGGCGTGAAGAGGTGCATCCTCCTTCAACGGCACCTTAACACCGCCGTCCTTTTCTTCAAAGCCCTCCACCGCACGACCGAGAACAAGCCTTACGCCGTGCTTTCTCATCTCGTTATGGATAAACGACGCCATATCCGAATCGAAGGGACTCATCAGCTGCTTTGCATATTCAACGATAGTAACGTCCATTCCCATCTCACGCAGATTTTCCGCAAGCTCAAGACTTATAAAGCCGCCGCCTGCCAACACCGCCGATTTGGGATGATTTTCATTGATATAATTCTTAATCCGAAGCGTATCTTCTACGGTACGAAGCGTAAACACTTTATCAAGGTCTGCACCGGGAAAACGGGGCTGTGTCGGCTTTGCTCCGGGAGACAGAATAAGTTTATCATAGCTTTCCTTAAATTCTTCCCCCGTTTTCAAATTCTTGACCGATACCGTCTTTTTGTCGGGGTGAATTTCCGTGACCTCGTGATGCACTCTCATATCCACGCGAAAGCGCGAATAAAAGCTTTCGGGAGTCTGAAGCGTCAGCTCCTCGGCATCGGCGATTACATCCCCGATATAATACGGCAAACCGCAGTTAGCATAGGAAATATATCCCGAACGCTCAAACACCACGATCTCTGCCTTTTCATCAAGCCTTCGGATTCGTGCGGCCGCTGTTGCTCCGCCTGCCACGCCGCCTACAATAACAACCTTCATATTACCGTTCCACCTATCCTCGATAAGAAGATATACCGCCGATGTTATTGACCTTGGTATATCCCATCTGCCCGAGTGCCGCCGTAGCCTGACGGCCTCTTGCACCGGAATAGCAATAGACAAACAACTCCGTATCTTTATTTTCCACGACGGTTCTTACCTTGTCAAGAGCTTGCAACGGAACGTTCTTACTTTCCGGGATATGACCTTCGCTGTATTCCTCCGGAGTATGAACGTCAAGCAGAACGGCACCGGCAGTGTTTTTATAATTCCTTACGCCTTGATTTACATCGGGTTGTTTCAAAAAATCAAAGAATCCCATTTTTCTTCTCCTTACAGCATACCGAGTATTGCGTTCTTCGGTCTTGCTCCCGTTATCTGATTTACAACCTTTCCGTTTTCGATTACCACCAGAGTCGGAATGCTTATGATGCCGAACTGACTTGCCAGCTCTGCTTCTTCATCCACGTTAATCTTCCCAACCTTGATGTCGGGACGCTCACGGGCGATCTCTTCCACAATCGGCACTACCATACGGCAGGGCCCGCACCAAGGAGCCCAAAAGTCCAGAAGGACTTTCTTATCGGAATTTAATACTTCGCTTTGAAAATTGTTTTTATTGATGTTGATATCAGACATTTTTACGTCCTCCTTTTTTCTTTGCGGCTTTATTATATCACAGCCTTCGACATCGTTCTGTGATGACGTCACATTTCTGTCTTTTTCCTTTACAAAGCAGATTTCTTTGTCTACCGCGGACCACGCTCCGCCGCCGTCTGTTTCTTTATAAGGATCGATTTTTCTGATCGAATACTGTGAATAGTAAAAATTATATCCCCAATGTAAAAAGCCTCTTATTTTGTATTTGTAAAACTCTACACCGATAAGCCCTCTTTATAAAAATCAAGATCGGACAGCGCGTCTATATGATGCGCCCCCGTTATGAGTTCAGAGACGATTTTTTTGAGCCTTACCGTATCGCCAATCGAAACGAGATCCTCGAAACGATCAGATATTAATTACAAAAGGAGCGAGTTCAAATACGGTAAAATGTGTTTGGATAGTTTCTTTTTTGAATTTTTGCCGACAAAAACAAAAAACGGGCGCGCTGTCTTAAGACGCCACGCCCGTTTTCACTTTATTAATTGCTATCCTTTTGAGAACCGATAGGACTTACGATACTGTATCCAACGTTTACAAGATGGTCCGCAACTCGTTCAAGTCCCAAAATAACCGACGAATAATACGGGCTTACGTCAACGTTACAGTTCCCCTCGGCAAGTCTCGCGAAATGGCTTGCGATAAGCTCCTTCTTCTTGGAATCGACTCCCTCCTCCAAGTCCGTCAGAGCGGGAAGCTGTTCCTTGTTCAAGCGCTCAAACGCATCCTTCGAAATGGCGAACATACGCATAATATCGTCCCGCATAGCCAAAATCTCGCCGCGCGCCTTTTCGGAAAACGAAAGCTTTTTATCAAGCATTTCAACGCCTATTTCGTGGAAGTTCTCGGCGTGGTCGCCTATACGCTCAAGGTCGTTCAAAACGTGGAAATACGAGCCTATGATTCTCTCGTCGCTCTGCTCCACGTCAACCGACAGCTTGATCAAAAACTTGGTCAAGGCGCTGTTGGTAAAGTCGATAATTTCTTCATTTTTTCGAATCCTTTCGCTGTGCTCGGACGAGCCCGTATCCATAGCGGCAAAGGCAAGAACGGTATTTTCCTCAACCAAGCCGACCATATAATCCATTTCCTTCTTTACCTGCATAAGCGCAACGGAGGGCATAGTGAGAAGTCGGTCGTCAACGTATTTAAGAGACAGCGTTTCTTCGGTCTCCTTTTTATCCTTGATAACAAGGCAGGAATACTTAACGAGCGGTTTTACGAACGGAAGCAGCAGCAATGTGGTGGTTACGTTAAATATAACGTGGAAAATAGAGACTCTCATCTGAAGCGACATCGGATCGTCTCCCGGGAACATCGATACCAAGAGATTGACGAATGGATCCTTGAATATCCAGATTATCGCGGTAAACACTGCCGTACCTATAACGTTAAAGGTGAAGTGTATCAGCGCAACGCGCTTTGAATTGGCGTTTGCGCCGATAGACGCGAGCAGAGCCGTTACGCAGGTACCGATATTGGCTCCAAGCACGATAAACAGCGCGAGTTCGAGTGGAAGCACTCCAGCTCCGACCATCGTAATAACTACACCGGTAGCGGCGGACGAGCTTTGTATCAGCGCGGTGAAAACAGCTCCGACCAAAATAAGCAGCAGCGGAAAATCAATCACCTTGAAAATATCGGTAAACATATTTTCGACAAGCGGATTTCCAAACGCCTGCTCACTGCTCATAACCTCAAGTCCGACGAAAATAAGTCCCAAACCGCAGCAAAGACTGCCCGCGATTTTAATCTTCTCTCTTTTGAAAAAGCCCATCATTACGCCCGCAAAAGCGAGAAGATACATAGCCATATTGAAATAATCGTTCTTCAAGGCAACCAGCACGCCCGTAATAGTAGTACCGATATTGGCACCCATAATGATAGGAGTCGCCTGCATAAGCGTCATAACGCCCGCGTTTACCAAACCGATAACCATAACCGATGTAGCCGACGAGCTCTGTATAATCGCGGTTACGCCCGCGCCTATACCGACACCCGAAAAACGATTGTTGCTTATCTTTTCAAGCAGCTTTTTCATACCGCTGCCTGCGCTCTTTTCCAAAGCGTCGCCCATAAAATTCATACCGACTATAAACACACCGACGCCCGCAAGCAGCCAAATCAGGCTTTGTATCAACTGCATAACATCTTCCACTTTAAGATTAGTACTCCTTTTAGCATAATTTTATTTTTTTCTTTGTTTTTTACAATTTTTTTACAGTTTAATTATATCATCATGCTATAAACATTTCAACGCTTTTCACACAATTTCTACCATATCAAAAAAAAGTTGAAGGTAATATTAATTTTTTAGTAAAACTGACGATATCGCTTTCGGCAACAAGCCACACCGCAAATTAGCAAGTGTCGCCTTTCAGTGTCAACAGTTTTATTTTTATCCTCTGCTTCTGCATATATTTTTCCATATATTAGCACTCATTTATATAGAGTACCCGAAAAAGCTCCGCAAGAAAATCAAACACTGAAACAAAAAATCAACACGGATATAAACCAATCAAAAAAACGCGGCAGCCGCTCAAATTGAGCGGCTGCCGCGTTTTCAAAAGCCTTTTATAGTTTTCACTCGTCAGATACGAGTCCCTTCAATATCAAATCAAGCTCGGGAAATCTTTTTCTGACTATCACGGGCATATGCCGCGCGTCAAGAAAACAATGCTCACTCTCGCCCGTAAATACGAGCGCGCCCGTTTTCGCGTTCGTCATCTCGTATCCGAATTCCAGCTTGACTCCCGTATACCGCTTTATTCTGACTCTTATAACGACCTCGTCCTCAAAGGTAGTCGTCTGCTTATACTGACAGCTTACCGAAAGGACGGGAGACACGACTCCGTATTCCTCGAACTTTCGGTATCCGCACCCGTAACGGTTCAGATACGCCGTTCTCGCCTCCTCCATCCATCTGATATAATTTGAATGGTGAGTGATGCACATTTTGTCGGTCTCGTAATAATTTACTTTTCTCGCGTAATCGTATATTTTATTTTCCATATCAAATTCTCAATTCAAATTATAGCTCGTAAGCTCGCCCAAGGTCATCTCTCCCCAAGCGTAATTGGTAAGATAACTGCCCTTAAACAGCCCCGCGTATTTTTCTCTGCCCGAAAGATAGTCGTAAAGGTCGCAGCGGAGCCTCTCCGGAATTATTCTTCTCTTTCCGTCCACCGACTCCATAACGTTTCCTATACCGTATTCCTCAAGCGTATTCTTCAGCCTGAGCGCTTCCTTTCGGTATCGCGCGAGAGTAACGGCGTTTACCGGCTCGTTCTCCCAAAGATATCCGATAGCCTCCTCGCTCGTAACGTATCCGCCCCTTCGGTCCACGAGAAGAGCCAGCAGTTCCTTCGCCTTTTTGTTTCGGAACGCGATAGGCTTATCGTTTATAAATACATCAAAATATCCGAAGGTTCGGATATAAATACCCGACTCCGCTTCGGACGGTTGATCGGTTATGCCGTCAAGATTGTAAAGCATAACGTAAAACGGAGATTTTCCGTCGGGATTGCGCTGTGAGCATATCGCTTTTATCAAACGTTCCCTGCCCTGCGTCATATCGAAATAGGAAAATTCCGCCTCACCCGTAGCAAACAGCATCTCTACGTCCTCGTAGGCGATACTGCTCTGCGCTATAAATTCCTTTATAGAACAGCTTTTCTCCGCCATAGACAGCCATTCTTCTTTAGAGTATCCGAAAAATCCGCAAACGTTGTCGCTCGCGTACAGCGGTTTTACGTTATCGTTTTCTACCTTGAACGCCATAACTCCCTCGGTGAAGCGCATAACGAATTCCTGCATATTCTTTTTAAGCTCAAGGTTTTCGTTCTTCAGCTCGTCAAGCTTTTGCTCGTCGGTAAGATATTTACAGCAGAACAAGCTCACCGAACCGCTTATTCTGAGGAAAGTGCCGACGCTTTTTCTTATCTCCCCGTCCTGCGAAAGCGCCCTGTAGCGTATCTGCAGAGAATCGGCGTCGTCAGAAGCCGTACGGCTTGCGAAAAACGAGTTAAAAAATTCTTTTAAGCGCGCGCGGTCTTCTTTATGTACCGAGTGCTCTACCCACTGCTCAGTCGCCTGCTCCATTTGCATAGGAAGATTGCGTATTCTCGTGAAGGTATCGGAACCACCCGAAACGTATTTAACCGTTTTGTTCGCGAAATCGTATTCAAATATCTTGTCGTATACGTCGGACAACGCCTTAAGATAACGTTCGGTCTCGTTCGCCATTTTCGTTTTGTATCTCTCGGTAACGTCCATACACACGCTCTGAAATTCTTCTTTTCCGCCGTCTCCCGCAACCTTCGTAACCCAGCCGAAAAGACGCGCTCTCGTTCCGTCGCATCGGAGAATATTCATCTCCCCCGCAACGGGAGCTCCGCTGACGAGTACCCGCTCGAGAAAATGAGCGAATTTGCGTCTGTCCTCTATCGGTATCAGAAGGTATATATTGTCCTTATATAATTCCAGATAATCCATCTCGCCGTCGCGGGTTTTGGGAATACGCAGAATTCTCGTCATTTGGTCGTTGATATAGGTAACTCTCGGATTTTTCTCACAGGTATATTTGAGCATTCCGCACGGAACGGTCTCGTTCAGAAAACGAAGGTTGTCGTTTTCTGATTTTATATCGGTGATATCGGTAAGCACGGCGTGTCCCGCGAGGCTTCCGTCCTCACGCATCTCCGCCGTTATCGTATCTCTTACGAATATCGTGGAGCCGTCCTCCCTTACGAGTCTGTACTCCGCAGAGCACTCACTCTTATTTTCGCATATCCGCGAAAGAAGCCCGTAATATATATCTTTGTCAGCCGAAAATACGAAAGAGTCATACCCTATCTCAAGCTCTTTTTTCGGATATCCGAGCATATCGCACAGATTACGGCTTACGAATTTAAGCTCGGCAGTATCTCTGATGACGTATTGACGATATCCGCCGATATATTTGTCAAATATATCGGCAGTGTTCCTCGGTTTAAATTTCATAGTATCTCCTATACGCGTACAATATATCCGCAAAACGCATATCCGTCGTGTCTCAATTATCACTTGCAAGATCTTATACGCTTATTTTACCATAAAAATCCCGTGCCGTCAATCAAAAGCTGTCGAAAATACAGCAGGTAAGTAAAGTCGTCTATCCCGAAAGCAAATTATTCGTCTGCCCGGTGGCGAAGCTCGGTTTTTTTGATTTTTCCGCTGATGGTTTTCGGCATCTCTTCGACGAACTCCACGATACGCACCCATTTATACTCCGCAAGCTTGGCGTTACAGAAATCTTTTATCTCCTTTTCAAGCTCTTTAGTAGGAGAATAACCCTCTCCGAGAAGAACCACCGCCTTTATCGCCTGACCGCGAAGCGTATCGGGAACGCCTATAACACTGCACTCGGCAACGGCGGGGTGTTCTGTAAGAACGTTTTCTATCTCGTAAGGACCTACGCGGAAGCCTCCCGTCTTGATGATATCGTCAAAGCGTCCGTGGAACCAATAAAGACCGTTTTCATCCTGCCACGCGGCGTCTCCCGTATGATACACGCCTCCGCGCCAAACGTAATCGTATTGCTTACTATTGTCAAGATATCCGCAGAAGATACCCACCTGCTTCGAGTTTTCGGGAGGAACGACGACAACCTCGCCTATCTCTCCCCGCGGTACCTTTTCTCCGTTTTTGCCGAGAAGCTCTATATTATACATAGGTGATATCCTTCCCATAGAGCCTTCAACCGAATCGCAGCCCTTGAAATTTCCCATAAGAAGCGTGGTTTCAGTCTGCCCGTATCCCTCGCACAGCGGAATACCCGTGCGCTCGGTAAAGCGTCTGAACACCTCGGACGCCAGTTTCTCCCCCGCGGTAGACGCGTGGCGGAGCTTGGGCATATCGGGCACGCCCTTGCGGACGAGATATCTGTAAACGGTAGGAGGCGCGCAGAATGAGGTAACTCCGTAACGATTGATGATATTGGTAAGCTGCTTCGGTTCGAAATTATCGAAATCATACACCATTACGGCGCTTCCGACCAGCCACTGACCGTATATCTTCCCCCAGGACGCCTTTGCCCAGCCCGTTTCGGCAACGGTAAAATGCAATCCGTCCTCCTCTGCCTGCTGCCAATATTTAGCGGTAACGACGTGGGCGAGCGGGTAGGTAAAATCGTGAATAACGCCCTTAGGCTCTCCCGTCGTTCCCGACGTAAAATACATAAGCATTGGGTCGGATGCGAGCGTGGGGATACGCGCAAGCTCCCCGCCCGCGCTCTCCATTTCGCGCGTGAGATTTCTAAAGCCCTCCGCGTCCGACTGAACGCACCAAAGCAGAGCCTCTCTGCCCGCGTTATCAAGCGCTTTACGCACGTTTTTCGGCACGTCGTTCTGCGGAGTGCATACGATTGCCTTTGCCTCCGATACTCTTATGCGGTATTCGATATCCTTTACCGTCAGCATATGGGTGGCGGGTATCATCACCGCTCCGAGCTTGTGGAGGGCTACCGCCACGAACCAATATTCGTAGTGCCTTTTCAGCATCACGAGCACTCGGTCTCCTTTTTTTATTCCCGAAGAGGCGAGAACGTTTGCCGCTTGATTGCTGTACTTTTTTATATCGGCAAAGCTAAAGACGCGCTCCTCGTTTTCGGTATTGCACCACACGAGCGCTCTTTTTCTCGGTTCCGCGGAAGCTATTTCGTCCACTACGTCGTATCCGAAATTAAAATCGGCGGGACTGTCTATCTCAAATTTAATCAAATTTCCGCGCTCGTCGAATTGCTCGCGGCAAAATTTCTGATATATGCTCATATACAATTTATCCTCAAATCAAGCTTTCTTATCCGTCTCTACCATTCCTATGCGGCGAAAACGGTCGTATCTTTTCTGAAGCAGGTCGGAATCTCCCGAAAGCTCGTTTACCTCCTCGACCAGAAGCGAACGGATACGCTCGAAATATTCCTTCTTGCCTATATCGGTCTCCGACAAAATACGCTCGATAACGCCGAGGCTTTTGGCGTCCTCCGCCGTAAGCTTAAGGCTTGAAGCGGCAACGTCGGCTTTTGCCGAATCCTTCCAGAGTATGCTCGCGCAGCCCTCGGGAGATATCACCGAATACACCGCGTTCTGAAGCATCCATACTCGATCCGCGACCGCGAGAGCCAAAGCGCCTCCGCTTCCGCCCTCTCCGATAAGCACCGATATTATCGGTACGCAAAGCGTGCTCATCTCCATAAGGTTTTCGGCTATCGCCTGCCCCTGTCCGCGCTCCTCGGCTTCCACTCCGCAGTACGCACCCGACGTATCTATAAAGCATATGACAGGTCTTCCGAACTTCTCTGCCTGCTTCATAAGGCGAAGCGCTTTTCTGTATCCTTCGGGGTGAGGCGCGCCGAAATTACGCTCTACGCGCTCCTTCGAGGAATGTCCTTTTTCAATAGCGATAACGGTAACGGGAATACCGTCAAGTCTGCCGAGTCCTCCGATAATAGCTCTGTCGTCTCCGTATCTTCTGTCTCCGTGAAGCTCGATAAAATTTTTGAAAATATTTTTTATATAGTCCTGACTCGTGGGACGCTTTCCGTCTCTCGCAAGCTTGACTCTCTCATAAGGTGTCTGACTCATAGCCTTCTCCCCCCGTTATGCATTTTCAAAAGCTCTGCAAGCAGCTTCCTCTGGTCTTTGCGCGGAACTATCTTATCTATAAATCCGTGCTCCAATACGAATTCAGAGGTTTGAAATTCCTTTGGAAGACTTTGCCTCGTCGTCTGCTCTATAACCCGCTTGCCAGCAAAGCCAACGGTTGCCCCCGGCTCCGCTAAAATAATATCCGCCTCCATAGCGAAGCTTGCCGTAACTCCGCCGGTAGTCGGGTCGGTAAGCACCGCGGCGTAAAGAAGTCCTACGTCCCCGTGTCTTTTAACCGCGGCGCTCGTCTTTGCCATCTGCATAAGCGACAAAAGCCCCTCCTGCATACGCGCGCCCCCCGAAACCGTAAAGCCTACGACGGGCAGGCGGTGTTCTACCGCGTATTCAAAGAGCGAGGTTATCTTCTCTCCTACCGCGCTTCCCATACTTCCCATCATAAAATAAGATTCCATAGCGAATATACAGCATCTCTGCCTGCCTATCGACGCAGTACCGCAGACCACCGCTTCCCTCTCCTCGCTCGCGGTTCTCACCGTATCAAGCTTATCCTTATATCCGGGGAAAGAGAGCGGATTGCACGAGCTTATATCCGCAAACAACTCGCAAAAGCTGTTCTTGTCGGTTATCACGCCTATTCTGTGCCGAGCTTTCATTCTGAAATGATATCCGCAGGAACAGACGAGTTGATTCGCCCAAAGACGGCTCAGCGGAATATCCTTATGACAATTGGGACAGTTCTTTTCCGGCTCTCCCGCGTCGCTCTGAATCGGGGCCGACGTACGCCCGCCCTCTTCAAGCTTATTCTTCGGTTTCAAAAAATTAATTAACGCCATAATAATCTCCGTATCGTTTTCGGCTGTCTTTGCCGATGTAAATTTTCAAGCTTTTATCTGCTTCCCATAAAGGTCAGGTCGTAATTTCCGAGAGTAAATCGGTTGTCGGAAATTATCCGAAGCTGTTCTTCGATATTGGTCGGTATTCCGTCAATAACTATCTCGCACAGCGCCGCGCGGAGCTTGCGAAGCGTCTCCTCTCTCGTATTGGCGTATACTACGAGCTTACCTAAAAGTGAATCGTAATAAGGCGTTACCACGGTTCCGTCTATAAGCCAAGTGTCAAAACGCACCGAGGGTCCTCCCGGGATATGAAGCATTTTGAGAGTACCGCAGCCCGTCGCGTTTATCCTGCATTCGATAGCCGAGCCCGACATACGAACGTCCTCCTGCGTAAATCCGAGAGGAATACCCGCGGCTATGCGTATCTGCCATTTTACGATATCTATACCAGTAAGCATCTCGGTAACGCAGTGCTCGACCTGAAGCCTTACGTTCATCTCCATAAACCAAAAACGCCCTTCCCCGTCGCAGAGAAATTCAAGCGTTCCCGCTCCGACGTATCCTATCTTCTTTACCGCCTCAAGAGCCGTTTTTATTATATTTTTACGCTGTTTTCCGTTCACAGAGGGAGAAGGTGTTTCCTCTATCAGCTTTTGATTTCTGCGCTGGAGAGAGCAATCCCTCTCCCCGAGGCAGACCGCGTTCCCCGCCTCGTCGGCGAGTATCTGAAGCTCGATATGCCTTGCGGGAAATATATATTTTTCAAGATATACCGATCCGTCTCCGAATGCGCTTTCCGCCTCGGCAGACGCCTGTATATACGCGTCCTCTATATCTTCTTCGCCTCTTACGAGACGTATTCCGCGTCCGCCGCCGCCCGCGCAGGCCTTAAGCATAACGGGATAACCTATCTTCTCCGCGGCGCTTTTCGTTTCATCTATATCCGACAAAGCCTGTGTTCCCGTAATAACGTCAAGTCCCGCGCCGCTCATAAGCCCCTTAAGCAGCGCCTTGTCCCCAAGGCGCTCCATATTTTCGGGATCAGGACCTATAAAAACTATACCGTTTTTTCTGCAAAGCCTTGCGAAATGCGCGTTCTCCGACAAAAAGCCGTATCCGGGGTGTATCGCCTGCGCTCCCGCAAGAAGCGCCGCGGCAATTATCTGATTTTCGTTGAGATAGCTTTCGGACGCCTCGGCTTTTCCTATACAATAGCTTTCGTCGGCAAGAGATACGTGAAGCGCGTTTTTATCGGCCTCCGAATACACCGCAACCGTCGAAACACCCATTTCTTTGCAGGCTCTTATTATTCTCACGGCGATCTCGCCGCGGTTAGCCACTAAAATTTTTGAAAACATAATTCAAGCTCCCGTAACGGCAAACGAAAATTCCGCGCTCGCGCAAAGCTTGCCGTCAACGCTCACCTCTCCCTCGGCAAAGTAAAACGGATGCTTTGCCCTTTTGATACGGCACCGCGTCTCTATCAGGTCTCCCGCGCGGACGGGATTTCTGAATTTTACGTTGTTGAGTCCCGTATAAACGGGGAGCTTACCCTCGCTCATCACGTCAGCCATAAGCACGCAGGCTGACTGCGCGAGCATCTCGCAAAGTATGACCCCGGGAACTATCGGATTATTCGGAAAATGCCCCTGCAAAAAGAACTCGTCTCCCCTTACCGCGTAGTGTCCGACGGCAATTCCGCCGTCGTTCACGGCGTCGTCGAGCAGAAGCATAGGCTCTCTGTGAGGCAGTATGTTTTTTATATCTTCTCTCGTCATACTTATCTCCTTATACGGAACAGCTCGGTTCCGTATTCAACTATCTGTCCGTTGGTAACGCATATCTTTTCGATAACTCCGCTCTCCTCCGCCGATATCTCGTTCATCAGCTTCATCGCCTCTATAATGCAGAGCGTCTGTCCCTTCTCGACGCGCGTTCCGATAGAAACGAAGGGGTCGGCGTTCTCTGCGGGAGAAGCGTAAAACACGCCCACCACCGACGATCTCACGCTGATACAGCCGTCGTCGTAATCGTCCGCTCTTTTTTGGACTTCAGAAGCAGCGGAGGGCGCCGCCGCGACGGGTCTTACGACAGTCTCTGACTGCGTGCGTTCAAGCCTTACCACTCTGTTGTCCTCCGTTATCTCAAGTCCCGTAAGCTCAAGCTCCTTCATAAGAGCCGCGTATTTACGAATATCTGCTTCTTTCACCTCAAATAACCGCCTTTCTGAACGCGAGGCACGCGTTGTGCCCGCCAAAGCCGAGAGAATTGGAGAGAGCGAGGTCTATATCCTGCTTTTGCGCCTCGTTCGGAACGCAGTTGAGATCGCACTCCGCGTCCTGCTGTAAAAGATTTATCGTTGGAGGAATAATTCCTTCTTTAAGCGCCATAATGCAGGCGAGAGCCTCTACCGCTCCCGCGGCGCCGAGCATATGCCCCGTCATAGATTTGGTGGAGCTTACGTAAGCGCGCCTTGCCGACTCCTCTCCGAGAGCTTTTTTGATAGCTATGGTTTCAAGCTTATCGTTCATAGGCGTACCCGTTCCGTGCGCGTTGATATATACCCTGTCGTTCTCGGTATATCCCGCCTCGCGCATAGCGTCCGCCATAGCCTGCGCTCCTCCTCGGGCCTCGGGATGAGGAGCCGTGATATGATGCGCGTCGCAGGTAACGCCGTACCCGCAGAGCTCACCGTATATCTTTGCTCCGCGAGCCTTGGCGTGCTCGTATTCCTCAAGCACGAGAGATACGGCTCCCTCTCCGATAACGAAGCCTCCGCGTCTTTCGTCAAACGGCACCGATGCCGCGTCGGCGTTCTCGGCCGTAGAGAGTGCGTGCATATTAACGAAGCCCGCTACCGCTATAGGCGTTATCGCAGCCTCGCTTCCGCCCGTAATTACCGCGTCGGCATAGCCGTGGCGTATAATTCTCATAGCCTCTCCGATAGCGTTTGAACCGGAAGCGCAAGCCGTAACCGCGGGCATAGCCGCTCCTCTGCAATCGTATTTTATGGCTATCATACCCGCCGCCATATTCGGAATCATCATCGGAACGAACAGTGATGAAACTCTGCGCGGACCCTTTTCCATAAGCTTGGTATGCTCGGTCTCGAAGGTTCCGATACCCCCGATTCCAACCCCCATATAAACGGCGAAGCGTTCGGGAGCAACCTTGCCCGCGATACCGCTGTCGGACACCGCCTCCTCCGCCGCTATCAGCGCAAACTGCGTATAACGGTCGGTACGGAGGGTCTCGGATTTTTCCATATAATCAAGCGCGTTGAAATCCTTGACCTCGGCTCCAAGCTTCGCTTTATATTCAGTCGTATCAAACAACGTGATTGGCGCGATACCGTTTTTGCCCGCCTTCATAGCTTCCCAGGTCTCTCTTACGTTCTTTCCTATAGGAGTTATGGCTCCCATACCCGTAACGACCACTCTTCTGTTATTTTCTATCATAATTTTCTCCTTTACATAGCTATTCCGCCGTCAACGCGGAGTACCTCGCCCGTTACGTATCGGGCTTCCGCAAGATACGCCGCCGCGTCGGCAACCTCCTCCGCCTCTCCCATTCTTCCAAGCGGAATCATCGCCAAAAGCGGATTGTCGGAATGAGCCTCGGTCATATCGGTTCTGATAAATCCGGGGGCGATAGCGTTACAGCGTATACCCTTTGCCGCGTATTCCTTCGCAACCGATTTGGTAAGTCCTATAAGCCCCGCCTTCGACGCCGAATAATTGCACTGTCCCGCATTTCCGATAAGTCCCGATACCGAGCTTATATTTATTATACAGCCCTCTCTGCTTCTCAAAAAGAGAGGAATGCAGTGTCTTATCATATTAAAAGCGCCCTTGAGATTGGTATCTACTACCCTGTCAAAATCCTCTTCCTTCATCATCGCGGCAAGCCCGTCTCTCGTAACTCCCGCGTTGTTGACGAGGATATGCAGAGCGCCAAAATCCTCTTTTATCTTTGCGGCGGTGTCCTTCACCGCGGTAAAATCGGCTACGTCGCAGACGTAAGACCGCGCCTTTACGCCGAAATCCTCTTTACATTTTTCGCATACGCTCTCTGCGGCGTCTCGGTTTCCCGCGTAAATCACGGCAACGTCGGCGCCCATAGACGCAAGCTTATATGCGATGGCGGCGCCGATACCGCGGGAGCCTCCCGTTACGACTGCGGTTTTTCCGTTCAGCATCCCGCCACCTCCTCAAGCACGGAAGCAATATCGGATACCGAATATACCCTGACCTCCGCGTTTATTTTCTTTATCATATTCGTGAGCGTTTTGCCGGGACCTATCTCTATAAAGGTATCTATTCCGCTCTCTATCATATTGCAAACGAGTTCCTCCCACAAAACGGGACTGCATATCTGTTCCGACAAAAGCTCTGCCGCATTATCTCCGTAAGGCTTTGCCGTTTTATTCGAATAAAGCGTAAGGTGCCCTTCTTTAAAATCAATATTTTTAAGCTCTGCGGCAAATTCAGCCGCCGCCTCGTTCATAAAGGGGGAATGAAATCCGCCCTTGACCTTGATAGGCAGTGCCCTTCCGCCCGCAAGCTTGACGTCGGCGGAAAAGTCCGCCATTTGTTCCGAAAGTCCCGCCACCGATATCTGACCGGGGCAGTTGAAATTGACGGGATAGACAGCTGAGTACTTCGAACAAAGCTCCTTTACCTTCTCGCCGTCTAGCTTAACGACCGCCGCCATAGAAGTATCCTGCTTTTCGGCGGCACGCTGCATAAGCTCTCCGCGCCTGCAAACGAGACGAAATCCCGTCTCTCTGTCCACGATACCCGAAAAGGCACAGGCGACTACCTCTCCGAGAGAAAATCCCGCAACGGCGGCGGGACGTATTCCCGCCTCCTCAAGAACGCTCGCCGCCGCAAGCTCCATAGCGAAAAGGCAGGGCTGAGTGTTCCTCGTATCCTTAAGCTCCTCGTCGTTTCCGAAAAAGCACTGCGCGGACGTTCCCGCGCGTATTCCATCGCAGGCGTCAAAAACCGCCCTCGCGGCGGGATATTGCTCGCAAAGCTCTTTTCCCATACCCGAGAACTGATCTCCCTGTCCCGAGAAAACGAAAGCTATTCTACCCATTTTGACGCTCCTTTCAGTATCGGTTCCGCATCCTCCATAATCTCCTTGACTATCTCGGCGGCGCTCTGTTCTTTCTTTACCATAGCCGCTATCTGTCCCGCAAGGAAGCAACCCCGCTCAAGATCTCCCTCAACTACCGCAAGGCGAAGCGCGCCGACCGCTAACTGTTCCAGCTCCTCGTCGGGCATAGCGCTGTACTCGGCTTTTGAATAATCTCTGGCAAATTTGGTACGCAGGCTTCTTACGGGATGTCCGAGGCGCTTGCCCGTAACCATAGTGCAAAGGTCTGTAGCCTTTAGTATCTTTTCTTTATAATTGGGGTGTATCGTACATTCGTAAGCCGACAGAAACCGCGTTCCAAGCTGAACGCCCTCCGCTCCTAGCATAAACGCCGCGGCAACTCCGCGTCCGTCTGCAATTCCTCCCGCCGCGATAACGGGAAGGTCGGTAGCATCGCAGACCTGCGGAACGAGGACCATAGTAGTAAGCTCGCCCACGTGTCCGCCGCTCTCTCCGCCCTCGGCGATAAGAGCCGTAACGCCGAGTCTGGTCATAAGCTTTGCCATAGACACCGACGCAACCACGGGAATTATCTTTATATCGGCGTCCTTCCAAGCCTTAACGTACTTCGACGGATTTCCCGCTCCCGTAGTAACAACCTCTGTCCCCTCCTCAACGACTGCCCGCGCCACCTCGTCGGCATAAGGACTCATCAGCATAATATTTACGCCGACAGGCTTTGAGGTGAGGGATTTTGCAATTCTTATCTGCTCGCGAACGTAAGAGGCGGGAGCGTTGCCCGCGGCGATTATTCCAAGACCTCCGCCCTCGGAGACCGCCGCCGCCAGCTTTCCGTCCGCTATCCAAGCCATACCTCCCTGAAATATTGGGTATTTAATACCCAATATTTCGCAGATTCTCGACTTTATCATAGCTTAACCCTGAACCTTGCTCTGAATAAATTTGTCAAGGTCACCTACGGTCTCTACCTTCCGGTCAAGCTCAATCTCAACTCCAATTTCGTCCTCAAGACTCATAAGAAGCTCTACGGTGTCGAGAGAATCAATGCCAAGCTCGGCAAACGTGCTTTCGGGTTTGATTGAAGAAACCTCAACGTCGGTTCTCTCCGCGATAACTTTTGCAATAGCGTTAAAATACATAGTTAAATACCTCCAAAAATTTTAAACGATGCCGAACGCAAACGGCGCCGTTCTTTGGAAATATTATACTGCTCGGCTGTTCCCAAGCTGTTCCGCCAATGTTCCATCGGCGTTCCACAAATGAAAACAGTTTATGAATTTTTCAAAAAGGAAAATTAAAGTTAGTCGTAGAGAAAGATATTCGGGGAGAAACTTTTGCAAAAGTTTCTCCCCGAACCCCTCTTCAAAAACTTTAAACGTTGGGTGTGATTTTTAATTTTTGTCTTACTTCCTGCGGAAACTCAACATAGACTTTTATCATACTCGGCAGGGGAGGAGCTTTTTGCAAAAAGCTCCTCCCCCATAAAATAATCATAAATTATCATTTACCTATAAACATCTGCGTCCAATAGTTTCCGCCCGAGACGTATCCCACGCCTATATGTGTAAACGAGGAATTAAGTATATTTGCTCTGTGTCCGGAGGAATTCATCCAAGCGTTGACAACCGCCTGTGGCGTAGCCTGTCCGCGCGCGATATTCTCACCCGCGCTTCTATAGGTTATACCAAAGCTCTTCATCATCTGGAACGGCGAACCGTATACGGGACTCGTATGAGAGAAATATTTATTGTCCTTCATATCCTGAGATTTGTAGCGCGCGACACGGCTAAGCTCCCAATCGTGCGTAAGCGCTTTCAGTCCGTTCTGCACTCTTATCTCGTTTACGAGTCTTACCACCTCTTTTTCGTAGTTCAATACCGACGAGTCGGCAGCAGGTATGTTAAGCACCTGCCCGGGATATATAAGGTTCGGGTTTGCTATATGAGGATTGGCGCTTTTTATCTCACTGAGCCCCACCTGATATTTTACGGCTATCTTCCACATAGTATCACCCGATACTACGGTATGAGTCGAGGCAGCCGACGCGCCTATCAAAAAGACCGAAATAAGTATTACGATACTCGAAACAAATACAAGTATTTTTTTCATATACCGTACCTCCTTGAATTATTTCGGAAGATAAATTTATCTTCCTTACTAATTATAACATATTATACTTCGTTTTTCAAATGTAAGTATTGGAAGCAAAAAACCGTTCGCCCTTTTAGCGAACGGTTTTTTATTAAAGATAGCTGTATATTTTTTTCATACTTTTTTTATCAAGCGAGGACATATCGCTTATCTGATATCGGTTGTCGTTGGAATCTCTCACGAGAAGCCTATCCTTTCCAAGCACCTTTATGTCGCTGTGGCGGTTGCGGATAGAAAAGGTTATCTCTCCCCTGTCGGTCATAACACGCCATTTCAGCGTGCCGAATTTATCCTCAACTCCGATTATCTTCGTTATCTCGGGTATCATATAATAATCGAAAAAGCATTCCTCAACCGCTCTGCGCGAGGCTTCGTCAAGCTCCGCGAGATCCTTTACCATAGCTATCTCCTTTTCGCGAGAGTCGAGGAAGGTTATATAACGGTCGGTATCGCTCATAGGAAACAGCCTGCGCGGCTCAAGCTCCTCAAAGCATCTGCCGTCAGCGCAATCCACTCTGACAAGGTAAGTATCGGTGCGTACTATGCTGTCCGCGCCCGTTATAAGATATCTGTTTGCCATAATCCCGCCCCCTTATTCAAAATGCTCTTCTTCTTTTTTACGGTTAACCTTATCCGCCATAGACTGTATCTCGACGAGCTTATAATACTTGCCCTTCAGCGCCATCAGCTCCTCGGGAGTGCCGCATTCGATTATTCTTCCGTTGTCAACGACGACTATCTTATTCGCCTTGCTCAGCGTTGAGAGACGATGCGCTATCATTATCGTCGTTCTTCCGCTTATAAGATGCTCTATCGCTTCCTGTATAAGATGCTCTGTCTCGGAGTCAACCGACGCGGTAGCCTCGTCAAATACGAGAATACTCGGATTTTTCAGAACAGCACGGGCGATAGAAAGTCTCTGCCTCTCTCCTCCCGAAAGTCCGACTCCTCTCTCTCCGAGCACCGAATCGTAACCGTCGGGCTGACGAGCGATAAAGTCGTGAGCGTTCGCTATATCCGCCGCGTATATCACGTCGTCCACCGAATATTCTTCGTTTCCGTAAGCTATGTTATTGAATATCGTGTCGTGGAACATCATCGGCTCCTGCTGAACGAAGCCTATCTGCGAACGGTAATATTCCATATCTATGTTTCGTATATCAACGCCGTCAACGTAAATATGACCTTGATAATGGTCGTAATACCTCAGGAAAAGATTGACGAGCGTTGATTTTCCCGAACCGGTGGTTCCGACGATCCCCACAATGTCTCCGGGCTCTATCTTCAGATTGATATTTTTAAGTACCTTTTTCGTACGATCAAAAGAAAAGGTAACGTTCTTGAACTCGATAGCTCCCGCCATATTGACGTTTTTGTTTCCCTTGCCGAAATCGTGCTCGGGCTCGGCGTCAAGAATATCGAAAATACGCTCTGCCGAGGACAGAAAGCTCTGATAAGAATCGTTAAGGTTTGCGAAAAAGTTGACCGGCTCGTAAAACATTGAAGCGTAGGATATAAACGATACGAGCAGACCCACCGATATGTCTCCCGATATATTGGTCGCTCCGCATACGGCAAGTCCGCCGAGCATCCATATAACGACCGAGCCTATCGAAACGAAAAAGTTGACTGCCGCGGGATAAACGTTGAGTATTTTTCCCGCCTTTATATCGGTCTCGTACCACTCCTGATTTTTGTCCTCAAAAATCTTAGTGGCGTTCTTTTCGTTGGTGAAGGATTTTATAACGCGTATTCCGGGTATCGTATCGGTGAGAACCGACGAAACCTTTGCCCACCGCTTCCATATACGGCGGTAGAAGGGCGCTATCTTCTTTGAGAATATCCTCGAACCGATTGCCACGAACGGAACGGGAATAAGCGAGAATATCGCGAGCGTGGGATTCATAATTATCATTATAACGATAATTCCCACCATTTTGAAAAACTGAACGACGACCTCCTGCGTAATACGAAGCATAAACGATTGAAGCGTCGAGCTGTCTCCCGATATACGATTTATTACCGAACCCGTAGAGGTCTTGTCGTAAAATCTCATCGAAAGATGCTGCGCGTGCTCGTAAACGTCGTCTCTGAGGTCCTTTACTATCCTGTCGCCCGCTTTTCGCAGGTAATATCCTCGGATAGCTCCGAGACCAAAGCGGACGAAATAGGTAAGCGTAAGAATTATACCTATAATTATAAGACTCTGAACGACGGTCGTATCGAACACGTTGAACAGCTTTATCCGCGTACCCGAGGCGTTTCCGGGCAGAAGAATATCGTCCACGAGCGTCTGCGTCATAAATGGAGGCAGAAGCGCCAAAAAGGTAGTGAATATCGAAATTATTACGGATACGATAAGCACCGCAAGCTCGGGCTTCATATATTTCGCCAGCCGCGTAATTATCTTTTTCTTGCCCTCGCAGTTGATACATTTGACACCCGGCGCGGAGAGAGTTCTTCCGCACTTCGGACAAACCGAGAGCTGTTTTTCATATGCGGCGGCGATACTGTCAAGCCTTGCCGACAGCTTCTCTCCGTCGCGGTAGCTGTTCACGTACAAAATCACCGAATCGCAAAGCGCGGATATACTGAACGTATATCTGAAAACATTCTTCGGCTTGCTCTCCCCCTTGAGCCTGACGCGGATAAAAGCGTTACCGTACATACGCTTGGTAAATATCTCGTCAACGTCGGAAAAATGAATACGTTCGGACACTGTGCCGTCGGAGTGATCGACAACGATCAGCTCGTCAGCAGTAGCAGCCAACGTCGAACAGGCGTATTTTCCGTCGGCGGAAATATCACCTACGATTGCGAATCGGACGGGGTTGTCCGACGTTCCGAGCTTTTCAATGTTTGAAAGCTCTGCGTTTGTCAGATGTTTGTTGATGTGAATCGTAGTATCCATAAAAACCTCCGTTGCTGTTGCGCTTAGAAAGCCAACGTAAATGTTATAGATTTTAAGTGCCGCTCCGACGAATTCGGGAAGCTTACACTTATTGCACAGCCAATGCCGAAAAAAAGCATTTTTCGTCTTGTATCCGACTATCGAGATATTTAATTTTTTAGTTGTGTCATTTTATCACATAAAATTCCAAAAGTCAACAGAAATCGGAAATTTTAATTTGTGCGTTTGCACAAAAATTATTATATATTTAGTTTGTTTTGCACAAGCCGCTCAACTCGCCAAAGCGGAACAATTTTTGTTCGTGCGAATCAAGATAATTTGACGATTCAATCTTAACGCGGAAAACGAGAATATATTTTAACGAAGTATCGGCTAATGCCGCTATGGAGAAGTTTTCGATATACAAAAAACTCCACCCGCAAAACTTGTTTACAGGTTTTGCGGGTGGTTTCTTATACACTTTGAATTTCTTTTTTTCTTCTTTCTTTAATTTTTCGGAGTATCAACTCTGTCAGCTTCGTCAAAAGCCAAACGCAGACAGAGGAAACGATTACACATAAAATATACCAAGGCAAAAGCTCAAACTTTGTTTTATCAGGATACGTATATTTAAAATATTGCGACCACGCCAAATGATTCATAAACGTATAGATACTGCAAGCTGATAATATTCCCGTCCACTTATGATTAATAAACAGCGCAAATATAGACTTTTGTGAAAACGCAATATAAAGTACGCCAAACATTATCGGCAAAAATACGTAATCCATCGAGGTGCAAACGAAATGTTTATTAGTCATTAGAAGTAATATAAACGCCCAACCCAAAATTTCGAGAAGTGTGAATAAACACCGCTCTTTTATAGAGGGCGCTTTTTTATCAAAGGTACGCGATACCAAAACGTACAAAAAGCATCCCGAAGCAATTCCGGCAATTCCTCGCAGCAACCCGGTATTCAACAATCCCTCAAGCAACCAAGTATTGGGAATCGACAAATTACCGCACCGAGCGCATAAAAATCCATAAATTAAAACAGCCGCCGTGGGACAAACCGTATAAGCAAATCGCTGAGGATCTTTTTTGGCAAAAGGATGTATCAAAGCAATCGCCAAAAGCATAGCGGCAAGATACCAGGAAACACCCGTCGTATACATCGCTTCAAAGCCTGCGACCTGCAAAGGAACAATCTCGTAGAGCAATAAAGGAATTCTTCTTAAAATAATATCATACGTATCCTTGAAAATCAAAAATTCATATATCAAAAAACCACTAATGGCAGAAAAAAGCAAGGGCAAAAAAATAGCCTTATATTTATGTAATACAAATCGCATTGTGCCTTCCGGCGACGTATCTTGTTTTTTGCAAAGAGATCGCATCATCAAAAAGCCGGATATCATAAAAAAGCCTTCTACAGCCAAATATCCACCTGAAAAAATGAATTCAAAATGCAGAAAAATAATGATAATGGAAAGAAAGAATTTTATAAAATCAATTGAACTTTGTCTTTTCACGAGTTTCTCCTTAAATTTTTTCATAGTTGCGCCATCTTTCTCACAGTCATTATATCACACAATCGTAGATTTTTCAATAAACCGATACAAATTTGTCGTGGCTCATCGCCGTAAAGAAAAAGCCCAAACAAGGCGGAGTCGCAAAGGACTTCGCACTTGTTTGGGCTCCCTGCTAGGCTTGAAGCAGTCGACACTGCTTCGTCTCGTTCAGCTCGCCGAAACGGCACGAACGCGGTTCGTGCGAATCAAGATAACATGACGATTCGAGTCTATAAACGAAAACAAGCAAAAAAACAGACACGCTATCGCGTACC
>JAFTZH010000042.1 GCA_017464565.1 Clostridia bacterium
TTGTTTTATGGGGGGAGTGCCTTTTTGCAAAAAGGCACTCCCCCCAAACCCCCCTCTTCAAAAAACTTTAAACGTTGGGTATGGTTTGGGATTTTTGTCTTGCTTTCTGCGGAGAGCTTAAATTAAGTTTTCATCATACTCGGTAGGGGGAAGAGCTTGTTTGCGGGAGATAAAGACCAATCGTGTTCTTCATCTCCCGCAACCCCTTACCCACATAAAACAAACACAAAAATTTCAAGCGGAGAAACTTTTGAAAAAGTTTCTCCGCTTTTATCATCAATTATTTATTTTCTTCTTTTTTTAGAAACGACGGTACCGCACACGAGAGCAGTAACGGCAAGCGTTCCTACTCCGATAACCGAACCGCATCCGCTATCAGCCTCAGCTTCGGTTGCTGTGGTAGTTGCGGCAGCCGTAGTTGCGGCAGTGGTAGTAGCTTTAGTCGTTGCGGCGGTAGTTTTTGCAGCGGTAGTAGTTGCCGCTGTCGTCGTTGACGTGAAGTCAGCGGGCGCGCCCTTCAAGGTTACGAGCGGATAAAGTACAGAGTCACCGTCCTTAACGCCGTAAGTCAAGGAACCGAGGAAGGTAGTACCCGGGAAAGAGGTTCCATCTGCGGCAAGAGAGCCGTCGGCAAGATAGAGCTGGAAGTTTATCAACAAGGAAAAATCGTTTTTAATGGTAGCGTCGGATCTGTAATACGACCACGGGAAAGTAAGCTCGTAAGTAGTAACGGTACCTTCGCGAGCAACTACTGCCGAACCGTTGCGGGCACTGTTTACGTTTGAAAGTCCGGTCTTTGCGGAATTGGGCTTATTATAGGTCCAAGAATACGTTTTGTTATCGGCGGTAGACAAGCCCGTATTGGTACGCCAGCGCGCCGCCTGGTCATCGTTCTTAGCGCAGATATCAATCTGGAGCGAATCTCCGTACCAGATGTCCTTGCTCACGTGAGGATTAGAGTGCGTAGCGTCGGTAACCTGCGCGCCTATGTAAAGATTAGTCGCGTCCCAGCGAACGTAATACTTTACGTTGGTAGGAAGAATCGCTGTATAGAGAGTGCTGGCGTAATAGAATTTAGTATCGGTGTAAGAAGCGTCTATAAAGGGGGTTCCCCATTCAGCCTCGGTAATAACTCCGTCTATCGTGGGAGCCGTACCGATATATTGAGCTTCCAGTTGGTGTCTGTCCGCCGCGGAAACGGAAACTGCGGAAAACAACATAATAACGGTCATTGCGCAAACAAAGATTTTGAGTAACTTTTTCACAAATTTTCCTCCTTTATATGTATGCGATATATAAAATATATCACATTGATTTACATTAATCATAACATATCGCAAAAAAATTGTCAACACTTTGTTATAAATTCATAAAAATCTTCTGCTTTTATTCAAAAATCAGCACTCACCGCCGATAATCATAAAGACTAATTTTCCCTTAACGCTTACCCTTGCCTCCTGTACAAGCTCCGCAAACTCGGTATCGCGCAGAATGACCTTAAGTATATCCGTCCTCGCAAAGCACATCTCCGCTATAAGGTCGGTATCAGAGCGCGAACGGCATTTGAATACCGCCGCCTCGTAAGGCTCGGCAAAAGATGAAATATATATAGCGTATTCCTCTATAAGCGGGAAAAGCTCTCCGTACGCCCGCTCGCCGTAAAGCGTATTTATAGTGTCCTCGGATAAATATTTATCGCTCCCCTCCTCAGCTCCCGACAAATACGTTTGCCCCGCAGGCAGCTTCATCTCAGCGCATATACCGTAAAGAGCCTCCTCACAGCTTTTGCTTCCCCCGGAGCAAGCCGAAGCAAAAAGCAACGCCAAAACCATCTGTATACAAAAAAACAACCGTATAAATTTTTTCATAAACACCTCCAATATAATTTATGAAAAAATCGAATTAATATTATTTTTTAGGGGAGAAACTTTTTATAAAAAGTTTCTCCCCCAACCCCTTTTCAAAAACTTTTAAACGTTGGGTATGATTTAAGATTTTGTTTTTCTCTCTACGGAAATTTAACATAGGCTTTCATTATACTCGGTAGGGGGAGGAGCAAGCCCCTCCCCCTACCGAGTATGGCGAAAATACGAAATAATCTCTCCGTAGGAAGCAAGACAAAATTTCAAAAACATACCCAAAATATTTAAGTTTTTGAAGAGGGGGTTTGGGGGAGGGACTTTTGCAAAAGTCCCTCCCCCACATATCTCTCCAAAAAACTCAAAGCTTCTCCGCGTCGGAGCGGTCGAAAAATTCCTTCTTACCGCAGAAGCGGCAAACGACCTCCAGCTTTTCCTCTTTACCCTCGGCAAGCTGCTCGTCGAGCATTTGATTGACCTTGTCCTTGCCTATCGAGGCAAGGGCTTTTCTGACCCTCTCCCTGCTGCAATCGCACCTATATTCGACCTCAAGCTCGTCGAAAACGTCGTACTCTATACCGTTCATAACGTACTCGGCAATCTCGGCGTTCGTCTTTCCCGAATCGAAAAGCCTTGACACGTTTGAAAGCAAGGACGCGTTCTTCTCTATCTTGTCCACCGTACCCTCGTCGGCAAAGGGAAGAAGCTGAATAAGCACTCCGCCTGCCGCGCGGCAGGTATAATCGGTGTCAACCAGCACTCCGAGAGCGCAAACCGTTGGTATCTGCTCGCTTTTTGCGTAATACGCCGCGATATCTTCGGCTATCTCTCCGCTCTCAAGAGGTATCGAACCCGTGTACGGCTCGTCCCCTCCCGTATCTCTGATGATAGTCAAAAGTCCCGCGCCGACCGCTCCGCCCACGTCAAGCTTTCCATTGCTCTTCTTAGGAATATCCACGAGCGGATTTTGAATATACCCCTTCACGTTTCCGTAGTAATCTCCTACCGCAAGCACGCGGCCCGCGGGACCGTCGCCGCCGAGAGATACCGTTATCGCGTCGGTCTTCTCTCCGAGCATACACCCCATTATCGAGGTCGCCGTGAGAAGCCGTCCGAGCGTCGCGGCCGCCGTCGGAGAGGTCTTATGGTATCTCACCGCCGTATTTACTATCTCCGTCGAATTTATAACGTGTATCCTCGCGCTGCCGTCCCTCGTCATAGCACGGAGTATTGAAGAAGCTTTTTTCTCTGACATTTTC
Source organism: Clostridia bacterium (assembly GCA_017464565.1). GTDB lineage: Bacteria > Bacillota > Clostridia > Oscillospirales > CAG-272 > HGM12713. The sequence goes on from JAFTZH010000042.1 coordinate 3,119, forward strand.
TTTTCCTCTTAAAAATTTTAAAATTTTATTTTTTCGCGCGGGCGGCGATATACCACCGCTCGCAATCCTCGCCGGGCGCGGAAAACTCAAAGTCTCCGAAACAACCGAGAAACTCGAAACCGCTCTTTTCCAAAAGAGACTTTACCGTGTCAAGCCCATAGCATCTCTCTCTTTGATGCTCGTCCGAACGGATATAACGCCCGTCCTCTTCCTCAAATAAGGTGAGGTAAAAATCGCATATACCGCTCACCTTGTCGTATTGATTCTGCCAAGCGCAGAATACCGCCTGCGGTTCTTCTCCCCCATATTCTATTTCGTCCTCAAGAACGTACGCGTTGTCGGAATATATATTCTCGAATTTGTACGGAGTATTCATATCGAACAAAAACAATCCGTCGGGGTCGAGATAGTTGTGAACGCAGCCGAAGCACTGCGAGATATCCTTTTCGGAAAGCAGATAATTGAGGCTGTCAAGACAGCAAAGCACAGCGCCGACCGTCCCGTACAGCTCAAAGCTTCTCATATCCTGAAGCAGATACAATATTCCTTTTCCCTCGCTCCGCAGATACGCCTCCGACAGCATATCCTCGCTTACGTCAACGCCTATCATATCGTAGCCTCTGTCGGCAAGAGCCGTCGTCATACTTCCCGTCCCGCACGCGAGATCAAGCACGAGCGACGGTTTCTCGGCAAGATATTTTTCAAAGCATTTCTCAACGAAATCCGCCCAAACGCCGTAATCTATATCCTTATTCAATTTATCGTAAACGCGCGCTATTGCATCGTACATAAATATCTCCTTTGCGGTGTGCGGTGAAAATCTTCTTTTAAGAAGTTTTTCTTCACCTGAAATATAAGTTTATCCTTTTTTCAGCTTATGAGCTTTTACGAAAAGGAATATGATGAAAAGCGCCGAAACGCCGACACAAACCCAAGAGCTGTAAACGAGCACGGTAAAAAGAACGTGCGGAAGCGCGCACGCGAGAACCGACAGGGCGCATATTACGCTCGTTTTAGGCGTAAGCTTTTTCCCTATGATAAAATACAGAGCGTGGCACCAGCTCGCTACCGTAGGAACGTTAAAAGCGTGAACGTACGGAAACCAGGACCAATCCCAATCGTACGTCATAAATTCCAGCGCGGAGTAAGCAAGCACGAACACCGCCGCGCTTATCCAAAATTCTTTTTTCTTTAACATATGGTCTCCTATATCATATCGAATATTTTATAGATATCTCCCGCACCCATAACTACGACCGTGTCTCCCGCCGACATCTCCCTGCGGAGTACTTCGGCGGTCTGCGTAAGGGTTCCGCAGTATACCGCCTTCCCGCCTATCGCCTCGGCAAGCATAGCCGAGCTTACGGTGCCGTCGTCGGTTTCCCTCGCCGCGTATATATCGGAAAGCAAAACCTTGTCCGCTGCCTCAAAGGCAGCCGCAAATTCTCCGAAAAGCTCTTTTGTTCTCGAATACGTATGAGGCTGAAAAACACAGATTAGCCGCTTTTCGGCAAGCCCTTCCGCGCCGTTCAGCGTGGTACGCACCTCGGTAGGATGATGACCGTAATCGTCGTAAAGCTCCGCTCCGCAAAAGCTACCCTTGTATTCCATTCGTCTTTTTGCTCCTCGGAAAGCCGACAATCCCTTTGATATCGCCTCGGCGGATATTCCGCAGAGATCTGCCGCCGCCGCACAGGCGAGAGCGTTATATACGTTGTGATATCCCGTTACCGAAAGCTGTATTCGGCAAAGAAAAACTCCGTTTTTTTCTACGTCGAAGCTATATCTTCCCTTACCGCAGACGATATTCGCCGCTCTGAAGTTACAATTCTCGGTCTCTATACCGAAGGTAACGAGCGTTCCCGAATAGTTTGCGAGCGCCTTGCTTACCTCAGCGTCGTCGGCGTTCGCGACGGCGTAGCCGTCCTCTCCCGTTATCGACACGTAATCGTAAAAGGATTTTCGTATCTGCTCCATACTGTGAAAATAATCGACGTGATCCATCTCGACGTTCAGCACGACCGCCACGGTCGGATTGAAATCGAGAAACGAGTCCATATACTCACACGCCTCAAAAATAAAATCCTCTCCGTCCCCGATGGTATACGCTCCGCCCATAATATCAAGCTCGGCGCCCGACAGCACGGTGGGAGATGCCTCCGCGCCTATAAACACCGATGCGCACATTGAGGTGCAGGTGCTTTTCCCGTGCATTCCCGACACGCCTATTCTCCTGCGGTAGCCGGTCATTACGTATCCGAGAAAATCGGCGCGCGATATGCAGGGAATTCCTAACCTCTGCGCCTCGACGTACTCGGGGTTATCCGCCGATATCGCCACGGTATACACTACCGCGCCGTATCCGTGTACGTTCTCTTTTTCGTGAGAGTAATTAATACGTATACCCGAGTTCTCAAGTCTCTCGGTTAGAGCGGTTCTCACCCTGTCAGAGCCACCGGTAATAAATCCTCTTTTTCGCGAGATATGCGCGAGAGAGGACATATTTATACCGCCTATGCCGATGAAATATATACTCTTGCAATTCTTTAATATTTTTGATATTTCTTCTGCGCCGAAGTGCGTATTTGGAATAGACATAAGATAAAGCTGCCCTGCGGCAGATACCTCCGTTCAAAATTAAAATCTGCGTAAAAAGCCGATATACACAGGTAGATAATCTTTTATTTACATTCTATTTTTAATTTGCGAAATTATTTCAAACTTGTTCACATAAAAATTTCAAAATGATTGAATAACCTTCAAATTTAGCTTGTATAATATATTCAGATAGAATATTCGGAAAAAATTCTGACAATATTATACTATCACATTTTTTCAACAACGGAGGAATGAAAAATGCAAATTACAGACGTTAAAGTTAGAAAACTTTTTGATGAAGGACCTATGAAAGCTATCGTGTCGGTTACGTTCGACGGTCAGCTTGCTGTTCACGATATAAAGGTGATAAACGCAAGAGACAAATTTTTTATCGTAATGCCCAGCAGAAAAAATCCCGATGATACTTACCGCGATATAGTTCATCCTATAAACGCCCAGTTCCGAGGAACGCTTGAGGAAGCGGTAATAGAGGCGTATAGGGAAGCTCTTGAAGCGGCGGCTCTTGAGGAACAGCCCGAAACGGTATAAGAGTTAAGCTCTTAACTGAAAATTATTGAATATTATGAGCGGTTCGGGTTTTCGGACCGCTCAAAGCCTTGCCTTCGCGCAAGGCTTTTTTGTTTTCTATATTTCTCCGTGAGAGGTAAGTATATCCTTGCTTCTTATCGTAATAAGCCCGAACGAATATCCGCCGTTTCTCGGAGAGCCTATGCTCCCCGGATTGAATACCCTAAGAGGCTTGACAAGCCTTACGTCTCCTATCTCCGTCCCCTCGGGCAAATATACGTCCCGTCTTATATGCGTGTGTCCGTAAAGCAGTAAATCGGCGCCCTTTTCAGCCGCGCGGGCTATCGCCCTCTCAAGAGAGGATTTAACGCCGTAATTATGTCCGTGAAGCATCAATATATTATATTCGCCAAACGAGAGAATACGTTCCGCAGGAACGTCCGAAAACGAAAAAACGCCCCCCGCGTCGCAGTTTCCCCGCACGCATATAGGTACTTTTCCGTCAAACCCGACCCTTTGCACGTCGTTCAGTCCGTCTCCGAGAAAAAGAATCTCGGCCGCCTGTCTGTTTCTTTCGTAAGCACGAAGTATATTGTCCGCTCTTCCGTGTGAATCGGAAAGTATGAGTAACGTCATTTTTCTCTTTTAAACCGAAGCTTCCCCGGTATTACAGCGTTTTACCGAAAGAGCCGCGCCTGCGGGAACGATGAAATTCAGCGCGCGGGCAATACTTTCTATACATATTTCCTTGAAATTAGTTATCTCGCCGTCAACGCTCACTCCCTGCTCGGAGGCAAATTTTAATATTATCCTTCCGCACTTGGTGCTGCTGAGAACGTCCTTGTTCTTTTCGGTAATATGCGTTCCCTTTTTATAGCTTCCGATAAGAGTGATAAATTTCGTTCTCGATATATCGTTGATAAAAAGCGCGTCTATCTTGCCGTCAGAAAGCTCGGCAAACGGGTTTGAATGGAAACCGCCTCCGCAAAAGCTTCCGTTGGCAAAGGTAGTGAGAAGATATTTCTTTACGACAGATTTCTCTCCGTCGCGCGATATTTCCGCCTTTACACCGGGCTTTTTTATAAGCGTGCTGACCACTCCCGCCGCATACGCGAGCTTGGATGAAATAAGCGGATTTTTCTTAAGCTTTGCCGTCTTTTTTACAACCTCGCAGTCAAAGCCTATATTTATCATATTTACGGCGTATTTCTCGTTGCATTTAAGCACGTCTATATCCATCGTCTCTCCGTCAAGCTGTGCGCCGATATCGAAAAACGCCTCGGCAGAGCCGAAATTTCTGACGAAATCGTTTCCCGTTCCGATAGGTACGACTCCGACCGACGCGCCGTCAGCTCCGACGGCTCCGTTTACCACCTCACAGAGAGTTCCGTCCCCTCCGCACGCGTAAAATCTTGCGGGAAGAGTCTCGGGCCGCGAGCAAACGCTCTTAACGAAGTCGGTAGCGTCTCCCACTCTGAGAGTATTGTATATCTCGTATTCAACTCCTCGGCTCTCGCACGCGTCCCGTATCTTTTCGTCAAACTCCTTGGCTCTGTCGCCCTTGCCCGCTTTGGAATTGATTATAAAATAATGCTTCATAACCGTAAACCGTCTCCGTATCTTTTTATTTGGTACTTATCTAATTATAACATATCTCTCGCGCAAAGTCTATATATTAAACGATAAAAAAAGCAATCCTCTATCACCGTTTTTTAGCTCTTGGCATATACTTTCCGTGAAGCCGTAAAATTCAAAACATACTCATTCGGAGGTAAATTATGCAGATAGACAGAGAATCTCTTGAGAAGCTTCTTTCTCTTAACGACCGCCAGCTCAAGCTCATCATCACAAAGCTCGCCGCCGAAAGCGGTATAGACCCCGCAAGCTTTAACGTAAACACGTCCGACGTTCAAAGTATACGCCGCGCTCTGTCAAGTGCCACCGACAGCGACCTCGCCCGCGTCGCGCAAATGTACGAGCAAAACCGAAAAAAGTAAAAAAGATACTTAATAATCAAACAAGCAGAACGAAAGAAAGGAGCTTTTTCGGATATGAGTGCAGATAACGAACAGGCAAAGAACGCGCCTTTGTCCTCGGCAGAAGAAAAATCTTCCGCGCCGCCAAATCTTGCTTCAATGATAGACGGGATTCTCGCCAACCCCGAGCTTATAACTATGGTCGCGTCAGCCCTCGGCCCGATGCTTAAAAATCAAAGTACCGCGGAAGAAAATAAAGCCGAAGAAAAAAATACTGATAAAACGGAAACCGAAGAAGCCGTACCGACGTCCTCCTCGGTAAGCGGCGCGGACGAAAAGCTCCCCGACTTCGTAGCCGCTCTGGCGCCTATGATTGCCTCTATGCAAAAAAGCGCGTCTCTTCCCTCCTCGAAAGCCTCTCACGGAGCCGACCGACGAAGCTGTCTGCTGTTGGCTCTGAAGCCTTATCTTTGCAAGGAGCGGTGTGAGGCGATAGATTATATGGTGAAGCTCGGAAAGCTTTCGGAAGTATTCCGACACTTGAATTAAGGAGGGTATTATGTACAGCAGATATCCAAATTACAAATTTGCGAACGGTGTCAGAGTTCCCGATAATTACAGCGGAAACGCTTTCGCTCCGCAGACGACTGCGGCAGAAGAGCAAAAAAACGATTTTGAGGAAAAAGACGAGGGAAGCGAGGTATCCCCCGAAAATACCGAAATCGAAGTATCGTCTGATTCCGTACCGCACGAGGAGGAGCGTTCCGATGAAAGCGTAGAAGCGATGAAGCATTCGGAAAAGAAATTTAAGCTTCCCGGGTTTAATTTTAATCTCGGAAAAATATTTTCGAAAGGCTTCGGCTTCGAGGAATTGCTGATTATCGGACTTATTCTGCTTTTGTCGCAAAACGATACCGACGACGATATAATCTTGCTTTTGGTCTTGCTTTTGTTTATATCGTGAGAGGTATGATAAATGTATAATAAAATAAAATAAAATAAAGGGGAGAAACTTTTACAAAAGTTTCTCCCCTTACCCCTCTTCAAAAACTTTAAAACTTGGGTATGGTTTTGGATTTTTGTCCTGCTTCCTGTAGAAAGCAAAGCAAAATTTCCAAATAAAATCCAATACGTTTAAAGATTTTTGCGGGGGATGATTTTAGATTTTCATTTTGTTTTCTGCCAAAAAATTTTTCCGCGCGGGAGGAGCAAGCCTCTCCCCTACCAAGTATGGTGAAACCCGAATTGTCTCTCCGTAGGAAGCAAGACAAAATTTCAAAAGCAACCCCAACGTTTAAAGATTTTTGCGGAGGGGGTTGGGGGAGGAGCTTTTTACAAAAAGCTCCTCCCCCAAATAAAACAATCTATTTTATTTATCTCAATCCTCAAAATCCATTTTCATCTGCGAGGGTTGTTTTTTCTTATGATTATCAAGCAGCTTATGGATTCTCTTAACGGGGTTAAGCAATCCGCTTATCGTCTCGTCGTGGTTGAGAGTATCAATAATATAAGCTACGTACTTACACATATTTACCTCAACGTACCATTCTCTATCGTTAAGACCTGGGCGGCGGTAAACGAGGTTAGAGGTAAAGATCTTATCAAAAATACCTTCGCTGTACGCCTTATCAAACTTATCGAAGCCCTCGGTGAAAAGTCCGAAGGTTGCGAAAGCGAATATTCTCTTTGCTCCCTTTTCCTTAAGCTGAACCGCAACGTCTATAAGCGATTCTCCCGAAGATATCATATCGTCAACTATGATAACGTCCTTGCCTGAAAGGTCTCTTCCGAGATATTCGTGCGCCTCTATCGGATTTCTTCCGTTGACCACTACCGCATAATTACGGCGCTTATAGAACATACCTATATCTATACCGAGCACCGATGAATAATACATACAGCGTGACATAGCTCCCTCGTCGGGAGATATGATAACGAGGTCTTCCTTGTCAAAAGATACGTCGGGAACCGCTCTTACGAGAGCCTTTATCATCTGATAAGTAGGTCTTACGTCGTCAAAGCCCGAAAGCGGAATAGCGTTCTGAACTCTCGCGTCGTGAGCGTCAAAGGTAATTATGTTGGTAACGCCCATTTTAACAAGCTCCTGAAGCATAACGGCACAGTCAAGCGATTCTCTGCCCGATCTCTTGTGCTGTCTTCCCTCGTAAAGCATCGGCATAATAACCGATACGCGCCTTGCCTTCCCCGCGTTTGCGGCAATTATACGCTTCAGGTCGGCGTAATGGTCGTCAGGGCTCATAGGAACCTCTTGTCCGTACATTTTATACGTTACGCCGTGGTTGAACATATCACAGATAATGTAAAGGTCGTGGCCTCTGAGCGATTCGTGCAGTATAGCCTTTGCCTCACCCGTTCCAAATCTCGGACAATCAACGTCTACGAGAAATGACTCGTCTCCTCCGTGGCGTCTCCAATCCTTCAAATAGTAATCGACCTGCGAGGCAAACTGCTCGCATCCTTTCATACCTATCACACTGAGATCCGCGTAATATGCTCCCTTCATATATCCCTCCGAATTGAATTTTTATCCGAATCTTATGAAAATCCGAAATTTTTAACCGACTGTTTAATTATAACATATTTTTTTGCTTTTTTCCAATAAAATTAAAAATTTTTGAATATTTGACAAGAAAACATAAGTTTGCATAAATCTTTTTCAAAATATGCGTTTTTGATTGTCGATTTTAGATATTATAATCAGCCTTATTTAAGCTCCACCACGGTAACTCCTCCGTCGCCCTCACCGTATTTTCCTATTCTGAAGCTCGCTATGCGCCCGTCTTTTTTAAGATAAGCCCAAAGCGCGTTTTTAAGCGCGCCCGTTCCCTTTCCGTGTATAAGGCGAACGGTAGAAAAGCCCGCGAGCTGCGCCTCGTCGAGATATTTGTCCACGGCGCTCCACGCCTCGTCTCCCGTCCTTCCGCGCAGGTCTATCTCGTCTCTGAACTCCCTGTTTACCGTCATTCTGTAAGACGCCTTTTTCGTGCTCTGCGCCGCGTTCTCCTCCTCAATAAGAATGAGGTCGGACAAGTCTGCCTTCGTCCGTATGATACCCGCCTGAACGCCTACCTTGCCGTTTTTGTCGGGAAGGTCGGTAACCACCGCTTTTTTGTCAAGGCTTACTATCAACACCTCGTCTCCCCTTCGGAGAGCGCGCGGGAGAACGTATTTTCCGTCTCTTTTTCTCTCTATCGTCGGATTATATTTACCCTCGTTGCTTCGTAAATGCTCACGAAGCTCCTTCCTCGCCCTGTCAAGCTCCTCTCCTAGTCTTTCGGAGTCCTTCTCCTTCCTCAGCCTGTCCATCTGCGCCATAATAAATTCGCTCGACGCTTTAGCGCTGTCAACCATAGTCTGCGCCTTGCTTCTCGCTGTATCAAGCGTCTTTTCGGCAGATGCGAGCTTTTCTTTTATGAGCGTCTCCGACTCAGCGCGGTATTTTTCGTATTCCTCGCGCGCAAGTTTTGCGCTCTCAAGCTCCCTGTCCAGCTCAAATCGCTTTGCCTCAAGCTCCCCGATAACGCTCTCGAACTTCTTGTTTTCCTGACTTACGTATCCGTCAGCCCTGCGGATTATACGCTCGGGCAAGCCGAGCTTTGAGGAGATAGCGAAAGCGTTGGATTTACCCGGCGTTCCTATCACCAGCTTATAGGTGGGCCGAAGCGTTTCGACGTCGAACTCACAGGAGGCGTTGCAAACGCCCTCGGTATCAAGCGCGTACGCTTTAAGCTCGGCGTAATGGGTAGTAGCCGCGCAAAGCGCTCCCGCGCTTCTTATATCCTCTATAACGGCGACCGCAAGCGCCGCGCCCTCAACGGGGTCGGTACCCGCGCCAAGCTCGTCAAACAGCACGAGAGAATGCTCGTTCCTCTCTCCGACTATTGACACGATATTGACCATATGAGAGGAAAAAGTAGACAGCGATTGCTCTATGCTCTGCTCGTCTCCGAGGTCCACGAGTATCTTTTCCTGGACGCAAAGCCTCGATCCCTCGTCGGCGGGGATATGAAGTCCCGACTGCGCCATAAGAGAAAAAAGCCCGAGTGTTTTCAAGGTAACCGTCTTTCCGCCCGTATTGGGTCCCGTTATTATGAGAGTATCGTAACCCCTGCCCAAAGAGACGTTTATCGGCACGACGAATTCCGCGTCGATAAGCGGGTGTCTCGCGCGGCGCAGCTCTATCTCTCTCTCCTCACATATCTGCGGCTCGCAGGCGTTCATTCGCCTTGAAAGCTCGGCGCAGGCAAACGCAAACGCAAGCTCGGTTATATTTAAGTAATTGAGGTTTATCTGCTCCGAAAGAGCGCCGACCTCCGCCGACAACTCCGAAAGTATACGTTCTATCTCGTGCGCTTCCTTCGCCTCAAGTATTCTCAGCTCGTTATTTGCGTCAACTACCGCCATAGGCTCGACGAAAATAGTTGCTCCCGACGAAGATGTATCGTGTATAAGACCCTTCACGTCTCCCTTGCACTCGGCTCTGACGGGAACTACGTATCTTCCGTTTCTCATAGTAACGATATTTTCCTGAAGATACTTCGAGTAAGAGCCGCTGACGTAATTTTTCAGCGTATCCTTGATTTTCGTATTCGTCGCCCGTATCTTTCTTCTTATATCGGAAAGCGCGGGACTTGCCTCGTCGGATATCATATCCTCCGATATTATAGAGCGGAATATCTTATCCTCAAGCGGTCTTTGAACGATAAGTCTTTCAAACACCTCGTCAAGCACGGTGTCAAACGTTTTGTTTGAGCGTATATATTCCTTAAGAGAACGCGCCGTGCGAAGAAGTATTGCCGTATCCATAAGCTCGCGAGGGGTAAGCGTCGCTCCCTTGTCGGCGCGCTCGCATATACCGCCCGTATCGGTAACGCCTCCGAACGAGGGCATACCTTTTGCGTCGGCAAGTCTTTTCGCGTCGGTCGTGCGCTTCTGCGCGCGAAGCACGAAGTCGATATTGTCGCTCGGCGTAAGCTCAAGCGCAAGGCTTGACGCGCCCGCCGTTGCCGCCGCGGCGGCAAGCATATTTTTTATTTTATCAAATTCAAGAGTCGATATTGTTTTCTGCGTTACGTTCATCGTTTTTATCCTTTTATATCGGGAGCGGCCGATACCGTTTTGAAAAATTCGAGCGTATCAAAGCCTCTCTCAAGATGGTTCTGCAAATACACCTCTCCGAGCCTTGAAAAGTCGGAGACGTCCTCTCGCTCCTTAAGCTCAAAAGAAAATATCCTTTTCGGAGACGCCTCCGCCACGTACCTTACCGCCGCGGCAACCGACGGTTTCATCGGAAAAAGTATACTCGCCGTGAGATACTCGTCGGTTCTCTCCTCGCTTAATTGAAACGCCCTTCTCTTCGACATACATTCCTGACAGAGCATCGAGCCGTTCATCACGTCGAGAAACATAGTCTCCGAGGTCCGCGCCCCGCATTCTCTGCAAGCCGAAATATCGGGAGCAAATCCCGAAGAGAAAGCTGCGAACAGCTCGTACACTCCCTTTATGACCTCAAGCGGTCTTATTTTTTTTTCGATGGCGTAAAGCGTATTGAGCGTCATTCGGAGAATATCCTCCGCAGGTACTCCCTCTCCCGTTATCTCACGGGCTATATCCACCGCGTACGAGGCGAGCGCAAAGCCCTCGATATCAGAATTTATACCGAAAAAGCTGTCGTTTACCGAGCCTCCCGCAAGCCATCTCATTCCGTTCTTCTCGTAATACTCAAAATTCCCGTAAGTAAAAAGCCTGCAAAGCGAAATGTTTTTATTTTTTATGTTTCTGACGCCCTTGGCGCTTATGCTTATCCTTCCGTATTCAGCCGTAAGCACGGTAAGAAGCTTGTCGCTCTCACCCACCGCGGTCTCACGCAAAATAAGTCCGTCAACAGTTCCCCGCACGACACCCTCCGAAGCTTATTCCTTGTCGGAATATCCGAAATTAGCCACCATTCCGACACTGTCTCTCCAGTTGTTTTTGACCTTTACCCAAAGGTCGAGAAAAACTTTGGTTCCGAAAAGCCGCTCCAAATCCTCTCTTGCGTAGGTTCCTATCAGTTTAAGCGACGCTCCGTTCTTACCGACGATTATTCCCTTGTGCGAAGCCTTCTCGCAGAATATCTCGGCGCGTATTCTTATGAGCGTTTTCTCGTCCTTGAATTCCTCTATGACGACCGCGGTACCGTGAGGCACCTCCTTGTTAAGCGTGCGGAGTATCTTCTCCCTGATTATCTCAGAGGCAAGCTGTCTTTCGGGCTGGTCGGTTACCATATCCTCGGGGAAAAACCACTCTGACTCCGAAAGGAAAGGGACACATTCGGAAAGAAGCTCCGATACGTTCTTTCCACTCTTCGCGCTTATCGGTACGAATGCGTTAAAGTCGTGCTTCTCCGAATATTTGGCAAGAGCCGCCGCGATATCTTCCTTTCGGTACATATCTATTTTGTTGAGAGCGAGTATCGACGGCACTCCCGATTTTTTGAGATACGCTATAACGTTCTCCTCAACCGCAGTCAGATCCTTGCCCGTATCGGCGACGAGTATAACGGCGTCCGCCTCCTTCATTGAGGAGTTCGCCGCATTTACCATATATTCTCCAAGACTGTTCTTGGGACTGTGTATTCCGGGCGTGTCAAGAAAAACGTATTGGTTCTCTCCCACCGTGTGTATTCCTATTATCCTGTTTCTCGTGGTCTGAGGCTTGCTCGATACGATAGCTACCTTTTCTCCGAGAATAGAATTGAGAAGCGTAGACTTTCCAACGTTCGGTCTGCCTACTATCGCGATAAATCCTGTTTTTTTCATAAAATTCCTTTCAGATACGCAGGGGAAAACTTCTTGAAAGAAGTTTTCCCCTGCAACCCCTTTCAAGAACTTTCCCGCGAAAAGTTCGTTTTTGTTTTACTTTCTACAGCCTAAATAATTTGTTTTAAAGCTTTTGGAAATTCTTAAAAACCTTTTTCCAAAAAGGTTTTTAAGCGGGGCGCGGGGCAGAGTCCCGCATAGAAGTTTTCCCCTGCACCCCTTTCAAGAACTTTCCCGCGAAAAGTTCGTTTTTGTTTTGCTTTCTACAGCCTAAATAATTTGCTTTAAAGTTTTTGGAAATTCTTAAAAACCTTTTTCCAAAAAGGTTTTTAAGCGGGGCGCGGGGCAGAGTCCCGCATTATTCACACGTCATCATTTCACCGCAAGACCGAGCATTTCCATAACGGCGGTCTGCCGGCGGCGCATATCAAGCTCCTCGTCCTCGCTGTTTACGTGGTCGTAGCCGAGCAGATGAAGCGTTGAATGAACCGTGAGAAACGCTACCTCGCGTTCAAAGCTATGACCGTACTCGTTTGCCTGAGCCGCCGCCCTCTCAAGAGATATCACGATATCTCCGAGCATATCGTCAAGCTCGTCGACAGGAAGCTCCTCGTTTCCCTCGTAATCAAAAAGAGGAAATGAAAGCACGTCGGTCGGAGAATCTATTTTTCTGAAGCTTCGGTTTAGCTTTCTTATTCCCTCGTCGTCGGTAAAGGTAACCGACAGCTCGCAGTCGCCGTTGTATTTCTCATAAGCGAGAGTTGCCTCAACGGCAAGGCGTACCAGCCTCTTCAGCTTATAGGTTATCTCCGCCTTATCCTGTGAATTGGCAAAATATATCATCAGCTTGTTCTTCATAACAGTCCTCCTTTTTAGATGAGTACGCAGGGGAAAACTTCTTGAAAGAAGTTTTCCCCTGCAACCCCTTTCAAGAACTTTCCTGCCAAAAGTTCGTTTTTGTTTTGCTTTCTACAGCTTAAATAATTCGCTTTAAAGTTTTTGGAATTTCTTAAAAACCTTTTTCCAAAAAGGTTTTTAAGCGGGGTACGGGGCAGAGTCCCGCACAGAAGTTTTCCCCTGCACCCCTTTCAAGAACTTTCCCGCGAAAAGTTCGTTTTTATTTTGCTTTATACGGCTTAAATAATTCACTTTAAAGTTTTTGGAAATCCTTAAAAACCTTTTTCCAAAAAGGTTTTTAAGCGGGGCGCGGGGCAGAGTCCCGCTTCGTTTTTATTTTAATTTCTGCGGCTTTGGCTGTCTGTCGAGCTTGTATCTGCTCTCGCTTCTCGCCTCTGCCCTTTCCTTCTCGTACTTTTCGTAAGCTCTGATTATGCTCTGTACGAGCTTGTGTCTTACAACGTCTCTGTCGGTAAATTTGTGTATGGCGATATCGTCTATCCCCTCGAGAATCTTTACCGCCGACGCAAGACCGCTCCGCTGACCCGTCGGAAGATCGGTCTGAGTAAGGTCTCCCGTGATAACCGCCTTTGAGTTAAATCCGAGTCTCGTCAGAAACATCTTCATCTGCTCGGGCGTTGAGTTCTGCGCCTCGTCGAGAATTATAAAGCTGTCGTCAAGCGTCCGTCCCCTCATATAAGCCAGCGGTGCTATCTCAATAGTTCCCTTTTCTATATGCCTCTGATAATTCTCCGGTCCCATCATCTCGAAAAGCGCGTCGTAAAGGGGACGCAGATAGGGGTCTATCTTACTTTGCAGGTCGCCGGGGAGAAATCCGAGCTTCTCGCCCGCCTCGATAGCGGGACGGGTGAGGATTATCCTGCCCACCTGCTTCTCCCGCAGAGCCTTTACCGCCATAGCCACGGCAAGAAAGGTCTTACCCGTTCCGGCGGGTCCGACGCCGAAAACCACGGTGTTTTTAGTAATGGCGTTTATATAATGCTTCTGCCCTACCGTCTTCGTCTTTATCGGCTTTCCCTTCGCGGTTATGCAGATACAATCCTGTCCGAGATCGGACAGCTCTCCCGCTCTGCCGTCCTTCAGCATATCTATAACGTAGCCAACCTGCTGGTCGTTCAGCACCTCGTTATAGCGCGCCATATCTCCGAGGTACTTTACGGCGTTCGCCGCCATGCCGACGCCCTCCGCCGTCTCTCCGCTTATCATAACGGCGTCTCCGTCCTCGTCGGAGCGGTTATATATCTGAACGCCGAAAGCCTTTTCTATCATTCTTACGTTGACGTCAAAGCTTCCGAATATTCTCGACATTATTTCGCTGTTTTCAATCTTTACCGTCTTTTGTTCCATATCTGCCTCCTTTATCGGATTCGGTTATGAGGTAATTCCTTTTATTTTTATCTCTTTAATCTGCGCTATATTTTCGATACATTCGACACGGCATCTTATAATATACGCGGTATCGGTAATTTCGGCTTCGGTGCTTTTTCCGAGCAGCTCGGTCTCCTCGGCAAGAGCCGCAAGCTCTCTCTCAAGCTTGTATACGGCAAGCCTTTCAGCTTCCGTCTCTCCCCGCTCGGACTCCTCACAGGTATATTCCAAATATCTTATCGTCCTTATTCCAAGCGGAAGCTCGCCCTCTGAAAATATATCAAGATACTCTACCGTATCTATTTTATCACAAGAAGCATATGAATTTCCACTGTTTCCGTAAAATTTTATTTCTTTTTCAAAAAAAACGAGGTATTTTTCGGTAAAAATCCTTCCCGTATAGACTTTTTTATCATATTTAAAGGGAATTTCGACCTCTATCTCGTTTTCTGTCCTCGCAAGCACCCGTCCTTTTGCCGCGGTATATCTCACTCCCTGCGTCTGCGAATCGTAAAGTCCGCTGACTATAAGCTCCCCGCGTCTTACAAAATCCCCTATTTTAAGCAATACGTTTCCTCTTACGTTCTCAAACAGCTCTATCTGTCCGTCCTTAGCGGCAACGATATTCGAAGCGGCGTACTCGATTTTTTCCTCCTTCACCTCGGTTTCTCTTATCTCTACCTCGGCGACCGTTCCTATAATATTTACGGATATCCAGGAAATATCGTCCGAAGCTATCATAACTCTGTTCTCCACCGAGCCGGTATCTATCCCGCTTTTCACGTCTCCCACCGAAAGCCCGTTTTCACGAAGCTGCTCTATCACCTCGGCGTCGCTCAATTTCTCGTTTCCCTCTACTCTGATATCCCATATGACTCTTCCCGAAAAAAAGACTATTGCCGCGAACGCCAAAATGCCTGCGGCGATACCGTATCTGTGTCTATACTTGCGAAAAAGCTTCGGAACTCCGCTCTCGGATACCGCGAAAATCTCTATATTTCGCTCCGAGCATACTTTTTCGAGACGCTTTGCCGTTCTCAACGAACAGGAAAAAAACATATATTCGCCGTCAAACGCGGTATCGGAGTAAACGAAACCGAAGCTCTTGCATATATTCACAAGCTCCGCCGAATATTTGCGCTCGGCTTTAAAGCGGCGGTATCCCGCGATAAACCGTATTATTCTCTTCATATCTCATCCTCCTCAAAAGAAACCGTATTTATATATCCCTCTATTCCCACCGCGTTCGCGTAATAGGATATACACACGAGTCTTTTCCCCGATACCGACAGCACGCCCTCGCCAAGCGCAAGCTTTATCCGCTCGGGAGAGTAGGCAAGAATTTTTCCGCAGCCGCGTACCGTAAGCGCCTCTCTTCCCCTCAGCTCTATCAGGCTTCCGCGCGGCAAAATGTCGGGATCTATATCGAGCTTTTTACAGAGCTTTTCACGAAAGCTTTCCTTGCCGTTTTTTTCCTCTTCTCTCATATATCTTTCCTCCCACAAAAATTTCAAGCCGCGGTATATCCGAGTCTCGGAATAATCCGCGTATTTTTCAAGTAAATATTTAGCGTATACCTGGTCAGCCGGCTCTATAGAATATTATGAGGGAAAATAAATGCAAATTACGAAAAAAACGAATACGCTCTCCGACTCCCGCCAAAAAAGGCTTACTCTTCCGAATATACCGCAAATACTTTTCTCCTTTGCGTGCTTTTTCTCGCTTGCTCTTATAATAAAAAATTCCGACGTCGCTATCGAATATATGTCGCAGGGTCTTGAGCTTTGCGCGAAAACCGTTATACCCTCGCTTTTTCCATTTATGGTGGTCTCCGACGTAATCGTATCAAGCGGAGTATCCTCCTTTGCGGGAAAACTGCTTCAAGCTCCTATGAAGCTTTTATTCGGCGTTGGAGGAGAGGGCGGCTGCGCCGTCTTTCTCGGAACGCTGTGCGGATTTCCGATAGGCGCGAAAAGCGCGGTGGCCCTTTACGACGCGGGAAAGCTTTCGAAAAACGAGCTTGAACGCATACTCACCTTTTCAAACAACCCAAGCTCCGCCTTTATAATAAGCGCCGTCGGGGTATCTCTTTTCGGAAGCAGAGAATTCGGAAAGGCGTTGTATGCGATAACTCTTCTTTCCGCCGCCGCAACGGGTATATTGCAAAACACCGTGCGGAAAATAAAAAACAGAAAAAAAGCGCCTTCAAACGACGCGCCGACGTTTGAAGGCGGGACATCCGAAAAGAACGCGAAAACGAGCTTTACTGCTGAAACCTTTACCAACGCCGTCTCCTCGTCGGCTTTGGGAACGCTGAAAATCTGCGCCTTCGTAGTTTTCTTTTCGGCATTTCTCGGAACGCTTGGGCTGGCTTCGGACACTGCGGTTATTCCCCAACAGCTCAAGGCGCTTATCTTCTCGGTTTGTGAGCTGACGGGCGGAACCGCTCAAGCCTCGGCGGTAATTCCCGATGCGCACGGCGCCGTAATTGCGGCGTTCGCTTCGGGCTGGTCGGGTCTTTCGGTGCATTTTCAGATAATGTCGCTTTGCGCAGGAAGAGGCATCTCGTTTAAGCCATATTTTCTGGCAAAGCTTTTTCAAGGCTTGTCGTGTTCGGTGTTGATGTTTCTGTATCTTAAATATATATCGCCCGACCTTCTATTTCACGCCGAAAGCGTTTCAAGCTCGGTTCTGACCGATTTAGGAGGCGGATTCGCGCAGATTGTCTGCTGTGTTTTCGCCTTTGCCGTGATTTGTATATCGGCAAAAAGATTTTTTATAAAGAAAGGTTAGGTTTATTTAAGGTTATTTAAGGGGGAGGAGCTTTTTGCAAAAAGCTCCTCCCCCAAACCCCCTCCGCAAAAACCTTTAAGTTTTTGAGTTTATTTTGAATTTTTGCCTTACTTTCTATAAAAAGCTCAACATAGGGTTTTATCATACCCAATGTTTAAAGATTTTGAAAAGGGTGGCAAGGGGAGTGCCTTTTTGCAAAAAGGCACTCCCCCTTAAAAATCCATACACTAACTATTCTCACCATCGAGAGTTATTTCCGTAATTATTATAATTACCGTTGTAATTGCTGTTACCGCCGTTGTTATCAGCGTTACCGTTGTTATCGCCGCCTTTATTTTTCTTTTTCTTAACGGCTTGAACGATAAGATAAATAACGAGAACTATAACGGCTATCAAAACGAGAAGAACGAAAATATCGCTTATCGAGAGCGATTTTCCAAACACCGTCTCCATTTCGTCTATCACTATCACGGCGGGAATATCAGTCTCCGCCGTAAACGCCTTAAGCGCGTTATCGACCGTCAAAGCCGATACCGACAGCGAAGTTTTATTGGTAAGATGAGACTCTACCATAGACGAATGATCGGACGTGGAACGAAACGGAGACGAAAGATTAAGGTTATTGATATGTCCCGTCATCGTTTCCATAACCGTCGCGAAATTGGAGCTTAACGAATACTCATAATAATCCTCGTTTACAGAGCTGAGCATAGCCTGACCGAACCTCGTCGTGTCGTCTCCGAACATATTGGATATCTCGCTTCTGATATTGTCCCCTATCCAAGCGATACAATAATATCCGTCTCTTTCCTCGTTGGTCAGAAATATTATAAGAAGATTGTCCTCGTAAGCCGACGAAGAGCCGAACTCCGCGGCATACTGCTTGTTGGCATAATCCTGGAATTTAGCCTCGTTGTAATTTACAGATCCACCGTTGGCGACGTTGGTAAGCGCGGTTCCGACCGAGCCCATAAATATCATAACGACGACGAGAACCAAAAGAATCGGGAGCATAAGCATTCCCAAAAGTCCGCCGAGACAGCCTCCGCCGTAGCCGTAGCCGTAAGGTCTGTGGAACCAGCCTCCGCCGAAAAACGGTCTTCTCGGGCCAAACGGTCCGCGCGGACCTCGCGGTCCTCCGTAATGTCCGCCGCCAAAGCCGCCGTGATGTCCACCGCCGCCAAAGCCACCGCCTCGCGAGCCTCCTCCGAATCCTCCCCCGCGGGAGCCTCCTCCGGGTCCTGGCATAAATATATCCTCACTTTCATAATTTCTTGTCTATGTATTATACTCCTATTTTGTAAATACTTAAGACCTAAAATCTTAATAATATGTAAACTTGTATAATATTTTCCGTTACTTATTTCCCGGCAAAGCGAAAAGGCAGAAAGCCTATTTGGCTTTCTGCCCTGTCAATTATTATTTCGAGTGAAGGAAATTACTTCTCTTCTTCGTTTTTCTCTTCCTTGCTGAGATTGCTCTCTATCTTGTCGTCAACTCTGTCAAGCGTTTTCTTGGCAAAGTCCTTGCCGCCGAGACCGAACGCGAGAGCGAAAGAAATCGCAATCGCGGAAATGGTAACGATAAACGCGGTGTTGACTATAGTGGAAGCGATTTCGAGCTGGCTGAGTATCATAAAGCCCGCGAGGGTGAAGATACCGACCTTAACTATCTTCGCGAGGTTTGCCGCCTTGGGATTAGCCTTGACGATAATAGCCTCAAGCATATTCGCGCCGATGAAAGCAACGAGAAGAATAACCGCCGCCTTGATAACGAGAGGCAGGTAGGAGACTACCGCGGTAACTATCATCGTGAGAATCGAGAGGTTGAGCGCCTCGATACCCTGTGCGGCAACGAAGATGATTATAATCGTTCTTACGGTATTTACTACTATCTTCGTAGCGGATATTTTAAGCTGGGGAAGAATCTTCGTAACGACGCTATCGAAGTTTGCGGCGATGAGAACGTTGTAGAGAAGACCGCAGGCGAGATTAGCAACGAATATACCGACGGTAACGACGACGACCGCGAGAATGATTGAGGGGATAGCGCCGAATATCGAATTAACAATTCCGATAGCGGGAGCCGAAATAGCCTCTATCTCAAGAACGCAGAGAGCGGAAACGATGGTAACGAGAATGATAACGCCCATCATTATCTTTACGAGAACGTCGGAAAGAAGAACTGTCTTTTTCTCCTCGCTGTCAGTTCTCTTTACGAGAGAGTCTATCTTGGTCTTCTTAAGAAGAACCGATACTATCTGACCGAGTATCTGCGCGACGAGAACACCTACGTAAACGAGGATAACTGCCGCGATGATATTGGGAAGATAGTTAATAAACGTGCTTACGAAGCCGTTTATGGGTCCCGAAACGGTGGTAACGCCGATAGCCTCAAGTGCGTTGGGAAGGAAGAGCAGGAAAACTATAAGATAAACGAGCTTTCCTACGAATTTCATTGAAGTTCCGAGAACGCCCTCGTTGATTCCCCACTTGTCAAACTTCTTATCGAGCTTGGTGAGCTTAAGCAGCTTCGTTACGAGCCAGCTTGCGATGCCCGCAGCCAAGAAAGCAAGAAGAAGATAAACGATGAATCTTACGAATCCGATCGACCAGATATCTTCAATGTAGCCGAGAATCGTGTCAAACATAGCAAAATACTCCTTTGCAAAAATATTTTTTCAACGTTAAAATTTTAGCATAAAAGGAAGTATTTATCAATAAGCCGTTAGTTTTATTAACAAACTTTTTACAGGATAGAAACATATGCTTTTAAATACGTTTACTCAAAAAGAGAAAAGATAAATGCAGATATAAAAAATCCGGTATTCGCAACGAAGCTTCAGCGTCGTGGTATAAATAAAAAGCAAGCAGTAACTACACCCGACTATTGGGTGCAGGCACTGCCTGCCGGTGCGGGGAATAAAGATAAATCCGAACCTCTCCATCGTGTGATAAGGTTCGGATTTTTGCTGTCGCCACCCGATAATTGGGGGCGGCAACTTGCCGCTGGTGCGGGTAACAGGGGTCGAACCTGCACGAATTAACACAAGATCCTAAATCTTGCGCGTCTGCCAATTCCGCCATACCCGCGAAGAAATGAGCGTGGTATGGCGATGCCTAAAGAACGCTCCGCGTTCTTCACTTGTGCAAAGCACAAAGATACCCGCATATAAAATAATAAATAGTGAACAAGCAGGGCGCTCCGCTCTGCACCGTATTATCATATCACATATTCGAGGCTTTGTCAAGAAAAAGTCTTTAAGAATGTGCAGAGCGGAGCGCCGTAAATTCAGATACGGAGGCTCGCGGTGGTTATCGCCGTTCCGTTTATAAGATTTTCAAACGAGGTATCGGTATCGAGGTCTATCACCGCTTTTTCGATATGTATTATCCGCAGGCTTGAAAAATTATAGGTCGATATAGGTCTGTCAAGAGCGTCGTCGGAATGAGCGCATATCAATATATCGTCCTCGGTAAATCCGCTTATAATAAGAGAATGATAAAAATCTCCGCTCTCGTTGGCAAGCTGTATGACGTCACCTATCGCTATATCCCGCCCGTCCCTCACGTCAAATCCGGTAGGACCCACTCCTCCGTTGGCTTCTCTGAATTCGGGCACTCCCACCGTAAAATCAAAAAATTCGTCAACCCCTGCCCACGCGGGAGCGCGGTCGGCGGAGGATACGTAATACCAGCCGTAAGTAGGCGTATAATTCATCACTCCGCACCCTGCGAAAACACATTGGGAAACGAAGCTCGTGCAATCCCCTCCCCTTCCCGTAAAATCAATAAAAAGCGGATTCCGCGTGAGTGCCCACCTCCTTGCGTACTCAACGGCGCGCTCTCTGTTATAAGGAATATCTATCAACATAGCCAATATCTCCGTTTCTTTCGATTTTATTACAATTATATGCGTAAACTTATTTATATGATTATTGCGCATAACACAAAAATGTGATAAAATATAAGTAAGTAAAATTATCGGAGGACTCAATGATACGGATTTTTCATACGGGCGACGTTCATTTGGACGCCTCGTTTTACCGAAAGGACGCAAAAGAGCGTGCGGCGGAGAGGCAAAGACAGCGTGAGCTTTTCAAAAAAATGATGAAATATGCTTTGGAAAACAAATTTGATATAGTTCTCATAAGCGGAGACCTTTTCGACGGCGGAAGCATAACACCCGAGACCGAAAAATGCGTGATTGACGCTTTTTCCTCTCTTGCCTGCCCCGTGGTAATATCGCCCGGAAATCACGACGCCTTCCTAAAGACTCCAATATATAGCCAAAACAAGCTTCCCGAAAACGTTTACGTCTTCAACTCCGCTGAAATACAGATATTTCCATTTGAGGAGCTTGGCGCCGAGGTATGCGGGTACGCCTTTATGAACGACACCTATTACGAAAATCCGCTGGAAAACGTTAATCTCCCCTATTCTGACGGCATAAGAATATTATGCGCTCACGCGGAGCTTGGCGTCCGCACCTCCGCTTACGCCTCGATATCCGAGTCCGACGTCGAGAGGCTGGGCGTCTCCTACGCCGCGCTCGGACATATCCACAAGCAAGTTGACGCCGTGCGGCGCGGAAATTCCGTCATCGCCTACTGCGGTTTTCCCGAAGGAAGAGCATTTGACGAGCTTGGTGAGGGCGGCGCGCTCTCGGTAACGATAGACGGAGGCGAGGTTTCGATAAGCAAGCTCATTTTCGGAGAAAGACGGTACTATACCGAGGAGCTTTCGGTGGGCTTCGTCGGCAGTGCCGACGACGTAATAGAAAAAATACGAAAATATCTTGACGAGAACGGCTTTGACGAGAAAACCGCCCTGCGTCTTTCTCTTACGGGAGAGGCAGACGCGTCTTTTGCGTTTGACAAAAAAGAAATAGAAAACGCTTTCTCGGAAAGACTTTTACAGTTTGAGGCGATAAACAAGCTTTTGCCCCGCATAGACCTTGACTCTCTTGAAAAAGACCGCACTCTGCGCGGCGAGATTTTCCGCGTTTTGCGTCCCGAGCTTGAATCCGAAAATCAAGACGAAAAAAGAGAGGCTTTCGCCGCGCTGAAAGCGGCGCTTTGGGCAATCGAGGGCAGAGAGCCGGAGGATATAATATGAAAATAATTTCGCTAAATATAACGGAGTTCGGCGGTTTGCGCGATTTCAAGCTTGATTTTTCCGACGGTCTGAACATAATAAAGGGAAACAACGAATCTGGAAAAAGCACCGTCTCCCTTTTCATTATATATATGCTTTACGGTCTCCCGTCAAAGAAAAGGGCAAATACTCCCTACGAGTACGACAAGGACCGCTCGCTGAGCTGGGACAATTCAAAAGCGGAAGGCAGTATTATTATCGAGGACGGCGGAAAAACCTATCGTATAGAACGCAAAACAAAAAGAAAAGGCGGCTCGGGGTCGGACGCTGAAATGACCGACTTGGACACGGGGAAAATAGAGTACCGCGGCGACAAGCTCGGAGAATCTCTTTTCGGAGTCTCCCGCGAGACCTTCGCGAGCTGTCTTTGGTGCGGGCAGACAGGAGCCTCCTCTATAAGCGGAAACGAGATTTCCGACGCGCTTTCCAATCTTTCTCTTACCGCTGACGAGAGCGTAAACGCCGATAAAATATTAAAAACGATAAGAGAATACAGAAAAAGATACAGATATGAAAAAGGCGAAGGCGGTCTTATAACGGAGACCGAAAATAAAATAGGCGCTTTAAAAGCCCGCAAAACGGATATAGAAAAAAGAATATCCGAAAACGAAAGTATTTTGGCGGAACGTGAAAACACGAATAAAAAAATCAACGACGCCGAAAACCGCCTGCTTATTGCCGACAAACGACGCAAAGCCGCCCCGAAAATAAAGCTCCTTTCCCGTTTTGAAATGATAGCGGAATACGAACGTGAGCTTGAGTCATATCAAAAAAAGCTTGACGACATAAAAACGGATTACGGTTTCCCCGAGGAGCCTACCGCCGTCTCGTCGGCAAAGCTCGATTTGATATACGGCGATCTTAAAAACAAGAGAGCGGAGTATCGGGAATCGTGCAAAAAAAGAGACCTGCGTTCGTCCGATATTGATGAAAATGCCGTAAAGACCGCTGAAAAAATTACTCTGCTCGGAGGAAAAGATGCTTTTTGCGGAAGGATTCGCTCCGATCTGTCCTCAATAAGAAAAAAACGAGTCTTTTCGCTCGTTCTCCTGTGTATATCTCTGCTCGCTCTCCTGCTCGGAATAATTCTGCTCACAAACGCTGCCGCCGCGGCAATTATATCATCCTTCTCCGTCTGCACGGTATCGGCGTTTGGTGCGTTTTTTGCGTATTACGGCGCGGTCAAAAAAAAGAAGTCGGCAGTCTCCGAGCTTGCCTCGATAAACACCGGCACGGAAAGCTACGAGCAATTTATTGAATATTGTTTTTCTGAAAAAGCCTCGTATGAAAAAATCAAGGCGGAAAACGAACGTGTGGAAGCCGAGGTAAAAAACGCGAAAAAAAACCTCGAGGATGCTCTGAACGAAGCCGACAACGCGCTCGCGCAGTACGGCAGAGCCTCAAAAGCCTCTTGTGAGGACGAGCTGGCGGTTCTGATTGAGGATATACGCTCGTATTTGGAGAAAGAGAAAACTATTCTTGGTAATATAACCCGTATCAGCGTTCTTCTTTCAAAAGAGAAGGAAGATTTGAAGAATTTTGACGAAGAAGTAATAAAAGCAGAGCTTTTGCAAGAAAAAATCGACGGTTTTCCGATGAATGACGGTGAAATAGAAGCGGAATACCGTACGGCTCTCAAGGAAAGAGACGCTTTGAAGGACACGCTCTCAAAGCTGAACGTAAAGCTTAATTCGGCGACGGAGCTTGCCGACAAGCTTGCCGACCTTCAGGGAGAGATAGAAACGCTGGAAGAACAAAAAAAGGATTTTGAGAAAAAGTTCCGTATACTCGACAAAGCATTTTCGGCAGTCAGTGAGGCGTCTGAAAATATGCACCGAGTTTTCGCTCCGAAAATACGCGAGCGCACGGGCGAGAGACTTTCGGAGATAAGCGGTGGAAAATACTCACAGATATTTTTGTCCGACAAAATGTCGGTCGAGGTAGAGATCTCGGGAACGGGGCGCTCCGCGCAAGCCTTAAGCGGCGGTACCACGGACGCGGTCTACATAGCGTTGAGGCTGTCCCTGACCGAATATATCTTCGATAAAAAGGTTCCATTTTTTATGGACGAGACGCTCGCTCATCTTGACGATATACGCGCCTCGAACGCGCTTTCTATGCTGAACGAATATATATCAGAAGGAAACCAAGGCGTGCTTTTTACCTGCCACCGCAGAGAAGCGGAGCTTTGCGGCAAGCTCGGCATAAAATACAATCTTATAGAAATATGAATTATTGGGAGATATTATGAGTTATAACTTTTTTGCGTATATGGCGAGAATGAAGCTTATACGCCGCTGGAGTCTTATGAAATCGGTAACCGAGGAAAATATCGCGGAGCACAGCGCGCAGGTCGCGCAGATAGCGCACGCTCTGGCTCTTATAAAAAACCGATACTTCGGCGGAAATCTCAACGCGGACAGGATAGCCTCCGCCGCCCTTTATCACGAAACGAGCGAGGTTCTTACCGGCGACCTCCCGACTCCGATAAAATATTACAATCCCGAAATACGAAGCTCCTATAAAAGTATAGAAAAAACCGCGAACGAAAAGCTGATATCTATGCTTCCCGACGAGCTTCGGGAAGATTACAGAGCGCTTATAAATATTCCCTCCGACTCTTACGAGTACGCCCTCATAAAAGCCGCGGATAAAATATCGGCATATATAAAATGTATAGAGGAGCTGCGAAGCGGAAATCGGGAATTCGCAAAGGCGGAAATAACCTTGAAAAAGGAAGTCGAGAGCTATTTTGCGTACGACGAGGTCAAATATTTCTGCGATACCTTTATTGACACCTTTAAGAAAACGCTTGACGAGCTGGAATAGTTTAGAAGTTAGTTTGTGTATGGGGTTGTTTTATGTTTATGGGGGAGGAGCTTTTTGCAAAAAGCTCCTCCCCCATAAACCCCTCCGCAAAAAACTTAAACGTTGGGTATGGTTTTGATATTTTGTCTTGCTTTCTACGGAGAGCTTAATTTAGATTTTTATCATACTTGGTAGGAGCTTGTTAGTGTTAGATTAAGACCAATCGTGTTCTTCAGCTCCCACAACCCCTTACCCATATTTTTACACTTATTTTTTTAATTTTTTAAATTACGTATTGTATTTTGTCATATTATGTGATATAATTATAGTATTGAAACCGTTGAAGCTTTCAGAACCGATATGGAACTGATTGCGGAGGGGCTCTGGAGAATCTCTGATAAGAGTGCCGAAGGTGCAAGGCGCAGCGCGCCGAATCTCTCAGGCAAAAGGACAGGGCAGACGTATTGATTTTACGTTTGATTTTATATTCTCGAGCCGCTGACCGTTTCAGCGGTCTTTTTATTTTTTCTTCAAAGGAGTTTTTATGGACGCGATTACAAATTTTCTTCTCCCGATAGTTCAAAACATCAATATGTATCTATCGGACTACATTCTCATCTTTCTTCTCGTCGGAATAGGTATTTTTTATTCTATAAGAACGAGATTCGTCCAGGTTCGCTGTTTCGGTGAGGGAATGAAAAAGGTTTTTGGAAAAATATCTCTTAAAGGCGGAAAGCACAAAAACGGTCTTTCCTCCTTCCAGGCTCTTGCTACCGCTATCGCGGCACAGGTTGGAACGGGAAATATCGTCGGAGCATGCGGAGCTATTCTCGTCGGCGGTCCCGGAGCTATATTCTGGATGTGGGTCATCGCATTCTTCGGTATGGCTACCATTTACGCCGAGGCGGTTCTCGCACAGGAAACCAAGGTAGTCCAAGAGGACGGCTCGGTTCTCGGTGGTCCCGTATATTATATAAGACGGGCGTTTAATGGTAAATTCGGAAAATTTCTTGCCGGCTTCTTTGCCGTAGCGATAATTCTCGCGCTTGGCTTTATGGGTACTATGGTTCAGTCGAACTCGATATCCGAAGCGATAAGCACAGCCTCTGCCGGAGTTATTCCCACTTGGGTAATCGGACTTATTCTCGCCGCAATATGCACCTTTATCTTTATCGGCGGAATCCAGCGTATTGCGTCGGTAGCAGAAAAGATAGTTCCTATTATGGCACTAATATACCTCTTGTTAGGTGTAGTTATTCTCGGTATCAACTTTACAAAGATTCCCGAAACATTTGGAATGATATTCAAATATGCGTTTATGCCTCAGGCAATTATAGGCGGTACGGTCGGTGCGGCTATCAAAGCCGCGGTAAGCCAAGGCGCAAAGAGAGGTCTTTTCTCTAACGAAGCGGGTATGGGTTCGACTCCTCACGCTCACGCACAGGCTAACGTTGAAAAACCTCACGATCAAGGCGTCGTCGCTATGATAGGCGTCTTTATAGACACCTTCATAGTTCTCACTATAACTGCTCTCGTCGTAATATCCACTCTCTACGCAGGCGGCGGACCGCTCTCAACTCCCGAAGGACTTGCGGGAACGGCACTTTCAAAGGCAACTCTTATGCAGACTGCGGTAGGAACCGCCCTCGGCAGCCAAACGGCAGGAAACATAATCGTCGCGGTTTGCCTTACCTTCTTTGCTTTTACTACGATAATCGGTTGGAATTTCTTCGGAAAGCAGAACGTTCAGTACCTATTCGGAAAAAAAGCGACAATTGTGTATTCGGTTCTCGCAATTGCTTTCATCTTTCTCGGTTCGCTCTTCCCCAACGATCTCGTCTGGGAGCTTGCCGATATGTTCAATAATATTATGGTAATTCCAAACGTTATAGCCCTCGCCGCTCTCTCCGGAATAGTCGTCGCGGCAACAAAATTTAAAAAAGATAAGAAAAAGAAAAAATAACGTAATATGATAATTCAAGGGGAGAAACTTTTTATAAAAAGTTTCTCCCCTAACCCCTCTTCAAAAATTTTTAAACGTTGGGTATGGTTTTGGATTTTTGTTTTTCTTCCTACGAAAACCCAAATTAGACTTTTCGTAGGAAGCAAGATAAAAATTTAAAATTAACCCCAAAACGTTTAAGTTTTTTGCGGAGGGGGTATGGGGGAGGAGCTTTTTGCAAAAAGCTCCTCCCCCAATCTCTCTATATAATATATCTAAATATCTATCTATAATATCTTCCCGTATCTTTGAGATAATTAATGAGCATAAGCGGCCAATCGGTCTGAATGAAGTCGAAGCCTCTGTCTGCGATCCAGCCCCAGCCGAGCTCCTCGCTCTCGGTGAGCGCGGTATCGTCCGAGTGTCCTCCGCTCAACTGTTCTTTATAATTATAAATTATCGAGTTTACCCACACGAGCTTACCGTCGGAGTGCATTTTTTCGATAAATTCAGAACTTGCGACGTAAGAATCGTCTTTTTCGAAAAGCACCTCGGCGCCCACGTAATTGATATTCCTCTTCATAAGCATATTGTGATACTTATGTTCGTCTCTCACGATAGGCATAAACTGAAGCTCGGGCGCGACCTCCTCAAGAACGTCAAGCACCTTATCGGAGGGAGCAGACTTTACGAGTATCTGGTCTTTAATATTGTGCCTGCGTATCGCCTCGGCAATCTCAACGGGGTGTCCCCAAAACTTATCGACGTTTATATAACACCTTCCCTTGAAGGTCTCGAAAATCTCGTCAAGCGTATTAAGCCCAAACTGCGTGCGGGTATCGTCGGTGTTTACGAAGCGAAGAGCGGCAATATCTTTGGATTTCATTCTCGATATCCTCTCGTTATGAAACAGATGGCACCGCTCCATTCCGGGATGGAAAATATAAAGCTTGCCGTCGGCACTCATTTCAACGTCAATCTCTATCATATCCGCGCCCTGCTTGAGCGCGATACCGTAAGACGCGAGAGTGTTACAGGGAATGTTCCCTCCCGCCGTACCTCTGTGAGCGACTACGATAACCTTCTTTTTCGCCGTTTCAAATAAGTTAAAGTCCATATTATCTCCTCATACAGTAAATTTTTAAACTATCCGTCAGCCTTTTACCGAAAAATTATTTTTGCATCTGGGACATACGACCGAATGCTTTCCGCGCGCCTTCGGTAATCTCAGCACCGCCTTGCACTTCGGGCACTTGCGGTACACGTGAGTTTTACGGTCGCGGAATTTATTTCTTATAAGCTTAAAGAAATTGCAAAACCTTTCGTTTTCCCTTCTACGCTTGGCAATATTTCTCGACATAGTTCTGAAAAACGTGTAGATAACGAGCGCCATCGTCGCGGTAAGATAAATAAAATAGAACCAAGGCGACTCTATAAAAATAGAAAGGATAACGTATATCAGGAGAAGCGCGGCGTATATCCACAAAAGCGTCTTTCCGAGGGTATCGTATCCATATCTTCCGTACATAAAACTATAAAGCTTGTTTTTGAATTTACCCATATTTATCTCCGTTCGGCGCCGAAATATTCCGGCGCCGAAAATTTATATTTTATTCGCTTCTCAATGCTTCTACGGGATCCTTCTTTGCGGCTATTCTTGAAGGAATGAGTCCCGCTATAAAGGTCAGTAACATACTTACAATAACGAGTATCAATCCTCCTACCCAAGGAAGAACCGCGTTGATATTATACATACCCGACAAAGCGTGGATTATCGCGTTTATCGGCAGGCAAAGCAGTACCGTACCCAAAACTCCGATAAGTCCCGCCGCAAGTCCGACGATAAGAGTTTCGGCGTTGAATACGCGAGAGATATCTCTCTTCGACGCACCGATAGAACGAAGCACGCCAATCTCCTTGGTACGCTCGAGAACCGATATATAAGTGATTATTCCTATCATTATCGAGGATACCACCAAGGATATCGAAACGAAAGCGATAAGAACGTAGGAGATTACGTTTATTATTAGAGATACGGACGACATCATCGTTCCGACGAGGTCGGTATACTCTATCTTCTTCGTATCGTCATCCTGCTTTTCGTTATACGCCGCGATAAACTCCTCTATTGATTCTTTGGACTCAAAGTCCTTCGCATAGAAATTGATAGTCATCGGCGACGCCTTCTCCGCGTCTCCGAGAGTCGTAAGCACAGAATCGTAGGTGGCGTCTATCTGCGGAGCGAGATTGTAGAGCGTATCCTCAATTCTTATGAAGGATTCGTCGTCCGCGCTGAGCGTGGAAAGTATAGCAACGAAAATATCCTCGTTAACCGTCATATGCTGAAGTCCTTCGGTCATCTGCGAGTATACCGACGACATAGCTGTGTCTCCCGCAAGCTCTATCAGTCCTGCTATAGCGGGAACGGGTATCGTCATTCCGCCATACTCAACCGTGCTTTCGGGAATACCCGAAAGTGCCGCCATTATCTGCTCTATCTCAAGAGAGGGTAAAAGCTTTACGAAGTTGCCCGCGTTTACCGTAATTCCACCGCTTCCGTCCTCGTTTTTAGTCATCTCGCTTATCGTCGCGAAGAGCGTATCAAGCGCATCGCCGTTGGCGGGATTTGCAGACGCCGCCTGCAATATTCCAGATATCAAGGCAGTCTGCGTCTCCTCGGGCATCAGCATAAACATACCGAGAAAGTTTTCTTCGGTAACGGTAAGCTGACTCTTAAGAGACTCGTCAGTGAGTATCATCTGCGTCATATAGGAGTAGAATGACTCCATAGTAGAGTCGTCTATCTTGTCTATAAGCTCGTCGATAGTGTCGGGCGTATAGTGCGTTCTCTCAAAAGGAAGACCAGTCAGCACGTTGACGCTCGGAGTAGCCTTTTGCTGATTGATTATATTGCTGTCGGCGTTCATAGCGAGTATCTCGTCGGTCAGCGCCTTAGTATATCCGATAGATCCCGAAATAGAGGTTGCGGTAGCGTCTGCTCTGGGACGAATAATACCCGAAATTACAAGCTCGGTGCCGTTCTCGGTAACGAATTTGCTCTGATCGTAATCGTACTCCTCGCGAAGATCGTACCAGCTGTAATATTTAACTCCGTCAACCTCGTACGCGTATTTGTCATCGGTGCGCTGCGCATAGAAATCGGACGTGTTGAGCAGATAGAACTTCATACCGATAAACTCGTTTATATCGTAAGGCTCTATCTTCTCGGATACGTATTCCTCGCCGCTCATAATACTGCTCATAATACCTTCAAGCTCACCCTGGTCGAGTATACCGAGCATATAAAGCGTCATTTTGCTTATCTGGTTATTCTCGTTTACGACGAGAACAACCTCGTTCGATTTGGTAGGCCAATGGCTGCCCTCACCAACAAGCTCGTACTGCTGGTCGAGAAGGTTTTGATTGTCTATCATCTCCGACATTACGCTGAGCAGACCCGCTCCCGCGCCGGAGCCTTCCATAAGCTCGGACAAAGACGAGAAGGAATCTCCAAGACTGTCGAGAATCGTCGTCGGGCTTACCTGAGTTACACCGTCGGCGGTAAATACCTGCAAGTCGAAATTGTAAGTGTACTGAATATCGCTTACGTAATCCTCAAGGTCGTCGTAATTTTCCTCGATATAGGCGTAAAACGACTCAAGGTCGTTGCTGACAGTCGAGGTCATAGCCGACACCATAGTGTCAAGCGATTCGTCAACGTATATCTTTGAATCGTCTATCTCACCGTCAACCTCACTCGATACCGACGTCATAGCCGACATAAGAGCGCTGTAATCCTGCGTGGTAGCCTGAATTGAAAGCGGATAGGTGGACAATGTGTCCTCCTGTACCTGATCTATATACACCTGTATTCCGTTGGAAAGCGAAAGAATAAGCGCTATACCTATAATTCCTATACTTCCCGCAAAAGACGTAAGTATCGTTCTTGCCTTTTTGGTAAGCAGGTTATTGAAGGAGAGGGATACGGCGGTAAAGAAGGACATACTCTTTTTTGCCTTCTGCGCGGGAACTACCGATTTAGTCTTTTTCTCGCTATTCTCCTCGGTTTTTACGATTTCTTCTCCGTCGTATGGATCGGTATCGTCTATTATCTCTCCGTCGGAAAGCTGAACTATTCTCGTAGAATAATCTCTCGCCAAATCGGGATTATGTGTTACCATAATGACCAGCTTTTCTTTTGCCACCTCTTTGAGAAGGTCCATTATCTGAACGCTGGTCTGTGAGTCAAGCGCACCCGTCGGCTCATCGGCAAGCAATATATCGGGGTCGTTTACGAGCGCTCTCGCAATAGCGACTCTCTGCATTTGTCCGCCCGACATCTGATTGGGCTTTTTGCGTATCTGGTCGCCAAGACCGACCTTTTCAAGCGCGGATATGGCACGCTTGCGTCTCTCCGCCTTCGATACTCCCGAAAGCGTGAGCGCAAGCTCTACGTTCGCAAGCACCGTCTGATGAGGTATGAGGTTATAGCTTTGGAAAACGAAGCCTATCGAGTGATTCCGATAAACGTCCCAATCCGAATCTTTAAACTCCTTGGTCGATTTGCCATTGATAACGAGGTCGCCCGACGTGTATCTGTCAAGTCCGCCGATGATATTGAGCA
Organism: Clostridia bacterium; assembly: GCA_017464565.1. Classification (GTDB taxonomy): domain Bacteria; phylum Bacillota; class Clostridia; order Oscillospirales; family CAG-272; genus HGM12713. The sequence goes on from JAFTZH010000042.1 coordinate 34,651, forward strand.
TTGTGGTCTTTCCGCAGCCTGATTTTCCGAGAATAGAAACGAATTCGTTTTCGCGGAACTTAAGACTTACGCCGTTCAGCGCCGTAACAGATGCATCGCCCGATGAATAACATTTTACGATATTATTTAATTCAAGCATATTTTCTCTCCATTTTAAAATATGCCATTATCATAACATTATATTTTTAAATTATTGTGTATGATTATACATATAATCGTTAATTTTTTGATTATATCTTGAAAATAAAAGGGATACTGTTTTAAGGGTATGAGCTTGTTTGCGGGAGATGAAATAAGCTCTCCGTAGAAAGCAAGACAAAAATTTAAAATTAAAGCCAATACATTTAAAGTTTTTTGAAGAGGGGGCTTGGGGGAGTGCCTTTTTGCAAAAAGGCACTCCCCCACATAAAAATCCCTACACAAACTAACCTCAAACCCTAAACATCATATCTCCGTAGGAAGGCAGAGGCCAAAATTCGCTTGAAGTAAGCATTTCCATTTTATCCACCACGCTGCGAAGCTCGGTCATAAGAGGAAGAACGTCATCCTTGTACGCCTCTGACATTTTCTCTTTATTCTTTATAGCCGCCGCCTTGCGTTCAGCGTCCTTAAGCTCCGATACCTTTCTGTAAGCCTTGGAGTTCAGAGCCGAAAGCTTTGTTATTATCTCCTTTTCGATATCACAAGACGCCTCCGGCGCAACCTCCGCTTTCAGCGCGGCGGTATTTGCTACCTCACCGATATAGGCGTTTACCGCGGGAATTATATCGCGGCTTGCCATTTCTATCATCGTAAGAGCCTCAATGTTTATTATTTTTGAATAATTCTCAAACAGAATATCCTGTCTCGAATTTATCTCGCTCTCACTCATAACGCCGTGAGAGGTAAAGAGCTTGACGTTTTTGGGCAGATTGAAGGTCTTGTACGCGTCAACCGAGGTTTTAAGATTAAGAAGCCCGCGGCTCTCCGCCTCTTTTTCCCATTCCTCCGAATAACCGTTTCCGTCAAATATTATTCTTCGGTGCTCCGCAAATGTCTCCTTGATAAGCTTCGCTACCGCCGCGTCAAAATTATCAGCCTTCTCAAGAACGTCGGCAAACTGACGGAAGCTCTCGGCAACCGCCGTATTCAGCACGATATTGGGCATCGCTATATTCTGCGACGAGCCAAGCATACGAAACTCGAATTTATTACCCGTAAACGCAAACGGCGAGGTGCGGTTTCGGTCGGTGGTATCCTTGCGGAAGGTAGGCACCGACGGAATACCGAGATCCATAATTCCCGCATTTTTGCTCTTGTAAGTATCGCCGTTTACGATAGAATCGATTATACTGTCAAGCTCTTCTCCGAGGAATACCGAAACTATCGCGGGGGGCGCTTCGTTAGCTCCGAGTCTGTGGTCGTTGCCCGCAAAGGAAACCGAAAGCCTCATTAAGTCCTGATAGTCGTCAACCGCTTTGAGAATAGCCGCAAGAATAAGAAGGAACTTTATATTCTCCGACGGAGTTTTTCCCGGGTCGAGAAGATTTTTTCCCGAATCGGTCGTTATTGACCAGTTATTGTGCTTGCCCGAGCCGTTCACTCCCGCATACGGCTTCTCGTGAAGCAGGCAGACAAGCCCGTGTTTTTCGGCGGTTTTCTTCATATACTCCATAATCAGAAGATTCTGGTCGACAGCCATATTCGTGGTAACGTATATGGGCGCCAGCTCGTGCTGCGCGGGAGCCGCTTCGTTATGCTTGGTTTTTGAAATTATACCGAGCGTCCAGAGAGAAACGTCAAGATCGCTCATAAAGCTGCTTATTCTCGATTTAAGGGGACCGAAATAGTGGTCCTCAAGCTCCTGTCCCTTGGGTGCGGGCGCTCCGAAAAGAGTTCTTCCCGTATAAATGAGGTCTTTTCTCAAATTATACATCTCTTTGTCGATTATAAAATATTCCTGCTCCGCTCCGACGGTCGTGGTAAGTCTATTTGAGGTCGTATCTCCGAAGAGACGGAGTATTCTCAAGCCCTCCGCGCTTATCGCGTCCATAGAGCGAAGAAGCGGGGTTTTTGTATCGAGCGCCTCACCGGTATAAGAGCAGAAAGCCGTGGGTATGTAAAGCGTTCCGTCCTTTACGAAAGCGTAAGACGCGGGATCCCAAGCGGTATATCCGCGCGCCTCAAAGGTCGCCCTGAGTCCTCCCGACGGGAAGGAAGACGCGTCCGATTCTCCCTTTATAAGCTCTTTTCCCGAAAATTCCATAACGACCTTGCACGGTCCGACGGGAGAGATAAAGGAGTCGTGCTTTTCGGCGGTTACGCCCGTAAGAGGCTGGAACCAATGCGTATAATGCGTAGCTCCCTTCTCTATTGCCCAGTCCTTCATAGCGTTCGCTACTACGTCGGCAACAGATGCGTCGATAGTTTTGCCCGTAGCTATGGTTTTGGTAAGCGATTTATAGACCTCCTTGGGAAGTCTTTCGCGCATTACGTCATCGTTAAATACCATACTTCCGAAAATTTCGGGAACGTTCTTCATTTTGTCAATATCCTTTCTTCAGACAATCGCGGTCTGTCTGCGGGTTTTATGAAGCAATAATATATCAAAATATTTATTTTGTCAATACTTTTTTAATAGGTAGCGCTGTCAAGATACCATTTTCCGTCGTCCTGCTTAACCATAGACAAGGTAACGGTAACTCTTTGGTCGGGACTTTCCTCAAGATAAGATTCTATCTCTATATTGACGAATTCGGAGTTACCGGGCTTTACAACCTCTGCCGTTGAAAAATCGTAAATTCTCTTTCCCTTTATCAGAGATTCGTAATCGTCCGACTCAAGCAGCCACGTCTGTCCGTCCTCATCCTCGTATACGTAGTATCTCGCCCCTAGAGAACCTTTAGTGCTGTCGTCCGATACCACGGCTCCCATAAAGAGCATTTCATACACGCCTTCAAGATATTGCGCCGAATATACCGTCTCGGCATATTCCTTTATCTGCTCAACGGAGGTTATCTCGTTGTCAAATCTTACGTAGCTGTATCCCTCGGGGTCGTCCTCGTCGTAATAAAAGTCGTATGTCGGCTCCTCGTATTCAGTCGGATAAAAATAATATCCCCTCGCTTCGTCCGTGTAAACGGGCGTTTTATCGGAAAGCTCTTCCGTACTGCGAATAAGATATTTTATAGTCTGAAGTCTGTATTCGTAAACCGTTCCGTAAGTCTCATCTTCTATTTTGTAGAAATAATATTTTTCTCCGCTCGCGCTGTCCTCGTAAGAATCTACTTCCTTTTCCATATCGGTGCCGTTATAGGTTATACGGTAATAATAAGCGCCGTCGGTATCCTTATATACGTACTCGGTATCTGTCTTTGCTTCTTCCGAGCGTACGAAATAAAGAATTTCGGTGTGTCTGTAAGCGTACAGCTTGCCAAGCTCCTCATCCTCAAGCTCGTAGTAATAATATACCTTATTAGTAGTCTCGTCCTTGTATACCTGAAATTCATTCTCGTATACCTTTTCGTATACCGAAAGACCTTCTCCGAATAAAATATCATTTACTCCGTAAGAAGCCTCTATGAGCTCACGCAGCCTGTCCTCTATCTCGCTGAATTCGGGCGGCTTTGAACAGGATACGGCAGATAACGCTACCATAACGAGACAAAGCGCAATAATAAATATCTTTTTCATATAATTTCCTTACGTTTAGTTGCGAGGCTCCGCCTCGCGCTCCGTTTAAAACCTTTTTTCAAAAAGGTTTTAAAAATTCCAAAAACTTTAAAACGAATTTTCGATAAAAATATTATCCTCGTTTTAAAGTTCTTGAAAAGGGTGGGGGTGCGGGGGAGGGAAAAACTTCTTTCAAGAAGTTTTTCTTTCCCCCGCATTAAAAAATCACTCTTCCGTTATTTCTTCTATTTCTTCTATTTCTTCCGTCTCTTCTTCTTTATGAACCTTGGTAAAGTTGACGACAGTCTGTCCTTCTCCGAGTCTCATAACGATAACTCCGCCTGCCGTTCTCGAATAGGTCGGGATATCCTTTGCGGGAGTTCTTATAATATTACCCGAATCTGTTATCATCATAATATCGTCTTCGTCGTCAACGGCGGCAATTCCGCAGAGTTTACCGGTCTTTTCGCTGAGGTTATGGCAGACTACTCCGTGTCCTCCGCGATTCTTCATAACTCTGAAGTCGTCGAAATCGGTCTTCTTTCCGTAGCCGTTTCTCGTAATGGTAATAAGCTGTTTCGTATCATCAACGATAGCCACGCCCGTAACGTAATCTCCGTCGCGCAGAGTTATACCTCTGACGCCTCGTGCCGTTCTGCCCATACATCTTACGTTTGCCTCGGTATAGCGCACTGCCGCGCCGTTGGCGGTAGCGATAACGATATCGCTCTCTCCCTTGGTGTGCATTACGAACACGAGCTCGTCATCCTCGTCAAGAGTGAGCGCAATCTTACCGCCCTTTCTCTGATATTCGTACTCGGTAAGCAGAGTACGCTTGATAACGCCGTTTCTCGTAACCATAGTAAGATATTCGCCGTCGTTAAACTCGGCAACGCTTATAAGCGCGGTTATCTTTTCGTCGGGAAGCATCTCGATTATATTTACGATATTCGTTCCCTTGGCGGTTCTTGATGATTCGGGTATCTGATACGCCTTTCTCATATGAACCTTACCCTTATTGGTAAACATCATCAAATACGAGTGGCTGTCTACCGCGATGACCTTTTCTATAAAGTCCTCTTCCTTGGTAGACATACCGATAATGCCCTTTCCTCCCCTTCTCTGCGCGGAATAGGTGTCGGCGGGCAGACGCTTGATATATCCCGCGTGCGTCATAGTAACTACGCACTTGTGCTTCTCAATAAGGTCCTCAAGCTCTATGTCGTCGGTAGCGGGAAGTATCTCGGTTCTTCTTTCGTCCGAGAATTTACGCTTTATCTCAAGCATTTCATTCTTTATTATCTCGTCTATCTTCGCGGGATCTGCAAGTATTCCTTCAAGCTCGATAATTATAGCGTGAAGCCTTGCAAGCTCCTCCTCTATCTTATCGCGCTCCATACCCGTAAGCTTTCCGAGCGTCATTTCCACTATCGCCTGCGCCTGCGCTTCGGTAAGCTGTCTTACGTTTCCGAGCGCGCTCTCGTATCCGTCGGAATAAGAGACGGTGAAAAATTCAGACATAAGTCTTTCTTTAGCCTCGGGAATAGACTTTGAGGTTTTCATTATCTCGATTATCCTGTCGATATTGTCGATAGCTATGTGGTATCCCTCAAAAATATGCGCCTTTGCCTTGGCTTTTTCGAGATCGTAATTAACTCGTCTGTAAATTACCGACTTCTGATGCTCTATATAATGGTCGAGTATCTGCGGAAGTGAGAGTACCTTCGGCTCGTTGTTTACGAGCGCGAGCATATTTACGGCACAGGTATCCTCAAGCTGAGAATATTTATAAAGCTGGTTAAGTATTATCTGACCGTTGGCGTCGCGTCTGTATTCGACGACTATTCTCATACCGTCTCTTCCCGACTCGTCGCGAAGCTCGGTAATACCCTCTATACGCTTTTCCTTAACGAGATTCGCAATAGCCTCGCAAAGCAAGCTTTTGTTTACACCGTAAGGAATTTCGGTGATGATTATACGGTGCTTGTCCTCCTCGACGTTCGCCTTGGCGCGCACCATAATACGTCCGCGTCCGGTAGTATAAGCCTGAAGAATACCCGACGTTCCGTATATCGTGGCGTAGGTCGGAAAATCGGGACCTTTTACGTACTCCATAAGCTCGGGAACGGTACATTCGGGATTTTCCATACGGTATATCGTTGCGTCTATAACCTCTCCGAGATTGTGAGGAGGTATATTCGTCGCCATACCGACGGCTATTCCGACCGCTCCGTTTACGAGCAGATTGGGAAATCTCGACGGCAGAACCTTGGGCTCCTTGCGTCGGTTATCGAAGTTGGGAACGAAATCGACTACCTCTTTTTCTATATCCGCCATAAGCTGGTCGGCTATCTTCGACATTCTCGCCTCGGTATAACGGTAAGCCGCTGCTCCGTCTCCGTCTACCGAACCGAAGTTTCCGTGTCCTTCAACGAGCGGATATCTGTAAGAGAATGGCTGCGCCATACGAACCATAGTTCCGTAAACGGCAGAGTCTCCGTGGGGATGATAGCGTCCGAGCACGTTACCGACGGTCGTTGCCGACTTGCGGAAGGGCTTATCGTAAGTCAGATTATCCTCGTACATAGCGTACATTATTCTTCTCTGACCGGGCTTCATTCCGTCCTTTACGTCAGGCAAAGCTCTTGCCGCGATTACCGACATAGAGTATTCTATGAAGGATTTTTTAACCTCCTTCTCCATTTCTACGTCTATTATTTTTTGATCTCTGAATTCTATATTTTCGTTTTCCAATTTTACGTCCTTTCCCGTGCCGTGAGGAAATACCTCTTACCCGTTTAAGAATTTTTCAAAAGCTTTTAATCGGAAATTTTTTCCTTTGCGTTTATTTGTATTTTAAGTTTCCAACAAGTTTTTCAACAAGCTGTGGAAAATTTTAAATCAAGCGGCATATAGCTTTTAAGAGATATTCCACAGGCTTTCCAAATTATATATCGAGATTTTCCGCGAATTTCGCGTTCTGCTCTATAAACTCTCTTCTCGGCTCTACCTTGTCTCCCATAAGAAGCGAGAACATAGCGTCGCACGCCATAGCGTCGTCCACCGTAACCTTAAGTATGGTGCGCTTTTCGGGGTCCATAGTCGTCTCCCAAAGCTGTTCGGCGTCCATTTCTCCGAGACCCTTGTATCTGTCCGCCTCGGCGTTTCCTCCAAGCTCTTTGATATACATATCTCTCTCGGCGTCCGAGAAAGCGTATTTTTCGGGGGATTTTCCGTTTCTCTTGTAGACTCTGTAAAGCGGAGGCTGGGCAAGATATACGTGTCCGTCGTCTATAAGCTGTCTCATATGGCGGAAGAAGAAGGTCAGAAGAAGTATTCTGATATGCGATCCGTCAACGTCGGCATCCGCCATAATTATTATCTTTCCGTAGCGAAGCTTCGATATATCAAAATCCTCTCCTATACCGCAGCCGAGCGCCTGTATTATCGGTATGAGCGAGGGGTTTGAATAAACTCTGTCAAGTCGGTTTTTCTCAACGTTAAGCACCTTACCGCGAAGAGGAAGTATAGCCTGGAATCTTGAATTTCTTCCCTGCGTCGCAGATCCTCCCGCCGAATCTCCCTCTACGAGATAAAGCTCGGTGAGAGACGCGTCTCTTTCATTACAGTCGCGGAGCTTTCCGGGAAGCGACGAGCCTTCAAGAAGACCCTTCCTTCTCGTAAGCTCTCTTGCCTTTCTCGCCGCCTCTCTCGCTCTCGACGCGGCAAGTGCCTTATCGAGTATAGCCTTGGCGGGAGCGGGATTTTCCTCAAAATATTCGGCAAGCTTTGCAGTTACCGTATTTTCGACGAGGGTTCTTATCTCGGAGTTTCCAAGCTTTGCTTTGGTCTGGCTTTCAAACTGCGCGTCCTCAAGCTTTACGCTGACTATCGCACATATTCCCTCTCTGACGTCCTCGCCCGAAAGGTTCTTATCGCTGTCCTTAAGTATTCCCGCTTTTCTCGCGTAATCGTTGAGAACCTTTGTAAGACCCGATTTAAAGCCCGTTTCGTGAGTACCGCCCTCAATGGTATTCATATTGTTGGCGAAGGTCATAAGAAGCTCGTTATACGAATCGTTATACTGAAGCGCTATCTCGCATACGCTCGAGCCCTTTTCACCCTTCATATAGATAACGTCGTCGTGTATAAGCTCGCAGTGCTTATTTTCGTTGAGATAGGTTACGAAGCTCTTTATTCCGCCCTCAAAATGAAATTCGTTTTCAACAGGCTCCTCGGGGCGCATATCTTTAAGTATTATCTTTATACCCGCGTTGAGAAAAGCCTGCTCTCTCATTCTGCCCGCGAGTATCTCATAATCGAACACCGTCTCCTCAAATATAGTAGGGTCGGGCTTGAAGGTAACCTTAACTCCGCTTACTCTTTCGGGATCGGCTATATCCGGCGCGAATTTTCTCGCCACGTGTCCTCTTTCGAATCTCTCGGTAAATCTCTCTCCCTCGTATATATCGTCAAGCTCAAGCCATTCGGAGAGCGCGTTTACTACCGACGCACCCACACCGTGAAGTCCGCCTGCTATCTTATATCCGCCTCCGCCGAATTTTCCGCCCGCGTGAAGTATCGTATAGACGACCTCCGGAGTCGGTATTCCCTGCTTCGGGTGTATTCCCGTGGGTATTCCTCTTCCGTCGTCCTCTACCGTTACGCTGTTATCTGGATTTATCGTAACCTTTATTTTATCGCAATATCCAGCGAGCGCCTCGTCTATCGAGTTGTCCACTATCTCGTATACGAGATGATGAAGTCCTCTTATAGAGGTAGTTCCTATATACATTCCCGGTCGTTTTCTTACCGCTTCAAGTCCTTCAAGTACTTGTATTTGACTTTCATCATAAGACTCGTGCTCGAATTTTTCCATTTTTTTCGTCCTTTCGAATTAGATGATTCTTTAAAGCTTACTTAAAATTTTTATTTTTAAGATATCCTTCCGTACAGTGAAAGGCTGGAGAGCTGTGAGAAGCAGACGCTTGTATTATCTCCGTCCTTATATACCACGAAGGATTTGGGTATATCGTCGTTTGCGCTTTCCACCGTGTTTTTTTTCTGACACTCGCTGAGAAATTTTCTCGTTATCGTGGAAACCGTGGCGTTATCCATATCGAATATACCTATTATATTTTTTTCTCTTATATTTTTGTTATTTCCGACGTGAAGAAACATATCTGTCTCCTATCGTATATATCTTCCGTTCTCTACCTTTATGATAGAGGCGTCTTTATTAAAAACCGACTCACAGCAGGTCATTATAACCTGTTTTGAATCCATCTCGCTTATAAGATATCCTCTCCTTGACGCGTCAAGCTCGGAGAGAACGTCGTCAAGCAGAAGAACGGGATAATCACCGAACTCGTCCCGGCATATCTCTCCCTCTGCTATCTTGAGAGACAGAGCCAGAGAACGCTGCTGTCCCTGAGAGCAATAAAGTCTTGCCGGCTTTTCGTTGAGCTTTATATCTATATCGTCCTTATGTATTCCCCAAAGCGTAGCTCCCGCGGATATTTCCCTTTCGTAAGACGACGTGAGCAGAGATATATATTTTTTCTCGGTCTCCGCCGCGTCAAAATACCCGTCCTCCTCAAGGTGAGCCGAACCGGAATAAGATATCGACGTTTTTTCTCTCTCTCCCGTCATATCCGAAAAGCACCTTGCGACGTATCCGTTCACTCTTTTGATAAATTCAGCCCTGTATTTAGATATGGCTGCCGCCTCGTGCGCAAGCTGTAAGGACCAAAGCTCCGCAGTAGCGTCGAACGAGCTTCTGTCGTTATACGAATTTTTTATAAGCGCGTTTCTCTGCTTCAAAATATAATTATATCTTTGAAGCGTTTTCATATAAAGCGGATACAGACGGCTTATCGCGATATCCATATAATTTCTTCTCATCGCGGGCCCCTCTTTTATAAGAGAGAGATGCTCGGGACAAAAAAGCACTGCTCTGAAGCTTCCGACAATATCCGACATTTTATCTATTCTGACGCGGTTTTTTTCTACTCTGCGCTGTCTGTCGCGGAATATCTGCATTTTTATGCTCTGGTCTCTTATACCGTCGTTATAATCAAGCTCAAGCTCGGAAAAGCTTTCCCCGAATCTTATTATCTCAGCCGAATGTCCCGCCCTGAAGCTTTTTCCGACCGAAACGTAAAACAAGGATTCGAGAAGATTGGTTTTTCCCTGCGCGTTTTCTCCGACGAGGATATTTACCCCATCGTCAAAAGCTACGTCCGCCTGTTCTATATTGCGAAAATTTTTTGCCTTTATCCTTTTGCAATACATAAATAACCTTTAGTCAATTCAATCCTTCATTCTTACGGGAAGTATCATAAAGGTTTCTTCCACGCCCTCTTTTTCCTCGTAAGGCTCTATATTTATGCTCGACAGAGAGGAGGACATAGATATTTTTATTTTTTCTGCGTCGCAGGCTCTTACGCTGTCTATAAGGAATCTGTTATTGAACGCTATAACGAGATCGGGTCCCTCGTGCTCTATCGCTATCTCGTCGTAAGTGCTTCCCGAAGCGGATGTCGCGAGTACCTTGAGAAGTCCATCGTTTATCTCAAGTCTTACGTGAGACCTTACGCTTCCCGCTATTCTCTCCTCGGTTACGAGAGCCGCTCTTTCAAGCGCGGATGCGAGTGTCTGCTTATCGAGAGCTATCGTTATCTTATGATTCTTTATCATAATTCTCTCAAAATCTATATAATTTCCGTCTATAAGACGTGAGAAGAAGGTCAGCTCGCCGATGAGAAATACTATATGCTTTCTCGTAACGTATATCTGCGTAAGCGCTTCCTCGTCGTCAGATATAAGTCTGCTCAGCTCGTTTACCGTTTTTACGGGAACTATAAACGAGTAATCGAGATGCTCGTTTCCGTTGGTATTCTTATTTTCAAGCTCGGTCCTTCTCTTGCATTTGGCGCTCTTGAATCCGTCACAAGCAACCGTCATAAGAGAATCGTCGGATATCTTGAAGAAACAGCCGTTAAGCACCGTTCTCTGATCGTTTACCGCCATAGCGAACGATACCTGTCCCATCATCTTTTTAAGTATAGCCTGATTTATAACGAAGCTTCTGTCGCTTACGAGATCCGGAAGCGCGGGGAAATCGTCGCCCGCGAGAGCGCTCATCTTATGCGAGGATTTTCCGCAGCTTATGCAAGCCGACATCTTTTCGTCAACCGTAAGGGTTATTTCGTCTCCTCCCATAACTCTTATCGTCTGATTGAACTTCTGCGCGTTTATTATAAATCTTCCTTCCTCTATAACTTTTGCCTCGATGGTTATTCTTACTCCCTTTTCAAGATCGTAGGTCGTGAGAACGCAGGTGTCCGGAACCTTCGCTTCGATAAGTATTCCTTCTATCGTCGAAAGAACCGATTTTCCCGATACCGCGCACATAAGGGGGGCGACTGCCGCAGTTACTACCGATTTATTGAATATGATTTTCATTTTGCTTTCCTCCGAAATTTCTTAATAAAAATAAATAAAATAATAATATAAAGCAGAAGCAGTAATAGGGGCTGTGGAAACTGTTTAAAAACCGCGCAATCGTTTGACGGCGTACCTTACGAGGTTTTTTATTTTTTTGAAACCGCTATTGAAAGCTTCTTAAAAAAAGTTGATTAAAATTTGAAAACTTATTTTTTGCGGCTGTTTTTCGCTTGAAAATTATTTTTTGAGCGAAAAATAATTCGTTTGGAAAATTTTATCGAGTATAGCCGAGTAAGTTCTGTTTAAAAACCTTATTTTTTATCTTTGATTTTGTTTTTTCAAAGCTTTTCGACAATATGTTTAAAATTTAATAAACAGCGGAAAATGATTGAAATAAAACAAAATTAAAAAATATTATATCCGTTTTCAACAGCTTTTTATTCAGTATCTCACGGTTTTGATGAAAACTGTGTGTAAAATCTGTTACTGTCCGGTTATCTCTCTTGAAAGCTCCATAATTTCTATGTTGAATACGGGGTCGGAGTATACCTTTTTCTCTATCTTCTCGAAGCTTGCGAGTACGGTAGAGTGGTCTCGGTTCAATATCTTTCCTATGTTCGGCAGAGACATTTCGGTAATGGTTCTTATAAGGTATATTGATATATGTCTCGCGTTGGTTATATCCTTATTTCTCTTTTCTCCGATTATTTCTTCTTTTTTGATGCCGTATTTTTTGAATACTGCGGTAAATATTTTGTCCACCGTTACGTTTACCGGCTCGGCTCCGCCGAGAAGCTCTGAAAGACAGCTCTTCGCCGTATCCATAGTTATTTTTTTACCGGTAAGGAAGCTGAGCGCGCTCAGCTTTTTGACTGCTCCCTCTATCTGTCTGATATTAGAGCGGAGATTTTCAGCGAGAAATCCGAGCACGTCGTCTGAAAGGTCTACCTGTATCTGTTCCGCTTTTTTCTTTATTATGGCTACTCTCAGCTCAAGGTCAGGCGGCTGAATATCGGCTATAAGTCCCCATTCGAATCTCGTTTTAAGTCTTTCCTCAAGCGTTTGTATATCTTTAGGCGGTCTGTCGGACGAGAGAATTATCTGCTTATGCTCTTCGTAAAGAGCGTTGAAGGTATGGAAAAATTCTTCTTGCGTTGAATTTTTTCCCGCTATAAACTGAATATCGTCTATGAGAAGTATATCGCAGTTTCTGTATCTTTCACGGAATTTATCCATTTCCTGCTTTGAAAGGCTTTCGATAAGCTGGTTTGTAAATTCCTCTCCCTTTATGTAGACGACTCTCAAATCCTTTTTATTTTTCTTTATCTCATTCACGACCGCGCTCATAAGGTGGGTTTTTCCGAGTCCGCTCGGTCCGTAAATAAACAGAGGGTTGTAATCGGTTGCGGGTCTTTCGGCTACAGCTACGCAGGCGGCGTGCGCGAATTTATTTGAGTTTCCCACGATAAAGCTGTCAAATGTATATTCAAAATTGTAATTTTGAGTATCTACTATCTTTTTTGGATTTTCGTCTTCCGATTCCTTGGGGCTTTCCTTTTGTACGCTTCCCATAAATTGTTTTTTTATTTCTTCGGGGTCGGTCGGAGTTCCGCTGAAAAGCACCCTTGCCTTTACCTCAAATCCGAGTATTTTTGAAAATTTCTCGTTTATTTTTAAAATATAATTTTCGTTTATTATCTTGTGCTTAAACTCCGAGTCGGTAGTAAACGTTATCTCGTTATTTTCAAACGACGTTATTTTAAGCTCTCCGAACCACAGGTCTATAACGGATTGCGAAAGCTTGTCGTTATCGTTAAAGGATTGCTTTACCATTTCCCATATGTCGGATATATCGTCAAGATAAGACATAAAACAATCACCTCCGTAATCTTATTTTTTATTTTTTCCGATTTTTAAAACAGCGCGTTTATATATATAATATTATTATATCATATAATTATAATTATTGCAACAATTTTTATCAAATTTTATTATATATATAATTAGTTTTGCTTATTGACTAAAGGTACATTTTTGTGTTAAAATATTTAAAGTTAGTTAAGACTAACTTTGATTTGTGATTTGTAAATTTTTTGTGAAGGTTCGGTAATATGAAAAAATTAAGATACGGTGTTAAAGGAATGAGCTGCGCGGCTTGCGTTGCTCACGTTGAAAAAGCGGCTAAAAAAGTATGCGGAGAGGAAAACGTAGTAGTAAGCTTACTTACCAACTCACTGACGGTTACGGTGGAGGACGGAGAAAACGAGGATAAATTGTTCGCGCTCCTCAAAAAAAACTTGAAATCAGCGGGGTACGGTCTTGAAAAGGAAGCGTCTGATTCAAATAAAAACGGAAGCAGAGAGGAATATAAAAAAGGACTGAAAAGGCTCGTATGGTCTCTCGTAATAACCGCCGTTCTTATGTACGTTTCAATGGGACATATGATATCCCTTCCTCTTCCTTCTTTTATATCTGATAACGCCGTAGTGTTCGCTTCGCTTCAGCTTATCCTTACGGTTCCGGTTATAATTATAAATTTCAGATTTTTTAAAAACGGATTTGCCGCGATAGCAAGGCTGTCTCCGAATATGGATTCGCTCATAGCGATAGGCTCTTCGGCGTCGTTTATATACGGAATTTTTTCTACCTGTATGATATTTACGGGAACGTTCGGAGAAAATAACGCTCTCGTACACGAGTACGCGCACTCTTTGTATTTTGAATCCGCCGCTATGATATTGACTCTCGTTTCTCTTGGAAAAACTCTTGAAGGCAGGGCAAGAGCAAAAGCCTCCGAGGCGGTAGGAAAGCTTGCGGCTATGATGCCCGACAGCGCCGTAGTAATAAGGAACGGCGAAAGACTTACGGTTTCTCTTGACGAGATAAAGGTGGGAGATATCGTTGCCGTTAAAGAGGGCGAGACTATACCCGTTGACGGAACGGTAATAGAGGGCTTCGGCTCTGCCGACGAATCGGCGCTCAGCGGAGAGAGCATACCCATTGAAAAAAACGAGGGAGACAAGGTGAGCGCGGTATGTACGCTTACGAGCGGATACGTTCTGATAAGAACCGAGAAAATAGGCAAGGACACTTCTCTTTCGAGAATAATAGGTCTTCTTGAGGACGCGGCGGCGTCAAAAGCTCCTATCGCGAGAATAGCCGACAAGGTGAGCGCCGTATTCGTTCCCGCAGTAATGCTTATTTCGGTAATTACGGCTGTCGTCTGGCTCGTATTGGGAGAAGGTATAGATACGGTTTTTGAGCACGCCGTAAGCGTTCTCGTTATATCCTGCCCCTGCGCTCTCGGTCTTGCTACTCCTACGGCGGTTATGGTCGGAACGGCGATAGGAGCGGAAAAAGGAATATTGATAAAAAGCGCTTTAGCGCTTGAAAAATTAAGCTCGGTAAAATATTTTATGACTGACAAAACGGGGACATTGACCGAGGGAAAGCCGAAAGTTACGGACATAGTTCCGTATTTCTGCACAGAAGATAAATTGCTTGGTGCCGCGTATACCGCTGAGGATATGTCCGCTCATCCGCTCGCGAAAGCCGTGTGTGCCGAGGCAAACGCGCGCGGTATCGAAAAAATGAATGCCGAAAACTACGTCTCAAGCGTTGGTATGGGAATATCGGTCGATACGAAGTACGGCAGATGCGCCGTCGGAAAGCCCGAATTTTTGCTTTTAGACGATTTTTCGGAAGATACGCGTGATTTTATCCGTTCAACTATGGAAAGGCTCGAAAATGAGGGAAAAACCGCCGTATGCGTCGCGCTTGGAGGCAAGCTTATGGGTGTTATGGGAATAGCCGACCCTCTGCGTGATGACAGCACTCGGGCAATATCAAATCTGAAAAAGGCGGGAATATATACGGTTATGCTGACCGGTGACAACGAGCTTACGGCGTCGGCTATAAGCAAAAGCTGCGGGATAGACAAGTATTACTCAAAGCTTTTACCGGAGGACAAGGAGCGTATAATCAGAGAGTATTCGGAGCGCGGAATGACGGCTATGGTAGGAGACGGAATAAACGACGCCCCCGCTTTGGCGAGGGCGGATATAGGTATAGCGATAGGCGCGGGAACCGAGGTGGCTATCGACTGCGCTGACGTCGTGCTTTCTAAAAACAGTCTGCGGGACGCGCTTCGTGCGATAGATATTTCAAAAGCTACTTTAAGCTGTATAAAGCAAAATCTTTTCTGGGCGCTTATTTACAACTCAATATGTATTCCGATAGCTGCGGGAGTACTCGTGCCGATAGGTATTTCTATATCTCCGATGATAGCGTCGGCGGCAATGAGCTTCTCCTCCGTGTGCGTAGTGCTTAATTCGTTGAGGCTGAGATACGTTAAGAGATTGAGAAGGGATTAATATATTATGATTATATGTATTGGGGGAGGGACTTTTTGAAAAAAGTCCCTCCCCCAAACCCCACCCCAAAAACTTTTAAACGTTGGGTTTAATTTTAGATTTTTGTTTTGCTTTCTACAAATCAGACTTTCACATACTCGGTAGGGGCGATGCCGTCGCCCTGCGGGTTCGACTGTGCTCCGCTTCGCTCAGAATGACACTCTACGGAGTGAAGAACACGAATGGTCTTCAGCTTATTCCTCACACGATGCTTTTTGAGACAAAATTTCTTTAAAAAAGTCTACGTCAAATTTCGGCTTTCTGTCATAAGTATACAGACCGTTGGTTTCCTGTTCAACATCGGTAAGCTGGGTATAGCAAAGCCCCGTGATGAATTTATTAAACAACAGAGACTCGGTAAGACCCTTGAATCTTTCTTTAAATTCTTCTTCGGTCGCAGGCGCGTTACCGTAACCCCAAGCATTACTGAGATTTGAATTTACGTCCCATTTTATACCGCCGTATTCGCTGATGAAGGTAGGATATATCGGAAAATGATTTCTCTGATTATCTATCGGATTTCCGTTAGCTACGCTTTCATAGCGAGCCTTGAAGGTTTCGGGATTCTGGTCGTAATCGTGCCAGTCCATAATATCCGTAGCTCCCTTTACGTGAGTCCAGCCCGAGCTGTCTATAACGGGTCTGGTCGTATCAAGCCTTTTTGTAAGAGCCACAATGTCCGTGATAAGGTCTCCGTCCTGATTGGTTTGAGTTTCATTGAACGGACACCAACCGATGATAGCGGGATGAATGAAGTCGCGCTCAACTATCTCGCTCCATTCCGATACATATCCTTTATAAGCCTCCGGGCGGTACACGTCAAGTCCCCAGTTAGCGTGCTCTCCCCAAACGATATATCCCAGCCTGTCGCAGTGATACAAAAATCTCGGCTCAAATACCTTTTCGTGAAGCCTTGCGCCTTCAAAGCCCATAGCCATAGAACGCTTGATATCGTTTATAAGCTCATCCTCACAGGAGGCGGTATATATTCCGTCGGGATAGAAGCCTTGGTCAAGAACGAGACGCTGGAATATCCTTCTGCCGTTGAGTATTATCGCTCCGTCCTTATCGACGGTAACGCTTCTCATTCCGAAATAACTTTCTACCGTGTCTTCTCCGCAATTGAGAGTAAGACCGTAAAGATTTCCTTTGCCTAT
This sequence comes from Clostridia bacterium, assembly GCA_017464565.1. GTDB lineage: Bacteria > Bacillota > Clostridia > Oscillospirales > CAG-272 > HGM12713. The sequence continues at coordinate 51,320 of JAFTZH010000042.1, forward strand.
ATCCCAAAGATGAAGCTCACCAAGCGCTATTTTCAATATGGCAGTTCCGCCGCATACAACGGCAGAAGCCGAACCCTGCTCTTTGCCGTCAAAGGCAGCGCTTGCCGATACGACAGCTCCGTCCTCGCAGTGAGCCTTTACCACAATACTCACGCTCGAATCCTTTATGTTGGGATAATATTTTGCGCTTTCTATATATTCCTCGGGAGTACTCTCAAGCCAAACCGTCTGCCATATACCCGTCGTTCTCGTATAGGAGCAGCCGTAGGATTCATATCTATGACTCTGTTTACCCGACGGCTGATTGCACGAGCGAGTACGGTCCTCGGCACATATAGTTATAATATTTTTTCCGACCGTAAGATATTCGGTTACGTCAAAATAAAAGCTTACGTAGCCTCCGCGGTGCGTACCTGCGCTCTTTCCGTTTACGTATACCTCGGTTTTGTAATCGCAGGCTCCGATATGAAGAAATACGCGTTTATGGCCGGCAAGCCATTTTTCTTCGATGTCTACCGATTTTTTGTACCATACGCAATCGCAGAAATCCTTGTCTCCTATTCCCGACAAATCGCTCTCCATACAAAACGGTACGATTATTTTATCAGAAAGTGTCTCGGAGTTTTGAAGTCCTCTCGCTCTTCCGCTTACGGCTCTGTCCCGCTCAAATTGCCACTCTCCGTTGAGGTTTATCCATTCGTTTCTCGCAAAATGAGGATATGGATATTCGGGTCTTGGAATCATAATTATTCTCCTTTTCTTGTTTTCTTAAAATATAATTTATTTAACTGAAATTTTGTTTGCACCGAAAGATGACAAATTTCAGTATATCATTATTTTAATACCTTGATCCGTATAAGTCAATGTGATATAATACTGTTAAACTGACGTATTCTGCTTTTTTTGGAGGGTAACTATATGAAAATCAACGCTGTAGGATATAATTATATACACACAAACGGTTTTGCTATAAATCGTCCGAACGGTTCCGACGATTACGTTCTTATTTTATTGAGAAGCAAAGCCGTATTTAATATTTGCGGACAGGATAAAGCCATACCGTCTCAATCTTTTTTGCTTTATAAAAAAGGGACGCCGCAAAGCTACCGCGCCGACGGAGATATTTTTATAAACGATTTCGTGCATTTTAATATGACCTCCGAAGAAGAAAAAAACGCAGAAGATATGGGAATTCCTTTTGATACTCCGATAACGTGCGGAGAGATAACGTTTTTATCCGATATCGTAAAAAATATGTATCAAGAGAAATATTCCGCAAATCCTCACAAAGAAAAAACGCTCTCTATATACCTCGAACTTATAATGTTAAAGCTTGCCGAAAAGCTGACGGCCTCATCCTTGCAGACACCGCTGCCCTATTATGAAAAAATGGTTGAATTGAGAGCCCGTGTATACAACGAGCCCTGCGAGGAATGGAGTGTGAAGGCAATGGCGCAGGAGCTTTCTCTCAGTGAATCGTATTTTCAGCATCTTTACAGAAGAATATTCGGAGTAAGCGTATTCAGCGACGTTATCGGTTCACGCGTAAGAAGAGCCGAATATTTACTTTTCAGCACGGATTACGGTATATCGAGTATATGCGTCGAATGCGGTTACAAAAACGAGACGCATTTTATGAGACAATTTAAAAAAGAAACCGGATATACTCCGTCCGAATACAGAAACAGTCATTTGTTTTTTTATAAAGATCCGCGGAAGCGTTTTTCGTAAAGACGGATTTTTATCAAACGTATTTTCGGAAAAGCTTTTTCGGCGAATAAAAAGCTCGGAGCTTTTTGCTCCGAGCTAAAATTACTCATCAATTGCGTCAAATCGCTCTCTTGCGCGGAAAATGAGAGATATACACCAGATTCCCGCGAGCGCAACGACAGTATAGATTATACGGCTGACAAGAGAACCTTGTCCTCCGCAAAGCCAAGCGACTACGTCAAACTGAAAAAGACCGATGCTTCCCCAGTTAAGCGCGCCGATGACCGTAATGATAAGTGCAATTCTGTCCATTATCATTGCCGAAACCTCCTTGAACGGTTGAACCGTCAATAATAGTTTCGATAAAATACAGAATATTATGTAAGGCAAAAAACGGAATTTTAAATCAAGCGCGGATTTTAATTACCATTTTTCTTACTTTTGAAGGAGTTCCGTCAGCCGCCATACAGGGCGCGTGTCCCTCGTTGGGGAATATTACGGCAAACTCACCCGCTCCGAGAAAAATTTTGTCGTAGTCCTCGCTCATAACGTAAAGAGCGTAGTCGGTGGTATAAGGCGAGATAACCTCAAGCCCCTCAACCGAATCCATACCTATAAGCTCTTTTCCCTCTATCACGAGCTGAACGTCTATGTAATCCTTGTGTATTTCAAGCTTCGCGTTGTCGTGGGTTTTGGTTTCATAGGTGGAAATCGTAAGATATATATTATCTCCGTCTATCTCGTATTTTCCGTCAGCCGCTCCTTTTTCTATAAGCTCGACAGCTGCTTCAAGAGCGGGCTTGAGTCTGGGATGAACGCTGAAATATTTTTCAAAATCTTTGTTTTTTATACTCGCAATTATCATAGTGCTCCTCCGTGCCGTAAGGCATTAAAATGGGTTATTTTTTATAACCGTTATTTTGAATGATATCACAGAATACGCATTTTGTCAATATGAAATATAACAATGATGTAAGAAAAAACTATATCGGGTGAAGATGAATAATACGAATGTTCTTCATTTCACACAAGCGAGACAAGCCCATACCAAGTATGATAAAAACTTAAATTAAGCTATCCGTAGGAAGCAAGACAAAAATTCAAAATTAATCCAAAGTTTTAAAGTTTTTGAAGAGGGGTTAGGGGAGAAACTTTTTAAAAAGTTTCTCCCCCATTAAAATCCCAACACAAACTAACTTTCAACAAAAATCGAATGATATCAAAGCGGTTTTATCCGTTCCGCCCCAGTTTTCGTTCATCGTAAGGCGTATGGAGGAAACGGGTTCGGATATTGGCAGGTGATACGACCTGTTACGGTTTATATCCACCGCTAGAAGCTCTTTTTCTCCGCTTTCTGTCGTAACGGCGAGCGTGAACGACTTGCAAAGCGTTTTAGGCGGATACATCTGCGGACTGTCAAGCAAAACGTTTGCTCTCGTAACGTGTCCTCTCTCGCAGAAATCTCCCGGGAGAGTATCTCTGTCAAGGTCGCTGTCAAATACGATATGTACCGAATTTATATCGGACGGAGAGTTAAAACGGTATTCAACGGCGGCTCCGTTGGCTATTTTCACACCGCAGACCTCGGTTCCGTATATACGGTTCGCGCGGTCTTGTCCCGACTTCAATTCGTCGGAGCCGTTCAAAACGGGAGTGCTCCTGCAAAGCGCGGAGATATCCCGCTCAAAATGAGGAAGGAAGCAATCGTCTGCCATAAGAAGCTGCTGAAGCTCACGTATATGAGATAAGTAAACCTCGTGAGGCGCTATTTCGTTTTTGCAGGCTATGGAAACGGCCGCGCCTACCGCTTGACCGAGCAGACCGCAGGTTGCCATAACGCGCACACTGCTCATCGCGGTGTGAGTCATACTGATATTTCTTCCCGCAAACAAAAGATTATCTACGTTGCGCGAGTAGAGCGCGCGGTAGGGAATACAATAGGGAGCGGGCGTTTGAAAATCGGTGTTCGGAGTTCCTCTGTGGTAGTATCCCGCGGGATAATGGTCGTCAAGAGGCCAGCCGCCGTAAGCTATGGTATCGGGGAATACGACGTCTTCCGAAATATCCTTTTGAGTTATTATATATTCTCCGCACATACGGCGGGATTCGCGCTTTGCGGGGAGAAATCCGAGAAACTCAAGGTCCCAGTTCTCCGCGCGGTATTTTCCGCTGTTTTTAATATAATTCCAGGTTCCGAGCGCCAACGGTATCAGCTTTTCCTTGGTCTCCTCGGCTTTGCTTATCGTGTCCTCGGTTCCGCCAAGCTCAAGATACCAGAAGTTCTCGGAGGAGTCGTAAATATCCATCGGACGGTTGGCAACGTCGTCGTCGCTTGGAGTCGTAACGAACTCGGACGGGGTGTATTTTACCTCTCTCGCGGTCTCCCTGCCCTGAATGAGACAGCTCATACCCATAACCATATTATCGGGCTTTTGGACGTGGGTTTTCTCTCCGAATTCCTCCGCGTCCTCCCTGCCGTATCTGAATTCCGCTCCCGTCAGCGGCGCGAGAATACTGTCGCCCGAGCAGTCCGCGAAATATTTCGCTTCTACGGTGTAAAAGGTCTGCGTCGTCATCTGATACGCCTTTGCCGATTTTATACGTATCGTTCTTCCGTGCGAAAAGTCTCCCTTTTCGGTCTCTGCGTCCATACAGGTCGTGTTAAGCAAAAGAGTTATATTTTTCTCACGCTTTACGAAATCGAGGAGAATAGAATCCCATAAAAAATAATTTTTCGTGGGATTGCGATAGAGATTTTCAAGCATTATCTCCTCGACTATTCCCGTCTCGCGGTTGTTCTTTCCTCGCGCTCCGCATACCCACATACGAATCTCCGAGGAAGCGTTTCCGCCGAGCATAGCTCTCTCGTGAATCAGAACCGTCTTTACTCCGTGGCGCGCGGCGGATATCGCCGTGCAAACGCCGGCAAGACCTCCTCCGACAACGCACAGCTCGGTTTCTATATGCTTTTGATTTAACATAATTATCTCCTTTTATAGTAGGTGTTCTACAAGATAAATTATACATATAAATTTTTGATTGTCAAGAGATTAAACGCTTTTTTGATAATTATTTGAGCCTCGTCTGCTGCATTTATACAAAGCCCTTGAATTACGAATAAATTTTTGGTATAATTTTATAACTATAAAAAATGCGAAGCCTTTACAAGCTTCGCGGGTGAAGGTCGGTATGGAAATAAAAAATAAAAATATAGATGCGGGTAAAGCGTTTGACTTTGGAAGAACCTCGTCCGATTACGCGAAATACCGAGATATATACCCCGAAATATTTTATCAAAAGATAGTTGACAGGGGACTGTGTGTAAAGGGGCAAAGCGTTCTGGATATCGGTACGGGAACGGGAGTCTTGCCCCGCAATATGTATCGCTATGGAGCGGAATGGTGCGGAACCGATATTTCGGAAAATCAGATCGCGCAGGCGCGGAGACTCTCCGAAGACGCCGGAATGAATATTGATTTTAGGGTTATGGCTGCCGAGAGCCTTGATTTCCCGAGCAATTCCTTTGACATTGCCACCGCCTGCCAATGCTTTTGGTATTTTGAGCACGAAAAGGCAGTTCCGAATTTAGCGCGGATTTTAAAGCCGAACGGACGCTTGCTGATTCTTTATATGGCGTGGCTTCCGTTTGAGGACGAAATAGCGGGCGCGAGCGAGAATTTGGTGCTGAAATACAGTCCTGCTTGGTCGGGGGCTTGCGAAACGGTAAGACCCATTCCCGTTCCCGACGTGGTTTACGATTATTTTGATATGGTTGGACACGAGGAATATAAGCTCAATGTGCCGTTCACGAGAGAGACGTGGCACGGAAGACTGCGCGCTTGCAGAGGAGTGGGAGCTTCGCTTTCCGAAAGAGAGCTTGAGCTGTGGGATAAGGAGCATCGGGCATTATTGTACGAGACGGTGCCCGAAAGCTTCGAGGTGCTGCATTATGCGGCTGTATCCGAATTGAAGGTCAGAAAAGCGGAGGGTTAAGCTTTTTTAACGGAGAATTTTTTGTGAATAGGATATTTCACAGCGAAGCTATTTCACTTGCCCGCAGGGCAAATTTCGTTGAAAAAAGATATTTCGGGGAGCTTTCGTATAGATTTGAACTCGCGTAACTTTAGTGATATGCCCTCGTTCCGTAGTGGAGCGAGGGCTGTTACATCTATTCAAGTCTTATTTTGCAGAACTCAAAAAATGGATAGCAAACTTTTTTGCATCCTCAATATCCTTTTCATTCGGTCTGCCTTTGTGTATCTTTCCGAACTGACCTCTGCAATGGAACTCCTCGTCTGCAACGGCAACGCCGAGCTTGTCGGCTGCCTTTGCTATGGGCTTTCTCATAGATTTCATCATCGCGGACGTGCCGAAGCAAACGATCTTGCCAATGTTGTCCTTGTTATCGGAGATGAAGCTCTTTACGGCATCATCCGCATCAAAAGCGTAATAAGAAGAACCGAGAAACAGGATATCTGCCTTTTCGGTCAGCGGAGCGGTAATATCCTTTGCCTCAACAGATACCGCCTCGGCAACCGCCTCCGCAAGCTTTTTTGTGTTTCCCGAACGGGTGTAATATCGTATCGCAATATTCATTCCTTATACCTCACGTATTGTTATTATAGGCTTCCCGAACCGCCTTTGCGAGTTGATCGGTACAGGAGGTAGGGCGTCTGCCGCAGGTATTGCCAAGGAGCTTTTCTTCGATATCTTCAACCGTTGCACCCTCAAGCAATTTTGCTATAGCTTTGAGATTTCCGTTGCAACCGCCGTAAAACTCAATATTGGTTATTACGTTACCGTCTATATCAAAGGAAATGATCTGTGAGCAAGTGTTTTTGGTCTTATATTCGTATCGCATCACAGACACTCCTTAATCGCGTCTTTCAGCGTTTTCATATCGGTTGGTTCAAAACGAGCGACGATCTCACCGTTTCTGTCAATCAGGAATTTTGTAAAATTCCATTTTACTTTGCCGTTGTTCTTGTAATCCTTATCCATCTTTTTTGCAATACCGTTCATCATCAGTGCCATAGGAGACTTGCCAAAGCCCTCAAATTTGGTGTTGTCAGTCAGCCACTTATAAAGCGGTATAGCATTCTCGCCGTTCACATCGACCTTTGCAAACTGCGGAAAGGTGATACCGTAACGACCTGTACAGAAGGAATGAATTTCCTCATCGTTGCCGGGTGCCTGTTCTCCAAACTGATTACACGGAAAGTCAAGAATTTCAAAGCCTTGTGCCGAAAATTCCTCGTAAAGATCCTGCAGCTCATCATACTGAGGTGTAAAACCACAGCCGGTCGCTGTGTTCACTATGAGCAGTACCTTGCCACGGTAGTCCGAAAGCGAAACCTCGCTTGCATCTTGCGTTTTTACAGTAAAATCATAAACGTTCATTTTGTTCTCCTAAAAATATTTATAAATTTTTGCGACAGTTTGTTTTATGAAAGCAACCCATCAGCCCATAGCTTCAAATCTTCCTCCGAAACCTCGCCGCCGAGGCGCTTTCCTTTATCTACGTTCGCACAGGTAAGTTCACGGATTCGCTGTGCCGTGTTGCCGATATCGCCGCTGCCGGCGGTACAGAACGGGATAATGCATTTGCCCTTAAAATCGTAGGATGTAAGGAATGTATCCACCACGCTCGGCTCTCGTCCCCACCAAATCGGGAAGCCGACAAATATAACGTCGTACTGAGCCATATCTTCTACCTTACTGCACACAGCGGGACGGCAGTCGGGGTCCTGCATCTCGCGGGAACTTCTCGATTGCTCGTTCCTCCAATCAAGGTCTGCTTTGGTGTAGGGTTTTTCGGGGCAGATTTGGAATAGGTCTGCGCCCTCTGCTTTTGCAAGCTTACGAGCAACCTTTTCAGTTACACCGCTTGCGGAAAAATACGCAACTAAAATCTTAGACATAATCGTTCCTCCCGATATTTATATTTTTAATTTATAAGAAGCAATATATTCCGCCTCTGTTTTACAGGGGATATTCGGATTTTCGATTACAAACTCGGTGCTAATACCTTGCTCCTTTGCCGTAAGTTCAAAATGGCAAAGAGCAATGCCCATATCAATCTTCTGCATATCTATTCTGCCGCCGTTAAAATTTCTGGAGCGTTGCAAATAGAAATGCGAGGTGCCGTCCATAACCACAATACGCCACGGCTGTTTGTTGACAGCAGACGGAGCAAGTCGTACCGTCTCAATCGGCAAGAACAGCTTGCCTGCCGCGTCGGAGGTCAAGGGTGTGTCAAAGCTGTTCCAAAACGTGATCTCCTCAAAGGAAAAACGGCTGTCAGCTTTCACACCCTTACGCATCATCTTTTCCCGTACAGACATCTTCTTTGCCGGATAGCCGAGAGGACTTACGCAGGGCATAACCTCATCCTCCGAAAGCTCCATCGCTTTTTCAAAAGCACCTCTGTCCATCGTGCCGCCGATCCATACCGTACCGATGCCGAGCGACTGCGCATAGAGCACCAGCTTTTCAAAGGCATAGCCGAAGGCTTCGTTCAAATGCGGTGAGTCTTTCATCTTTGCGCCAATATACAGCTCGGTTCCTGCAACTACGGGGCAACCCATTTTGGGGAGTAGCTTAAACTCAATGGGAAGTCCGTAAGGGTTATCAATTGTTTCAATAAACGCACATAACTTTTCTTTATCGTCTGCCGTCAGCTCCCGTCCGTCAAAGGTACGGACGCTTCGGCGCTCACAGACGAGTTTTTCCATATTATCCATTTTGTTTATTCCTTTCTATGATTGCTTCTACCTTATCCTTCTGCTCGAACAACACGCAGCCGCCGATATGCTCTCCCGTCAGAATACTCTCGCTTTGCAGAGCGCGGAACAGATCGGATTTAAGTGCCTCTCGGAGTGAAGTCTCGCGCACGTTGATATCGGAATAGGGAGAGAACGGACAAGGCTCAGCCCCTCCGTGAGAGTTGATGTGGAAGAAGCCTCTGCCTGCCGCAAGGCAACCGCCCGTGCTTTTTTCATCACCGGGAAAGGCAATGAATATCATCTCGGGATAGGAAGCGCGAAGCTCTGCCATATTCTGATCCATACGAGCGCGATCCTCATCGGTGGGAGCGAGAGATGCGGTAGTCTTGCTGACGGGAACGTACTCTACGTAGAATACGACCTTACAGCCGCGGCTATTCAGATTCTCCACAAA
>JAFTZH010000043.1 GCA_017464565.1 Clostridia bacterium
TGACCGTACTGACCCTTACAACCTGACTGACGAGCATACTTTGTATCCTGGTCAACCTTCTTACGAATGGTTTCCTTATAAGCAACCTGAGGTGCTCCGATGTTTGCCTCTACCTTGAACTCACGAAGAAGTCTGTCAACGATAATTTCAAGGTGAAGCTCACCCATTCCCGCGATAATTGTCTGCCCCGTCTCCTCGTCGGTATAGGTACGGAAGGTCGGGTCTTCCTCCGCGAGCTTCGAGAGTGCGATACCCATCTTTTCCTGACCTGCGCGGGTCTTAGGCTCGATAGCAACGCTTATAACAGGCTCGGGGAATTCCATATTCTCAAGGATTATAGGATGCTTCTCGTCGCAGAAGGTATCACCCGTGGTGGTGTTCTTTACGCCCGATACAGCCGCGATATCACCGCTGTAGCATACGTCTATATCCTGACGGTCGTTCGCGTGCATCTGGAGAATACGTCCGAAACGCTCTCTTGCGCCCTTAGTAGAGTTGTAAGCGGTAGAACCTGCCTCTATCTTACCCGAATATACACGGAAGAAGCAAAGCTTTCCTACGAACGGGTCGGTCATTATCTTGAACGCGAGAGCGGAGAAAGGCTCGTCGTCGGACGCGTGTCTCTCATCCTCTTCCTCGGTCTCGGGATTGACACCCTTTATAGCGGGGATATCAATAGGAGCGGGCATATAATCGATAACCGCGTCAAGCAGCTTCTGTACACCCTTATTCTTATAAGACGTTCCGCAGATTACGGGAACTATCTGGTTTGCGATAGTAGCTTTTCTGAGAGCGATCTTGAGCTCGTCAACGGTGATTTCCTCACCCGAGAAATATTTCTCCATAAGCTCCTCGTCGGTCTCGCATATAGATTCTATCATCTTTTCACGATATTCCTCGGCAAGCTCCTTCATATCAGCGGGAATTTCTTCCACTCTCATATCCTTGCCAAGATCATCATAATATACGTCAGCCTCCATAGTCATAAGGTCAACGATGCCTCTGAAGGTCATCTCCTTACCTATTGGGAGCTGTATCGGAACTGCGTTGGCGTGAAGTCTGTCCTTCATCATCTGTACGACACGGTAGAAATCCGCGCCGGTGATGTCCATTTTGTTGACGTACGCCATACGCGGTACGCCGTACTTGTCAGCCTGACGCCAAACGGTTTCAGACTGAGGCTCAACGCCTCCCTTTGCGCAAAGAACCGTTACCGAACCGTCAAGAACTCGAAGCGAACGCTCAACCTCAACGGTGAAGTCAACGTGTCCGGGAGTATCAATTATATTGATTCTGTGCGCGTTTGCCTTAACTGCCGCGGGATCGTTGTGGAACTTCGAGTGAGCCCAGAAACAGGTGGTAGCGGCAGAAGTAATGGTGATACCTCTCTCCTGCTCCTGAACCATCCAGTCCATCGTAGCCGCACCCTCGTGCGTTTCGCCTATTTTGTGAGTTTTACCGGTGTAGAAAAGAATTCTCTCGGTAGTAGTTGTTTTACCGGCATCTATGTGAGCCATAATACCGATATTTCTTGTTTTTTCAAGTGAATATTCTCTTGCCATTAATTGTTCTCCTTATATTTGTACTATTAATGACACAGATCAATATCTGTAATGAGCAAACGCCTTGTTTGCTTCAGCCATACGATGAGTTTCTTCTTTCTTCTTGAAAGCTCCGCCCATACTGTTCTTAGCATCGATTATCTCTGCTGCAAGGCGCTCTGCCATAGTGCGCTCTCCGCGGTTTCTGGAATAAGCCACGAGCCAACGCAGACCAAGCGTCTGACGTCTCTCTGCTCTGACCTCCATCGGAACCTGATAGGTAGAACCGCCTACACGGCGAGCCTTTACCTCAAGAACCGGCATTACGTTTTCGAGAGCTGCGGTAAATACGTCAAGGGGATTTTCTCCAACCTTGGCTTCGATCTGAGCGAAAGCGTCATAAACTATTGTCTGAGCCACGCCCTTCTTGCCGTCGTACATAATATTGTTGATAAGCTTCGTTACGAGCTTAGAATTGTACATAGGATCCGGCAATACGTCTCTTTTGGATATACGACCTCTTCTCGGCACTGTACTTCCCTCCTTCATCAATTTTATGAAATCATAGGTACTCAAAAGCATTCTTCTGTAAGCGCGCGCTGTGGTTGCACATAAACATTAAATTTACTGTAACACTTCAGACGGCTTTAATTGCTTTATACCCTGTTGTCTCCCCGAATAAATTATTTCTTCTTGGGAGCTTTAGCGCCGTATTTGGAACGGCTCTGGTTACGGTTAGCAACACCCTGTGCGTCAAGCGCGCCACGGATTATATGGTAACGTACACCGGGAAGGTCACGAACTCTTCCGCCTCTTATAAGAACAACAGAGTGTTCCTGAAGGTTATGTCCGATACCCGGAATGTAGGTAGTTGCCTCAAGTCCGTTGGTAAGTCTTACTCTCGCTATTTTACGAAGAGCGGAGTTAGGCTTTTTAGGGCTGGTTGTCGAAACCTTTGTGCAAACGCCTCTTTTTTGAGGTGAAGCCTGATCGGTAGGCGCGTTGTTCAGAGAGTTGAAGCCCTTCTGAAGCACGGGAGCTTTAGACTTATACGTCTTGTCCTTACGGCCTTGTCTGACGAGCTGGTTAAAGGTTGGCATTCTTCTTTGCATCCTCCTTCTTTAGAAATTTAATGTTTATATACAGACGCGCGGTGCAAACCGAGCGATTCTGCCTCTGATAAATTGTTCCCATTGGCAAACAATTTCATTCTATTATATCATTTACCTGTATTTTTGTCAAGCCGCATTATTTTTCGCAAAAAAATTCTGCGTTTTGCACAATTTGCAGATTTTTTTCGTTCATCATTTGCAAATTTTGACTATGCTTTGGCAAAAGGTGAAGACCAATCGTGTTCTTCATCTCTCGCAAGCCCATTCCATACCGAGTATGGCGGAACCCGAAATAAGCTCTCCGCAGAAAGCAAAACAAAAACCCCAACCATACCCAACGTTTAAAGATTTTTGAAGAGGGGGGTTTGGGGGCGTGCCTTTTTGCAAAAAGGCACTCCCCCCATAAAAAAAGTAAGGTTAGGGGAGGGACTTTTTGTAAAAAGTCCCTCCCCCATAAAACAAACACAAAATACTATTTTAAACCACTTCGGCGGAAGCCTCCGCAGTTTCCTCGTCCTTCTTCTGAACGTCTACGTTATGGTAACAGCCCATACCCGTTCCGGCGGGTATCAGCTTACCGATAATAACATTCTCTTTAAGTCCGAGAAGGTGGTCAACTTTACCCTTGATAGCCGCGTCGGTAAGAACCTTGGTGGTCTCCTGGAAGGACGCTGCCGAAAGGAAGGATTCGGTTTGAAGCGAAGCTTTGGTAATACCGAGAAGCACTGCCGAGCCTTCAGCAAGCGCAAGCTCGCTCTCTCCTGCTTCTATTCTCGCCTTTATTCTCTCGTTCTCTTCCTCGAATTCGTTCACGTCAACGAGTGCGCCTACGAGCATATCGGTATCTCCGTTTTCCTCAACCCTTATCTTTCTGGTCATCTGACGGGCGATTATCTCAATGTGCTTGTCGTTTACGTTAACCGACTGAGAACGGTAAACCTTCTGTATTTCCTTAATGATATATTCGTATACCGAATCAAGTCCGAGTATTCTCATTATATCAAGAGGTGCCTTGTTGCCCTCGGTCAGAGCCTGACCCTTGACGACGGTATCGCCGTCGGCAACCGCAAGTCTCATTCCGTAAGGAATCTGATACTTAACAAGCTCTCCGGTTTCGTCAGATCTTACAGTAACGTCGTTGACGTTAGCGGTTTCACCGGGATAGATATGAACGAGACCGCTGTGCTCGGTCATAACCGCAGGCTTCTTGGGAGTTCTCGCCTCAAACAGCTCTTCAACTCTGGGAAGACCCTGCGTAATATCCGAACCTGCGACACCTCCCGAGTGGAAGGTTCTCATCGTAAGCTGAGTACCCGGCTCACCTATAGACTGCGCCGCGATGATACCGACCGCCTCACCGACGTTAACGAGCTTGCCCGAAGCCAAGTCCGCTCCGTAACAGTGAGCGCATATTCCCTGCTTTGCGTGGCACTGAATAGCCGTTCTTATATAAACCTTGTCTATTCCCGCCGCAACGATAGCGTTTGCCTGATCCTCGCTTATCATCTCGTCGTCTCCGACGATTATCTCACCCGTAACGGGATGAACTACTTCTCCGATAGTATATCTTCCGACAATTCTGTCCTGAAGAGGTTCGAGAACGTTGTTAGACTTTTCATCTATTATCTGATTTACCCAAGCTCCCTTGGTGGTATCGCACTTCTCCTCGCGGACGATGACCTCCTGCGATACGTCAACGAGACGTCTGGTGAGGTATCCCGAGTCTGCGGTACGAAGCGCCGTATCGGAAAGCGACTTACGCGATCCCTTAGCACCCATAAAGTACTCAAGAATATTAAGTCCCTCACGGAAGTTCGACTTAATGGGAAGCTCTATCGTCTTACCGTTGGTAGCGAACATAAGTCCGCGCATACCGGCGAGCTGACGCATCTGCGCGATAGAACCACGGGCTCCCGAATCGGACATTATCTTTATCGGGTTGTAGTTGTCGAATCCGTTCTGAAGAGCTGCGGTAACGTCGTCGGTGGTCTGCTCCCAAACCTTGATAACGCTGTTGTATCGCTCGGTATCGGTAAGCCATCCATCCTGATAATACTTGTTTATCTTATCAACCTTCTTCTGCGCCGCTTCGATATATACGCTCTTCTCCTTCGGTATGGTCATATCGTAAACCGATATTGAGAAGGAAGCCTTGGTCGAATACTTGTAGCCCATCTCCTTGATATCATCAAGCATATTCGCGCAGACCGCCGCGCCGTGCTTCTTGATGCAACGGTCTATAAGCTGTCCGAGTTCCTTCTTCTTTACGACCTTGTTTATCTCGAGCTTGAAGAGATCGTCCTCGGTCTCTCTCGTGATAAATCCGAGGTCCTGAGGAATAGGATTGTTAAAGATCATACGGCCGAGAGTAGCGTCGACGAGTCTCGTCTTCTTCTCTCCGTTTATCTCCTTGCTTACTCTTACCTTGATAGGCGCGTGTAAGCCGAGAACGCCGTTGGTATAAGCCATCATAGCCTCGTTGAAATCACGGAATACTCTGCCCTCACCCGGCTCTCCCGCCTTATCCATAGTAAGATAGTAGGAACCGAGTATCATATCCTGTGAAGGAACAGCAACCGCGCGTCCGTCAACGGGTTTGAGAAGGTTGTTAGCCGAGAGCATAAGGAATCTCGCCTCTGCCTGCGCCTCTGCCGACAGCGGAACGTGAACAGGCATCTGGTCTCCGTCGAAATCGGCGTTGAAAGCCGTACAAACGAGCGGGTGAAGCTTTATCGCGCGTCCCTCAACGAGAACGGGCTCGAACGCCTGAATCGACAGACGGTGAAGCGTGGGCGCACGGTTAAGAAGCACGGGGTGCTCCTTAATAACGTTTTCAAGCGCGTCCCAAACGCAGGGATTCTCGTGAGCCTTTTCTATCTTCTTGAGAGCGTCCTTAACACCCGGAACTCTCTGCATCTCCTCAAGTCTCTTAACAACGAAGGGCTTGAAGAGCTCAAGCGCCATCTCCTTCGGAAGTCCGCACTGATAAATCTTCAGCGAAGGACCTACGACGATAACCGAACGTCCCGAATAGTCAACACGCTTACCGAGAAGGTTCTGACGGAAGCGTCCCTGCTTACCTCTGAGCATCTCGGAGAGAGATTTGAGAGGACGGTTGGAGGGACCCGTTACGGGCTTTCCGCGGCGTCCGTTATCTATAAGCGCGTCAACCGCTTCCTGAAGCATACGCTTCTCGTTTCTTATAACTATCTCGGGAGTGCGTATCTCCATAAGCTTTTTAAGTCTGTTATTTCTGCTGATAACTCTGCGGTAAAGCTCGTTAAGGTCGGAGGAAGCGAAGCGTCCGCCGTCAAGCTGTACCATAGGACGAATATCGGGAGGAATAACGGGAATTACGTCAAGTATCATCCATTCGAGCTTATTACCCGATTTTCTAAATGCCTCAACTACCTCAAGGCGCTTGATTATCCTCGTTTTCTTTTGTCCGCTCGACTTCACGAGATCGGCTTTAAGCTGAACCGAAAGCTCGTTTATGTCAACCTGGGAGAGCAATTCCTTAATTGCTTCCGCTCCCATACCCACTCTGAAATCGTTTCCGTACATTTCGAGATTTTCCTGATACTGTCTCTCGCTGAGCACGGTTCCCTTTACGAGCGGCGTCGTTCCCGGATCGAGTACGACGTTCTCGGCAAAATAGAGTACCTGCTCAAGCTGCTTCGGAGACATATCGAGAACGAGAGCCATTCTCGAAGGTATAGCCTTAAAATACCAGATATGAGATACGGGAGAAGCAAGCTCTATGTGTCCCATTCTCTCGCGGCGAACCTTTTTCGTCGTAACGTCAACTCCGCACTTTTCGCACTTGTGAGGCTCTTTGTTATGAGAGTTCTTGTACTTTCCGCACATACAAGCGCCGTCCTTCGTAGGACCGAATATACGCTCGCAGAAAAGTCCGCCTATCTCTGCTTTGAGAGTTCTGTAATTTATAGTCTCGGGCTTGGTCACCTCGCCGTACGACCATTCTCTTATCATTTCCGGAGATGCCAGACCAATTTTTATTGAATTAAATTCAGTGTTTCCCACAGTCGTTCTCCTTCATTATATATTATCGTCTTCGTCGAAGCCGTCGCCGAAATCGTCAATATCTTCGAACTCGTCAACTATGAGCTCTCCGTCCTCATCTTCTATAAGGAAGGAGTCTCCGATATCGTCGGTCTCGACAGTCTCTTCGTTCTGTAATTCTTCCATCATTTCCTTCGCCTTGTAGGAATACTGCGGAACGTCGTCCTCGTTACAAAGCGTAGAGAGCTGTATCTCCTCTCCGTTCTTGTCGAGCACGCGGATGTCAAGAGCCAGCGACTGAAGCTCTTTTACGAGTACCTTGAAGGACTCGGGAACACCCGGGGTAGGAATGTTCTGTCCCTTGATAATAGCCTCGTAAGCCTTGCGGCGTCCGTTGATATCGTCCGACTTGACGGTGAGTATCTCCTGAAGGGTATACGCCGCGCCGTAAGCCTCGAGCGCCCAAACCTCCATTTCTCCGAAACGCTGTCCGCCGAACTGAGCCTTACCTCCGAGAGGCTGCTGAGTTACGAGCGAGTACGGTCCGTTGGAACGGGCGTGAATCTTATCGTCAACGAGATGGTGGAGCTTGAGATAGTACATTATACCGACGGTAACGGGGTTGTCGAACGGATCACCCGTACGTCCGTCGTAAAGTATCGTCTTTCCGTCGATAACCTTTACGTCGTTCTCGGCGAATATCTTCGCCATAGCGCCGGCATCGGCACGAGTCTCGGCGGGTATCATCTGCAAATCCTTTTTGCCGTCCTCGTCAACCGTCTGGATAAAGAGCTCCTTACCGTCAACGTTCTCACCGGGGAGAATATCTCGGCAATGTCCCGCCATACGCAGACACTCGATAATATCTCTCTCGTTCGCACCGTCGAATACGGGCGTCATTATCTTCCAGCCCAATTTTCTCGCGGCGATACCGAGGTGTACCTCAAGCACCTGACCGATATTCATTCGGGAAGGAACGCCCAGCGGGTTAAGAACGATATCAAGAGGAGTTCCGTCGGCAAGGAAGGGCATATCCTCGGGAGGAAGTATACGCGATACGACACCCTTGTTTCCGTGGCGTCCCGCCATCTTGTCTCCGACCGATATCTTTCTCTTCTGTGCTATATATACTCTTACTACCTTATTTACGCCCGCGGGAAGATCGTCGCCGTTTTCGTGTGAGAACACGCGCACGTCAACTACTATACCCGACTCTCCGTGAGGCAGACGCAGAGACGTATCTCTTACCTCTCTTGCCTTCTCTCCGAAGATAGCGCGCAAAAGTCTTTCCTCGGCGGTAAGCTCGGTCTCTCCCTTGGGAGTTATCTTACCTACGAGAATATCTCCCGCTCTTACCTCGGTTCCCTTCTTTACTATACCCTCGGCGTTGAGGTCCTTGAGCGCGTCCTCTCCGACGTTGGGTATCTCACGGGTTATCTCCTCCGGTCCGAGCTTTGTATCTCTCGCCTCGTGGGTGTATTCTTCTATATGGAGCGACGTATATACGTCGTCTCTTACGAGTCTTTCGTTAAGCAGAACGGCATCCTCGTAGTTATAACCCTCCCAGGTCATAAATCCGATAAGCGCGTTTTTACCGAGCGATATCTCTCCGTTTGCGGTAGCGGGACCGTCGGCAATTACCTGTCCTGCCTCGACCGTATCGCCCTTCTTGACGACGGGACGCTGATTGAAGCAGGTTCCCTGGTTGGTTCTCTTAAACTTGATAAGGTCGTAGGAATCTCTGTGACCGTCCTCGCAAGCGACTATTATTCTCTGCGCGTCTACGCGTTCAACGCGTCCCGCGTTGCGCGCGGTTATAACGACACCCGAATCGACAGCTGCCTTATATTCCATACCCGTTCCGACGATAGGACTGTCGGTAACCATAAGCGGAACCGCCTGCTTCTGCATGTTCGATCCCATAAGCGCACGGGAGTTATCGTCATTCTCAAGGAAGGGTATCATAGCGGTAGCTACGGATACGACCATCTTCGGAGTAACGTCCATATAATCTACCTTGTCGGCGGCTATCTCTATGAACTCTCCGCGCTCTCTCGCGGTAACCTTCTCGCCGAGGAAGCGTCCGTTCTCGTCGATAGGCTCGTTAGCCGGAACTATGATATAATTATCCTCGACGTCCGCCGTCATATATTCGACCTCGTCGGTAACGCAGCCCGTTTCCTTGTCTATCTTGCGGTAGGGCGCCTCGATAAAGCCGTAATCGTTGATACGGGCGTAGGTGGTAAGATAAGAGATAAGACCGATGTTAGGACCTTCGGGGGTCTCGATAGGACACATACGGCCGTAGTGTGTATAGTGTACGTCTCGGACGTCGAAGGAGGCTCTGTCTCTCGAAAGTCCTCCGGGACCGAGAGCCGACAGTCTTCTCTTATGAGTAAGCTCTGCGAGAGGGTTGTTCTGGTCCATAAACTGCGAAAGCTGAGACGAACCGAAGAACTCTCTGATAGCCGTGGTTATAGGTCTGATATTGATAAGAGCCTGGGGAGTGAGCTTCTCGTTATCCTGAGTGGTCATTCTCTCCTTGATTATCTTATCCATTCTCGTAAATCCGATACGAAGCTGGTTCTGGAGCTGTTCTCCGACCGAACGGATACGGCGGTTTCCGAGGTGGTCGATATCGTCCACCTTTCCTACGCCGTGCGTAAGGTTGAGCAAATAGTTGATAGAAGCAAAGATATCGTCCTTGGTTATATGCTTGGGACAAAGCTCGGCTATTCTTTCCTTCGCCATAGCGCGAATAGCGTCTGCGTCGTCTCCGCACTTCTCCTTGATGTCGAGAAGAACGTCTATTCTTGCCTTCTCGTTAACTCCGCAGTCCTTGAGTCCAAAGCCGATTATGTGCTCGGGATATATGGTGTTATTAGAGAACACCTTAACTATATCTCCGTTATCGACCTTTATGAGAATCTCGTTGAGACCGTTGTTTTCGATAAGGTGAGCCTTGGCGTTATCAAGATACTCACCCTCCTCAAACAGCACCTCTCCCGTTATGGGACTTACTACCGTCTGCGCGAGAACGTGATTTCTGATACGGCTGTGAAGAGCTACCTTCTTATCGAACTTATAGCGACCGACGGGAGCTATATCGTACCTCTTTGAGTCAAAGAAATAGTTATTTATAAGCGTCTGCGCCGATTCAACGAGCGGAGGCTCGCCGGGACGGAGCTTCTTGTATATCTCCTTGAGCGCTTCAACGCCGATAGTGGAATGATTATTGAGAGCCAGCGCCTCGCTTTCGTCCTTTTCAAAGGTAGCGAGAAGTCTTTCGTCCTCTCCGAAGAGAGCCGAAATATCCTCTCTTGATTCGATTCCGAGAGCTCTGATAAACATAGTCAGGGGAAGCTTACGGTTCTTGTCTATACGAACGTACATAACGCCGTTGACGTCTATCTCGTATTCAAGCCAAGCTCCGCGGTAAGGAATAACCGTTGCCGCGTAGGTTTCTTTACCCGTTTTGTCTATATCGGACGAATAGTACATACCAGGTGAACGTATGATCTGAGATACGATAACTCGCTCCGCTCCGTTTATAACGAAGGTTCCCGTTTCGGTCATTATCGGGAATTCTCCCATAAATATGTCGGTCTGCTTGACCTCGCCCGTCTGCTTATTCGTAAGACGAACGTTTACCTTGAGGGGAGCCGCGTAGTTTACGTCTCTTTCCTTACATTCCTCAACCGTATACTTCGGCTTGGAATCGATCGAATACGAAACGAACTCAATCACAAGGTTTCCCGAATAGTCGGTTATGGGCGATACGTCTCTGAGTACCTCCATAAGTCCTTCTTCGAAGAACCATTTGAATGATTTCGTCTGGATTTCGACGAGATTGGGAAGATCGAGAGAAAAACGAGACCTTGAAAAGCTCATTCTTGTGTTCTGACCAAGCTTCTGCTCTTTTACATTGACCATTAATTCAATCACTCCATTCAAAATACTTTGCACCGCGGTTCAAATCCGCCGAGCCGAGAAATGCGCGTATAATACGTTTTTCGGTTTTACCCAACCGGTACGCCTTCAAAACGGACCGACAGCGGCAAAGCGGCGGCAAGAAAGCTCGTTTTTTGAGTTTTTTCGCCGTATTATATTATAACGAAACAAATCTCTTGCCGAACATCTTTCGGATAGTATCGGCATTATAATGCAGTTTACAATTATAGCATCTTTTTTCAAGATTGTCAAGCGTTTTTGTGAATAAAATTTTCATTTATTTGAATTTTTTTGCATAAATTTAAGAAAAAATCCGAGGACGGTAAAAATTTACCGTCCTCGGATTTTTTATTTTTCCGGATTCCAAGAAAACTCCGCCCACAAAAGCCTATGATCGGAGTGTGCTACAAGCGTTACGCCCGCGGTTACGTATTCAAACGATTTTGAGTACACTATATTATCTATTCCCGTACCCTTGGACGGAAAAGTAACGAATTTTTCTCGGTGCTGTACCGTATCGGCATTCTCGAAGCACGTAAATTCGGTAAGGTCGGCGGTATTGAAATCCGCGGTAAGAATGAAATGCGTTCTGTCCCCGATAAGCTCGTCAAGCTCCTCGAACTGCTTCGTTCTCGTTTCCTTATCCTCGTAGGAAAGATGAGTGTTAAAGAACGCAAAGGTATGTCCCTCCACAGTTATATTTACGTATCCTACCGCCCTCTGCTCATACGTTCCCGACGAAAGATTGACAGATTTATAGTCCGAAACAGGATATTTTGAGAGTATTCCCGTTCCGTACGAGCCGCCTTCCCCATAGACTGCCGCGTTCCCTTCAAGAGATACCGCTTTAGTGAACGTATAATATTCGTATCCCGTATATTCGGAAAGAAGCTTCATCGTATCTATATAATTGGAGCGCAAGCAAAAGCGATCCGCTTCCTGTATTCCCACCACGTCAAGATTTCTTGAGAGGATATCCTTAGCGATAACGTTCATATCGTAGTCGGTATTTCTTCCCGCCGCGATATTATAGGTGCCTATTTTAAGAGTTATTTTGGTCTTTTCTTCGGTGGCAGACATCAAAGGCACCGTCATCTCCACAGTATTCGTCGTCAAAATATCCATACTTTCCTCCTCGTCTTTTTCGCCGTCGAAGCTTTGGTTGCACCCCGTAAAGATTACGCAAAAGAGCAACAGAATAAAAGACGTTCTTATAAAAATCCTTTTCAATATAAAAGCCTCCCGAGGTTATATACATATATTTATCATAACATATGCATATACCGCAAGTCAAGCCGTAGTATAAAAAGACTCGTTAAAAAAGCAAAAATTCACTGTACCGTTCACGTCAAAAATACTCGTTTTTGAATTTATTTAAATTTTTTTCAAAAAAACTATTGCATTATAATTTTTTTTATGGTATGATATGTAAATGTATGGACGAATACGGTGAGCATCCTCTCAGGCGAGCCGTTAAGACTAAATAATGCTTTTTACGGAGGTGAAACAAATGCCGAATATTAAAAGTGCAAAAAAGCGTGTTCTCGTTACCGAGGCAAAAACGCTCAGAAACAAAATGTTCCGCACACAGCTCAAGACTGATATAAAGAAATATCAGGCTGCTCTCGCATCGGGCGATAACGCCGCTGCTCAGGCTGCGTACAAGGCCGCTGTTAAGAAAATAGATCAAGCTGCCGCTCGCGGACTCATTCACAAGAACGCTGCCGCTCGCAAGAAGAGCCAGTTTACAAAAGCTATCAACAATATGTAATTTTAACCGTGTGTAGTTTCTCACCGCTACGCACGGTTTTTACTTTAATTATATAGGGGAAGAGCTTGTTTGCGGGAGATAATTCGTGTTCTCCACTACCAAGTATGGCAGAATCCGAATTAAGCTCTCTGTAGGAAGCAAGATAAAACCCCCAACCATACCCAACGTTTAAAGATTTTTGAAGAGGGGGATTTGGGGGAGGAGCTTTTTGCAAAAAGGCACTCCCCCACATAAAACAAACCCACACACAAACTAATCCCTTCCCGCCGCAAGCTCTTTTGCGGCGATAACCACGAATGGACCGAGCAGCATACCCGCGACACCAAAAAGAGACAATCCCGCAAACATCGCAATAAGAGTGGTCAGCGGGTGTATACCCAAGCTTTCTCCCACAATCTTCGGCTCTATCACCTGACGTATTATCGTTATAACTCCGTATAATATCAAAAGCCCCGCCCCCGTGGTATAATCCTTCGCAAAAAAGGAAAAAATCCCCCACGGAATGAGAACGGTTCCCGCGCCGAAAACCGGAAGTATATCCACCACCGCAACGACGGCGGCAATCAAAAAAGCGTATTTCTTCCCCATTATCAAAAGTCCGACGAATACCTCCGCAAACGTAATAAGCATTATCAGAAGATACGCTTTGCCGTAACGCTTAAGCGCTTTTCCCGTTATCGAGGCAAACCGTCCGATATTTTTACGGACCTTGTCGGGTAATAGCTTGAGTATACCGCCCTTGAAATTCGCGTAATCCATTCCGAAATAAAAGCAGGCGAGAATAGTAACAAGCACCGTAACGAATACTCTCGGCGCGCTTTTTATAACGTTCATAGCCCACGTCGGTATTGAGGACGTAACCCTTGAAATAAAACCGTCGGCAAGCTCGGCGAGCTTTTCGTCAACGATTTGCCTGAAATTCTCCAAGCCCTCTATATTTTCTATCTCTTCCACGAAAGGTATTTTTGAGGAGATATCCCCGATATATCCTATTATAACTCCAATAACGTTACCCGCGCTCTCACTGTCTCCGTCCGCCCACTCTATAAGTCCCTCTATCTCCCCCAAAAGCCTGTTTACCGCCAGAAACAAAAGAAAACCGACGGCGGCAACTATCAGCAAAACGAGAAAAAACGCGCACAGCTTGCGCGGAATACCGAGCTTTCTGTGTATGATAAAGGAAAGACGGTATATGGGAACGCCCACGCAAAAGGCTATAACGAATGGAAAGATTACCGCCAGCGCATACTCGAAAAAAAGCCATACGAACACTATTGCGACAACTATACAAAACAGCCTTGCCGCCGTTTCGACAACTTTTGATTTTTCCATATCCGACCTCCCCGAAAAATCCTCTGTCT
Organism: Clostridia bacterium; assembly: GCA_017464565.1. Classification (GTDB taxonomy): domain Bacteria; phylum Bacillota; class Clostridia; order Oscillospirales; family CAG-272; genus HGM12713. The sequence goes on from JAFTZH010000043.1 coordinate 13,760, forward strand.
ATATTATGATTTATAAAATGCAAAATATTTCATTTTTCGGAATTTTATTGACAATCAATCTCTTATCTGTTAGAATAATATCATTGTATATAAGAGAAAGGATAAAGCTATGAAAAAAATTTTTTGTCTTGCCGTAGCGTTGATAATACTCTCTGCGTCTCTGATTTCCTGCGGAGATGAGCCTCCGCTCCACGACGACCTCGACTTCAGCGACGTTGACATAAGCAAACTTACCGAAACCGAATCGGAAACCGAATACGTCATAATAAACGTAAAGGATTACGGACAAATAGCAGTCAGACTCTTTCCCGAGGTAGCCCCCGAAACGGTTAAAAATTTCAAAAAGTTAGTATCCGATAAGTTTTACGACGGTCTTATCTTCCACCGCGTTATAGAAAACTTTATGATACAGGGCGGCGGGTACGACGAGGCTATGAACGAGAAAGACGCGAGCGCGATAAAAGGCGAGTTCACGAGCAACGGATTTGAGAATAATCTCAGACATATCCGAGGCGTCATTTCAATGGCAAGAACTACAGACCCCGACTCCGCATCCTCACAGTTTTTCATTATGCACAAAACCTCGTCCCATCTTGACGGAGAATACGCCGCGTTCGGATATACCGTATACGGAATGGACGTCGTAGACAAGATAGCGGGGGTTTCCACAAATTCAAGCGATATGCCCCGCAAGGACATCGTAATAGAAAATATTCGCTTTGCGGAGCTTTCGGAATAGTAAAATCCCGATGAACGAAAGTTCATCGGGATTTTACTTACAATATTTCTATCATATCCTTACGGCTCTTCGTAAAGTTCATAACCTTACCCGTATGGTCAACCGCTATCATATCCTCTATCCTGCATCCGTATTTTCCCTCAATATAGATACCAGGCTCGACGGTTACGACGTTTCCTCGGCAAAGCAGCTCGCTCTCCGAGGAGGCGGGTGAAAATCTCGGAGATTCGTGAATATACATTCCGACACCGTGACCGAGACTATGACCAAAGCACCCCTCGTATCCCGCGCCGTTTATGATATCGCGCGCGGCTGCGTCGGCGCGCCGGCACTCTATCCCCTCACTTATAATATCAAGCGCGGCTTTCTGTGCCGAAAGCACGGTGTCGTAAAGACGCTTCATCTCGGCGTCGGCTTTTCCTATCACTACCGTTCTCGTCATATCCGAGCAGTATCCGTCAACTCTCGCGCCGAAATCCATAGTGAGAAAGCCTCGCTCAAGAGGTATGTTTCTCGGCACTCCGTGAGGCATAGACGACGCGCTTCCCGAAACCGCGATAGTATCGAACGCCACCGCTTCCGCGCCGTTTCGGCGCATAAAAAATTCAAGCTCCAGCGCTATCTCGATTTCGGTCATATCGGGTCTTATAAAGTTTATTATATGCTCGAACGCCTTATCGGTAATAGCCTGCGCCTGCGCTATCTTTTCAAGCTCCCACGAAGCCTTCACCGCTCTTTTGGCAAGCATCGCCTCCGACGCTCCGCCGACGAGCTCGACGCCGCCAAGGCTTTTTTTCAGCTTTTCAAGTATACCGAGAGAAAGCGAAGCCTCCTCAAGATAAAGCCTGCGAACACCCTCAAGCCCCGACAAAAGCGTAAGCTCGGAGAGCATAGAACCGTCGGGCATTATTACCTCGAAATCATCGGAACAGACCGCGTTTTTCGCCGCCTCTATATATCTGAAATCAGCGAGCAGATACGCCTTTTCGGGAAGTATAAGAATATACCCGTCGGTATACGCAAAGCCCGAAACGTATCTTTGATTTATCTCGGAGGAGACGAGTATTCCCTCTCCCTCGCCGCACAGAAGGCTTTGACGCAAAGCGTCTAAAATATCTTTTCTTCTTATCACTTCTCTCTTGCCTCCTCCCACTTCTTTTTCATATAAAGAGCGTCCTCCGCCATAGTTCCCGCCGACTCGCAAATTATCCTCGGAGCAACGCCTTCTCTGACGATAGCCTCGGCAAGAGGCTCAAATTCGGGTCCGAACTCTTCATCGGCAAAGGTAAGGTGCCGTTTTTCTCCCGCCTGCGTGTACTCTATTTTCGAGAAATGGCAGTGAAGATTATACGCGTATTTGTCTCCAAGCTCATTCGCTATCTTGTCGAAAATAAAGCGATAACTGTCAACGTCGGTAAAATATCCCCCTATATGTCTCGCGTTGAGATGACCGAAATCAACCACGGGGTAAAACTCGGGAGATATTCCGCAAAGCTCTATAACCTCCTCGAGAGTACCGAGCTGATTTACCTTGCCCATAGTTTCAAGCCCTATGTGAATATCGGTATGTCCTATTGCCTCAACGGTTTTTCGCAGAGTATCGGAAGCAAGCGCCATAGCTTCGGCACGGCTTATCTTCGCCGCGCTTCCGCTGTGAACTACTATGGTATCGGCACCGAGAAGCTCCGCCGCGCGAAGCGAACGCTTGATATAATCTATGCTTTTGAGGCGTTTCTCCTCCTCAACTCCCGAAAGAGATATATAATAAGGGGTGTGAAAGGACATAAGCACGCCGTGTATACGTGCTTGCTCACCTATTTTAGCAAGAGTCTCCTCCGAGGCATTAAGTCCGTTCCCCGCCTCAAACTCGTATGCGTCAAGCCCCTTTTCCTTCACCCATTTCGGAGCGTTCACCGTTCCCTTGTTGCCCTCGGCGTAAAAAGACTCGCTGTTTCCACCTGGACCGAAAGTCGCTATATCAATCATTTTATATTATCTCCCTTTTTCTTTCTGTATTTCTTTATATAAGGCTTCTCAAGCCGTCTTTTGAATTTAAAAAACAAGGTGGTCTTGTCCTTTATCGGCGGAACTATGAGGGCTATCATTCCCAGATTGTGCGCCGCGAGAGCGTCTGTAAGGAGCTGATCTCCTATTACCGCGGTATTGGTTTCGTCGCTCCCCATTTTTTTCATAGCGTAAATCAGTGTTCGGCTCTTCGGCTTTCCGCTTTCGGCATACGCGTCAAGTCCGAGCTTCTTATTGAAAAGCTCCACTCTCGGAGGGTGATTGTTGGATATGAGCGACGCGGATATTCCCGCCGCCTTGAGCGCGTCAAACCAATTTATTATTCTGTCGTCAGGCTCGGGCTGCTCGTAAGGCGCGAGAGTATTATCAATATCTATAAGCAGCGCCCGAATGCCAAGACCGCGCAAAAAGCTCGGAGTTATAGCGTCAAACGTCTCAAACATATAATCGGGCGTCAGCAGATAATTGAGGCTGTGCTTCTTTTTTTTCATACAATCAATTCCGTTTCGTTTTAAATATAAGTTTATTGTATCATAATCACTCGTATTAAGCAAGGCATTTTAAAAAAATCAAAAAAATTTCAAAAAAACTATTGACAAATAAATAGCGTTGTGATATTATATTAAGGCAGTTTTCAGTAAACCTTATTTGCGGGTGTAGTTCAATGGTAGAATTCCAGCCTTCCAAGCTGGCCGCGTGGGTTCGATTCCCATCACCCGCTCCACAAAAATGGCACATTTAATATGTGCCATTTTAATTAGTACGTGCCTTTAGCTCAGCCGGATAGAGCAACTGCCTTCTAAGCAGTAGGTCGGGGGTTCGAATCCCTTAAGGCACGCCATACGGAGGGATTAGCGCAGTTGGTTAGCGCGTCAGGTTGTGGCCCTGAAGGCCGTGGGTTCGAA
>JAFTZH010000004.1 GCA_017464565.1 Clostridia bacterium
AAAATTCTTTTATGATTAAAAAAATAAAAATCAAAAAGTACTATACGGGTAAGTATGATTATAGACGTAAAGCATACTACACGGATATAGTCAAAAAAGCTTGACAGCAGAAAGGTCGTCGTCCTGACCTTTCTGCGTTTTGTTTAGATAAAACGTAAATCCCCGACGCATCTTAAAAATGCGTCGGGAAGCGGGGGTTCCAAGGGCACTCCCTTGACACGCTTCTTCGCATTTAGGTCGCAGACCTAAATAGCACTTCATTGTCGTGTAACAAGAAGTGAACATAAACCTATAAAAAAGTAACTTTTACGGAGTGAAGAATACGAATGTTTTTCAACTGACGGGAGGAGACAAGCCCCTCCCCTACCGAGAATGATGAAAGCCTAAATTAAGCTCTCTGTAGAAAGTAAGATAAAAATTTAAAATTAAAGTCAAAACATTTAAAAGTTTTTGAAGAGGGGTTAGGGGAGAAACTTTTGCAAAAGTTTCTCCCCTTAAAAAACTCATACACAAACTAACTTTAAATTATTTTCCTTGCTATTATAGAGTCGATAACGTGCTTGTGCGCTATACCCGAGGAATTGCAGCTTATCGTTTCCTCGTCCATATACAACAATTCCCAATCGTAATACAGGGAGGCAAGCTCGCCGCTCTTAAACAGATAAGTATTATTTTCGTGGTCGGGAGCGAGCGGAATAAAGGGCTTGTCAACCACGACGGTAAACACGTTTACGCCGCCCTTGCGCGTCATCTTTTTGTATCTTTCGATTATCGAGCGTCTTTCTTCGGGTATGAGATAGTGAAGTATTCTGTATCCGCATATAACATCGTATTTATCCTTTGAGGAAAAATGCTTTATGTTGGAGCATACGAGATTAAGGCTCGTATTCTGGAGCGCGGCGCGCTTATTTGCCTTGTCAAGCCCCGAACGCACGATGTCGATACCCGTTACGTTGTAGCCGTTTATTCCGAAAAATACCGAGTCTCTTCCTTCGCCGCAACCGAGCTCAAGCAGATTTTCGTATTCCGCCGGAGGAAATTCTTTAAGAATCTTAAAGCTAAGAGAGTTTGGAACTGTGTCCCAGAAAAACTTATCGGCCTTATAAAGCTCGTTATATTTGCTCGTCGGCATTTTCGTTTCGTAGCCCACAAGCATATCACAGCTCACGTCAAGAGCGTCGGCTATATCGGGAAGCAAAGACAAATTCGGAAATCCGTTTCCGTTTTCCCATTTCGAGATAGACTGAAAGCTCATATTGAGTATATCGGCAAGCTCTCTTTGAGACAGCCCTTTCGCTTTTCTGCACTCCTTTAGCTGCTTTGCAAAAGTAGTCGATATATATTCTTCCATAGCGCACTCACCTCCGTATCTTAATAAATTATACACTCTTGATTGATTTTTGTCAACCATAAAAGCGCGGAATATAGCCGTTTTTTAAAAAAATTCTACTTATAGTAGAAAAAATAATGGATATATCTTTTATTTGGCTATTGACTTAAAGAAAATATAAATATATAATAAATACAGTACAGTGAATTTGGAAGAGGTTTGAAAAATCAATATAAAGTTGATTTTTTATATAAGAACAACTGACGGTTCATTGACACGCGGAAAAATGAATGATAAAATTACAAAAAGGAGAAAACTATGAGCTTTGAAGTAAGAGGCGGAGTATATCCTACGATGATAACTCCCTACAAAAACGGTGAGGTAGATTACGACGCCGTTGAAAAATTGACCGAGTGGTATTGGAAGAAGGGCTGTCACGGAATATTCGCGGCTTGCCAGTCGAGTGAGATTATGTTTCTCTCGCTTGAGGACAGAGTAAAACTTGTCAGAACGGTTATGAAAAAGACCCGCGAGCTTGCGGCGCAGGACCCGAGCCGTCCTCCTATGATGATAGTCGCTTCGGGACATATTTCCGACGATTTTGACGCACAGGTAGAAGAGCTTAATCTTATTGCGGCAGAGAAGCCCGATGCTCTTATCCTTATAAGCAACAGAATGGATATCGCTAATACTACCGAGGATAAGTGGATAGAGGATACCGAAAAGCTTATCGCGAAGCTTCCCGCCGATATGCCTCTCGGAGTTTACGAGTGCCCCAAGCCTTACAAGAGACTCCTTACCGACAAAATGGTAAAATGGTGCGCGGACAGCGGAAGATTTTATTTCGTAAAGGATACCTGCTGTGATGCCGAGGTTATAGCGAGAAGAATTAAAATATGCGAGGGAAGCAACCTCAAGATACTTAATGCCAACGCTCAGACTATGCTCAGCACGCTTCAGAACGGCGGATATGGATACTGCGGAGTTATGGCAAACTTCCACCCCGAGCTTTACTGCGCGCTTTGGGAAAGCGATTACAATTCCCGCGAGGCGTCTCTGCTTCAGGACTTCCTCGGACTTGCCGCAACGATAGAGTCTCTTACTTATCCCTGCTGCGCTAAATATTACCTTGACAAGTACGAGGGAATAGCTATGGAGAGATTCGCAAGAAGCAACGACGAAAAGCTTCTTACGAAGTATCAGACCGATTGCGTCGATCAGCTTGCCGAGCTTGCCGACGAGATGAAAAAGCAGTATTGCTGAGAGGTACTTATGCTTAAAGGAATATCTCCTATAATCTCTCCCGACCTTCTCAAGGTGCTTTGCGAGATGGGACACGGAGACAGAATAATGATAGGCGACGGAAACTTTCCCTGCGCTTCGGTTGGAAAGAACGCGGTAATAATCAGATGCGATGGGCATGGAGTTCCCGAGCTTCTCGACGCCATACTCTCGCTCATACCTCTTGACGAGCATACCGACAAGCCCGTTATGCTTATGGAGGTCTCAAAGGGAGATAACGCAAAGACTCCCATATGGGATACCTTTGCGGAGATCGTCGCGAAGCACGACGCGCGCGGAAAGAGTGCCATCGGATTTTACGAAAGACAGGAATACTATAACGAGACCAGAAAATGTTACGCCCTCGTTGCTACGGGAGAAACGGCGGTTTACGCAAACGTTATGCTCCAGAAGGGCGTAGTAAAATAAAAAAATATTTTCAGAAAGGAATTTAAAGCTATGTCCAAAAGATACGTTGGAGAATACCCCGCAATAGGTATAAGACCTATTATAGACGGAAGAAGAGGAGCGCTTAAGGTGCGCGAGTCGCTTGAGGAGCAGACTATGAATATGGCGAAGAGCGCGGCCGCACTCTTTACCAAAAACCTTAAATATACCGACGGTACGCCCGTCAAGGTAGTTATCGCGGATACTACGATTGCCCGCGTTGCCGAGGCAGCCGCTTGCGCAGAGAAATTCAAGAAGGAAAACGTTGCCGTAACTCTTTCGGTAACTCCTTGCTGGTGCTACGGCTCCGAAACTATGGATATGGACCCCAACACCATAAAGGGCGTATGGGGATTTAACGCTACCGAGCGTCCCGGCGCCGTTTATCTTGCGTCGGTTCTCGCGGCTCACGCGCAGAAGGGACTTCCCGCGTTCGGCATTTACGGACACGACGTTCAGAACTGCGACGAGACCGAAATTCCCGCAGACGTTGAGGAAAAGCTTCTCCGCTTCGCACGCGCGGGTATCGCGGTCGCTACCCTGAAGGGTAAGTCCTATCTCCAGATAGGCTCTATGTGTATGGGTATCGCCGGCTCGCTTATCAACGCCGATTTCTTCGAGGATTATCTCGGAATGAGAGTTGAGTCTATCGACGAGGTAGAGCTTCTCCGCCGCATAAATCAAGAGATATACGACAAGGACGAATACGAAAAGGCTCTCGCGTGGACGAAAAAGAATTGTCCCGAGGGACTTGACAAGAACCCCGATTTCATTAAAAAGACTCCCGAGCAGAAGGAAAAGGATTGGGAATTCACCGTTAAGTGCGCGGTTATCATAAAGGACCTTATGCGCGGAAACGACAAGCTTCCCGAGGGACGCGAGGAGGAAATGGTCGGACACAATGCCATCGCCGCAGGCTTCCAGGGACAGAGACAGTGGACAGACTACTATCCCAACACCGACTTTGCCGAGGCTATACTCAACACCTCTTACGACTGGGAGGGTGCGAGAGAGCCTTACGTTCTCGCTACCGAGAACGATACCCTCAATGCGGCAAGTATGCTTCTTATGAAGCTTCTTACCAACAAGGCGCAGCTCTTTGCGGACGTTCGTACCTATTGGTCGGGCGACGCGCTCAAGAAGGCGGCAAATTACGAGCTTGAGGGCAAGGCTAAAGAATCCGACGGATTTATCCACCTTATCAACTCGGGTGCGGCGGCTCTTGATTTCAGCGGTAAGGCTACCGACGAAAACGGCAACGCCGTCGTTAAGGAGTGGTACAACGTTACCGATGCTGACGCTAAGGCAATGTTCGGTGCTACCGAGTGGTGCGCGGCTGACAACGGATATTTCAGAGGCGGCGGATATTCCTCGCGCTTCGTTACCGAGGTTGAGATGCCCTGCACGATGATGAGACTTAATATAGTTAAGGGCGTAGGTCCCGTAGTTCAGCTCGCAGAGGGCTGGACAGTCAAGCTTCCCGCAGACGTCAACGACGCTCTCTGGAAGAGAACCGACTACACTTGGCCCTGCACCTGGTTTGCTCCCAGATGCGACGGCAAGGAGGGAAGCCCCTTCAAAACCGCTTACGAGGTAATGAACAATTGGGGCGCTAACCACGGAGCTATCAGCTACGGTCATATCGGAGCCGATATAATCACGCTTTGCTCTATGCTCAGAATTCCCGTTTGTATGCACAACGTTCCCGAAGACAAGATATTCAGACCTGCCGTATGGAACTCCTTCGGTATGGATAAAGAGGGTCAGGATTACAGAGCTTGTGCTACTTTCGGCGCTATTTACAGAAAGAATTAAGCTATGGGAAATAAGAAATACGTTGTAGGCGTGGATTTCGGTACGCTTTCGGGAAGAGCAGTCGTCGTTGACGTTGCTAACGGCGACGAGCTTTCCGAGTCGGTATACGAATATCCCCACGCGGTAATGGACAGAGAGCTGCCCTGCGGTGTCAAGCTTGACGACAATTTTGCGCTCCAGCACCCTGCGGACTATATTGAAACGCTCTCGAAGATAATTCCCGACGCAGTATCCAAGGCGGGACTTAAAAAGGAAGATATCTGCGGTCTCGGTATAGATTTTACCGCCTGCACCCTTATTCCGACTTACGAGGACGGCACTCCTCTTTGCTTTGATGAAAAGTTCAAATGCAATCCTCACGCTTACGTAAAGCTTTGGAAGCATCACGCGGCTCAGCCCGAGGCAGACGCTATAAACAAGATTGCTGCAGAGAGGGGAGAGGATTGGCTCGCGGTATACGGCGGCAAGGTTTCGTCCGAATGGGCGCTCCCGAAGATATGGCAGACGCTTGACGAGGCTCCCGAGGTATACGAAGCGGCTGACAGATTTACCGAGGCGGCGGATTGGCTCTCGTTTATGCTTACGGGTGTTGAGACGCACGCGGCGGTATTCGCCGGCTACAAGGCACTTTGGAACGCCGAGAGCGGTTATCCGTCAGGGGATTTCTGCGCGTCTCTCGACGAGAGAATGAGAAATATCGTCGGAACGAAGTTAAGCGAGAAGGTGCTTCCCGTCAACGAGATTGCGGGACTTATAAACGAAAAGGGCGCGGAGATAACGGGACTTGCCGTTGGTACTCCTCTCGCGCTTCCTATGATAGACGCTCACGCGGCTCTTCCCGCGCTCAATATTACGGCTGACGGCGAGCTCGTTATAATTATGGGTACGTCCTCCTGCCATATAATTAACTCCAAGAAGGAGATAAAGGTGCCGGGTATATGCGGTTACGTCAAGGACGGAGTCGTCCCCGGATATTACACCTACGAGGCGGGACAGGCGTGCGTCGGAGACGGCTTTGACAGATTTGTTAAGAAGTGCGTTCCCGAAAGCTACACCGCGGAGGCGAAGCAGAGGGATATAAGCATACATAAGCTCCTGCGCGAGAAGGCTGAAAAGCTTGCTCCGGGTGAGAGCGGTTTGCTTTGTCTCGATTGGTTCAACGGAAACCGAAGCGTGCTCGTTGACGCTGATCTTTCGGGTATGATACTCGGTCTGACGCTTAACACTATGCCCGAGGAGATATACCGCGCGCTTATCGAAGCTACCGCTTACGGAACGAGAATGATAATCGATACGTTCGAGCAGAGCGGAATTGAGATAAAGAGTATCTGCGCCTGCGGAGGTATCGCGCGTAAGGACGCTATGATGATGCAGATATACGCCGACGTAACGGGACGCGAGATTCGTATTGCGGGAACTACCCAGGCGGGCGCGCTCGGAAGCGCTATATACGCGTCGGTAGCGGGCGGAGCTTACGGTACGATAACCGAGGCGGCAGAGAATATTTCAAAGCCCGACCATTCCGTTTATCATCCCAATCTCGAAAACAAAAAGATATACGACAAGCTCTACGCCGAGTACGCTCTCCTGCACGATTATTTCGGCAGAGGCGAGAACGACGTTATGAAGAGACTTGCGGCGTTGAAGAAATAGTGATTTATCGGGGAGAAACTTTTTGCAAAAAGCTTCTCCCCGAACCCCTCTTCAAAAAACATAAACATTGAGTTTTTTTTGAGATTTTTGTATTGCTTTCTGTTGGAAGCAAAAATTAATATCATACCCAATATGTTTAAGGATTTTGAGGAGAGGGGTATGGGGAGAGGAACTTTTGCAAAAGTTCCTCTCCCCATAAAAAAGCACTTGAAAAAAGACGATATGCGTGTTATAATTTACTTATATAATTTCTGATTGACGGGAGATATGGCTATGAAACAGTGTCCAAAATGTCAAGCTAACGTAAGCGATACGGCAAAGTTCTGTGTGAAGTGTGGATTTAATATTAAGAAATACGAGGAAGAAAATTCGCAGAATTACGTTTTTTGTTCCGAGTGCGGAGCGAGATTTTCGAGAGGCAATTTTTGCCCCGAATGCGGTTATCCCGTTGAAGAGGAGAGCGGTACTATGTCAGACGACCTTTCTTCTGACAATATTTCGCTGAAAACCTTTCTCGAAGGTCTTGAAAGGATAAGATCCGAGGCTGCGAACGAAAAAGAAATGAGGCTTGCTCCGTTTTCGTATGAGGAGAATCTTGACGGTACGATAAAGATATATGCCCTTAAGGACAGTAACGCTTTGAGCATAACCGTTCCCGAGGGAGTGGTTGAAATAGACGACAGCGCGTTTGAAAACTGCAAGGCTATGAGAGTAATCTTGCCCGAAGGTCTTTTGAAAATAGGACGCTGGGCGTTTAAAAATTCGCAGGACTTGGCTTCGATAAATTTTCCCGAAAGCCTTATTTCGATAGGCGACGAGGCGTTTGCGGGCTGCGTTATGCTCGACGTGGAGATCCCCTCAAGCGTTCGCAGGATAGGTACTGATGCGTTTAAGGATACCGTTGACGACAAACGCCCGAAGGTAGGAAAAACGGTTACGTTAGGTACTTATGGGAATAAGCCGATAGAGTGGACGGTGCTTGATATCGCTGACAATAAGGCTTTGCTTTTAAGTAAGTATGCTTTGTTCTATGACCGTTATGATGGAAAGGTATCTGATTTTAATGGTACGTTGTGGAGCCGATGCTACTTACGTGGATATCTCAACGGAACCTTTATAAAGAATTTTTCAAGCGAGGAACGAGAGAAAATAAAATTAACCGAGGTTCCAAACGATTGTGAGGGGGATACAAGGGACAAAATATTTGCGCTCAGTAAATTGGAAGTTCAGAAATATAACTGCTACGAAGGCCTTGGTTTATCGGGAAACAGTTGCGCTTTTTGGACGAGAGATCTGGGGAAGTATGTGACAGAGGCGTCGTATGTATCGGACGGTAACATAAAAGTACAAAAAGTAACGGAATTATGCGGTGTCCGTCCTGCTTTGTGGATAGGGATTGATTGATAACTTACGTGCTTATAATGGGGGAGGAGCTTTTTGCAAAAAGCTCCTCCCCCAAGTCCACACCGCAAAAAACTTAAAAGTTTTTGAAGAGGGGTTAGGGGAGAAACTTTTTCAAAAGTTTCTCCCCTATAAAAATAATGTCAAATTTCTTCGTATATTTCAAGAAGTCTTTCTTCAAGTTTATTTTTCTGAATATCAAGCTCCGATAGTCTTACGTAATCGGTGGCGGCATCGGCTGCCATTTCCGCTTCTATTTTTTCAAGCTCGTCTTCAAGCAACTTTGCCTCTGCCTCGAGGCGTTCAATACGCCTTTTTTGCTTTCGCTGTTCGGCAAGCTCCTGTTTGTTTTTGAGATAAATCTCTTTTGCAGAAGATTCTTTATCCGCCTTTTGCGAATGCTCGGACCTACTTTCATCGCCCTGTGCGCAGAGCGCCGCTCTGCGCTCTCTGTCCTCGCGTAGCTCGTCGTAAGCCTCGCCCTCACGGCTTATTCGTATGTCCGCGAAATATGAGCTTCCGTAGGCGGTCATATCAATAATTCTCGTGGCAAGCTTCGATATGAAATAACGGTCGTGGGAGACTGTTATTACCGTTCCGTCAAATGCTTTCAGCGCTTCTTCAAGCGCTTCCTTTGAGTCTATATCGAGATGATTCGTCGGCTCGTCGAGAACGAGCAGATTCATCTGCGAAAGAATAAGCTTTGCCAAGGTCAGCCTTGCCCTCTCTCCTCCGCTTAACGTAGAAACAAGCTTAAAAACGTCATCTCCGAAAAATCGGAAGGCGGCAAGAGTGCTTCGTATCTTAAGCTCGGGTAGATTGGGATAAGCGTTCCAAAGCTCGTCAAGCACGGTATTTTGCGGCGTAAGATTTTGGTTCTCCTGATCGTAGTAACCGATATTTACGTTATATCCCGCTTCTATATAGCCTTTTGAGAGTGAGAGCTTGCCGAGAATAAGCTTTATAAGCGTGGATTTTCCGCATCCGTTTGGACCGACTATGAAAAGCCGGTCGTTTTTCTTTACGGTGAATGAAAGTCCGTCTATGAGCGGCTGTGAATTATACCCGAAGCGTATATTCTTTACCGTGAGCACGTCGTTTCCGCTGGCGATTGACGAGGAAAAGCTGAGCTTTATGGTACCGGGAGCGCCCTTGGGCTTTTCGAGCTTTTCCATTTTGTCAAGCATTTTTTGCCTGCTCTCTGCGGCGATTATATTGCGTTCTCTGTTCCACGCCCTCTGCTGAGCGATATACGCCTCTTGACGCGCTATCTCCTTCTGCTGATTTTTATAGTGCCTCTCGGCTATCTCGCGGTCTGTCTCGCGCTGCTTCATACTCTTGGTATATCCGCCGTTGTAAAGAGCAGCGCGCTTGTTTTCGATACAGAGTGTTTTATTGGTTACCTTGTCGAGAAAATATCTGTCGTGCGATATCACGAGCAGGCATTTTTTGTACGACGAGAGAAAGTTCTCGAGCCACGTCAGCGTTTCGATATCAAGGTGGTTTGTCGGCTCGTCGAGAAGCAGCACGTCGGGTTCACGGCAAAGCTCCTTTGAGAGTGCGAGACGGGTTCGCTGACCTCCGCTCAAAAGCTCGAAGGGAAGGCTTGACGTCTCTTCGTCAAAGCCCATTTTCATAAGAGTTGAGGCGCATCTTCCGCGAAATTCAAGTCCGCCGTCCCGTATAAAGCTTTCGTTCAGAGACGCGTATTCGGCGGCGTAAGACTCCTCGCTCCGTCCTGCCTCAAAGCTTCTGTTCCCGAGAATTTCTTCAAGAGATTTCAAACGCTTTTCGGCTTCGATAAGATGGGGAAAGGAAAGATACATAACCTCAAGCGCCGAGAGCTTTTCGTCGCAGGAAAAATCTGAAAATATCTCGTCCTGACGCAGTATGCCCACGCTTTTGTCCTTAGCTATGAAAACGCTTCCCTCATCGGCTGAATATTCGCCCGTTATAAGCTTGAAAAGAGTGGATTTTCCGCACCCGTTGACTCCTATAATGCCGAGCCTGTCTCCCTCGTTAAGCGCGAATGAGACGTCCTTGAATATCTCGTTTGAGCCGAATGAGAGACCGAGGCGGTTTATACTTATAGCTATCATTTCGTTATTCGTTATCCTTTCGGTTGGTGAGTGGTCAGAGCTTTATCTTTACCTCGACGGCAACGCCGAGTATTCTCGCGTCGCCCGCCTCGAAATCGTCGGTAGACAGCTCTATCGGGGAATATTCTTCGTTTTCGGGAATAAGGAATATTTTCTTGTGATCGCGGCGGAAGCGCTTTACCGTCGCGCTGTCTCCGCCTACGAGACACGCCACGACGTCTCCGTTCTCGGCGTACTGCTGTTTATGAAACAGCACGATAGAACCCTCTATCATACCGATATTTTTCATACTGTCCCCCCGCACGCGCAGATAAAAATAATCTTCCGTGTTTTCAAGGCTCGTTTTTTCATATCCGATTATCGTCTCGTTGGTGATTATCGGTGTTCCGGCACGTATCTCACCGATAATCGGAATGGTTTTTTGTTCTTTGCTTATCGAGTATTCCGCAATGTCGGAGGGGGAATAGGTTTCCGAATCTATCATATAGCCTATACCGACTCCAAAATGGTCGGCAATCTTTTTAAGCTTGTCGGCTTTGGGCGTCGAGCGTCCGTTTTTCCAATCCGAAAAGGTGGATTGAGCAATACCGGTAGCCTTTGATACCTTGTATACCGTCGTATTATATTTTTTCAGCAAAACCTCAAATTTTTTATAATCCATAGAACACTCCTTTTGTGATATCAGACAAATAGTTATGAAATGCGAAATATATATTGACAATACTTCGGAAATGCGATATAATTGTATACACAAATTAATTATAAAACAAACGAAAGCGTTTGTCAATATCAATCTTGAAAATAGAACGAAAAAGGAGGTCGAATGTGCGGCGTTTGCGGTAAATATATATGCCCTCCGCCCTGTCCCTTCCACAATGGGGAAAGCGCGGAGAGGGGAAGAAAAAGAGGAGAGTGTTACGCTTGCGGAGAGAGTTTGTGCGAGTATGACGAGATAAGGTTTTCATACGGAAAACCGTATTGTGTTGATTGTTTTGAAAAGCTGTCGGAAAAGGAGGAATAATGAAAGAAACGAAAGTGTTTGATGAAGAAGAGAAAATAAGGCTGACCGACGACTATTTGAAAGGCTATCAACTAAACCGCAAGCTGCTTCGGCTTGACAGATACGAAAAAGAGTATTTTCATACCGACGAGGGCGACGTAGAGGCGTTTGGCGAGGCTCCGCTCGCAAGAGCAAGAATGTTTGAGATAAGGCATTTTATTATGGAAATGAGAAACTGCGACGAGAAGCTGATGCTTTATTATCACTATATAAAGGGGGAGAGTGTTGAGAGATGTGCCGAATTGCTCGGCATATCGAGAAGCACGGCTTTTCGTATGAAACGTAGGGCACTCGTGCTGGCGGCTGAAAAAAGAGCCGTTCAAAATAACGTAACTCTTAATTAAAAAACAATTTGCTTGAAAAATTTTTCAAAATATGGTAAAATAAGAATATAGCCGAGACTCCGGCTGACGACACGATTTTGCGACGTTATCCGTCAAATTAATCAGAGACGCCGTGATATAATTATAAGAGACTGAATCTACGGAGGCGTATTACATAGTTAAAAAAGAAAGGTTTGCAGTATAGTGAGAGAAAAAAAGAGAAATTATTCGGAAATAACTCCGCGGATAAAGGAATATACCGATATCTGCGTAAAAAATAACGTGATAGCTCCCGAGCTTTATCAGAAATACGAGGTCAAGAGAGGGCTGAGGGATTTAAACGGCAACGGAGTGGTAACGGGGCTTACCGAAATATCGGAGATAAAGGCTAAAGAGACTGTTGACGGAGTAGAGACTCCCTGCCACGGAGAGCTTTATTACAGGGGATACAGCGTGGAGAGCTTGGTCGCGGGACTCGTTGAGGACGATCGCTTCGGCTTTGAGGAGATAGCTTATCTTCTGCTTATGGGAAGGCTTCCGAATAAAGAGGAGCTTGACGGTTTTTGCTCACTTCTCGGAGAATATCGTTCGCTGCCCAATTCGTTTACGCGCGACGTGATAATGAAGGCTCCCAGTTCAAACGTTATGAATTCTCTCGCGAGAAGCGTTCTTACTCTTTATTCCTACGATACCAACGCAGAGGACACGAGCCTTGAGAACGTACTGCGTCAGAATCTTCAGCTTACGGCGATGATGCCCATGCTTTCGATATACGCTTATCAGGCGTACGATTATTATTACCGCAGAAACGGAAGTCTTTTTATACACGATCCCGACCCGAAGCTTTCGACTGCCGAAAATATTCTGATGATGCTTCGTCCCGACAGAAAATATACTCGTACCGAAGCGCACGTTCTGGATATCGCGCTTATTCTTCACGCCGAACACGGAGGAGGAAATAATTCGAGCTTTACCACGCACGTCGTAACCTCGTCGGGAACCGATACCTATTCGGCAATCGCGGCGGCGCTTTGCTCGCTTAAGGGACCGAAGCACGGCGGCGCGAATATTAAGGTCAGCCGAATGTTCGACGATATAAAGGCGAGCGTTTCCGATTGGGGAGACGACGATGAGATAAGAGCCTATCTCGTTAAGCTTCTTGACAAGCAGGCGTTCGACAGGGCGGGACTTATTTACGGAATCGGACACGCCATATACTCGGTGTCGGATCCGAGAGCCGAGATACTTGAAAAATATCTTTACGCCCTTGCGGACGAGAAGGGAATGGAGCGGGAGCTAATGCTATACAACAAGATAGAGCGGATAGCGCCCGAGGTTATTTCCGAGCGAAAGAAGATGTATAAGGGTGTCAGCGCGAACGTTGACTTTTTCAGCGGGCTTCTGTATCAGATGCTCGGTATTCCCGACGAGCTTTATACGCCGCTTTTCGCTATCGCGAGAGTCGCGGGCTGGGGCGCTCACCGAATGGAAGAGCTTATAAACGGGAACAAAATAATCCGCCCCGCATACAAAGCTGTTGGCGAGCGGCGCGAATACGTTAGTCTTTTGGAGAGATAATAATAGTTTGTTTTATGGGGGGAGTGCCTTTTTGCCAAAAGGCACTCCCCCCACAGAAAAGTTAGTTTATGTATGGATTTTTAGGGGAGAAACTTTTGCAAAAGTTTCTCCCCTAACCCCTCTTCAAAAACTTTAAACGTTGGGTATGGATTTTGATTTTTATTTTTCTTCCTACAGAGAGCTTAATTTAGGTGTTTACCATACACGGTAGGGGAGGGGCTT
>JAFTZH010000044.1 GCA_017464565.1 Clostridia bacterium
AATGATACTGGTGGGCCATCCGCCGCTTCCCGTGAAGGCTTGACAGACCGCCATATAGACGCTGTCAATGTCGGGACGCTCCTCCTTGTCTACCTTGATAGATATAAAATATTTGTTTAACAGCGCCGCAATTTCTTCATCCTCAAAGCTCTCGTGTGCGAGCACGTGACACCAGTGGCACGCACTGTATCCGATACTTAAAAATATGGGCTTGTCCTCTTGTTTCGCACGCTCAAACGCCTCGTTGCACCAAGGATACCACTCAACGGGATTATCCTTGTGCTGAAGCAAATATGGACTCGTTTCGTTTGCCAATCGATTGCTCATATCTTCACCTCCGTTATCCCTTTTATTTTTTGCTTTATCAAAGTAACTTATACGAGAAATTGGCAGGTATGTAGGGTCCCGAAAATGTAAATCCTATTGATATTAAAAGTCGGAGGTAAAAAAGATGACGAAAGACGAAATGCCGGTAGGCTTTGCAATGGCGCTGGCGATGAATTCCGAAGCAATGCAGAAATTCGGGGCGCTCAGCGAGGAACAAAAGCAACAGATCATTGCAGGAACGCACACGGTAAAAAGCAAAGATGAGATGCGCCGCTACGTGGATTCTCTTGTAAACGGCAAGTGATGAATATGGATTCTATTTGGAGAGATATCGAAAAGCGTGTACATTTTGACGCTTTGAAGGGCAATAAAAGCACCAATGATAAAAAGATGTAATATACTCGCAAAACGCACTTTGAAAGCGGATTTTTACCGCCTACAGAGTGCGTTTTTAAATTTCTCAAAAAAATTTTCAACTTTTTTGCAGAAAAACGCCACCCTCGAGAGTGTTTCATAAGTGAAGGGACAAGAAAACGTTATAGCGGACTTGCCAATATTCATATAATTATTTCAAAAACGAAGGGAGGAATGATATGGCGAAAGAAAAAGGCGAAACAAATGATATGAAAAATGAAATATGTACAAGTGTTTTTAAGAACGGAATTTTGACGAAGGAGGATTACACGAATATATGGATAGAATTGATCACCGTATTGGAACGCAAAAAATGTGTAAATTTTTCTTCCAGTCAATGACAAACAAGGATATTATATGGTATAATAAGTGCAGAAAACAGCTTGTTCTTATCGTGGAGGAGATAAGAACATGAGAGAAAAAGTAGCAATTTATTGCAGACTGTCCGAGGAGGACAAAAACAAGCAGAACGCCACCGACGATTCGGGTAGTATTCAAAATCAGAAGGCGATGCTCCGCGATTACGCAGCCCGCATGGGTTGGGAACTTTACGGCATTTACAGCGACGACGATTACGCAGGCTCGGACCGCAACCGTCCCGAGTTCAAACGGCTGCTTGCCGACGCACAGGCGAGAAAATTTGACATTATCCTTTGCAAAACGCAATCGAGATTCACCCGTGAGCTTGAATTGGTTGAGCGGTACATACACGGTCTGTTTCCGATTTGGGGTATTCGCTTCGTCAGCATCGTGGACAACGCCGACACCGCCAACAAGGGCAACAAAAAAAGCCGTCAGATCAACGGACTTGTCAACGAGTGGTATCTGGAGGATATGTCGGACAGCATCAAATCCGCGCTCGACAGCCGACGCAAAAACGGCTTTCACATCGGCTCGTTTGCGCTTTACGGGTACAAAAAGGATCCCGACCTGAAAGGGCATCTCATCATCGACGAGGAAGCCGCCGCTGTGGTGCGAGAGGTATTCACGCTCTTCTCGCAAGGATATGGCAAGACGGCAATCGCGCGGATGCTCAACGACCGAGGAATCCCCAACCCCACCGAGTACAAGCGGATGCAAGGGCTCAGATTCAGTCTGCCGCCGAGCAAGAACAGTACGCTGTGGAAGTATTTCGCCATTTCCGATATGCTGACGAACGAAACCTACATCGGCAATCTGGTGCAAGGCAAGTATGAGAGCATTTCGTACAAGACCTCGATCAACCGCCCTCGTCCCAAGGAACAATGGTTTCGAGTGGAAGGTACGCACGAACCCATCATTGACCGCACCCTGTGGGATAGAGTTCAAAGGATGATCGCCGAACGTGCAAAGCCGTTTAAGGTAGGCACAATAGGGCTCTTTGCCAAGAAGGTGCGGTGCGCATCCTGCGGATACGTGATGCGTTCTTCAAAATCGGGTGGCAGGCACTTTTTGCAATGCCCCAGCCGACACTACGCCAAGGGTGCTTGCGAGGGCGCGTTTATCTCGGTGGGACGTCTCGAAAGAATGGTTATCGACGAGTTGAAGCGTCTGAATGCCGAGTATCTTGATATGGACGAATTGGAACGCAAGGTACAGTTCTGTGCCGATCTGACGGAGCGAAAGGAAGCACTTGAAAGCGAGATCGCGACCTATCAGGGCAAGATCAATCAGTTTGCCAAGGGTGTGCGCGACCTCTATCTTGACAAAGTAAAAGGTCTGATTTGTGAAGCGGACTTCATCGAATTGTCAAAGGACTTCACCTCGCAAAAGGAACGGCTGGAAGCGCAGGTGCTCGAATGTCAAAAGCAAATTGCGGAGATCGACGTCAAAATCGCCGTAGGCGACAACCGCCGCGAATTGATCGAACAGTACGTTAAAGTCGAGCATCTGACACGCGAAATGGTGGAGATTTTGATCGACAAAATCATGGTCGGAAAGCGTATTCCGGGGACACGAAACGTACCCATTGAAATTCACTGGAATTTCTGAAAAAAGAGTTAACCTAAAAGTGCCGTAACCCCTTATAAAATAAGGATTTTTCGCACTTTTATAAGACTCAATTTCGTTGCGAATACGTGATTCTAACAGAGCAAAAGGCGCGTACGACCTATGAGAATATATTACGGCTCACCGACGACCCCGACGTGCGCGACCCAATCAAATTCCTTCGCGAGCGAGAGATAGTTCACTATCAGCGTTTCGGTGATGGAATAAGAATAGCGCAGGACAATCTCGACTCAAAGAACTTTTACGCTTGCAACCCATCCTTTGACAAAATGCCCCGACGCTCATAAATCATTCTCGCTTATAGCACAAAGCCGTCCGCTTGTATTAGGGGCGGCTTTTTTATACAAAAACAGTTGATAATATATACCTGTTTGGTACTTGACAAAGTCTAAAAGTTAATATATAATCACTTAAGCGGATCGGTCTGGCGCAAATACCGTATCTGCGGCAAGGTAAATTTTGCGCGGACGATACGGCTTAATTGCGGTCCTTCGTCTCATTTCAGCAATTATTTATGAAAATGGTAAAAACTCCGTACGAAATCATCAACGAACTTAAGTCAAATTCGGTAAAAAACGTCATTCTCGACACCGACGCGTATAACGAGATAGACGACCAATACGCAATAGCTTACGCTATGCAATCCTCGGACAGGGTAAATCTCCTCGCTCTCTGTGCGGCTCCCTTCCTCAACAACCGCTCAACCTCTGCGGGAGACGGAATGATACAGAGCTACAACGAAATTTTCAAAATAACGAAGCTTACCGACAAGAACCGCTCTATCCCGATATATAAAGGCTCGGACAGTTTTCTTTCGTCAAAGGACGTGCCCGTTGAATCCGAGGCGGCAGATAAGATAGCCGAAATAGTTATGAACAGTGCGGAAACCGTATACATAGTGGCAATAGGCGCTATAACCAACGTAGCCTCGGCTATAATCAAGCATCCCGAAATCGTGGATAAAGCCGTCGTCGTTTGGCTCGGCGGACACGCGCTGTCTTATCCCGACACCGCAGAATTCAATCTTAAGCAGGACGTTTTCGCGGCTCAGGTTGTTTTTGACAGCAATATATCGCTCGTTCAGATACCTTGCTTCGGAGTATGCTCCGAATTTCTCACGACAATCCCCGAGCTTGAATACTATATGTCGGAAAAAAACGAGCTTTGCGATTATCTGCTTGACGTTACGAAAAACTACACGAAAAATCCTTACGCTTGGTCAAAGGTAATCTGGGACGTAACCGCCGTAGCTCTCTTCACCGTTCCCTCGGCTTACGATATAGCAGCTATGCCCCGCCCCTTCGTAACCTCTGACAAAAAGTACGCCTTCGATATGGCAAGAGCACCGTACGTATACGTAAGAAGACTTCGCAGAGACCCGATTTACGCAGACCTTTTCAAAAAACTTACGAGTGTAAAATAATTATAAACAAAGGGGAGAAACTTTTTCAAAAGTTTCTCCCCGATTCCTTGTTTTTATGGGTGAGGGACTTTACTCGCTTGTGAGACAAGCCCCTCCCATATCAAGTATGGTAAATACCTAAATTAATCTCTCCGTAAGAAGCAAAACAAAACCCAAAAATAAACCCAATGTTTAAAGATTTTTGAAGAGGGGGGTTATGGGGGGAGTTCCTTTTTTAAAAAATGCAAAACCCCCAAAAAACAAATACAAAAATATCAAGGGGAGAAACTTTTTCAAAAGTTTCTCCCCTTGATATTTACATTACATTATCTATATTTCACGCAAGCGTAACGCTGTTGCCGGAGATTGATATCGGAACGTTCAGAACCGAAGCGATAGAGACCATCAGCTTCTCGTATTCCGCGTTTGCCTCTGCGTCGGAAGATGTTTCAAGCTGGGTTTTCCATTTTGCGTCAAGAGCCCCGACAAGCTCGGTTTTTTCTTCCTCGGTAAGATTTCTTTCGGAGTTCAGCGGGTCGTTCTTCGCCTCGCCGCTCTCTCCGTATACGGTATTTACCAAGGTTTCCGAGATTATCACCGAATCGGTAGCTCTCTGTACGAATTCGGTAGCCGTAATTCCCGTTGCGCTGTTATCTCCGAACGTGGTTTTTTCGTCGGATTTCGTAGCGCTCATAGCAATATTCATCATATCGTTGACCGCTGCCGACTCTTTCTCGTATTCCTCCTCGGGCATACCGTTCTCCTTCGCGTCGGACATATTACCGAACATATCCGAAAGCATATCCGAAACGGGAGCCGCGCTCTTATCCGCAACGCCGTAATTCTTTACGGTTTCGGGAGTTGAAAGCTTCTGGAGAGTCTCCGCAGATGTAGGCGTAAGGTCCTTCATAAGCTCGTTTACAGCCTCGGTAGCGTCTCCGTTCTCGGAAGATATCTTAATAATATTTACCGTATTTCCGAGAGACTTGAGAAGAACCGTATACGATTCTCCCTTGCTTGAGCCGCCATTTATCGAGCTTGCGACGTCGGTTGCCTGAATAACGGTAAAGCCTATATTTGAGCGTATAGCGTCAGCCTGAAGCATAGCGGTAAGGAACTTACCCGTATAATCCTTGCCCATAAGCTGACTTTCGGCAAAGGAATCAAGAACGGGTCCAAAAGCAGTGATAACGTTTTCTACCTTATGGTCGCCTCCGGATATATCGTCAACGATAGCTATTGCCGACGCAAATATCGAGGCGATAGTCTTTGCTTCCTTCTCCTTGTCCTCTACCTCGACGTATACGACCTTAAGCTCGTCGGAGGTTACGATGACACTGCTCTTGCCCATATCGTCGGCATCGTCAACGGCGGCAGAGCCGTATTCAAAGCCTCCGTCGGATATCTCCGCGAGAATATCTCCCGCAAGCTCAAGCGAGAAAGCGTCAAACTCTTCCGCGGACATTTTTGCGCAGAGTGCGGCAAACTCGGTCTTTATAATTGCTTGAAGCTCCTCAATCGTCGGATCGGAATCAACCCTCGACATTATCCTGTCCGCTACCGAAAGAGCTTCACTGTTTTTGTCATTTGACGAGGATATCGTCATAGGCGCCGCTTCTTTCTCGATCCTCATACTCTGTGAGGCGGAAGCCTCCGAGGAGAAAAATCTCTCCATATCATCCGTATCGCACGCAGAAAGCTCGTTCATCATAGCCGCCGCGATACAGGCGGAAGCACCGCTTGAAATTTCTATTCCGTACTCGTCGTACACGCCCGCTACCGCCTCCGAAAGCTCGGCAACGCCTCCTCCGTGAGAAAGATTATAATTATATTCCTCGGTCATATCCTCGATAAAACCGTCGTAAAGAACGTCATCACTCTCGGATACGTTGAGATTTTGCGTCATAAGGGAGATTCCCGTATTGGTTATGCTTCCGACGAGAGGCTGCGTTCTTTCGTTTTCAAGGAGCTCAAACATTATCGCGGAGATAGTCTCCTCGTCTCTGAACAGCGCGAGCGCGCCGCCGTTCTTGATTTCGCTCATAGTGTCGTTTTCAACGAAAGCCGCGAGCGAATACATAATGGTCTTAAAGTCTCCCGCCACGTTCTCGTAGGTGGAATCCTTCATTATCGCGTATACGTCGGTAAATATCTCTCCGAAGCTTCCCGAAGCACCGGGAGCGGCAATACCGCAAAACTCTTCCCCTTTGCTCCATTTTCCGGACGATGAGGAAAGAAAATCGGAAACGAGCATAGGTATCATCGTAGAGTCCTCAAATAAATCTCCTGCCTCGCGCAGACCGTCAGCCGCAGCCTTTTTATCCGAGTCCTCGTTAAAAGCAACGACCACCGTACTTCCGATAGATGATACGAGCTTGATTTCCTTGTTAAGCGACGCCAAGCGTCCGTTTACGGGATAGGTGGTAAGTCCGCTGTATATAAGGTCGCCGCCAAGTATCTTTACCGTCTTTGCTCCGCCGTTCTGCGCCGCCGCGTCAGATATCTCGGACACCATAGCAAAAGTCTTGTCGTCGGAAGCCGAGGCGGCTATCTGAACCACGCCGTTTATCGAATTCATTCCGCCGACTATCGGAATAAGTATAACTATATAAACCAAAAATCCGCATACCGCGCCGCACACTGCGCCTATCGGGTCGAATTTTTCACTGCGGAATTCCTTATTGCGATTGAGCTTCTTCTCTTTTCTCGTAAGCTTTGCGGGCTTTTCGGCTACGTAATCGGATATCTCGCCCGAATCCTCCGCCGAGGTCTCCTTGGGAGCCTCAACCGAAGTCTCCCGGGAAGCCTCCGAGGTCTCGGAAGCGGTATCCTCCGAAGCTGCCTCAGCGGCGCTTTCGGACTTTGCGGAAGACTTCTTTTTTCCGCATTTTTTGACTATGTTCATAACGAGATGTACGAATTTTCCGTCAAAGCGGTTAAGTATTCCCTTTGCCGTGAAGAAAAATCCAATGAAAAACGCGGGGGCCAGAAGCATAGCGATAACTGCCTTGATAACGGCGGATATCGTAGGAACCTGCTCAAAAAGTGCGTTTACAGTCTCGTTTGAGGAAGACAGAGCGCCTATCAAAGAAAACACGAGCATAGCGATAAGATAAGATACGACCGCCGCCAAAAGCATAGCGATAATCGCGGATACGATAACGATGGCCAATCTCGACGCCGATATCTGCCACTTATACTTTCTGCCCTTAAGCATTCCGATAAGAGCCGCGATCAGCGCAAAAAGCAGAAAAGCCGCGAGAAAAATCAATTTAAACATTCAAGCCTCCATATAATTCATAATTTATGAGAATACGTGAAACAATACATATTATATAATATAACATTATTCAAAAAAAGTCAATCTTTTTGAAAAATATTCCTAACAATATTATATATTTTATACACGAAAAAATTACAAATCGCTTTTCTATAATAATTGACAAAGTACGCATTAAGTGATATAATTAATAAGATTGTTTTATTCAATAACCAAATGTTTAATTTATCCGAGGTAACCCAAAGCTATGAGAAAAACAAAAATCGTATGTACGATAGGTCCTGCCTGCAATAACGAAGAAACCCTTAAGAGAATGTGCCTTGCCGGAATGAAC
Organism: Clostridia bacterium; assembly: GCA_017464565.1. Lineage (GTDB taxonomy): Bacteria > Bacillota > Clostridia > Oscillospirales > CAG-272 > HGM12713. Next base: position 7,747 of record JAFTZH010000044.1, read on the forward strand.
GTCGCAAGACTCAACTTTTCGCACGGAACGCACGAGGATCATCTTAAAACTATAAATCTTATCAAAAAAGTCCGCGAGGAGCTGGATATGCCAATAGCCATACTTCTCGACACCAAGGGTCCCGAGTTCAGAATAGGAACCTTCAAGGACGGCAAGATAGACCTTAACGACAACGACAAATTTACCTTTACGACAGAGGATATTGAGGGAGACCAAAACAGAGTATCGGTAAACTATAAGGGACTTCCCGCCGATATGGCACCAGGGGACAGAATACTCCTCAATAACGGTCTCGTTATATTCACCGTCGAGAGTGTTACCGACACTGACATAAACTGTCGGGTAGACGTGGGCGGCGAGCTTTCCAACAGAAAAAGTATGAGCTTTCCCAATAAGGTGCTCAAGCAAATATACCTGAGCGAGTACGACAAGAGCGACATACTTTTCGGAATCGAGAACGAGGTCGATTTTATCGCCTGCTCCTTCGTCTCGACGAGACAGGACCTTATAGACGTCAATAATTTCATACACGAAAATCACGGTGAAGGAATAGATATCATCGCAAAGATAGAAAACCGTTCGGGCGTTGATAATATCGCCGAGATATGCAAGGAATGCGACGGAATTATGATAGGCAGAGGCGATATGGGCGTCGAGATACCCTTTGAGGAGCTTCCCGGCATACAGAAGCATCTGATAACCACCTGCCGCCTGCTCGGAAAACGAGTTATCACCGCTACCGAGATGCTTGAGTCTATGATACACAATCCGAGACCGACGAGAGCCGAGATATCCGACGTTGCAAACGCCGTGTACGACGGAACGAGTGCCATTATGCTCTCGGGAGAGACCGCGGCGGGAAAATATCCCGTCCTCACGGTAAGTACTATGTCAAAGATAGCCGAGCAGACCGAGCAGAATATAAATTACGAAAAAATGTTCAGGGATTCCGAGTTTATAATCAAAAACACCGTGGACGCCATATCCCACGCGACCTGCGGTATGGCGGTTGACATCAAGGCAAGAGCCATAGTTGCCTGCTCTCTTTCGGGTATGACCGCTCGTATGGTCTCCCGCTTCCGCCCGCCCGTCGATATAATAGGAATGACCACCGACGAAAAGACCTGGAGAAAGCTCGCCCTCTCGTGGGGAGTTCTCCCCGTGATAGCCGAGACCTTCAGCTCTCCCGACATTCTCTTCTATAACGCAAAGAAGATAGCCGCGCAGTGTATGAATCTTGCCGCGGGCGACAAGGTCGTAATAACGGGAGGTCTTACCAATGGACACTCGGGTAACACCGACATTATAAAGATAGAGACGATCTCGGGAAAATCAAACTCTAAAAAGCAGTAAAACAAAAAACGGGCGTTCATCGGTTTTGGAACGCCCGTTTAAAAAAGAATCGCTATAATTGATTTTGTCGATAAACTGTTGATTTTGTATTCAAATTTAATTTACAAAAGCTGTATTTAATATTTTTCGTATTTATTGTATACTTTAATTTGACCTTAATATAACGTCGGTCAAAGTAATTTTTCGGAGGAAACCGCACGATATGCTGAAAACACTTTTGAAAAGCGTCCGCGAGTACAAGAAAGCCTCTATACTCGCGCCGTTTTTTGTTGCCGCCGAGGTGGTTATGGAATGTATAATCCCTTTCGTAACGGCAAAGCTCGTAAACACAATAGACTCCGAAGCGGGATTTGATATGACCACTCTCTTGAAGTACGGTCTCATTCTTCTGCTTCTCGCCGCGGCGTCGCTCACCTTTGGCGCGCTTTCCGCGCACTTTTGTTCTATAGCCTCCTGCGGATTCGCCAAAAACCTCAGGCACGATATGTACTATTCAATTCAGGACTTCTCGTTTACGAATATAGATAAATTCTCAACGTCGAGTCTTGTTACCCGTCTCACCACTGACATAAACAACGTACAGATCTCGTATATGATGATAATAAGAACTGCCGTGCGTTCCCCGCTTATGCTTATATTTGCGCTCACTATGGCGATAATCGTAAGCCCCAAGGTCTCGGTCGCGTTCGCGGTCATAATACCCGTGCTCGCCGTAGGTCTTTTTCTGATAATAAAAAATTCGTGGGGTATCTTCCACTCGGTATTTAAAAAATACGACGCTCTCAATAACTCCATTCAGGAAAACGTAAGCGGAATGAGAGTGGTAAAGGCGTTCGTCAGAGAGAAATACGAAACCGAAAAGTTCAAAAAAGCTTCGGACGATGTATGCAACGATTTCACCAAAGCCGAGAAAATACTTGCGCTCAACAATCCCCTTATGCAATTCTGTATGAACGCGCTTATGGTAATCGTCTGCTTCATCGGCTCGCGTCTTATCATCACCTCGGGAGAAAGCGAGCTTATGATAGGCGAGCTTTCGGCTCTCATAACATACGGAGTACAGATACTTATGAGCCTTATGATGCTCTCTATGATAATCGTTATGATAGCAATGTCCGTCGCCTCGGCAAAGCGTATCACCGAAGTGCTGAATGAAAAAAGCTCTATTCTCAATCCCGAAAATCCCGTAACCGAGGTTTCGGACGGCAGCATAGTCTTTGACGGAGTAAGCTTCAAGTACAGTGAAACCGCGGAAGCGTTTGCTCTTTCAAATATCAATCTTTCGATAGCCTCGGGAGAAACGGTGGGCATCATCGGAGGCACGGGAAGCAGCAAAACCTCGCTCATACAGCTTATCCCCCGTCTTTACGACGTTACCGAGGGAACCCTCACTGTAGGCGGCGTAAACGTAAAGAAATACGATATAGAAACACTTCGCAATAACGTCGCGGTAGTGCTTCAGAAAAATATTCTTTTCTCTGGAACCATAAAGGAAAATCTCCGCTGGGGAGACCCCGACGCCACCGACGAGGAGATGGAGCGCATATGCCGGCTCGCGCAGGCAGACGAGTTCATACAAAAGCTCCCCGATAAATACGATACCTATATCGAACAGGGCGGAGCAAACGTTTCCGGCGGACAGAAACAGCGTCTCTGTATCGCCCGCGCCCTTCTTAAAAAGCCGAAGATACTCATTCTCGACGACTCGACGAGCGCGGTAGACACAAAAACCGACGCGCTTATCCGAAAAGCCTTTGCCGAAGAAATACCCGGCACCACGAAAATCATAATCGCTCAGAGAATTTCCTCCGTTCAGCACGCCGACAAGATAATAGTTATGGAAAACGGAAAAATAGAATCTATCGGAAGCCACGACGAGCTTATGGAAAAGAGTCCGATATACCGCGAGGTATACGAATCTCAGGTAAACGGAGGTGAGCAGGACGATGAGTAAAAACGAAAAAACGCAGATGAAAAGACCTCCCGTAAAAAAAGGGATTATGAAGCGCCTCTTTAAGCTCCTCTTTGCCGATTACAAGAAACAGCTTATAGTAGTAGCGGTATGTATAGTCCTCTCTGCTCTCGGCTCCACCGTTTCAAGCCTCTTTATGAATACGCTTATCACCGACATCGGCTTGGGACTTGAAAACGGCTGGGACTCGGTCAAGAGTAAAATATTTACGATAATAGGCGTTATGTGCGCTATATACGCCGTGGGTATAGCCGCATCCTTTATTTACACAAGGCTTATGGCGAAGGTAACGCAGGGATTTTTGAACAAGACACGCCAGAAAATGTTCGAGGGAATGGAAAAGCTCCCGATAAAGTATTTCGACACCACGCATCACGGCGATATAATGTCTTATTACACCAACGATATAGATACGCTCCGAGAGCTTGTATCCCGCTGTATCCCGCAGCTTCTGAACTCGGGACTTATCCTCGCATTGCTCGTTTTCAATATGCTCTACCTCAGCGTATGGCTCACGCTTATTATTTTCCTCGGCGTTATCGCGATGGTAATCGTTACCAAGAAGATAGGCGGAAACAGCGCGAAGTACTTTATGAAACAGCAAAAGTCCATCGGTAAGACCGAGGGCTTTATCGAAGAGATGATGAACGGACAGAAGGTAGTCAAGGTATTCTGTCACGAAAAGCAGAGCGGCAAGGATTTTGACGAGGTAAACGAAGCGCTCTGCAACGACGCTACCAAGGCGAACAGATTCGCGAATATCTTAATGCCTATTATGGGAAATATCGGAAACACCCTGTACGTTCTCGTCGCTATAACGGGCGGAGCTATTCTGCTCGCGGGCAATATCCCGAACGTCTCTCTTCAGGGCGCGGCGTTCTCGATAGCGGTAGTGGTTCCCTTCATAAATATGGCGAGACAGTTCACCCAGAACGTAAGCCAGGTATCTCAGCAGCTCAACTCGATAGTTATGGCTATGGCGGGCGCGGGACGAGTATTCAATCTTATGGACGAGAAGCCCGAGACCGACGAGGGATACGTTACGCTGGTCAACGCAAAAGAGATTGACGGAAAAATAGTCGAATGTGAGGAGCGCACGGGTACGTGGGCTTGGAAGCATCCCCACTCGGCAGACGGAAGCGTAACCTATACGAAGCTCGAGGGAGACGTAAGAATAGAGCATATGGATTTCGGATACGTCCCCGAAAAGCTTGTGCTTCACGATATAACGCTTTACGCGGAACCGGGGCAGAAGGTTGCCTTCGTAGGAGCCACGGGCGCGGGTAAAACGACTATAACCAACCTTATAAACAGATTTTACGATATCGACGACGGAAAGATACGCTACGACGGTATCAATATAAATAAAATAAAGAAAGCCGACCTTCGCCGTTCTCTCGGAATAGTTCTTCAGGACACCAATCTCTTTACGGGAACGGTTATGGACAATATACGCTACGGTAAGCTTGACGCTACGGACGACGAATGTATAAAGGCGGCAAAGCTCGCCAACGCGCACGACTTTATAACCAGACTTCCGAACGGCTACGACACTATGCTCACATCCAACGGCGCAAATCTCTCGCAAGGTCAGCGTCAGCTCATCTCTATCGCGAGAGCGGCGGCAGCAGACCCGCCATGTCTGATACTTGACGAGGCGACCTCGTCTATCGACACGCGAACCGAGGCTATCGTTCAGCGCGGTATGGACGCTCTTATGAAGGGCAGAACGGTATTCGTCATAGCACATAGGCTATCGACGGTACGCAATTCAGACGTTATTATGGTACTTGAGGGCGGCGTTATAATCGAACGCGGCGACCACGAAAAGCTCATAGCCGAAAAAGGCAAATATTATCAGCTCTATACGGGAGCATTTGAGCTTGAATAAAGCTAAAAAGCAATAAAACCGTGTTTTCTTTTCCGTTTTCTTTCACTGATAAAAAAGAAAACGGAGCCTTGAATACGCAAATTTACGAAAATTTCGTTTTATATATATAAATCTTGATATGACACGGGGGATAAAATGACAGAAATCAAAAAAACACCCTATTCGCTCGGTATAGACATAGGCTCTACCACGGCGAAGATAGTTCTCAGAAAAAACGAGGAAATATTGTTTGAAAAATACGAGCGCCATATGTCGCAGGTGCGCCAAAAAACTCTTGAGCTTCTTGAACAGATAAAGCCCTACGTCGAGGACGAGGAATTTACCGTCGCGCTTTCGGGCTCGGCAGGACTCGGACTTGCCGAATCGGCGGGTATTCCTTTCGTACAGGAGGTATTCGCGACGGGAGAGCTGGTAAAAAAGCTCTGCCCCGACACCTCTGCCGTTATTGAGCTTGGAGGAGAGGACGCGAAGATAATATTCTTCGACGGAGGAACCGACGAGAGAATGAACGGAACCTGCGCGGGAGGCACGGGCGCCTTCATCGACCAGATGGCTACCTTGCTCGACGTAAGCGCCGACGAGATGGATGAGCTGAGCCTCGGCTGTTCAAGAATATATCCTATCGCTTCCCGCTGCGGAGTGTTCGCGAAAACCGATATCCAGCCTCTCTTGAATCAAGGAGCGCGCAAGGAGGACGTTGCCGCAAGTATATATCAAGCTGTCGTAAACCAAACGATAGCGGGACTCGCGCAGGGCAGAAGAATAAAAGGAAAGGTACTCTTTCTCGGAGGTCCTCTCTATTACTGCCGCGGACTCCGCGAGCGGTTCAGAGAAACCCTCGGACTCTCGGAGGAGGAAGCGCCCTGCCCCGAATACGCGCGCTTTGCCGTCGCGCTCGGAGCTTCCATTTACGCGGAGCGCACGGGACACTGCACGACTCTTGACGAGCTTTCAGGCTCGGTAAGAGAGAACATAAACGTCGGAAGCGTCTCGAACAGACTATCCCCTCTTTTTGAAAACGAAAACGAGTACGAGCTCTTCCGTTCACGCCACGAAAAAGCGTCGGTAGAAGAAAGAGATATAAACACGTATTCGGGACGCGCTTATCTCGGAATAGACTGCGGAAGCACCACCACGAAGATAGTTCTTTTGTCAGACGACAAAAAAATTCTCTACTCATTCTACGACTCCAACCGCGGAAACCCCGTCGAGATAGTCAGAGACCAGCTTCAAAAGATATACTCTCTTACGGGAGACAGAATAAAAATATGCGGAAGCGCGGTTACCGGATACGGCGAGGAGCTTATCAAGCACGCATTCGGCGTAGATATGGGTATAGTCGAGACTATCGCGCACTACACCGCCGCCAAATACTTTATGCCCGACGTCGATTTTATTCTCGACATCGGAGGACAGGATATAAAATGCTTTAAGATAAAGAACGGGGCGATAGACAGCATTATGCTAAACGAGGCGTGCTCGTCGGGCTGCGGCTCGTTTATCGAGACCTTCGCGAAATCTATGGGATATTCGATAGACGAATTTGCGAAAAAGGGTCTTTTCAGCAAGGCACCCGTAAATCTCGGAAGCAGATGCACCGTATTTATGAATTCTTCGGTAAAGCAATCACAGCGCGACGGAGCCACCGTGGAGGATATATCGGCGGGACTTTCGGTAAGCGTTGTCAAAAATGCGATATACAAGGTCATAAGAGCCGCGAGCGCGGCGGAGCTTGGCGAGCATATCGTCGTTCAGGGCGGTACCTTCTACAACGACGCCGTACTGCGCGCCTTTGAGCTTGAGCTGTCCCAAAACGTTATCCGTCCCGCGATAGCCGGACTTATGGGAGCTTACGGAGCGGCTCTCTGCTCGATGAAGCTTGAGCAAAGCTCTATAATATCCCCCGATGAGCTTGGCAGCTTTACTCATTCCTCAAAATCGGCAATATGCAAGGGCTGTACCAACAACTGTCATCTTACCGTCAATCTGTTCTCTGGCGGTCATAAATTCATATCGGGTAACCAGTGCGAAAAGGGGCTGGGTATTACCGAAGCGGCGGAAAAGCTCCCCAACCTTCACGCCTTCAAGCGCGATTATTTCTCGTCGCTCGAAGCCAAGAACGGCGGACGCGGAGTAATAGGGCTTCCTCTTGCCCTCGGTATGTACGAGCTTCTGCCTCTCTGGCACACTCTTTTCACCGAGCTTGGCTTTAAGGTTGAGGTCTCACAGCTCTCGACCAAGCGCACGTATGAAAAAGGACAGTTTTCTATCCCCTCCGATACCGCCTGCTACCCCGCCAAAATTATGCACGGACATATTGAGGAGCTGGTAGATAAAAAAGTAACCGCTATTTTCTACCCCTGTCTTACTTATAACATAGACGAAAAATATTCCGACAACCATTACAACTGCCCGGTCGTCGCTTACTACTCCGAGCTTCTGAACGGCAACGTGGATTCTCTCGGCAAGGTCAAGTTTCTATACCCTTATCTTAATATCAACGACCGCCGTGAGCTCGTCGCGGAGCTTTTGAAATATTTCAGAGAAAATCTCGGAGATTTCAACAAGCGCGAGATATCGAGAGCCGTAAAGCTTGCCTTCGCCGCTTACGAAAAATATATGTCCGACGTAAAACGCGCGGGTGAGGAAGCTATCGCTTACGCGAGACGCAGCGGAAAACGCATTATGATTCTTGCGGGCAGACCCTACCACGTAGACCCCGAGATAGGTCACGGTATCGACAAGCTTGCCTCATCTCTCGGATTTGTCGTCGTCAGTGAGGACAGCGTGTATCATCTGACAGAACCCGCGCGTGTCGCCGTCCTCAATCAGTGGACCTATCACGCAAGGCTTTACCGCGCGGCAAAGCTCGCCGCCGAAAACTCGGATATACAGCTCGTTCAGCTAGTCTCCTTCGGCTGCGGCGTCGACGCTATAACTACCGACGAGGTAAGAGCTATTCTTGAGTCAAAAGGTAAATTCTATACACAGATAAAAATAGACGAGATAACCAATCTCGGAGCCGTCAAAATACGTCTGCGAAGTCTTATCGGCGCGCTCGATCAATAATTAAAGGAGTTATTTTATGGAGAAAACCTATATTTCTTTTACTGAAGAGATGAAAAAAGACTATACGGTTCTTATACCGAATATGCTCCCTATGCACTTCGAGCTGATACGCCGCGTATTCGGAAATTACGGACTGCGTGCCGAGCTTCTTCTGACTCAGGGACAGAAGATAAAGGATACGGGACTTAAATACGTACATAACGATACCTGCTATCCCGCCATCCTCGTTATAGGACAGTTTATAGACGCGCTTGAAAGCGGAAAGTACGACCCGCACAAGGTCGCTCTCATTCTCTTTCAGACGGGCGGCGGCTGCCGTGCCTCAAACTACATAAACCTTTTGAGAAAAGCCTTGGCAAAAGCGGGATACGGATACGTTCCCGTAATATCCTTCAGCCTTGCGGGAATAGAGGAGCACCCCGGCTTTAAGCTTTCAATTCCGATACTTCACAGGCTTATGTACGCTATTTTCTATGCGGATCTACTTATGTCCCTGCGCAATCAGTGCAGAACTTATGAGGTGCGCCGGGGAGAGAGCGAGGAGCTTGCGCAAAGATGGACCGAGCGCCTTTCAAACGAGATGAAGGATGAAAAAAAGGTGTCCTATAAAAAAGTAAAGGAAAATTATCGCCTTATAATAAACGATTTCAACGCCATTCCGCGAGAGGAGAAAAAGTGTCCCAAGGTTGGTGTGGTAGGAGAGATATTCGTCAAATATTCCCCTCTCGGAAACAACAACCTCGAAGATTTTCTCGTCAGCGAGGGCGCGGAAGTGGTAGTTCCGGGGCTTTTGGATTTCTGTCTGTACTGCCTCTATAATAATTTGATGGATACCAAGCTTTACGGCATCTCCAAGGTCAAATATCCGATAATGAAGATAGCCTATAAATTCCTGCTGAAAAAGCAGCAGGACCTCATAAACATAATAAACGAGGACGGCAATTTCGACCCGCCCACCCCGTTCAGCCATACGGTCTCGCTCATCAGCGGATATCTCGGTATCGGCACGAAAATGGGTGAGGGCTGGCTGCTCACCGCAGAAATGCTTGAGCTTGCCGACAAGGGCGTGCCGAATATCGTTTGCACCCAACCATTCGGTTGTCTGCCCAATCATATCTGCGGAAAAGGTATGATGAAGCCTATAAAGGAAAAGAATCCTAACATTAATATAGTAGCTATCGACTACGACGCGGGCGCTACCGCCGTAAATCAGGAAAACAGAATAAAGCTTATGCTTGCTAATAGTAAGTAAGTGTGAATTTTTTAGGGGAGAAACTTTTGCAAAAGTTTCTCCCCTAACCCCTCTTCAAAAATCTTTAAATGTTGGGTATATTTTTAGATTTTTGTTTTGCTCTCTGTAGAAAACAAGGCAAAAACAAACCCAAGATGTGCCTTCCTTTACCTTCCGATAAAATAAATCCCGTAGGTGGCAAACTTAGCGGTTTACTATGTGTTCGCCCGCCCAAAAGCGCGTAAATTCAAGATTTTCGGGCGTTCACAGAACGCCCCTACGGTGAATTTTTGATTTTCTCATTGGTTCTACCGAGGGTTTCCCCGTTCGTATATCGTTTAAAGATTTTTGAAGAGGGGGGTTTTGGGGGAGTGCCTTTTTGCAAAAAGGCACTCCCCCTTAATCTTTATTTATCAAGCTCTGCGAGGACTATATCGGAAAGTAAGGAAGGATTAGCAAGACCTCCCGTTTTTGACATTACTTTTCCGATGATAGATTTTGCGGCGACCGTTTTGCCCGCTTTATAATCCGAGAGCGCCTTTGGATTTTCGGCTATCGCCTTTAGGGTAAGATTCGTAAGCCAAACGACGTCGTTTATCTGACGCAGGTTTTCGCGCTCGACGATAGCAAGAGGGCTTTCGTCGCTCTCCCACAGCCGCCTCAAAAGCTTTTTGGCAACCGACGCGTTAATAGCTTCCTCTCCCGCAAGGGTGGCAAGCTCCGCCAAATTCGATGGTGAGATGTGAGAGGCAAAGCCATCTCCCTCAACGAAGCGCATAAGCTCGGAGAGGATAAGATTTGCAAGTGTCTTGCGGTAAGGCGTAAGCGCCGCGCAAGCCTCAAAATAATCCGAGACGCTTTTATCCGAGACGAGAAGCTCTGCGTCGTACGTACTTATTCCATAGCTTGATATATACTCCGCCTTTCGCTCGTCGGGAAGGCGCGGCATATTCTCGGATATTCGTTTTATCATATTCTCCGACAGCTCTATCGGAAGCAGGTCCGGCTCGGGAAAATACCGATAATCATTCTCGCTTTCTTTTGAGCGCATAAGATATGTCTTTCCGTCCGATTCCTCAAATCTGCGCGTCTGCGCCTCTATCCGTCCGCCTGCTTCGATTATCGCCGTTTGTCTTTCAAACTCGTAATCTATCGCCTTTTTGGCAAAAGTAAATGAGTTTAAATTTTTCAATTCGGTTTTAACGCCAAGCGCAGAATCTCCCGCGCGCCGCACCGATATATTAACGTCGCACCTGAAGGAGCCTTCGTTCATTTTGCAATCGGATATACCTATATAAAGCATAAGAGCGCGGAGCTTTTTTAGATACGCCTTGGCTTCCTCGGAGGACGACATATCGGGCGCGGAAACTATTTCTATAAGCGGTACGCCGCATCGGTTAAAATCTATAAGAGTCATTCCGTCGCCGCCGTGTATCAGCTTACCCGCGTCCTCCTCTATATGTATACGCGTGATACCTATGCTCTTTCTTCCCTGCTCGGTCTCTATATCTACACTTCCGTCTTTGCATATCGGGGTATTGTATTGAGTTATCTGATACGCCTTCGGAAGATCGGGATAAAAATAATTCTTTCTGTCGAACGCCGAACGACGTGATATCTTACAGCCTGTCGCAAGTCCCGCCATTACGGCGTATTCCACCGCCTGCGCGTTCAGCGCAGGCAAGCTGCCCGGCAGTCCCATACAAACGGGACAGCAGCGAGTATTCGGTTCTCCGCCGAACGACGAGGAACAGGAGCAAAATATCTTTGTTTTCGTATCAAGCTCAACGTGTACCTCTATCCCCACGGTCATCTCGTATTCACGCCCGCTCATACTCCGCCTCCTTCCGCATCCTCTATCACAGCCCCCACGCGGTAGAGTAAACTCTCCGAAAGTCGCTTTCCCATAAGCTGTACTCCCGCGGGCATACCGTATTCTCCCGTTCCGCACGGCAATGACAGCGCAGGAATACCCGCGATATTAGCGGGAACGCAGAAAAGGTCTCCCGTATACATATCGGTGGGATTTTTAGTTTTCTCTCCTATTCTGTAAGCCACGCTCGGAGAGACGGGCGAAAGAAGAATATCGTATTTTTCAAAAAGCTTCTCAAAATCTCTTTTAACGAGTGAACGCACTCCAAGCGCTTTTTTATAATATTCATCGTAATATCCCGAGCTGAGCGCAAAGGTTCCGAGCATAATCCGCCTTTTTACCTCCGTGCCGAAGCCCTCGGCGCGGGAGCTTTTATAAAATTCGTCGATACCGTCAAAGTTGTTGCTTCCGTGTCCGTATCTGACCCCGTCAAATCTCGCGAGATTTGAGGACGCCTCGGCGCTTGAAATAACGTAATATGCTGCGAGCGCGTACTCGGCTGACGGAAGCGAGCATTCCGTCACCTCCGCCCCCGCGTCCTCCAATATCTTCGCCGCGCGCATTACCGCGCGTCCCACTCCGTCAGAAATATTTTCCGTGAAAAGCTCTCGCGGCATACCTACCCGAAGCCCTCTAACGTCTCTGCCTATATCTCTTGAAAAGTCCTCGTCTCCCACGTTCAGCGAGGTAGCGTCTTTTACGTCCGCTCCCGCTATTATCGACAGCAGATTTGCGTTATCCCGTACGTTTTTTGTAATAGGTCCTATCTGCTCGAGCGACGGGGCAAACGCCACGAGTCCCGAGCGGGAAACCCGCCCGTAAGTTGACTTCATTCCGACCGCTCCGCAAAAGGACGCGGGCTGACGAACAGAGCCTCCCGTATCCGAGCCGAGCGACCAAGGTGCCTCAAAAGCGGCTACCGCCGCCGCACAGCCCCCCGAGCTTCCGCCCGCGACTCTTGAGGTGTCGTACGGGTTTCGGGTTATCTTAAACGCCGAATTTTCAGTGGATGCCCCCATTCCGAACTCGTCCATATTGAGCTTTCCGAGTACGAGTATACCCGCCCTCTCCAACCTTTCGACCGCGGTAGCGCTGTAAGGCGGAATATAATCGGCAAGCATTTTTGAGGCGCAGGTAGTGAGCGTTCCGCGAGTGCAGATATTATCCTTTACTGCTATCGGAACACCGTCGAATATTCCGAGAGCCTTCCCCTCCAACCGACGCATATCCGAAGCTTTAGCCGACGCTATCGCCTTATCTGCCGTTACGGTAATAAACGCGCCTATCTCGCCGTCCGATTCTTCTATTCGCTCTAAATACGCCCGCGTCAGCTCCTCGGAGGAATATTCCCCCGCACGCAGAGATACGGCGTGCGACGCAGCGTCTCTTTTTAAAAGCTCTTTCATCAGTTCTGCTCCTCAATTACCTTCGGTACTCGTATATATCCGTCAGAGGCGTTTTTTGATGAGGCAAGCAGTGCTTCTCTGTCAATACCTTCCCTCACCGTATCGTCTCTCAAAGTATTCGGCGTACCCGCCGCGTCAAAACGGCAGTCGTCTTCCGATATATCCGCCTCAGACAGCTTTGAGGCGAAAGCCACGATTTCCGACATATCTCTCCCAAGCGCCTCTTTTTCCTCATCGGAAAAGGAAAGCTTGGCAAGCTCCGCGAGTCTGTCAAGCTCCGCGCCGCTCAACGAGTATTTATCATTATTCCTTATCATATCTCACCTCGTCTGAAATTTCATTTAAAGGGGCGACGAGCGCCCCTTTTCTCATTTATGATATTTCGTTCCCGCGATAATATTAAACGCTCTGTATACCGACTCAAGCAGCATAACCCGCAAAAGCTGGTGCGGAAAGGTAAGCTGTGAGACCGAGAGCCTCATATCACACGCCGATTTTATTTTGTCCGAAAGACCGTAAGAGCTTCCTATAACGAAGCATATCTCGCTTTTCTCAAGTGAGACCGCCTCTATTTTCTCGGCAAGAGCCTCAGAGGATATCTGCCGTCCCTCAACGCACATAGCAATCTTATAAGACCTTGGAGAAAGCTCTGCCGATATTGCTTTAGCCTCCTCGTCAAGCGCATTCGCTATTTCGCGCTCAGACGGGTTGTCCGACAGCTTCGACTCCTTAAGCTGTACCACGCTGAGCTTACAATAGCCCGAAAGACGTTTTGAATATTCCGCCGCAGCGTCTCTCAAATAATTCTCTTTAAGAGTCCCCACAGCTATTATTTTCACAGAAATCATAAGTCTCTACCTCGTTTGAAAAGCTCATCTCGGTGGGACAGTCGGGGCTTGCCACCGTAATTGCGACGGCAGGATCGGCTATCGCCGACGTATATTCGTCAAGCACGATATCCGCACTGTTATTCTCCTTGCTCAAATGCACCGTCATAAATGCTTTGGTTCCTTTTTCCGCAAGAGTAGCCGCGAATTCGGCGCTTTCCTTGTTGGATAGATGCCCTCTTTGAGAGCGTATCCTCTTTTTAAGCTCGTAAGGATAGGGACCACTCAAGAGCATATCCTCGTCGTAATTCGACTCAAGAAGAACCGCCTCACACCCTTCAAGAGCCGCAGATATCTCATCCGTAACGTATCCTACGTCTGTGGCTATTCCTACCGACGTAGGATTCTCTCCTATGCGGATATCTATGCGGTATCCCACGCTCATCAGGCTATCGTGCGGAGTGCGAAAGGAGCGTATACGAAAACTCCCCATATCGACCTCGTACTCCGTATCGTGTCTGACGAGATTTTTATGTATAGCCGAATCGGGCGTACCGTCAAGCTTTTTCGCGCTCTCCTCGGTCATATGTATCGGTATCGAACGTGATTTTGAAATAGTCTCAAGCGCGGAAATATGGTCGCAATGCTCGTGAGTTACGAATATCGCATCTATCGCGGATATATCGCTTCCTATTTCAGAAAGAGCGCGGCACAGCGTCCGCGCGTTCTTTCCCGCATCTATAAGTATTCGCCTGTCTCCTATCTCAAAGCAGAATGAATTTCCGCCCGAGCTTGAATACAACGAATAAATCCTGCAATTTCTCATAAGCCGAACAGCCCCATAATAGTCGGAAGAACGAACAGCTCTATTATATCTATGGCGAAGGTGAACATAAAGGCAAGTATGACGACGAGCATCCATCTCGACTTCTTTATTCTCTCTTTTCCGCTGTTGATAAAGGCGTCCTTTTTCTCCTCGCTCCACTCCGACGGAAGCATATCCCGCGTTACTCCCCGACGCGAAAAGCCTCGGTTGTATATAAGATACACGGCGACGAACACCGTCTCTATCACCATATAGGTTATGAGAACAATTTCAAAATAATAATAGTTTACCAGCGTTCTGTAAACACCGAACACCACGACCGACAAAAGTATCAGCGACACGAGAAGTATCACCGCGCTCTTACTCGGCTTTTTTGCTTTTTCCTCTGCGTTATTCTTTTCCGTATTTTCGGACATTTTAAACCTCTCCGTTATTTTTTCGACAAGCTGAAAAGGTCTGAAAAAATCAGAATACCTTAAGCGCTCCTTCGGGACGGATACGGAGAACTATGCATTTTCCCTCTCCGAACGCCGAATCCATAAGTCTGCGGTATTCCTCAACGTCATTCTCGTGAACGAACGCCTGAATGGTACCCGCAAAGCCTCCTCCGTGTACTCTCCACGCGGCACGCTTGCCCGCAAGGAATATATCGGTAAGGCAGAGAGCAAGAGACAGTCCCTGCTCCTCAAGATTTTTCGTGGTATATACATTCTGGAGATAGCAGAAGGACGACCTTCCCGACGCTATGACTCCCTCAAAGAATTTGTCTATATCTCCCGCAAGCAGAGCTTCCTTCTGCTTTTCAACTCTCTTGTTTTCCTCAAAGAAATGAAGCGCGCGCATAAGTGCTCTGTCTCCAACCTTGCCGCGAAGCGCGGGAACGGAAGCGATTATATTTTCCTCGTCAGTGCCTCTGAGTACCTCACAGCCAAGCGCCGACGCGACTGCCTTCATCTCTCTCGGTACGGATGCGTAATCGTCGGTAAGGTCGGCGTGGTTTCCGCCTGTATTGACGATGCAAAGATTATATCCCGCGCCCGAAATATCAAAAGAAAGCTTATCTATTACGGGATTTTTCGGGTCGGCAAAATCAATAGCCACGATTCCTCCCGCCGCGCAGGCTACCTGGTCCATAAGTCCGCAGGGCTTGCCGAAAAATTCGTTTTCTGCGTACTGCGCGAGCTTTGCTATCTCTATATTGTCAACTACACCGCCGTTGTAGGAATGGTTAAGAATATTTCCTATCATATCCTCAAACGCCGCCGAGGACGAAAGCCCCGACCCTTTAAGAACGTTCGAGGTGGTATAAGCGTCAAAGCCTCCGACGGCGTATCCGTCCTTAAGAAATCCCGCGCACATTCCCGCTATTATCGACTCGGAGGTGCCGAATTTTTCGCTCTTTGGCGAAGAATAAGCCGAAATATCGACGCAGTCCTCGGGAAATCCCTCGCTCTTTACACGGATTATTTTATCGTCTCTCAAAGACGCTACCGCGATTATATCGAGGTTTATCGAAGCCGCTATAACGCAGCCGTGGTTATGGTCGGTATGGTTACCCGAAAGCTCGCTTCTTCCCGATACCGAAAAAAGCGACACGTCTCTGTCCTTTCCGTATATACGCGCGAACTCGTCGGCGGCAGAAGCGTAACGGTTTCTTTGAAACGCCACGTCGGACTTTCCGTACACTGCCTCAAGTCTTTCGTCAAGAGAGCCTTCGTTTATATACTCAACAAGCTTTTCAACGTTCATAATTATCCTCCGTTATTCTTATATCCCGTAAAAAAGGATATTTAAAGTGTGCTTAATATTATTCTTTATTATAACATATACTTTCGGTTTCGGCAAGTATATTTTTCAAATGAAAGCAAAAAAATCGTTTTCTTTTCTCCGTTATCCCAAAAGATTTAAAATAAGGCAAAAAAGACTTGATTTTCGGGACTTTTTGTTATATAATAAGAGCGTTGATTTTAACGAATTTTTTCGGAAAGGATTCGTGCTTTATGAACAAAATATTCATTCCCGAGGGATACCGCCCGCAGCTTGACGAGTACAACACCCAAAAGGCTATCGCAAATATCAAGCAGACGTTCGAGCAGGAATTTGCCGACGCTCTCAATCTTAAGCGTGTTTCAGCTCCTCTTTTCGTAACCGAGGAGTCGGGTCTCAACGACAATCTCAACGGATACGAACGTCCCGTTTCATTCGACGTTCCCGCTATCGGCGCCGAAGCACAGGTGGTACATTCGCTCGCTAAATGGAAAAGGCTTGCTCTTAAAAAGTATAACTTCGATATTGGCAACGGTCTTTACACCGATATGAACGCCATACGCCGAGACGAGTCCCTCGACAATCTTCATTCTATATACGTTGACCAATGGGACTGGGAAAAGATAATCACGAAAGATAACAGAAACGCGGATTATCTCAAGCTTATAGTCCGCTCGATAGTAAACGCCATCTGCAATACGAACGACAGGCTTCACGTGCGCTTTCCTCAGCTCAAGGTCGAGCTTTCCAGAGACGTTACCTTTATTACTACCCAAGAGCTTGAGGACCTTTATCCCGATATGACGGGCAGTGAGCGTGAAAACGCTTTCGTCAAAGAGCATAAGACAACCTTTATTATGCAGATAGGCGGCAAGCTCCGCTCGGGCAAGCCCCACGATGGAAGAGCGCCCGATTACGACGACTGGCAGCTTAACGGAGACCTCTTCTTCTGGAACAACGTTCTCGGAAGAGCTGTTGAGATATCCTCAATGGGTATACGCGTTGACGCCGAATCACTCGACAGACAGCTTACACTTTCGGGCTGTGATAACCGCAGAGCGCTTCCCTTCCACAAAATGCTCCTAAACGATGAGCTTCCTCTCACTATCGGCGGAGGTATCGGTCAGTCAAGACTTTGTATGCTTATGATGGGCTGTGCCCATATAGGCGAAGTGCAGTCAAGCATTTGGGACAGCGAAACAGTCTCCGCTTGCGAAGCGGCAGGTATTAGATTGTTGTGATGGTTTTTATATTGCAGGGGAGGGAGAGAACTTCTTGAAAGAAGTTCTCTCCCTCCCCTGCACCACTCCCTCTTTCAAGAACTTTCAAAAGTGTGGGATTGTTTTTTGCTTTACTCTCTGCGGAACGCAAGACGAAAATTAATACCATACCCAACGTTTAAGTTTTTTTAAGAGGGGGTTTGGGGGAGGGACTTTTTGCAAAAAGTCCCTCCCCCATATAAACACAAAAATCAATATTCAGCGTTTCCGACCGTTCTGGGATAAGGAATAACGTCGCGGATATTAGAGATACCGGTGAGGTACATAATGATACGCTCAAAGCCGAGACCGTAGCCTGCGTGCTTGGTACCGCCGAAGCGGCGAAGATTGAGATACCACCAATAGTCCTCCTCGTTAAGACCGCACTCTGCCATTCTCGCGGTAAGGACGTCAATTCTCTCCTCACGCTGTGAGCCGCCTATTATCTCTCCGACGCCGGGAACAAGCAGGTCCATAGCGGCGACGGTTTTTCCGTCGTCGTTGAGGCGCATATAGAACGCCTTTATTTCCTTCGGGTAATCTATAACGAACACGGGGCATTTGAACACCTGCTCGGTGAGATATCTCTCGTGCTCGGTCTGGAGGTCTATACCCCATTCAACGGGATATTTGAAATCGGCTCCGCTCTTTTTGAGTATATCGACAGCCTCAGTATAGGTAACCTTTTTATACTCGCTGTTCGCCAGAGTGTTGAGACGTTCGAGAAGTCCTTTTTCAACGAAGCTGTTGAAAAATTCTATCTCCTGACGGCAGTTTTCGAGAACATGGCGAATGATGAACTGTATCATATCCCACGCGAGCTGCATATTGTCGTTAAGGTCCGCAAAGGCAATCTCAGGCTCTATCATCCAAAATTCCGCCGCGTGCCTTGCGGTATTTGAGTTTTCGGCGCGGAAGGTAGGACCGAACGTATATATTTTTCCGTAAGCCAGCGCGTAGGTTTCTCCCTCAAGCTGTCCCGAAACGGTAAGGTTTGCGGATTTTCCAAAGAAGTCCTGTGAAAAATCTATCTCTCCGCTCTCGGTTCTCGGAGGATTGTCCATATCGAGCGTCGTAACACGGAACATCTCGCCCGCGCCCTCACAGTCTGACGCCGTGATAAGAGGCGTATGAACATATACGAAGCCTCTGTCGTGGAAGAATTTATGAATAGCGTAAGCCGCCTCGCTCCTCACGCGGAACGCCGCAGAGAAAAGATTGGTTCTCGGGCGAAGATACGCCTGTTCTCTGAGAAACTCAACGGTATGTCTCTTGGGCTGAAGCGGATATTCGGGAGTAGAGGTTCCCTCAACCATTATTTCGGTAGCCTTAAGCTCAAAGGGCTGTTTCATAGCGGGGGTAAGCTCCACGACTCCCTTTATCACGAGAGACGCTCCGACGTTCTGATGAGCTATCTCGTCATAATTTGATATCTTTTCGCGCTCAAAAACGACCTGAACGCACTTGAAGCAGCTTCCGTCGTTCAAGTCTATAAATCCGAACGCCTTGCTGTCGCGCAGATTTCTCACCCAGCCGCCGACGGTTACCTCTTTTCCGCCGTAAGCCTCGGGGTTCTCGTAAATTGACCTTACAAAATCTCTTTTCATTATTAATATAACCGTTCCTTTTTTGATGATCCTTAAAATATAATCATTTTATTATAACACTATATCTCGGCTTTGTCAATCACATTCAAAAAAACATAGAGGAGCAACTTAAAAAAGCCGCTCCTCCTCAACGAAATCCGTCGATATTATATCAAAGCAAAGAGCTTATTATCTCCTCCGAGGTCTTGGGACTGAGATATATCGGGGGCACGTCGAATACCGTCTTACAGCCCGACGCTCCCTCGTTCTTCATTCTGTTTACCGCTCTCGCGAAGGCGACGATAACCGACGCCGTAAATTCGGGATTGGAATCAAGCTTTAAGCTATATTCGATAATATGCTTGTTTTCAAGCTTCGCCCCCGTTTTTCCGCTGCGAATAACGAAACCGCCGTGAGGTATCGCGCCGTGGTCTCTTTTGAGCTCCTCGGCACTGATAAAGTGTACCGTCGTATCGTAATCGGCAAAGTAGTTGGGCATCTCCTTTATCTCTTTTTCTATTCTGTCCTTATCCGCGCCCTCCTCGGCAACCACGAAGCACTCTCTTACGTGCTTCTCTCTCGTCGAAAGCTCTGGATCCGCTCCGCTTCTTACCGCTTCAAGCGCTCTATCTATCGGAATAGTATACTGCTTCGCGTCAAGCACTCCGTCTATTCTGCGTATAGCGTCCGAGTGTCCTTGACTCACTCCCTTGCCCCAGAAGGTATAGTCCTTTCCGTCGGGAAGTATCACTCCCGCGTAAAAACGGTTGAGCGAGAACATTCCGGGGTCCCATCCGACCGATATCATAGCTACGTTACCGCCCTTCTTTGCCTCGGCGTCAACGTTTGCGAAATGCTCGGGTATTCTCGCGTGCGTATCAAAGCTGTCAACGACCGAGAACATAGACGCAAGCTTCGGTGTCTGCACGGGCAGGTCGGTCGCGCTTCCTCCGCAGATTATCATAACGTCTATCTTGCCTTTATATTTCTCAACGTCGTCCGCGCCGCATACGACGGCTCCCTCGGTTGCTATCTTCACGCTTTCGGGGGGTCTGCGCGTAAATACCGCTATAAGCTCCATATCGGGATTTTGTCTTATCGCGTTCTCTATTCCCCTTCCGAGATTTCCGTAACCGTAAATTCCTACTCTTGTTTTCATACCATTCACCTCACGAGTACATCTGAAAAATACAAGATATTATATCACTATTATATTTTCTTGTCAATAATTTTACTCACAATAATTTTAAGATAAAAAACGGACACGATGCCAAGCTATGCCGAGCCTCGTGTCCGATACAATTTGATTACTCTTTGTTTTTATTTTTCTTGCGTTTTCTTATAACAAGATATGTAGCCGCAGCGCAAGCGCCCGCAACAACGACTGCCGCGCCGCCTATTATGAGCCACTTTCCGACACCCTTGCCCGAAGCTTCGGGATCCGTGGTAGCCTCGGTTGCTTCCGTTTCAACGGACTCATCCTCTGTGATAACCAAACGATCGCCCAAAAGCGACTTATAATTACTCAAGCGGTAGAAGGTTATCTCATAGCAGTTGTGGTAATATTCGTTCATATCGAAGTTCACTTCACCCGATTGTTCACGCACCGTAAAGATTATATCCTCTCCGTCAAAGCACCAGGTAACGTATTGGAAACCGTGCTTTGCCATCGAAACGTCAAAGTTGAGCATCTCTCTGTCTATCAGTATCGTGTCGAGTATCTCCCAATGGATAAGATCCTTGGAGCAGGACAGCGAGAGAATATTTCTCTGCATCGGCTGATAGGCTGCGGTGTTATTATTAACGAGACTGAAATAATAACCCGTAGACTCATCGTAATAGATGTAGAACAAATCGTCTCCGCCCGGAAATTCTATGACTTTATTTTCCTCGGGATAAGACAGCGTAGTTCCGTCCGCCGACAGCTCAAGGCATACCGCGTATCCCGTAGCGGGCTCGCAGTTAAGACGAAGGATATTATATATCGTTCCGTCGGGACCCTGTACCATATTACCCTCAAGCGCGGGAGTTCCGTGATGCGCGGTAGAGGTAGTGCCAAGCTGCTCCATAGTCCACTCGGCGGTTATGGTAATATAGTTGGATACAGTCCAGTTAGAACCGTTTGCGATATTGTCATTCAGGTCACAGCTTAAAACGAACGCCTTTTTCGTTCCGTATTCGCTACCCTCAACCGCCCAGATGTTGCTATCCTCAAAGGCTTTATATACCCTTCCGTTGGCAAAAAGCACGGGGGTCGCTCCGCAGTGACCGCTCTTCTCTATAAAATCACAGTGAATAGACGAGGGGGCACTCCAAACTATTTTATCCGCGGTTATACTTCTGCTCTTGCATATCGCTATGGAATCCTTTGCAGTAGTAGCAAAAAGTCCAAGAAGATAAAGCTCTCCCTCATACGCAAAGATAGTCGCGTGAGATATACTAGATATCTCGCTCATAAGTTCCCACGTCTCTCCGCCGTCTGTCGAGGAAAAAACCTTAGTTCCGAACTCACCGTGCGCCGTATTGTAAATAACTCCGTCAAGTACGCAAATACTCGGCGCGTCCACAAATTTTCCCAGCTCCTCGGAGCGGTACACAACGCTTCTTGTAGTTTCGGTATTGGTGGTAGGCTCGGTATACATCTCATTCTCGAAGAAGGCGATCATTCTCGTTCTGTATTCGAGATTGGTATATCCGCCCGACGTATCGGTATTCTTTGAGAAACTTGCGACACCCTCGGGGGTGATTATAGCGAGCTTTTCAGAAAAGCTGTAATAAAGCTCATAGCCAAGCTCCTCGCACAGAGCGTTCAGCTCAACGTATCCGTCCTCATCTGTCTCTACCTCCTCAAGCGCAAAGTATGAAAGAGCGAACGCCTTGGGGACGTACACGTTGGTACGGTTCTTAAATACCGTGGCAAGCGAATAATCCGACCAGTCAAGCTTCTGTATGCTTCCGTTCAGCAATATACTGCTGCTTCCTCTGTAAAGGACAGCCGAGCCGCTCATTCTTGTGATGAGCGCGTCAACCAGCTTCTGGTCGGCGGTGGGGGAGGTCGTATCCTTATTAGCGGATATGATAGACTTTATCTCCGCCTCGGAGAGAAGTCCGTTATAGACACAGAAATCGTCAACGATTCCGTTGAATGCCGATACGTTTGCCGCCGCCAAGCTATAGCCGATAGTATCGGACAACAATGTTCCCGAATCCGCTGTGAGCGAGCTTACTGACGAATTGAGCGAACCGGAGATAAGCGCCTGGTCGTTTATATACGCCTTGGCAGTTCCCGCCTTAACATCAACAGTTACGGTAAGCAGCTGCCATGCGCCAAAGGTGCGGGATTTATCGTTAGACATATACGAAAGATTGGGAATTGCCGACTCGGTAAGAGTATACTGAGTGCTTGTAAGGAATCCCTTATCTGAATGCGTTGCTCTCGCCTGGACAGAGAGTCCCTTTCTCGATGCGGACGAAACGTTGTTCTTCGAATGATGTATATCAAGCAAAGCTGTTCCGTCAGCGTTAGCTCCCATAGTAAAGAGCCTCTGTGTAGCCGCGCCTGCGTAGTAGGACGGCATTATCCACATACTGATAGAATACTGCTCCTTGCCCTCGACAAGAGAGGTTATTCCCCTCTCACCAAAGTCTATCATACCGCGCTTGCCTGCGTCAAGTCTCACTCCGTTACCGCTGATACCCACGTCAAAGGATGCGTTGCTCAGCGTTGCCGTCTTGCCTCCGACGCTGTCGGTAACAGTCTCGCCGCGAAGCTCGTCAAAGCTCCATTTTGCGAGAAGCTGAGCCGTGGTGGGTACACCCGGAACAGGAGTGGGGGTCGTGGTAGAGGTAGTAGAGTTGGTATTATAATCTATATCTATAAGATCTGACATCTCCATATTTCCTCCCGCCGCCTCGTTGCCTGCGGTAAGCTCGGCAAAAACGTTTACAGCCATTGCCGACAGCATAATGACGGCAAGAGCCAATGCTATTATTTTTTTTGACATAAAGTTAAATTCCCTTCTTTATGTTTTCTACGAATTCCTCCATATCGATCACCCGTCCGCTTATTCTCGACTCCTCCGCGGCAAAGGCGAGCATATGATTGTTACAAGCAACGGATACGTTACATACCGAGTTGCTGGTCTCGTTTCCGCAAAGCAGATCGTAGAATGCCTCAAGTATCTTGGGATCACCGCCGCCGTGTCCGCCGTTTATGGTCTGATCTCCTGCGAATGCATCTGCGATATTGATCTCGCGGTAAGCGTTCGTAGCAAAATCCAAAACGGTGATATGATCATCACCCATATTTGCGATTATTTCACCCTTTGTTCCCATAAAGCGTGAGCAGCGGGAGTTCTTGGTAAACGCTTCCATAGTCATGCTTACGGTAGCGCCGCCCTCAAATTCCATATTGACGACCTGATGGTCAACGACGTTATTGGGACACTTAAAAACACATTTACCGTAATCGGTCGTGCGCAAAGCCTCCATTACGTCGTCATCGGTGGGAGCGACCTTCTTCGTAGAGGTCGTTCTAAACCAACCGTTCTTCTTGTCGTCGTAATAGAGCTTTATTGCATTATAGTAACACTCGTCCGAATGAGGACAACCGTCAGTACATCTCTCGGGCGCGCCCTCGGGAGCGTTTTCGGGAATAAAATACGACAGTGAACCAAAGCTCTGTATGCGCTTGCAAGGCTTGTCGAGCAGCCATTGAAGTATATCAAGGTCGTGACAGCATTTCTGCAATATCATACAGCTGCTTTCCTCGCTGTTACGCCAATTTCCGCGCACGAAGCTGTGGCTTTGATGCGTATTTCCAACGTGCTCGGCGTGCTGAATGCTATAAACCGTTCCTATCACTCCATCGTCGATGATCTTCTTCAACAGACGGAAGAAAGGCGTATAGCGCAGAACGTGACAAACGAGTACGTTTACTCCCTTTTTGTTTGCCGCGTCGGCAATCTTCAGGCATTCCTCGGGAGTGGGGGCGACGGGCTTCTCGAGCATTATCTCATATCCCTTATCTATCGCCGCCATTGTGGGAGCAAAATGATCTCTGTCCATAGTGGCTATGATCACCGCGTCGGCAAACTTCTCCATTGCCATAAGAGGCTCCCAAGTTGTAAAGCACATCTCATCGGGAAGATTGTGCTTCTTTTTTATGTAGTTTCTGCGATCATCGATAGGCTCGGCAACGGCAACGACTTCAAAACGGTCTCCGTACTTAAACGCCGTATCGGTATAGCTCTTTCCGCGCATACCCGCGCCTATTAATATCAGTTTCTTTTTTTCCATTGTAAAATACCTTCTTTAATCGTGTTCACTGTCTGCCGGCCGCAAATTACGGACAGCAGACACAATGAGTATCAGACGGCTCAGACGTTAAAATCGAGTCCTCCGCCTGCTCCCTCTTCCACTGTACTGAGTTTAGAGTTGCTTATAATATCGGAAATATCAAACGCCATAATATCACATCTTGGATCTATGTATTTTTTCATTATTCAATACCTCCGTCATTATTCGGCCGCGGGAGCTGTGTATACAGCCTGCGATACTACGCTTCCGTTAAAAACGGTAACCTCGTAAGACGTGCCGGGTTTACGCTCGGTGCTGCCTACCGCAACGTAGTAAGGTGTTATAAGGAAGGTAGCGGCATGTGCCACGGGTATCTTATTTACAGAGCAAGCGTAGATATACGTGCCGCCGAGGTCAGCCGCCGTGTACTTAACGGCAGCGCCTCCGCCTACGGTATCAGTTCCGATTATCGAGCTGAATACGGTATTCGTGCTGTATAGCTGCATCTCGCCCTCGTCGCCGTTGTAATTGGTAACGGTTATCTCAAAGCCTACCTCGCTGTACTGTATGCTGTCAACGGTAGCAACGAATCTCGTGCTGAACAGACCGTTCTCAACAGCCGATACCTGACATCCTCTGTACGCGGGAGCGTCAGCGGCGGTCTTGTCAGCAATGTTCATCTTGTGAAGAGCAACCATTGAGAGGTTGTCTTGAGGAATTGCGGTGTTGAAGTACCACATAGTATCAATAGATATATCCGCGCCTACGATTCTACTATTCACGGTCGTATGATTACCTACGATGACGTTGGCACCCGCCGCTGCCTCGCGGAAAACCTCGCCCGCCTGAACGTAATTGTCGCCCGTATTGCCGACGTAAGTCGACCAGTGTGCCAAACCGGATTTCGTTTCGGAGGCGAAGCTTTTTCCGTCAGCCGACCAATAAACGGTTACGGTATTCGTAGGAGGAGTAGTATCCTTCGAGGCTTCAACGACGAAGAAGAAATAGTATTCCGTACCGTAAGCAAAAGTCTGGTCCGTAACAGCCGCAACAGTCTCTCTGTTCGTCAGCCCGTCGTTATACCATTTGAGCTTATAGGCATTCCCCGTTCCGTCGTCTGCGGCCGTTACCGCAAACGCATTGGCACGATGCAAAATGATAGTGCTGGCAGCTATATTATCTTTATCGCTCTGCGTAAGCATCATTTTAAATCCGACGGTTACTGCCGAATCATTGAGCAGTTCTTTAGAATTGGTGTTAGCGGTAAGAGTAAAGTAATCTCCATTTTTTATAACGCCTCTGCCGTTTTCAAAATAGGCGTTGGTGGCATTGCTTGCAGTGAGCATATTATTATACGTTCCCGCCGTATCTGCTCTACCGCTAAAGTTCCAATAACCGACGAAAAAATCCGAGTTCAAATAATCCTCGGGGGTCTCCGCGAACACGCTCATAGGCAGTACCGTGCTTATGAGAAGCGCCGTGAAAAGAATAAATGCAAGTATCTTTTTCATTTTTTCTTTTACCTTTCTTAATTAAATTTATTTTGTAAAAGGCTCAAGTGCCTTTTGCAAATCTCCGTTGATGGCTTGCTCGTACTTCTCGAAAGCAGATACGAGGGGTGCGTCAAGCTTCAAATAGTTGTAGAGTATATCACCGGCTCCGTTCGGATAATTCTTATCCTCACCGAGTCTGTCAATTACACCGTAATCAATATAAGCGGTATCAAATATGATATCGGTTATCTCTGTCGCCGCAGGGTCACGCGCAAGAGTTGCCTTGAGGAACTCCTCGTAAGCTACGGGACGTATCTCGTTGTAACCGTAATGAGCCATACTCTCGAGCATAGCGCCCGTCATCTCGGTGTCCGCGCAGTTGGATATTATTCCAACAAAGCAGTTGACGTAGGAGTTGACCATACATCTGTACGTATCCTGAGATTCATAGACCTTAGGAACGGGAAGCATAAGATAATCGTCAGACATACCTCTTATCTGGTTGAAGCCGCTCTCGGTAAAGTGCTCGGCGAATATCGCGCGCCCCTCCTTGAAGGTGGTCTGCATAATACTGTCTACACCGTTAGCGCCCATATCGGTAAGCGTTATGTATCCCTTAAGATCCGCAAGGATAGCCTCGATCGAGGGAGATTTGTAATCGACTATATAATCTCCGTCAGTGTTCTGCGTAACAAGATCAACACCCGCGCCTATCGCCCACATATTTGTGTGGTTATACACATTGTAGGTGATACATCCAAAGGTGTCAACGTCTGCGCTATAAACGCCGTCTCCTCCGTCATTGCCGTAATTCGCGACCAGCTTCATCATATATTCCCAGGTAAATTTGCCGTCCGTTACCGTACTACAAAGCGCGTCTTTATCTATTCCCGCTTCTCCTCCAAGATCAATGTTGTAGTAGAAGCAGCCTATCGATTGATAGAATGTGGGAAGAATATCGCCCGAGGTGAAGAAAAGTCTGTCATTGATAGTTAGGGATTCGCTCATAAACTGACTCCACCAAGGCTGTGTGGTGTCTATTTGATCGTTACCTATCATATCCGCAAGGCAATCCTTTTGCGCGAGAGTCATAAGACGGTCCCCCGACGCTCTGCCGTATATGATATCGGCAATATAAGAATCAGACAACACCGCGTTAGATATCAGATTAGCGCCTGCAGTGTTTGAAAAATTCTCTATTGATATACCGTACAGATCCTCAAAGAAAAGCTCTCTTTCGTACAGCTTGACGTTCATCGGGTCGCCCTGAAACTCATCGTAAAAGTTTACGTGCATATCGGGGCTGGTGTTTAAGTCATAAATCCACAGCTCTTTGCCCTGCATATCGATATTACCGAATCTTTCACGGTAATACGCTCTCTTATCCTCGACGTTCTCGCCGCCCTCGGTCGATACAGACGTCGTTTCTTCCCCTTCTTCATTGTTTTTCTTCTTACAAGAAGGCAGAAGAAACACGCTTACGAGAAGCAAAAGCGCCATAATAAGACATACCGTTTTTTTCATTCTGTTTCATTCCTTTCTTAAAATTTAATATATCAGCGAACGGAAGTTCTTGACCTTATGCACGGTGATCATATTGGTGTTGTGCGCGCTGAGCGCGTCCTTATCACCCGAACGGCTGAGAATGATAAGATCGTCACCTATTATCGCCATAGACGCATAATGTCTTGCTTGCTTCTGTGTTTCGCCTTTATCAACAAGTCCCGCGAATATCCAATCCACGCAGTTGCGTGAATAGTAAAGCACGAGTCTTTGTCTTTCATTGTTTGGAAGATCGTATCTGTCAGAGTCAAGTGTCTCGGGACGCACCATACTGTCTGTCGGCTGTGTACTCACGAGCCAGAAAAGCTTAGTTTGCTCGTCCCAGAGAATATGGAATTTCATCTCCCCTCCCGGGAAAGGCAGATAAATGAGCGGCTCGCCCGACGGAGCGTTCTCTGTCATCGTCGTCATACTGCCGTCGTCGTTCTCGACGACCTTTATCACAGCCGCCATATTCGTCCCTCCCGTGTGCGCTCTCATAAAAAGGTGGAAGGTCTTACCGTCGGGGTCGTACCATATATGTCTCGGATCGGTAAACTGTACCACGTTAGTCTCAAGCCACCCGGGAGGCGGGAAATGCCTCTTCGACGGTTCCCTGCAAAGCATGTTGGTAACAGTTTCAAGAGACTTATAGAATGGCATACCGAAGTATTTACTCTTATCAAGCTCTACCGTATCACGACAGCATATCTCCGAGGCAAACGTCCAATTCTCTACCTTCGTTAAGTCATCACCGCACTTTGCGCGCATCAGCACGGGAGCAAGTATGGATACGGGCCAAGTTCTGCATTCCTTGTCCAGCTTACGTTCCATAACAAGATATACGTTACCCTTTGCGTAATGCACGTTACACGGCGCTTGATGCCACGACTGCCCCTCGGTGAGCTTCACGGGCTCTGTCCAAGTTTCGCCGTCATCATCCGAGCGGACTATTGTGAGATCGCCCGCGTGACCGAGGACGTAAACGCTGTCTCCCGACACGAAAGGTCTTGCGTGCTGCATCGGCGTGTCGGTGACAAATCTGAAGCTCTCGCCGCAGTCGTCAGATACGAATATCTTTCCCTTGACTTGTATCTTACCGATAGTTCCCTTCACTCCGTCAAGCTCAAGCACCCCGGGACCTCCGAGATCCATCGTCGCTATTATCCTGCCGCTTGGCAGTACGCACACACCTGGGCTATATGCGTACACGCTCTCGGGTGTCGGCGAACGATAAAGCGTGGATATTTGTTTTCCTATTTTCTCCATATTCTTACTCCGTCACATTGAATGCCTTGATGTAATCGAGATAGATCGTACTGCTTCCGCTTGCGAAGAACTGTACGGGACGGAAATAATCGGTTGCTACCAATGTGAAGCTGCCCGAATCAACGCGTGTGTCATTTATGTAGGTCTCGTAAGTACCCGCGTCACAATCGACCGTTACCGCTATCTTCATAAACTCCGTCGTGCTGAGCGCGCCTATCTTTGTTCCCGCGTTATTAGTGAGGTCGCCCGCGACCGTAAATTTAACAAACTGATATCCGAACATTACGAACATCGCGCCTCTTGAATTGAAGTCCTCTCCTGCCTTGACTGAGGTCTCAAAGGTATGCTTACCCTCAAAGATATTATCGTCGAAGCAAACGTTCAAAAACGCATCGGTAGTCGTGGCGTTTCGAGTGATCGCGAGAACGCCGTTATTTACCGTAAGAGATGAGCTTTCCAATACTCTGACCTTCAATTTCATACTGCCGACGTTAACAAATGCATCCGCCGTCTGCGCTGCGAGCACAGTTCCGTTAGCTACGGTATCAAAGGTTTCGTTATAATTGAGCTTTGTAGTAGGCATCTCACCCTTGAGAACCTCTGTTCCGTACATATTGGCAACTATACCCGCAAGCTCCTGTCCCATAAGGTAATATCCGTACTTACCGGGATGAAGACTGTCGGGAAAGCACTTTTGCCCCATCTTCTCGGCGCTGAAGGCATACATATCGTAAAGATCAAGCCCAAGCTCGGTTGCAAGCTCTCTCTCATAAGGTCTTACGACATCGGCGAGATTCTTCTCCCACGCATAATCATTAGTCGCGCGATAGCATTCGGGATTGGTCATAAGATATATTTTAACGTTCGGATTTCCGCCGCGCAGGTCGTTCACCATCTGCGTAAGATTCGCCTTGTAGTCAGCTTTGAAGGCATCCACGTTGTTGGCGAAAAGAGTATCAAGACCGCCAACGGTATTCGTTGTGTTGCCATCATTCGTTCCGAGCATTATAAATGCGATATCGATATCATTTACACGGCTTTTAAGATCATCGTATTTACCGCTGAATGTAAACCAATTCTTTGCTTTATAATGATTTACGGCAGAGCCGCACATAGTCGCGCCCGACTTACCGTAGTTGATGACCTCATATCCCTCTCCGAGCGCCTCGGCAAGTCTTGCGGGGTAAGAGTACTTAGGCTTATCAGCCTCATCAAGTATAGCCCCCTCGGTGATGCTGTCACCAATGCAGGCAATAGTTACTATCCCATCTGCTCCTCCGCCCGACGGTCTCTGGCTTACAGAGGGCTTCTTAGGTGTTCTTGCGGCTGTTGTCGCAGAGGTAGTTGCCTCGGTTGTCTGCCCCTCTGTGCTGCTCTCTGTGTTTTCGGGATCGCTTTCGTCCTGACAGGCAATAAAACAACCGCACAATGATCCCAAAAGCAATATAAAAGCAATCATTCGAAGCCCCAGTGCAAAGCAGTTAGTTTTTGTAGTTTTTCTCACACAATTTTCCTCTCTTTCATATTTTGTCTTTTTTTCTAATTTCTTAAAACACAGCCGATTTTGACGTCCATTTGGTAAAATAGTGTAAACATTCTCTTTTTAATTACGACTTTTTCACTATATTAAACGCACTACTTGACAAATCCTCGTTATTACGATACAATATCCATAGAAAAAAAGCAATGTACATTTTATTTATCTTTCTCGTTTTTTTATACTTTTTTACTATTTGACTTGGATTTTTTGTAAATTTTGGAAGACAAAAAGCACTATGGAGAGCTATTATGGAAAGCATTTCTTATCACTCCTTCAACGACAAGTTTAAAAAAACTCTTTTTGCCTGCAACAGAAGCTCCGACAGAGCCCCCATTATGGTAAACTGCGCTGGCTCTACCGTGTTGAGGTGGAATTTCAAGTCAGTCAATGACATAGGCAGGGCGGACTGCTACTTCCTGTATCTGAAAACGGGTACTTTGAATATCTCTATAGCGGAGGATAAGCACACGATACATTCGGGCACGTTGATAATAATTCCTCCAAACACGCCGTACGCCTATTGGCATACGGGCACAGATGAGCTTATCTATTATTGGATACATTTCACGGGCTCTCACGCAAATGAGATGCTTCGCAGATTTGATATATCTCCGCTCCCCTTAATACGAAGCATTCCGCAAATATCCTCAGCGATCGACTATCAGATGGCAAAAATATTCGATATATACATCAAAAAGGGACAATATAGGGATAGTGAGCTTTCTCACTGCATGGACGCTATTCTTATAGAGATAGCAAAGGGCTCGATAACCGCGGAAAACAGCCAAAGACGGCTTGAGACCTCTATAAAGTACATAAACAATAACTACACCTCCGATATAACCGTCCCCGAGCTTGCGCAAATGGAGTTTCTCAGCGTTTCAAGATACACGGCTCTTTTCAAGGAAATAATGAACACCTCACCCTATCAGTACATAATAAATCTTCGGCTTAATGCCGCCTGCGAGATGCTTCGCAACTCGACTCTGAGCATCACAAAAATTGCCGAGCTTTTAGGGTTTCAGAACTGCTTTTTCTTCAGCAAGCTTTTCAAGAAGCATCTGAATATGTCCCCCCTGCAATACAGGAAGAGTGAAAGTGTTATGAGCGCAGACGGTAATGATATATAAACAAGCTATCCCCCAAGTGAGAAAAGCTCACTTGGGGGATATTTTAATTTTCACAAAGCTCAAAAACGTCCTCTCCGATATCCATTTGAAAGACGGCGAGTCTGTTCTGCTCCGCCCTCTTATCATCAAGCCTTACAGCTCTTATCCGTCGGCAGCCGTAGGTTGTAAAATGATACGTAAGAGTGTCCATATCAATGCAGGAGGTATAAAGAGTGCGGACGCTTTTTCCCTCGTCGATTCTGATACAGCCGCAGGGCACCGACACGGTATCCATAATATGAAAAAACCTGCTTATCTCTTCCCTTTTTGAGAGTGCTGCCGAGGTATGCTCCTTTGCGAACACCGCCCTGACAAAGCGTGAAGCCGAGGAAAAGTCTCCCGGCAGTCCTATCGCCCCCATTCCCCTTGAATATACGTCAAGCTCGGTTGACGGGCAGATATTGTTGCTCGGCGTGCTTGAGCTAATATTCATAAAGTCGGAAAGATGGGTAATATGATATGAAAATGCCGGTGCATTCGTAAGAACACCAATATCATTTTCATATATCGTGATACCACCCGAGGTAGGCTCGGCGACGATCGACCGCTCCCTGTCGGCGATCATCCAATGAAGGGGTGTACTCACAAGATCGTCAGAAAAGCTATCGGGGGTAATATTTGTATTTTTGAGAAGCTCGGCGGCTTCTCTTACGTTCTTACACTGACCGAGAACCCACAGAACAAGCTCAAATGACGCGACATTATACATACTCTTCTTCTGTTTCAAATACACGGCATTCTTCGGAAAATTAAGTCCCGCCATAGCAAGACCCGCCTCATTTACCGCATCATAATACAGCGGAAAATCATTCTGTATCGCAGCCACTCCCAATATAGAAAGGTGCTTATCAAATTCTTTTTCATATAAAAGCCTAAGCCTGAAATTTCTCGGAGTTATGACTACACTCTCCCAATATGACAGATCCAGATCAAGCGTTCTTCCAAATAGCTTCGACGCTCCGTAAATACTTATCGCGGTACACATATTCCCTCCGAAAACGTTTTTTATAGTTTTAGCATTTTGAGGCGTATATATACGTCTACCGTCCCGCAATACCTTTTTGGGAAGAGTCTACCCAACGTTGCATCGAGCCTAGTCGAGAGATTCCCGTGATCGCCGAGGTTGACGTATGCGTCATCGGTGGAAGTACTGCGGGTGTTTTTGCCGCAGTACGCGCCTCAAGGCAAAGTTGGACACATCACCAGAGCTTAAGCCCAAAATGATGTGTCCAACTTTTATTTAATTGGCAATGCTTTCTTTTTGCTTACTTTTTCTTTCGCGAAAGAAAAAGTAAGTTACTTGCTTGCCTCTTCGATAGCAACCGCAACCGCTACCGTCATTCCAACCATGGGGTTGTTACCCGCACCGATAAGTCCCATCATCTCAACGTGAGCGGGAACGGAGGAGGATCCTGCGAACTGCGCGTCGCCGTGCATTCTTCCGAGAGTATCGGTCATACCGTAGGAAGCGGGACCTGCCGCCATATTATCGGGGTGAAGCGTACGTCCCGTACCGCCGCCCGATGCAACCGAGAAATACTTAACGCCGTTCTCCTGGCACCACTTCTTGTAGGTTCCCGCAACGGGGTGCTGGAATCTGGTGGGGTTGGTGGAGTTACCCGTAATGGAAACGCCGACGTTTTCAAGTCTCATTATAGCAACGCCCTCGGGAACGCTGTCCGAGCCGTAGCACTTAACCTTTGCTCTGTCTCCCGTGGAGTAAGCGGTCTCCTTGACTACCTTTACCTCCTCGGTGTAGGGGTCAAATTCGGTCTGAACGTAGGTAAATCCGTTGATTCTGGAGATAATCATAGCCGCGTCCTTGCCAAGACCGTTAAGAATAACACGCAGAGGCTTTACTCTTACCTTGTTGGCGTTAAGAGCTATCTTGATAGCGCCTTCAGCAGCCGCAAAGGACTCGTGACCCGCGAGGAAACAGAAGCACTCGGTCTCCTCGGAGAGAAGCATAGCGCCGAGATTTCCGTGTCCGAGACCGACCTTGCGGTTCTCAGCAACAGAGCCGGGGATGCAGAATGCCTGAAGTCCGATACCGATAGCCGCAGCTGCGTCGGAAGCCTTGGTGCAGCCCTTCTTTATAGCGATAGCCGCGCCGACGGTGTACGCCCATTTTGCGTTTTCAAAGCAGATAGGCTGGGTTTCTTCGGTGATTTTATAGGGGTCTATTCCCTTCGCGTCGCAAATCTCTTTACATTCGTCGATAGAGGAAATGCCGTATTCCTTAAGAACAGCGAGTATCTTCGCCTCGCGTCTTTCATAACCTTCAAAATGTGCCATTTATATTTCCTCCTTCTTATTCCTTGCGGGGATCTATGTACTTAACGGCGTCAGCAAATCTGCCGTACGTACCCTTGGATTTTTCGTAAGCTTCGTTGGGCTCCATACCCTTCTTGATAAAGTCGGTCATCTTGCCGAGAGATACGAACTCGTAACCGATAACCTGATTATCGGCGTCAAGCGCCATTCTCGTGCAGTAGCCCTCGGTCATCTCAAGATAACGAACGCCCTTTGCCTTAGTACCGTACATAGTACCAACCATTGAACGCTCACCCTTACCGAGGTCCTCCATACCCGCGCCGATAACGAGACCGCCCTCGGAGAATGCAGACTGGCTGCGTCCGTATACGATCTGTAAAAAGAGCTCACGCATAGCTGTATTGATAGCGTCGCAGACAAGGTCTGTGTTGAGCGCCTCGAGGAGTGTCTTGCCGGGGAGGATCTC
>JAFTZH010000045.1 GCA_017464565.1 Clostridia bacterium
GAGTATGATGAAAACTTAATTTAAGCTCTCCGCAGAAAGCAAGACAAAAATCCCAAACCATACCCAACGTTTAAAGTTTTTTGAAGAGGGGGGTTTGGGGGGAGTGCCTTTTTGCAAAAAGGCACTCCCCCCATAAAACAAACACAAAAATTTCAAGGGGAGAAACTTTTGCAAAAGTTTCTCCCCTTGAAAAATCCATACACAAACTAAATTCTCACTTATTTCCCGTCGAGCCGAAGCCGCCTTCGCCTCTGACCGTTTCCGAAAGCTCGTCCGTCTCGCAGAACTCGGCGGTAAGATACGGTGCGATAACGAGCTGAGCTATACGCTCGCCCTTCTCGACCACGCGCTCCTCCGAGCCGTGATTATGAAGCGCAACCATTATCTCTCCCCTGTAATCGCAGTCGATAACGCCGACTTTGTTCGCGGGCGCCAAGCCCTTTTTGGAAGCGAGTCCGCTTCTCGCGTACACGAGACCTACGTATCCGCAGGGTATCTCAATTGCTATACCCGTATGTATCATAACTGTCTTCCCCGCCTCAATCTTCACATCGGCATCGCAGGAATAAAGATCCGCGCCTGCCGCGTAAGCGGAGCCGTACACGGGAAGAATTGCGTCTACGTTTAATTTTTTCACGTTTATTTTTACGTTCATTATATACTCCTTGCGTTCTTATTAAGCTTCTGCATTGATAAATTCATTAAGCGATATCAATTTTTCAAGCGTCTTGTCGTACAGCATCGTCTCGTATATCTCGTCAGACATATTACTTCTGACGTATTCCTCCCCGTAACCGTAGTCGGTAACGAATTTCGATACGTACCTGTCAAAATTATTTTCTTTGTCGGTATCGGTCAGCTCGATATTCTCCGCGTCAAGCAAAGCGTAAAAAACGAGATCGTCCGCCGTCAGACTCTTTGCCTCAGCCATCATCTCTTCTTCGTCGGTTTCAAGCATCAAGAGGATATTGGCGTAAGTATCGTTTCGGTTTTTCGCGATATACTCGTATTTTGCCTTTAGCTGATTGAAATAATACTTCACCTGCTGCTCGGGATATTTGAGTATCTCCGAGTTCTCCGCGACGCGCTTCCATACCGCCTCGCCCCGAGTCTCCTCGCTCGGAGAATACGATATCTCAAGCCCGCCGTACTGCCCAAGCTTTACGTATTCCGATATTTCAAGCGAAGAAATATCCATAGGCTCTATATCCTCCGAGGGAGCGTAGGTCGTCTCGGATTCCCCTTCTTCTTCCTTTTTGCAGGAAGGAAAGCTCATCAGCATAAGAACGGACAAAAGCAAAAGCAATATTCTCTTCAAAAAATCACCTCCCGATAATATCCGTAATTAATTATACCACAATACCCGCTTTATTGAAAGAGGTAGTTTGTTTTTTAGACGAAAAAAGCTTCGGAGAACAATTTCTGCTCTTTTCCGAAGCTTTTTCGATTCTGCTCTGTCAAGAATCAGTTGTTCTCAACCTTGAGCACTTCCTGTCCCTTGTAATATCCGCAGGCTTTGCAAACGCGGTGGGTCTTAACGAGTTCTCCGCATTTGGGGCACTTCGTCATACCCGGCAATTCGAGCTTCCAAGTGCTTGAACGTCTCTTATCTCTGCGTGCTTTAGATACTTTTCTCTTCGGTACTGCCATAATCTACACCTCCTTGAAGCGTGTAAAACACAACTTTCATTTATAATAATTAATTATTTTTGTCTTCATCAAAAAATGTCTTTAAAACTGCGAGTCTGGGGTCTATCTCCTTGGTAGTACAGGAGCACGTTCCTTCCCTGCGGGGTTTCCCGCAAACGGGACACATTCCCGGACAATCCTCGGTACAAAGCAGCTTGTTCGGAAAACCGAGAATCAATTCCTCGCCAAGCTGTTCGTCCACGTCAAGCATACTGCCGTCAAGCACGACGTACTCGTCGAAATGCTCTTCAAGCTGTTCGTCCGTCAAGGTTCCCTCGGCAACGACGGTGCGTTCAAAATCAAGAGAGAAAACTCCGCTCACGGGAGCAAGACATCTTGCGCACTCGCCTCGGTATTCAAGCTCCGCTTTAAGCCTTAAGCGCATATAACCTGCGTTATCGGTAAGACTTCCTACAACGTGAGCGTCGGTATCAAAAACGATTCCGTCAAGCGCCGTGGGCGAAAGCATATAATCAATGTCTATGCGTCCGACCTCTCCCCTTAACAGAGGACCTGCATCAAGAATCATAAATACCTCCCGAACATTTTCAATTGACATAAAATGCGACATTAATTATTATAATATATTCGCCTTTAATTGTCAATAGATTTTTTAAATTTCTGTTTTCTTTGGATAAATTAAAATAAAAATCTTTATTTTTTGAAAATTATATGATAAAATTATCTCATAATCCCGCTAAAAAATCAAGTATTTTATCACGGAGAATACAAAATGAGCAGCTTTTTTGAATTTTCATATACGGAAAACGACCTATCTCTCGTTCCCAAAAGAGAGGTGCGTTCAAACAAAGGAACCTACGGAAAGGTTCTCTGCGTCTGCGGAAGCGCAGGTATGGCGGGCGCTTCCTATCTCTCAGCTCTCGGCGCTTATCGGACGGGTGCGGGACTCGTAGAGATATTCGCCCCCGAAGAAAACCGCGTTATTCTGCAAACGCTCATTCCCGAAGCTATTCTTAAAATATACGACTCAAAAAATCCCAATCTCGACCTTCTTGAAGATGCCTTGACCGCCTGCGACTCCGTCGCCCTCGGCTGCGGACTCGGAAAATCGTCCTCTGCGCTCGCGATAGTAAAAACCGTGCTGAAAAGCTCCGCGGTTCCTACGGTAATAGACGCCGACGCCCTCAATCTGCTGTCTGAGCACCCCGTGCTTATGAAATACGCAAAAGGAAAAATAATAACTCCGCATATAAAAGAAATGTCCCGTCTTACGGGTCTCCCGATATCGGATATTTTGGATAATCCCAAAAGTACCGCCGCCGAATTTGCCGCAAAGCATTCTCTCGTATGCGTACTCAAGGACAGCCGCACCGTCGTGAGCGACGGCACCGACAGAATATACGTCAATAACAGCGGAAACAACGGTATGGCAACGGGCGGCTCCGGCGACGTTCTCACGGGTGTCATCGCTTCTCTGCTCTCCCAAGCCCACGGCTCTCTCTCCAATCTCGAGGCAGCCTCACTCGGCGTCTATATCCACGGCCGCGCGGGAGATACCGCCGCCGAAAAGCTCGGCGCATACGCGGTTATGGCAAGAGATATTGCCGATAATATAAGAATTTAAAGATAATATGATTATATATATGCGAGGGGCGGAACCTTTTCAAGTGAAAAGCGTTCCGCCCCTCGCGCTCCCCGCCTCCAAAAGCTTTCAAAAGTTTTGCGTTTTATTGTATTCAAAGTAAAGCAAACGGCGGTAAGTAAAATAAAAACTTTTAGTTTGTACCTCTTTCGTTTAAATGTTTTTGAAGATAGGGGGTACGGGGGGAAGGAACTTTTTTCATAAAAAGTTCCTTCCCCCCGCAATTACTCTCTCTATTTATCTCTTCTCTTGAAATACTGATACAAGCTGCACGGTATCATACCGTTATAGAGCTTACGCACCTTATCCGCGCGTCTGCCGTATAAAGCCTGAAATTTTTCACAGGATGTCAGGACGTATATCTGCCACGGGTCAAATGAAGCATATGTCTTTCCCATATCGCGATACAACCTCTCCGCCTCACTCTCGGTCATAAGCCTCTCGCCGTAAGGGGGATTGCAGACTATCGTTCCGCGCCTATCGGGTTTTTTTACGGTAAGCGCGTCGGCACAGAAGAATTTTACCGAATCGGAAACACCCGCTCGTTTTGCGTTTTGTTTGGCTATTTTCAGCACCTCTTCGTCGATATCCGACCCCCAAGCCTCAAAAGTGCAGTCCTTTACTATATCTTCTCTTGCCCACTCTCTCGCCTCGCTCCATACCGAAGGAGCGAATTGAGGAAACTCCTCCGCCGCAAAGCGTCTGTTGAGACCGGGCGCGATATTTTTCATCATCATCGCCGCTTCGATGAGAATAGTACCCGAACCGCAGAACGTATCCCACAGAAGAACCTCCTCACGCGGTCTCGCCGTTGCGGCGACAGCGGCGGCAAGCGTCTCACGCAATGGAGCGGCACCTGCCTCGGTTCGATATCCCCTCTTATGCAAAGGCGTACCGCTCGTGTCTATCATCAAATCAGCCC
Source organism: Clostridia bacterium (assembly GCA_017464565.1). Taxonomy (GTDB): domain Bacteria; phylum Bacillota; class Clostridia; order Oscillospirales; family CAG-272; genus HGM12713. The sequence continues at coordinate 4,215 of JAFTZH010000045.1, forward strand.
TATCCTTGAGGATAAAAAACTCGACCTGATATTTAGCGCCCGTCTCGTCAAACCATTTTATACCGTACTTGTCTCCAAGGCGATCCGCTATCGCTTTTTTGACTATGCTCTGGCAATCGGGTATTGAAAACAGGTTGCTTTTTATAGAATGTCCCTTGACGGGAAAAGCGGCGTTTCTACCGATAAACTGCTTCCAAGGCAAAGCCTTCGTCCCCTCAAAAAGCTCGTCAAAGCTTCCCGCCGAAAAGCTTCCCATATTTATAAATATCCTCTCGGCAAATCGAAGCCTTATGTTCGCGTCGGCAAGAGAATTTTCGTCTCCCTCAAAATATATCCGCCCGTCTATCGTTTCTGTTCTTGTGCAGCCAAGGTCGTCTATCTCCTCGCCCAAAAGCTTCTCCAGTCCAAACAGACAGGTCGCAACAAAGCGTAATTTCATATCAATATCCTTTCACGAAAAATCATAAGGATATTATATATCATATTTTTCTCAAAGTCAACAAAATGAATATAGTTTACGGGAGGAGATGAAGAACAATCGTGTTCTTCACTCCGTAGAAAGCAAGACAAAAATCCAAACCATACCCAACGTCTAAAGTTTTTGAAGAGGGGTTAGGGGAGAAACTTTTGCAAAAGTTTCTCCCCTAAAAAAATCCATACTCAAACTAACTTATGGGTAGTGCCTTTTTGCAAAAAGGCACTACCCCCAAAAAAACAACCCCAAATTTTTCAAACTCCCATAATTATTCCGCACGCAATTCTACGGCCCGAATTGCCTGACGGAGCGGTGTGCATATCGTCGGCGTGCAAATGAACTATTACCGAGCGTCCCACGACGTCCTCGGGAGAAAAGCGGTCGCTCAGCACGGCACTCCAAGCGTATCCGTGATTTCCAAACAGCGGCGGAAGATCGCCAGAATGATACGGATGCTGACAATCATCCTTGTCAAAATGCTCGCCCGCATCCGAAAACGGCTCTTCTCCGCCCGTACATTTTCCCACCTTGTGAATATGAAAGCCGTATATCTGCGAAGAACACGGTTTTTCCTCATCATAAGGAAGATTAAAAACCTCCGAGCTTACCACTATTCCCGCGGGAGTTGCGAAGAAATCGACCGTTCCGTTTATCGCGGGATATTCGTAAGACCCCTTCAACTCTGCCCGTGCGAAAGGACGCCTGCCGCAAATAAGATACGAATACGCCCCCGTTCTGTTGCCTGTCGTTCTATGATACATCTCTCTTTCCTTTCTTCATATCGAGTTTAGCCGAGTATTAATAGGTTGAACTGTTCTGTATTTACTGCTTTTATCAATATATTCAACTTGCTCCCCAATGTTGACTGTTTTCACTTGACACAAGACGTAAAATTTGATATAATTTTATGTGTGTTTATATAATTATAATAAAATAAACGAACACAACTCTGAACGCGGGAGATGAAGCTCTATGAAGCCGTATATGGAAGCGCTTATAGCAAACGATTCGTTAAGACAAAGACTGTGCGGCGACATTCTCGGCGGCAGATTTTCTCACGCGTATATCATAGACGGCGTTAAGGGAAGCGGAAAGCATACGATAGCTTATCTTGCCGCGGCGGCGCTTGCCTGCGAGAAGAAGGACGACACAGACGCCCCTCTCCCCTGTATGAAGTGCCAAGCCTGCAAAAAAATATTAAATAAGCTCTCGCCCGACGTCATAACCATCGGATGCGACGGACGCGCTACTATGGGAATTGACAGCATACGCTTTCTCAAGGAGGACGTATTTTTAGTTCCCAACGAGCTGGACAATAAAATATATATAATCGAGGATGCGGACAAGATGACACCGCAGGCGCAGAACGCTTTTCTGCTGACGCTTGAAGAACCGCCCTCGTATACGGGATTTATATTGCTTTGCGAGGACGCGCTCTCCCTGCTCGAAACGATACGCAGCCGAGCGCCCGTGCTTCGTGCCGAGCCGATACCCGTTGAATTGATAGACGAATATATCCGCAAAACCGACAGACGTGCCTCTCAAATGAAAGAGACCTCACCCTCCGATTACGCAGAGCTTCTTATGTCGGCCGAAAACGGTATAGGACGCGCGCTTGAGCTTCTTGACCCCAAGGCGCTCTCCCCAATTCTCACGCAGCGAAAGCTCGTAAAGGATTTCGTCAAAACCGCGGTGGACAGAAACAGCCACGCCGAAGCGCTTGCACTGCTCTCACGCTTTTCATCAAAGCGAGACGGACTTGCAAAGGAGCTGTCTCAAATAAACACGGCGCTCCGCGACCTAATAGTAATAAAAAAGAGTGAGAACGCTCCGCTTTGCTTCTACGAATCGCGCGATACCGCACTTGAGCTTTGCGAAAAAGCGTCTATCGGACGCCTGATGAAGCTTATGAGCGCGCTGTCTGAGGCAATCGATAAAATTGCCCGCAACGCAAACGTAAGACTCACTCTAATCTCGCTTTTGTCCGAATCGGATATGATATAAAGATAAATAATCGTTCCGCCGATGGCGGAAGAACGGAGATAAAAATGGAACAGGAAAACAACGTAAAAGAAAAACCGACGGAAGCCCGGAATAAGGAAAACAATCAAAACCGCGCTGAAAACCAAGGCTCAAGTCAAAACAAAAAAAGACATTATCATAAGCATAAGAGAAAGCCCCCTAAAAAAGATACCCCTCAAAACGACGCTGAAGCTTCGATACAGCAGACCGAACAGAAAAAAACGGCACAGCCTCAAAAAAACGCAAATAAAAAATCCTACTCCGCGCCTATTGATTCCGTTGTGTCGGAAGAAAAAGCTCCCGTAAAGGAAGCCCCTACGAAAAGCTCGGTAACGGTAGAGGTCGTAGGCATACGCTTCAAGGCGTCGGGCAAAACCTATTATTTCTCACCTAACGAACTGGCTCTTTCCAAGGGTTCGTTCGCTATCGTTGAGACCGCGAGAGGTCTTGAATACGGCGAGGTCGCTCTCGCCAACATGCGGGTAAGCGAGGACGATATAGTTCCGCCTCTCCGCCCCGTAGTAAGAGCGGCTACCGACGAGGATAAAAAGCACCACGCCGAAAACAAGAAGAAGGAAGAACAGGCGTTCGTAACCTGTAATGAGCGCATAATGGCGCACAACCTCGATATGAAGCTGATAGACGCTCAGTACACATTTGACAACACGAAGCTCCTCTTTTATTTCACGTCGTCTGGACGAGTTGATTTCAGAGAGCTTGTAAAAGACCTCGCGTCTGTTTTCAGAACGAGAATAGAACTTCGTCAGATAGGAATACGCGACGAAGCAAAGCTTATCGGCGGACTCGGAATGTGCGGCAGACCGCTCTGCTGTTCCCTTTTCCTCTCCGATTTCGGTCAGGTATCCATAAAAATGGCGAAAGAGCAAAATCTCTCGCTCAATTCCAACAAGATATCGGGAATATGCGGCAGACTTATGTGCTGTCTGCGCTACGAGCACGAGACCTACGAATACGAGATAAAGCGCACTCCTCCCGTTGACTCAACGGTAAAAACCGAGGACGGCATAGGAACCGTAACCGAGATAAATCCGCTTGCGGGAACGATCAAGGTAAGGCTTGCGGACAAGCCCGAAATACAGCCGAAAGTCTACCACAGAGACAACGTAAACGTAATTCAGAAAAAATCTGACAAATCAAATGAACAATAAAAAATCGGCGAGGATTTTATCCTCGCCGATTTTTTATTTTATTTATATCTTATCCACAAGATAATTTGCGTATCTCTTTGCCATAACGTACCAATTATGAAGTGACTCGCCCATAACCGCTCCGCAAGCCTCTCTGTAAAGAGCCCATACGAACCAATAGTACGATACTATCGCAACGTACGCAAGGTGGTGGAAGAGCTGCGTATCATTATAATCAGCTCCGCAGTACTCCTTGATAAACTTGGTGCTCTCTTCGACGTCGTACATAGCGTCCATAATGTACGCACCCGTATCACAGCCGGGGTCTGCGTTTCCAGCGTACTCCCAGTCGATAAGTATCGTCTTATCCTCCGTAAGCATCCAGTTAGGACAATAGGTATCACAATGGCAGAACCTCATCTCAACACCGTCACCGACAGTCGCGTTGTAGCACTTCTCAACCTTTGCCTTGAGATCGTCAAAATCAGACGCGGCGATCTCGCCCTTCGCTCTGATAAGCTCCTCGATCTTAAGCGCCTCTTCCCACGGTCTGAATTCCCAATCGACCATAAGGTTCTTGTCGTGAAGCTGTCTCATTACAGCAATTACACGCTTGGAATCCTCAAAAGAAGCGTAATCGGGCATACGGATACCCTCAACAAAGGAGGATATCTTCCAACCCTCGTTATCGTCCATATAAATAAACGTGGGGTCGACCTCGATAGATTTAGCAAGCTCAAGCGCGCTCTTCTCACGCTTTCTGGAGATTATCTCCTCTGTTCCGTCACCGGGATGACGGTAAACGTATTTCTTCCCGAACACCTCGAACACGAAGGATGTATTGGTAAGTCCTTCCTTGATAGGCATAAAGTCAAGGATATCGCTCTCCTTGCACTCCATTACCTTTGAGATGTTCTTCATTATCTTACTGTGAGTGTTATCTACGTAGTATGCGTCGAACTTTCTGAGGTCTTCAAGTGAGTCGAACTCAAAAATAACGTCATCGGGATACTCTTTGATATACATAGGCGGAAGCTTCTTTACGTTATCGGCAAAGAGATCCTCCCAGAGATTTGCGTCGTAGTCACCGATGTCGTGATGCTCGTTGATAAGCTTTATGAAAGCCTCGCTGAACTTATTATCCCAATATACGTGACCGAGCATTACACTTCCCTCAACTCCGCTCTTTTTGACCTGCGCTACGTTTCCCTTCGCGTCGGGAATCATATAGTACTCATTGGTCTTTTCATATACGTGAATAGCGGCGTAGTATGACTGATATACGTATTCCTCAAATACGTTCTCCTCAAAATAATCGTCAGACGAGCAAATATACGTATTTCCGATATATTTCTGTGCGAGATAGAGAGTTTCGATATTGTTCTTCGTATTGAATTCGGGATTTATTATTATCTTTACGTCGTATTTATCCTCAAGATAGAAGAAGGCTTCCTTCTTATATCCGAGTACCACAACTATCTCCTTGATTCCTGCCTCGCGGAGCTGTTCTATCTGACGCTCTATAAGCACCTCGTTCTTAACGATAAGCAAGCCCTTCGGCTTTTCAAGAGAAAGCGGAACGAATCTTGACGACATACCCGCCGCCATAATTACCGCGTTCTTTACCTTATAAGGCGCGAGAGCCTCTATACCCTTTTCGGTAATACCCTTATCATCAACGTATCCCTTTTCGTTAAATTCCTTCAGAGTCTCGCTTACGTAACCGAGAGAGGTTCCCGACAAGGAAGAAAGATTGCGGCAGCTCTGCATACCGTTCTTTTTTACAGCATAGAGAAGATTAAATTCATTTAAGGTCATAATTATTCTCCTTTTTCCTCCGCCGTCTCTTCAACAGAGGAATCCTTTACGTTTCTTGTAAATATTACCGCGATAACTACCGCGACGATACCCGATATAAGCTTAGCCGCCATCATAGGAGCTATACACTCGGATGCGTTTGCCGCCGCGAAAGCGAGGTGGTCGCCTATAACGAAGGCGGCGCATACCGCGAAAGCGACGTTGAGTATCTTTTCTCTCTCCTTCATCTTCGACATAGTGGCAAACATAGCCATATTGTTAGCGCAGCTGAGCAAAAATCCCGTAACGCCCGCCTCGGTCATTCCCGTCTTTTCGGAGAACTTACGCAGAGGTCTTCTGAGTATCTTGTTGAGGCAAGCCACGAAAGGAAGCGCGCCCGCGAGAACTATTCCAACCGCGCCCGCTACCGCGATACCCTCGCTCGTAGAGCCGAGAATATTGAAGAAGGGTACCTTGGATATGTCAAACGCGCCCGTGCCCGATATCGGAATAAGTACGAGGTCGTTGAATATAGCGAGACCGAGACCGAAGATAGCGCAGATATTTACGAACTCACTGAATTTTATAAATACCTTGGTCGTAACCTTGGGCCAGAGAGCAAGGCACAGAACTATGATAGCCGAGAATATTATCGGAACGATAAGGTTCTTCAAAACGAGCAGTACGTCAAGTCCGAGCAGAAGTCCGCCCACGAACGTGCCCACGGGAATAGCCGCGATACCGTAAAGAATACCCTTGGAGAACGCCGATACGTCCTTTTTCTGAATAGCCGCAAGACCTACGGGTATAGAGAACACTATGGTAGCACCCATCATAGAGCCGTAAACTACGCCTGCCCACTGACCAATGGTCGGGTTCTGCGCGACGGTCTCCGCAAGCTGGAAGCCTCCCATATCTATCGCGAGGATAGCGGTGACTGCCATTGAAGGATCAAGACCGAGCTTCGTGTAAAGAGGGGTAAGCGTGTGCTCTATTACCCAAGCGATTTCGGGAACGAGCGCGATGATACCGACGATAGCCATACAAAGAGGACCTATCATCTCGATTCCGTTTTGAAATTCGCCGCCGAGACCGAGCCTGTTTTTGAGGAATACCTTGTCAAACGCTCCCACAAGCGCGAAAACTGCCATCAAAGCGACGACACCGATAGAAAAATAAGCCATAACAAAATGTCCTTTCTTTATTGTTTTGTTCATTCTTCGCAAGTTTATCACATTTTTTGAACAAAGTCAATACTTTTTTTCATTTTCTTTTCTAAAAAATCACTTTTTTATCACAAAAGCGTAAAATTTATAGCCTTAAAATCTTTTCTGCCAATAATCAAACTCTTTTTATCAAAAAATCACCGTACGTTTTGTACGGTGATTTTTTGTAACTCCGTCTGTAAGCCGGGTTCTGTCTTAAACGGTCATCTATCTTTGCCGAGTGTCGCCGCTCGGCTCCGGGGATATCTCCCCGCGCCACCTGCGGATATACGTCGGGCAGACTATCCGACTGCGGTGTTGCTTCCGATAGGGTTTACAGCAAACCTATGTTACCATAGGAGTGGGTGAGCTCTTACCTCGCCTTTCCATCCTTACCCTTGCGGGCGGTTTATTTCTGTTGCACTTTCCCGGGAGTCGCCTCCGGCTGACGTTATCAGCTA
>JAFTZH010000046.1 GCA_017464565.1 Clostridia bacterium
TTAGGTGGGGGTGTGCCTTTTTCCAAAACGGCACTCCCCCACGCCCCCTCTTCAAAAAACTTAAACGTTGGGGTTTGATTTTGTTTTTTTGCCTTGCTTTCTACGGAAATCTTAATATAGGTTTTTATTATACTCGGCAGGGGAGGGGCTTGCTCCTCCCGCGCGCATCGGAAGGTACATTCGTGTTCTCCACTACAAAAAATTCATAAAAGTTTTTGAGGAAAAAGGCAAGGGGACAGGAACTTTTGAAAAAGTTCCTGTCCCCTAACAAATCTCTAATCTATACTTTTTTTATCTTGCCTTTTTTATATTTGAAGAAATAAGCGTATATGAATATCGCGCCGATGAATATAAACAGCAATAACCACGATACCGTAAAGCACATATAAAGACCGTCGCGCGTCTGTATATTCGGAAATACGAAAAGCATCCATAAAAGCCTCGTTAAAACGATGGTAACGAGGTTCACGGTGGCGGAGGTAGCCGTAAAGCCGAATGCGGTTACTACCGAAACGAGCGTTTCGGTCATTGATATCATCCAATAGATATTTAGCAGATATTTTCCTCGTATCAAGCCGTATTCTATTGCTTCTGCCTCTCCCGGAATAAACAGGTTGAGCAGAGGCTCGCCAAAAATATACGAGCCGCAGCCGAGAACGAGACCTATGCAGCCGCCGAGCGCGAGACAGTATATTATAGATTTTTTTACACGGTTGGGATTATCCGCGCCGATATTCTGACCGACGAACGTGAGCGCCGTCTGATGAATCGAGCTTACGCAGAAGGCGGCAACTACGTTTTCCACGTTCATAATCGCGGTATTTCCCGCAATCGTTTCGGTGCCGAAGCTGTTGACGGCGGTTTGTATCTGAAGATTGGATATCGGAGCGGCTATGGTGGTTATCAGACTCGGTATACCGAATTTCAAAATATTCAGCAGTGCAGAGCGCGAGAAAGAGAAATTGCGGAAGTCAAGCTTGCACATACTGTTTATGCGGACGAGGCGTATTACGACCAAAGACGCGCTCAGGTAGTTGGCTATAAATGACGCTACGGCTACTGCCACCACCTTATTGTCAAGAATCATACATAGCGAGATATTGAGCAGTACCTTGCTTATTCCCGTTATCAGTATGTAATACATAGGACGTCTCGTGTCGCCGTCAACGCTTATTATTGCCGAGCCGCAGTTATATACCAGCATAGCGGGAGCGCTTAAAATGTATATGCGGAGATAAAGAGACGCGCCCGAGAAGCATTCCGCGGGGCATTTGGTTATGTCCAGAAAACGTGGCGCAAATACGAAGCCGATTATACTTACCGCAATTCCGAGTCCGCATACGAGAATGAATACGGTATCGACGGTTTGCTTTATTTTTTCCGAATTTCTCTCTCCTATAAGCCTTGCAAGCACGACTCTCGCACCGCCCGAAAGTCCGTAAAAGGAGTTGACGAGAACGCTTATAATAGTACTTGTAGCTCCGACCGACGCTATGGCAGCTCCGTCTGCCGTATATCCGAGCACGGCGACGTCCACCGACGTGAAAAGCGTTTGTATGAGAGCGCTCAACATCAAGGGAATACTGTATATTACTATGGATTTAAAAAGACTTCCTTGTGTCGCGTCGATACTCTTTGTTTTAAACATAATAATTACCTCGAGGCTATAAGAGAATAGCCGTTGTACCTACAATTACAAGAATACAAGAAACTATGTATTTCCACGTGATTTTTTCTTTAAAGAAGAGTCCCGCGATACCCGCAAGAACTATTGCGCCGCCCGTCATTATCGGATACTGCATCGACGGCTCAACGTGAAGAAGACATATGGTAGAGGTAAGGTTTGCAAATCCGTATAAGACGCCGGAGCCTCCCGTAAGACCTATATAAAGCCATTTTTTTTCAATAGGTTCTTGCTTTCCTGCCTTTATCGACATAGCGATGTATATGGCGAGAGACATAAGACCGTATATGACCATATACAGCATAGTAAAGCTTTCAGACGATATTATTTCAAAATTCCAAGGATTGTTTTGGTGGAACGCGAGTGTTACGCAAGCCAGACCGTTCAGACAGAATACGACTAAGTAATATATTATGGCCTTCTTGCTATCCTTGCTTTTGAAATCTATATTTAACATAAGCGCGGCGATAACAAGAACGAGACATATTATCTTTCCGGCAGTAAGCGGATCTCCGTTAAAGAGAACTCCGTATATAAACGGAATAACCAATCCGCCGAGATTGAGAAAGAGGGAATACCTTGAAAGTATTCCTATCTTCATAACCGAAAACGCAAAATATATGCAGACGATATTTATGAGGGCGAAGAATATTGCCAGACCAAAGGAAAACGGAGTGAGCGTTATTCTTTTGCCGACAGCGAACATTATCAAAAGAAAGACGATCGCCGATATTACGCCTGCCCTGTAAGTGTTTATAAGTCCCGAGCCGTATCTTTTTACGGTTGCTTTTTGGAACATTACCTGTATACAGGAAAGCGTACAGGCTCCGAAAAGGAGAAGATAGTAAAACATATAAAATCCTTTCAGTTACATAATATAATTATACACGAATTATACCACCTAAAAGAGTAATATGCAATTAGAATAAAGGCAAATGTTTTTACCTTTTCTTCCGATTTTTTAATATAAATAAGCACCGAGCCGACGATAATATACCGTCGGCTCGGTATTTGTTTACGTATTGTTTTTCTTTTCTTTTTCTTTATTGGAAAATTCCTTCAGCTTTTTTCGCTTCTCCTCGGGCGATATTCCGTAATATTTCGTATAGGCAAGATAAAATCCGCTGTACGAACGGTAGCCTATCTGCTGTGATATCTCGTCGAGAGAGAGCAGAGGATTTCGGAGCATAATATTGGCGTTCTCCATTCGCTGCTCAATTATCATTTCCTTATAGTTTTTTCCAAAGGTTTTCAATACGAGCGCGCGTGTCTGCCTCTCGCTCAGATAAAGCTTTTTCGCAAGTCCCGAAAGTCCGTCGGGAACGTAATAGTTTGAGGATATATGCTCCTCAATTATCCATTTTCTGCTGGATTTTTCGGTGCTTTCGTGCTGTTGGGAGGAAATGGGATTGTCAAAAGAAATTTGCTTTGCCATCAAGCTCATAATATGCATTATGATATTTAAAAGCATAGTCCTTCTCTCGACGATAGCTACTCGTTTTGGGTCGTTGCTTATAACCTTATATTGATTCATCATTTGTATCAATATTTCGTCGTGGATTATAGTTATATCGTCAACGCTGTTATATATTTTTTCAAGTATATCGTATTCCTTGGAATTCGCGGTGTCGCAGCCTGAATTTTTTTCAATATGCCAGTTAAACGTTATACGTTCAAACGGATCGCTCGCGTCCGTGCTGTGGTGATGCTCACCCGGAACTATACAGCAGTCTCCCGCCGTCAAGGTATACGCGTTATTGGTTTCTCCCTCTAAAATAGTCATAGAACCGTTGAAAAGGTATTGTATCTCCATAGAAAAATGGCAGTGAGGATTTTGATGAATTTCCGGCTCTACTACAACGTTTATTTGAGTAGAACGTACGTGAAATATAATATTGTCCAAAAAAATGGAAGCCTTGTAATTATTATCTTTAGGTTTCGGCTGATTCATATTGCTCCTCCCTGATTTCGCAAGTCTTTTGTGTGTTTCTTACAAAAATACGATTTTAAAATTGTTTTGTGAGATTGAAAAAGCGGAATATCTTTTGATTATTGGTCCGCTTTTTTAATTTACAACCGATAGATAAAATGGTATAATCAATTGTGTATATAGGACGCTCAAAGATATAATTCTGCTCGTTTATTGGAGTATATCACAAAATGCTATCTTTTGTCAATAGCTGGAGCGAAAAGAAACAATATTCTAAAATCGGAAGTTTTAGGAAAAAGCAAAAAAATAAATAGTCCAGAAAGGAAAAACAAAATGAAAGGCGTTAAGTACGAAGGCATTTTGACGGCTTTGGTCACTCCTCTGAAGGAGGATAATAAAACCGTTAACGAAAGCTGCGTTAAGGAGCTTATAGAATTTCAGCTCGGTCAGGGAGCTAACGGATTTTATATTCTCGGCGGTACGGGCGAAGGTCCCGTAATAGCCCCGGAGGAGCGTATTCGTATGTGCGAAACCGCGGTAAAATGCGTTGCGGGCAGAAAGCCCGTTATCTGCCATATCGCCGCTATGAATCTCAACGAGGCGATAATGCTGGCAAAGCAGGCTGAGAAGTCGGGAGCGGACGCTATCGCGGCAATCCCTCCGCTCTTCTTCTTCTACGATGAGAACGATATATTCAACTACTACAAAAAAATCGCCGAGAGCGTTTCCATACCTTTAATAATATACTATCACCCCTCGGCGCAGAAGGATATGAGCGCGAAGCTTATAGCGAGACTTTTTGAGATAGACAATATCACGGGCGTTAAATGGAGCTCCACCAATTACTTTGAGATGATGAACCTTAAGGATCTCACACAGGGCGATATGAACATAATCAACGGTCCCGACGAGCTTCTCGTATGCGGACTTATGGCGGGTGCCGACGCCGGTATCGGTTCTACTTATAATTTTATGCTTCCCGAATTCGTAAGCATATACAATCTTTTCAAGGCAGGCAAGATTGACGAGGCGCGCGCGCTTCAGATGAAGGTCAACAGAGTTATCCAGCTTGCGTTCAAGCACGAGGTTATTCCGATGGTCAAGCAGGCGACCGCGTTTATGGGCTTTGACGTAGGAGAACCTACCTATCCTATGAGACATATGTCGGACGCGGAGAAGGAAGAGCTTGCGGCAGAGCTTAAGGCTCTCGGCTGGCCCTTTACCCCCATAAACCGCTGAAAGAGTCCGCATATTCGGGTGAACGAAAATGAAAATCATTAAGCACGGTATTGTATACAGAGTTACCGAGGGACCGTTTCGCTATCAGGCGTGGCCGACCGTTTGCGTTGACGAGAAGGGCGTGCTCTACGCCGCTTGCTCGGGACACCGCCTCGGACATATATGCCCCTTCGGAAAGAATCTTTTCTTTACGAGTACCGACGGGGGAGAGACCTGGAGCATTCCGAGCGTGGCGACTGACACGTGGTTTGACGACAGAGACGCGGGACTTACGTATCTCGGGAACGGAAAGATACTTCTTCAGTATTTTCACAACGATATTAACAGATATCTCACCGAATGGAGAGAGCAGATAATAAACGAGACAGATCCGCGTTATCGTGAGATGATAGTCGGAGCGCTTGAGACTTACACTCGCTTTACCCCTGAAATGAATTCGGCGGGAGCGTTCGTCAAGTTATCCGAGGATTACGGAAGAACTTGGGGCGAACCCGTAAAGGTTCCGATAACCTCTCCTCACGGACCCGTCAAAACGGTGTCGGGCAGGCTTCTGCTTGCGGGCAGAGAATTTTACTCGGGAGCGCCCGAGGAGGATAAGTTCGGTATATTCGTATACGAGAGCTTTGACGAGGGTAAGAGCTGGGAGAAGCTTTCAAAAATAGATTTTCCCGAGGGCTGCGGACCGACGAATATTTTCGAGCCTCATATTATCGAGCTTAAAGACGGAAAGATAATAGCGGCGATACGCGGAGACAGAGACCCCGTGTTCGAGAAGTTCTCGATATTCTTCGCGGAATCGCTCGACGGAGGAAAGACCTTCTCAAAGCCTTGGGCGACCGAGCTTCACGGAGCGCCTCCTCACCTGTATCTGCTTCCCGACGGAGCAGTACTCGTTTCCTTCGGTTCAAGGCGGGATAAGCCGTTTGGAATACGCGCGGCAATAAGCCGCGACGGCTGTAAGACGTTTGAGAAGGAAATGATACTTACCGAGTCGTACAGCTCGGATCTCGGATATCCCGCGACGACTATGCTTCCCGACGGAACCTTTATCACGGTATATTACCAGAGATACTGTCCCGAGGACGGAAACAAGACGTCGATTATGTATACCAAGTGGGAGCTTTGAGAGCTTTCGACTTACAAAGACTAAAGGAGAAATAATAATGAAGATTATTAAGCACGGTGTAATACACAGAGTTACCGAAGGTCCTTTCCGCTATCAAGCCTGGCCCACCGTTTGTATTGACGAGAAGGGTGTGCTCTATGCCGCTTGCTCGGGACACCGTCTCGGTCATATCTGTCCTTTTGGAAAAGACCTCCTCTTCACAAGCACCGACGGCGGAGAGACTTGGAGCGCTCCGAGCGTAATTGCCGATACGTGGTTTGACGACCGCGATGCCGGACTTACGTATCTCGGAGACGGAAAAATGCTGCTCGAGTATTTCCACAACGACGTAAATAATTATCTCGGAGTTTGGAAGGATCAGATAATAAACGAGACCGACCCTCGCTATCGTGAGATGATAGAGGGAGCGCTTAAGGCTTACGAGCATTTCACTCCCGAAATGAATTCTAAAGGTTCTTTTATAAAGATATCAGAGGATTACGGAAAAACTTGGGGTGAGCCGATAAAAATTCCCGTAAGCTCTCCTCACGGACCCGTTAAAACGATATCGGGCAGACTGCTTATGGCAGGAAAGGAATTCTTCTCGGAAGCTCCCGAAGAGGATAGGGGAGAGATGTTCCTTTACGAAAGCTTTGACGAGGGTAAAAGCTGGGAGAAGCTCGCAAAGATAGAACGCCCCGACGGATGTTCTACGAGCAATATTCACGAGCCGCACGTTATAGAGCTTCCCGACGGCAAGATAATCTTCGCCATTCGCGGAGACAACGACCCCGTATTTGAAAAATTCTCAATGTTCTTCGCGGAATCTCTCGACGGTGGAAGGACTTTCTCGAAGCCTTGGGCGACCGAGCTTCACGGAGCGCCTCCTCACCTGTATCTGCTTCCCGACGGAGCGGTGCTTATTTCCTTCGGCTCAAGACGCGACAAGCCGTTTGGAATACGCGCGGTAATAAGCCGCGACGGCTGCAAGACCTTTGAGGATGAGATGATACTTACCGAGTCGTACAGTTCTGACCTCGGATATCCCGCGACGACTATGCTTCCCGACGGAACTTTCATTACCGTATACTACCAGAGATACGGCAAAGAGGACGGAAATAAAACTTCCATTATGTATACCAAATGGGAGCTTTAAAATAAAACTAAATTAAGGAGGAGAAAAATGTTAAAAAGAGTAATTATTTGCGTTTTGCTTTTGAGTACGCTTCTCAGTTGCTTCGTCGGCTGTAAAAAGAATGACGAAGGAGCCGAGGCGACTACGACGGCAACTACGGCGGAGGGAACGAAATCAATTCTTGATACGCTTCCCGAAAAAGATTTCGAAGGCCGTGCTTACAATATTCTCGTGTGTGAGGAGGGGTATAACGATACGCACTATTACGCGCACGACGAGGATGACGGAGAACCGATAACGACTGTCAGCTACGAAAGAACCAAGTGGATAGAGGACAAATACAAAATTGATATGAACGTTATCGAGAACAAGGACTTTACCACTCTGGTGCGCAGCAACCATCAGGCAGGCGCAACCGAATACGACCTCATATTCCCTCATCCCACCAACGGTATTATGTCTCTTATGACCGAGGGATATCTCGCTAACTTCTGCGACCTTGAGAACTGTCATATGGACGAGGAATGGTACAATCAGAGTCAGGTAAACGGCTATAAGGTAAACGATAAGCTTTACTTTATCGTTTCCGACTATTCTATGGTCGCAATGGGAATCTCCGCTCTCGTTTACAACAAGGATATGTGGGATCAGCAGGGCTTTGATATGAATCCCTACGAGGAGGTAAATAACGGTACGTGGACTTACGAGAAGTTCCTCAAGCTTATTGAGAATTTCTCGGTTGCCGACGACGGCACGGGTACTTACGGACTTCAGCTGCGCGAGCATAACGTGGACGGATTCCTTCGCGGCTTTGGTGAGAAGATAACCTCCAGAAATGAAGCCGGTGAATTTTCGCTTGCTTTTGACCGCACGAGACTCAGCGATATTGCGGATAAGCTTTACAGCTTGACTTGGGAGCACCCCGGCGTTTATCACGCAACTGCAAATAACGCGCAGTATCCTTCTTCGGATTTGTATCTCAATTTCAAAGACGGAAAATCTCTTTTCGCTACTTACGATATCGGAGGCTCTCACCAGTATCTCCGTACGCTTCAGTTCAGAATAGGTATCCTTCCTTATCCGAAGCTTGATACCAACCAGGCGGACTACTACCCTACCTGTGCTTCCGAATTCTTTGCGATTCCTTCTATATTGTCGGAGGACAGACAGGAGGAGAGCGCGCTCATTCTTGACGCACTTTCAAGATACAGCCATATCTATATGAGACCTAAATTCTTTGAGACTGTTCTTCTCGGAAGAATGTCCGAGTCGGCAGACGACTACAAGATGCTCGAAATGATTTACAGCAAGGTATCCTACGATTTCGGATATACCGCTGACGTTGACGGAAATCTTCGTTCTATAATGTACGAGGTAATAATTCAGTCCAAATCCAAGAATACCGAGGCGTTCCTCAGAAAGAAGAGCGGATACATAGAAGATCTTATGGCGTCGATGAACGCGATAGAGTAATTTTAGGTACGTAAACACCCCTATATAATTAAAGAGGTAAAAATGAAAAACAAACTTATCAAAATTTTAGTTTTGATTATGGCTTGTCTTATGCTTTTCTCGGCGGTGACCGGTTGTAAGAAAACCGACGAAGAAGGGGAAAGCACTACGACTGCGGCAACGACGTCGGGAGAAGAACCGACGCCCGAGCCCGCGTCTCGCCTCCTTTCAAGCTTTAGTCTCGTGCGCTCGCTCAATTCTTCCGACGACGTAAAAAATCTCGTCGTAGAGCTTAACAAGACTATAAAAGAGCTTGTAGGCTCTTCGGGGGGAATAAAAATAGACGAAGCGTCGCAGGAAGGCAACGAGATAGTAATAGGCAATACTATGAGAGCCGCGTCGGACGTTCTTGATGAGCTTGCGTACGACGAATACGTATACAAGACCTCTATTGACGAGAACGGATATGTAAATCTCGTCGTAGGCGGAAACAACGACAACGCCACTATCAAAGCGATAAACGAATTTACAGCATATTTGAAGACGCTCGTCGTTGAAGGCGGCGATCAAACGGAGGTTCCCGATATGGATACTAAAGCAGACGTTAAAGACCTCGTTATTTCGGACGATGTGGCAAAGAGTATGGTCATCATCTACTCCAAAACCGCCGACACGAAAATACAGAAGATAGCCAACATACTTCGCAACGATATGCTCAAGGCGCTCGGAGTAAGACCGACGCTGGTTACGGTGCCCGAGGGCGGAGATATATCGCAGTATAAAAACGCGATAATACTCGGCGGCGTCGGAACCGAAGCGACAGCTCTTAAGGCAAACCTTAAGACCGTCAACTCCTATACCGCAAAGGTGGAGAGTACCGACGAGGGAACGAGAGTTTATCTCGTTGGATACACGACTCTCTCGACCATACGCGCGGCGCAGTATTTTTACAGCAAAGCGGTTATAAACGGAGATTTCAGAATTCCGAAATATCTTGACGCAAACGTAACGACGCTTACGCAGAGAGACCCCGGCATACTGCTTCACGACGGAGTTTACTACATTTACGCGTCTTATAACGGAGGTTACGGAGTCAGAACGAGTACCGACCTTCTCAATTGGAGCGCTATGAAGCAGGTATGGCAGAAAGCCATTGACGAGCCTAACCTTGAAGCCGATACGCAGTATTGGGCACCCGAGGGATATTACCATAACGGTAAGTTCTATATTTTCACGACCTGCGGAGTTTCCTCGTACGGAAATACGGGAACGAGCCAGAGAGGCTGTATAATCCTCAGATGCGACACTCCCGACGGACGCTTCAAGCTTATCTCGAAGGCGAGCGCCGATGCGACGAATGTCGGCTGGATAACGCCTAATACGATGAGCGCTATCGACGGACATCTCTGGGTTGACGAGGCTGGCAAACCGTGGCTCGTATTCGTAAGAGAGTGGACGCATACCTCTGACGGTTACGGACGCATGTCCTATGCGCCTCTCTCCGAGGATCTCACTCACCTCACGGGCGAGTGGCGTGATATGTTCAAGTCTAACGACCCGAGCTGGACCACCTATAAGGTAACCGACGGTCCTTGGATGTATAAGGCATCGAACGGCGATCTCTTTATGATTTGGTCGAATATGGCGACGAGCAGCCGCGGATACGCGGTGGGACTCGCTAAATCCTCGAACGGCAAGATAGACGGAACTTGGACGCAGCTCGATCCTCTCTACATTATGGACGGCGATAATATCTATAACCAGACCAACGGCGGACACGGCTGTATCTTTACCGGTCTTGACGGAAGACTTTATCTCGCTATACACTCGATAAATGACCCTGACGCATGGACCGCGAGCGACGCCGAATATCCCGACGCAAACAACATAACGGCTATCACGGTTATTCCGATTGTAGAGGCGGACGGAACGCTCAAGCTTGATTTGGTGAAATAAAAAATGAAAAATACTATTATGAAGAGATTTTTAAGTATTTTTCTCGCGGTGCTTATGCTTGCATCAATCGCCGCAATACCCGCGGGCGCGGTTGAGGATTCCTATACGGGCTATTCGGCGGCAAGAGTCGAGAAGATAGACACATCGAAGATGACCGATATCAATGACTACGAGACTTACCCCTCAAAGACCGAATATAAGATAGCTGACGCAAAAGGTCTTAAAAAGGTTGCTGAACTCGTAAACGAAGGTACGACTAAGTTCGCGGGAGTAACTCTTTACCTCGCGAACAACATCGACCTCGGTTACGCGGGAAGCACGGCGGCTAACTCTGACAGATGGACGCCTATCGGAATAAGCGAAACCGATAAGTATTTTTCGGGTACGTTTGACGGACAGGGACATACCATTAACAGACTTTTTGTAAGAATGAGCGTGGGTAACACCTCTGACAGTGTCACCGGTTGGGGCAAAGAAAGCTGTCAGTCTATATACGGCAATATTAACTATACACCTTGCGGTTTTATCGGTGCAGGTCGTGCGTGTACCGTCAGAAACCTTATAATAGGTCCCGACTCCAATCTCGGAGTTTCCGGAAACTATTTTGGTAATAATACGAGAGCGGGAGCTATCATAGGAACGGCTAACGCTAACACCAACGGAGACGTAACTACCGTTGATAACTGTTATAACGCTGCTTCTGTTTGGTGCTCTCAAAAATCCGGTGGTATAGTAGGTTATTGGTACGCGGGCAGCGGAAAGTCTGACAGTAAGCTCGTAATAAGCAACTGTACCAACGCCGGCTCGGTTTCGGGCAGTGAAGCGGGCGGTATGATAGGCGAATCGGCTTCAATTCTTGAAATTACCAACTGCCGTAATTTAGGCGCGGTTTATACTGCCAACGCGGGCGGTATGGCGGGTCGAGTCCGTGGGGCTGACGTTACGGTTACGGGCTGTATCAACAACGGCGCGGTAGGAACGGCTTCTTCGAGTAACGTCGGAGCTATGATATCAAAGGTAGATACTCCCGCCGCAAATACGGCTTCTGTTACTAACTGTACGAACTACGGAAGCTTGACTGTAAAATCGGGAGGAAATTGTAACGGTATTTACGGTGTAAATGCTAACTCCGCTCTCTCCGAAAGCGGAAACCAAAACCTTGCGGGGCAGGTCGATTCAACTCTTGACGCAACCGATATCATTCGCCCCACGGTAAACACTACCACCGTTTCAAGCACCCTTATGTTCCACGGAACGCAGGAGAGCGCGGTAACGAGCGGTAAATACAGCGTTCGTTTCGTCGGCTCTATCGACAGTACAAATTACGAAAAAGTAGGTATGAACGTAACTGCGGTATGGGACGGCGGAAACAGCGCGCACGTTTATTCCAAGGACGCGTCTGTGGTCTTCTCAACGCTCGTTGAGGGAACTGACGCGGGACTTAAGAGAGTGGACGCGGCACAGCTTCGAGGACGGGCGGGATATCTTTACGCCTTTACGATAAACGATATTCCCGCGTCGGCGGGGAAGATTACCTTTACGGTAACGCCTTACACGGTTTCGGCTGACGACGGAGCAATCACAAACGGAACTTCTTACGACGTCGTTTATAACGCGGGAAGCTTTGTTTCGATAGAAGAAAGCGCGGGAGCGTTCGTGCTTCCCGACGCGGTGGCAAAGAAAATGACGATACTCGTCTCCTCCGCGGCTGACCAAAAGATAACGAAGATAGCCGAATTGCTTCAAGCGGATATGCTCAAAGCGCTTGGTACCAAGCCCGCGATAGTTACCGTGGCTTCGGGAGCGAGCACGGCGGGTTACGCGAACGCTATCGTTATCGGAGACGCCGGAAGCGAGGCGGCGGCTCTCAAATCGGAGCTTACGGCGCTTGCGTCCTATACGACGAAGGTCGAGCTTGGCAACGAGGGAGTAAAGGTATATCTTGTCGGAGCTACCGACCTATCCACGATACGCGCGGTTCAGTATTTTTATCGCAGCGCGGTTGTAAACGGAGATTTCAAGATACCGAAGTATCTTGACGAGACGGTAACGAGCCTTTACGAGAGAGACCCGGGACTGCTTTACCACGACGGAGTATATTATTACTACGTAAATTACGGCGGCGGTTACGGAGTCAGAACGAGCACCGACCTTATCAATTGGAGCAGTGTAAAGCAGGTGTGGAAAAAGACCACCGACAACCCCGAGCTTGACGCCGATTCACAGTATTGGGCGCCCGAGGGACATTACTATAACGGCAAGTTCTACATATTCGCAACCTACGGAGTTTCCTCTTACGAGGACACGGGAACGAGTCAGCGAGGCTGTGTGGTGCTTGTGAGCGATACGCCCGACGGAAAGTTCACTATGATATCGAAGGCAAGCGCGAACGCGGCGGAGGTAGGCTGGATAACGCCGAATACGATGAGCGCTATCGACGGACATCTCTGGGTTGACGAGAACGGACAGCCGTATCTCGTGTTCGTAAGGGAATGGACGCATACCGAGGACGGTGTAGGACGCGTCTCGTACGCGCCTTTGTCCGACGACCTCTCGTATCTCACGGGAGATTGGAAGGATATGATAAAGGCAAGCGATCCCTCGTGGACCGATTATAAGATAACCGACGGGCCTTATATGTATAAGGCAACGGGCGGAGACCTGTTTATGATATGGTCTAATAAGGACGACAGCGGAAACTACACCGTGGGACTCGCCAAGTCGTCAAACGGCAAGATAAGCGGAACGTGGACGCACCTTGACCCGCTGTTCATATACGACGGGGAGAACGTATACACGCAGACCGACGGAGGACACGGATGTATATTCGCCGGAACCGACGGAAGAATTTATCTTGCTATCCATACCGTAAACGACCAAGCAAAGTGGGTGCAGTCTGACGACGAATGGCCTGACGGCACGGGAATGACCGCACTCACCCTAATTCCGATTGTCGAATCGGGCGGAACACTCAAGCTCGATTTGGTACAATAAATAAAAAACAATTAAGAAAGGAAAAAGACAATGAAGAAAATTTTAAGCATTTTTTTGGTAGTCTTTATGCTCGCGTCAATCGTCGCTATACCTGCGAACGCTGCGGCTGATTCCTACGTAGGATATTCGGCGGCAAGAGTCGTTAAGGTAGACACGTCGGAGATGACCGATATCAATGACTACGAGACTTTCCCCTCAAAGACCGAATATAAGATAGCTGACGCAGAAGGTCTTAACAAGGTTGCTAAACTCGTAAACAACGGTACGACGACGTTCGCGGGAGTAACTCTTTACCTTGCGGACAACATAGACCTCAACGGTTCAAGCACTAACGTATGGACTCCTATCGGTGTGCAGGAAGACACCGCGTATTTCTCGGGTACCCTTGACGGACAGGGCTACACTATAAGCAGAATGTGGGCATACGTTGACTCGACCATATTTGCAAGCTGGGCTACTACTTACACCAACACGAGTGGATATGACTATTCGGGCGCGGGCTTGATAGGTACGGGATATAACTGTACCGTTAGAAACGTCGTTATCGCGCACGACAGCAAAATTTATTCTAATCAATCTGCCGAGAGATGCGGCGCTATAATGAGTAACGTCGTAGCGGGTGCATTGGTGGAGAACTGCTACAACCAGGCGTACGTATACGGTAGCGACGGAAAAGCAGGCGGTATCGTCGGATATTGGTATGTTTGCGGAAAAACAACCACCTTTGACAATACTCTTACGATAAACAACTGCACCAACGCAGGCTACGTATATGGACACGTGTCGGGCGGTATATTGGGTGAAGCTGCTTCAGCAGTTGCGATTAATAATTGCCGTAACGTAGGACAGATTAACGGATATCTCAATAACGGTAACGGAGCAGGCGGTATCTTGGGAAGAGTACGCAATAACGCAGGTATCGTTGACGGCTGTATAAACAACGGAACGATTACGGGAAGAGGAAATGGTGGCAATTATACGATGAAATCTGCGGGTATTGTATGTACCGCAGGTATAGATTTTACTATCCAAAATTGTCTTAACTACGGTGAATGCCTCGTTAAAGATGGAGTAACCCCCGCTATTGAAGGAATACTTGCATACAACGATGCTAACAAAACTATTACTGCAAGCGGCAACGAAAATAAAGCAGGTCAAAGCGACCCCACCATTGACGTAACCGACATTTATATTGCAGGTCTTCTTGATAATATGCTCACCACCAACACCACGGCAATATTCCACGGAACGCAGGAGACTGCAACAAGTGTTAACGCTGACGGTGATGAAGTATACAGCATTCGTTTCGTAGGCTCTATCGACAGCCTCAACTACGCTTACGTAGGCTTCAGAATTGAAGCTTCTTGGGGAACGGACGGCGCTCATACCTATGACCAGACGGCTTCGGCGGTATACTCGACTCTCGTTGCGGGAACCGACGAGGGAATCAAGACGCTTTCCTCTTATCAGGTTCGCGGAGCGGTTGGATATATTTACGCGTTCACGCTTAACGATATTCCTACTTCCGTAGGAGAGGTAACCTTTAAGGTAACGCCTTACAGCCAGTCGGCTTCGGGTATTTCCGAAGGAACGGCTTACGAGGTGGTTTACAACGCAGGAAACTTCGTTTCCATAACTGCCGCTTAATTTCGGAAAGGAGAAAAAACTATGAAAAAGAATTATACTAATCCCGAATTCAAGCTTATCGCGATAGACACGCGCGATATAATGAATGCCTCCGATCCGTTGCCCACGTCTCTCGTTTACGCCGCAGAAGGCGGACTTGAGGACTCGGATTCTTGGGTAGGCTGACAGCACCTATTAAATAATATTTCTCACGGGGAAAGAATCTGCTTTCCCCGTGGGAAGAAAAAAGAAAAACGCCTTGTCGGCAAGGCAAAATTAACGCTTCTCATTTGAGTGTGGGGAAACGTTAAAAAACAAACGATAATCATCACCCCTTTTAAAAAGGAGAAAATTATGAAAAAATTATCATTGATACTTGCGGCAGTTCTTCTGCTCGCTATGTGCATACTTCCTTCATTTGCTACCGATAATCAGACGGGCGCTACCGATAATCAGACGGGCGGCACTTTATCGTCCTCCGAAGAGAGTTCAACCTCTTCCGACACTGCGGCAGCAAACTCAAGCGTAGGCTACTCCTCTTCAAGAGTAACTATTCCAAGCACGGTGGCTGAGGCTCACAACATAATGAACTATCTCTACTACTATGACTCGAACTACTTCTTCGTAAACGACGCTGACGGTCTTATGGAGCTTTCCAGAATAGTTGCGGAGGAGTTTGAGACCTTTGAGGGCAAGACCATTTATATTACCAAGGATATCGATATGACGGGTAAGACCTGGACGCCTATCGGAACCAACTTCGGCAACAACGTATTCCAGGGAACGCTTGACGGTCTCGGACACGTTATCGACAACCTCGTTTACACGTCCGACGCTAACGACAATATGGACGGAACCACCAGAGGTATGGGTCTTATCGGTTACGCAAAGAGCTGTACCGTAAAGAACCTCGTCATCGGTGCTAACTCCTCCTTCACCTATACTGGTACTCACGGCGACGCTCGTCTCGGCGCTTTCATAGGTACCTCGCTTAACTGGTACGACAGCAGAGTCCTCACCATAGACAACTGTATGAACCTCGCTAACGTCAGCGGAACTAACTTCGCGGGCGGATTCGTAGGTCAGTGGTACGACCAGATAGCGGGCGCTACCATAGTCGTCAGCAACTGCACCAACGCGGGCAACATTTCCTCTGCGGGCAGAACGGGCGGATTTATAGGCGACTGCGCGGGCGACGTTGACTTTGACAACTGCCGTAACACGGGTGCCGTAACTATGACCGCCGAGACCGCAAAGAAGGATTCTACCTGGCAGGCTGCGGGCGGTATACTCGGACGTGCGCGCGGAACCAAGGGCGATATGACTATTGACGATTGTATCAACAACGGCGCTATTACCGGCGGCGGTATCGCGGGCGGTATCATAGGACAGTACGGAGTTGCAAACGTAGCAGTTACGGGCTGTAAGAACTACGGTCTCGTTACTTGCGCCAACACCAACGCGGGCGAATTCTCGCTCGGACAGATAACGGGCGTTAACACCGTCAGCGGCGGAGCATCCGACATTGAGAACTGCGAGTCTCTTGCGGGTCAGACCGACGCGACTCTCGCGGGCGCGGAGCTTACCAAGACTATCGACCTTACGGTTGACCAGTCTCCCGACGAGCCCGTTATAACCACTGCCGCAAGTACGACTGCCGCTACTACTACTGCCACCACCAAGGCAACCACTACGGCAAAGACCACCGTTGCGGATGAGACCACTTCCGCAGGCGGCGATGAAGCCGAGACCACCGCAGAAGAGGCAAAGAAGGGCTGTAAGGGCTCTGTCGCTATGGGCGCACTTGTCGTTTCCGCAGTTATAGGCACAGCCGCTGTAGTTACAAAGAAGAGAAGATAATCTTTAATAAAAGAAGATAAACTCTGATTAAGCTTTCGGCAAAGCTACCGCAGTTATTGCTGTGGCGGCTTTGCCGAATTTTTTGAAAGGGCAAAATTATGAAAAAAATATCGTTTGTACTCGCGGTGCTTCTCATTCTTTGTACTTTGTTTACCTCCTGCGTTAAAGAGCAAGAAGAGGGAAACAGTGCCGAGACCACGACTGCCGCGACGACAGCGAGTGAGGAAATTCTTCCGATTCTCGCCGATTTCAGTATCGTGCGAGAGGACAATTGCTCAAGCGGAGTTACTGAGCTTGTCAAGGAGCTTAAAAGTAAAATAAAGCTTGCTACGGAATGTGAGCTCTCTCTAAAGACCGACATCGTCGAGGAAACAAGCTACGAGATACTTATCGGAAACGCGCGAGGGGTGGCAGAGAGTGCTGTCGGCGAGCTTTCGAATAACGGATACGCCGTAAAGACGGTGAGGTCTGACGGGGAGATAAAGATCATTATCGCGGGCAAGAGCGAATTCGCGCTCTCGACGGCGGTAGATATCTTCCTTGAACAACTAAAGAGCAGTGATATTAACGCGCTCTTGTCGCTTGATCTCTCGGGCGACGCTCTGCGCGATACGCCAAAGACTATATCTGTGTTTGGGGATAGTATCACCACTTATTTGAATTATAGCAATAACGCGTCGGCGAATGCTACCTTGGCAAATAACGGCGGCGGTTGGTATAATTCATCGAGAATGAGCGTTCGCGAAACTTGGTGGATGCGTACTGCAGACGGTCTCTCTCTTGACCTTTGTGTAAATAATGCAAGATCGGGCGATTGGTGCGCTTCGGAATACGCGCTGGAGAGAAGCCAAAATCTGCATACAGACAGCGGGGAATAC
The DNA here is from genome assembly GCA_017464565.1 of Clostridia bacterium. Taxonomy (GTDB): domain Bacteria; phylum Bacillota; class Clostridia; order Oscillospirales; family CAG-272; genus HGM12713. The sequence continues at coordinate 17,860 of JAFTZH010000046.1, forward strand.
CCCGACGTTATAGTTGTTTATTTCGGAATAAACGATTATCATCAAGGCTCATCCACCGCAAAATTTAAGACCGACTACACGAAGATTATTCAAAGCATAAGGGATACCTATCCCGATGCGAACATCTTCTGCTGTACTCTCCTTCCGAGACACGCCGAGGCGAGTCAGAATCAGAAGATAGTGTCGTACAACGGTATCATAAAGGAAACTGCCGAGACTGTCGGTACTGAGCTTATAGATCTGTATGCTCTTATAGGTGACGATTATATGGCAAATCTCACGGCGTATACCTATGATCAGATCCATCCGAACGCTACGGGAATGGAGAAGATGTCGGGAGCGATCGTGGGCGAGATCTCAAAGTGGATAGAAGAAAATTGTAAACAAAATTGACAAAATGAATGATACAACGAAAGGAAAAAACGATGAATAGTTGTGTTGCAAGACTGAACGACGGTATACTTACCGTTGAAAACGGCTTATTCAAAAGGGAATATACGGGTGTTGCGTCAGTGCAGACCGAGATTTCCGATAACGGCGGACTTTCCGTACCTTTTTTGAAGGTTACTGCCGAGCTTGACGGCGGCGAGAGCCGCGAATACAGAGTGTGGGAAAATCTCGCGGCGATTGAGATGGCTTCGCACAAAGCAGAAGACACGATAATGCTTTGCGGCGAGCACTGGATTGTACGCGCGGCGAAGCTCTTTACGCTGACCGACAACCACGACACCTTCATTTCGGAGAACGTCGTTCATATGTTCGCGGGCGGTATACGCGAGGTTCAGGGACATTTCTTCTTCCTTGAAAATCCCGAGACCTGCGAGGCGGTAGTCGTTATCGCCGAGACGCCCGACTATCAGAACGCGGTGCTCAGAATACGCAATCACGAGGTGTCTCTTGAGGCGTTCGGCAACGGCGCGGTATTCGGATTTTGCAAAATGGGCGAGTGTGAAAAATTCACCCGTGATATATACCGCCACCTCTGGAAGCCTCTGCCTCTCCAATCTATGTCGAATACCTGGGGCGACAGAAACGGCTGGAGCCGCGTGCAGGACGATTTCGTTCGCCGCGAGATAGACGCCGCCGAGGAGCTTATGGTCGATATCGCGCAGATAGACGACGGCTGGCAGACGGGCTGTACGGGCGACCCCAAGATATTCAACGAGAAGAGACAGCGTATGTTCCTTGGAGACTTCTGGGAGCTTAATACCGAGAGATTTCCCGAAGGTATTCCCGCTATAACCGAGTACGCGAAGAAAAAGGGAGTAAAAATGGGACTTTGGTTTGCTCCCGACGGAAGAAACGATTTCGAGCTTCTTGAGCGCGACAAGGCGGTTCTCCGCAAGGCTTACGACGAGTGGGGAATAAGATTCTTCAAGCTCGATATGCTTTTCGTCGTATCCGAGCTTGGTAAACAGAGATTCCTTGAACTTCTCTCTACCGTTTATTCGTTTGGCGACGACGTGTCGGTTCAGCTTGATATAACCAACGGTCAGCGCCTCGGATATCTCTGCGGCGCGAAGTACGGAACGCTCTTTATGGAGAATCGTTATACCAAGTCAGCCAATTCCTTCCCGCACCGCATACTTCGCAATATGTGGATGCTTTCTCACTATCTGCCCGTGGCGAAGTTCCAGTTTGAAATGGTAAATCCCACGCTGTTCACCGAGGAATACAACGCAAACGATCCTTTCGTTCCAGCGCTTTACGAGCAGGACTATATGTTCGCGGTGGTAATGCTTTCCAATCCTCTTTATTGGATGGAGATGCAGTTCTTGCCCCAAGAGAGAAGAGACGAGCTTATGAGACTCGTTCCTATCTGGCGTGAGCATAGAGACGCGCTCGGCAAGGCTGACGTATCTCCCGTGGGCGAAAAGCCGAGCGGACGCGCTCATACGGGATTCTGCGCCGTTACCGACGGCGGAAAGGGCGACGAGGCTTATTTGCTTCTGTTCAGAGAGGTTACCGACAGAGCAAACGCTCGCTTTGATTTGCCGATTGAGATATCCGACGCCGAGCTTATAGCGTCCAACGGAGACGCCGAGTGGTCGTGCGACGGAAACAGCATTAAGGTATCCTTCGGCAAGGAACGCGAATACGTTTTCCTTAAGGCGAAGATAAATAAATAAGAATAAATAAAACTCCCGCCGTAAAAACGGCGGGAGTTTCTTTATTTTTTATCGTTTTTCTGCTCTGCGAGGGGGTTTTGTTCCATAGCCTCCTCCATATTTCTGTTGCTTACGTGAGTGTATATCTGCGTGGTGTTAAGCTGTTCGTGTCCCAATATGTCTTTGAGCACTCGGACGTCCACGTTGCCCGTCTGATACATAAGCGTCGCGGCGGTATGGCGCAGCTTGTGTACCGAATAGTGCTTGGATTCGAGTCCCGCCATATCGAGATATTTGTATACCAGCCACTGTACAGTTTTTACGCTGATTCTCTGTGAGCGTCCGCTCAGAAAGAGTGCGCGGCAATCGACCGTTTTGTATTTTTCTCCGAGACGCTCCGACAAATAATCGGCAAGAGCCTCACGGCAGGCGTTGTTGAGATATACTATTCTTTGCTTGTTTCCTTTACCGGTTACGGTGAGCGAGCGAAGCTCGCGGTCAACGTCGCTTATATTTATTCCGACAAGTTCCGAAACACGCATTCCGCAGTTCAAAAACAGGGTGATTATCGCGTAATCGCGTATGCGGGATTTTGATTCCTTGTCGTTCTTTACCGCGTCGAGCAGCAGCAGGCTTTCGTCAAGCGTGAGATATTTCGGCAGAGCCTGCTTCTTTTTGGGAGATTCTACGTTTATCGCGGGGTTATCCTCAAGCATAAAGCGCTTGGTCGTGAGGTATTTGAAAAAGCCCTTTATTGCTGAAAGCTTTCTTGACTTTGCCGCCGCCATATTTCCTCTGACGTTGTCGGTGTACATAATAAATTCGTAGATATCCTCGGTAGATATGTTTTTTATGTAGTCAAGATCTACACCGCTGATGTCTATTTTTTCAAACTCTTCCGAGGCGGGAGATATCTTCCGGTCTCTCGCGAGCAGGTATCTGAAAAAGGTACGCAGGTCAAGCATATATTCAGAGACGGTTTTTTCAGAACAGTTCTGTATGGCGGATTTATAGGAAGCGTATTCACGCACGAGCTCGGGCAAGGTTTCATAGGGAATATTACCGATAGGCATATGTATCTCCTTTGTAAAAATGATGAATGACAATTATATTATATAATATATATTGATAATTTAGTGGATAAAATGTAAATTTTCATTGTAATATGTTGCAATAAGCGAGAAATTTTTATATAATTAAGAATGTAAATTTGGAGGGAGCTTTTGTTCCCGATGAATTGGCGTAATTCTCGGAGGATTTATGAAAGATTTTTTACATAATTATTCGTACAGCGCGGTAAAGATGTTCGTAAACCAATTTGCGATATCTATTTTCGGTTCTATGTTGGCTATGGCGACAACCGCCGCCGAAAACAATACGCTTTCTATAATCGTAAGCGTGCTTTCGGTAGTTTTCTATCTGTTTCTTATATATACGCTTACGTGGGAGATCGGAGCCAAGGACAGAATATCCGTGGACATAGGCAAAAAGAAATACCGTCCTCATACGGGACTTTTGATATCTGCCGTTGCCAATATTCCCAATTTTGTAATCGCTCTCGTTTATTCGATAGGATATCCCTTTATGGAAAATCACAAGTGGGCGGGAAGTGTGTGCGCTGTCGTTAAAATGATAACGATATTCCTTGAGGGAATGTATCTCGGTATTACGACGTCGGTTTCGGTTGCGGGACAGCAGCTCAATTATTATTGGTGGACCTATTTTATAATAACGATACCCGCTCTCCTTATCGCTTGGATAGCTTATTATCTCGGATACAGAAACAAGAAATTTACAACGCTTTTTGACTATAAGAGTCCCGACAAGGCAAACAAAAAATAATTTTATTTAAAAGCTCCGTGTATAACGGAGCTTTTTTTGGCTAATACTTTAATCGTAATTCCTTACGCGTAATTCTTACGCAGAATTGCCGTCTTCGGTACGAAAGCAACCGTGTGCGGTTGATAGTGCGATTGTTTGAATATCGAAGACGTTCCTTTTAGCCGGGAGCGGCTAAGCATACCGTAATCCGCCGACTGCGGTTGTGCGAAAATTTTTGGCGGCGGAGAACGGAGATTGAAATGCAGAACAATCAGAATCAGCAGAACAATCAGAACAATCAGAACAATCAGAACAAGAACCAGCAGAACAAAAATCAGCAGAATCAGCAGAACAATCAGAACAAGAATCAGCAGAAGTAACCGTGGCTGATAGGTTTTGATAAGTACCGTATGGACGGTAAAAATTCGGATGGGTTGATAAGTCCGAAGCGGGCTGTCATTTTATGACAGCCCGCGTTTCCGTTTAAAGTAGTCCCGCAAGCGCGTATATAAGATAGATGATAAAGCTTCCCGTCATAAGCAACGCGAGAATAATGCATAAAACTCTCGTCGCAAGCCCGGACGTATTTTTTGCTTTCTTGTTAATCGTAATCATCTCCAATCAATAAATCAAGTATCAAAATTTTAATTGATGCGTCATAATATCCTTTTCGGCAAGCAGGTGTCCAGATGCGGGAATTTTCAGCTTTCTGTATCCCTTTGAGGTGTCGTATCTTGCTTCAAAATCTTTAATAGCCTCCTTTAGAAGAACGCCGTTTTTTAAGGACATCAAGGTTATACCGTTTGAGGTACGCGTGCTCTTTATCGGAATTAGAGAGGTCTTTATGATTATTGCCTTATCCTCCGAGCTTATAAGCATAATTTCAAACGGTTCTTTTTCCTTTTCGTAGAATACGGCGCAAATCGGGGAAGCGGAGGAGTACGCGTTTATAAGTTTTCTTCTGTTTCCTTTCGTTTCGTAATTAGTAACGGGAATACGGACGCCTTTTCCGTTTTCAAAGACGAACACGAAATTCTCTCCATTGGGATATCCGCTCTGTACCCGCATAAATACGGGCTTTTCGCCCTCGTCCATACCAAGCTTCGCGGGAACGTATTCGCCCATAGAGGACGCCTTTACGCAATCAAAGTCGACAACTTTTGCGCGGTAAAGCTGGCATTTATCGGTTACGAATATGATATCGGCAAGATTGTCGGTATCCTCGGTACAGGTTATGCAGTCGCCCTCTTTAAGCTTTTGCTCGTCGTTTCCACGCAGAGACTGAAGGGTAATCTTCTTGAAATAGCCTTCCTTTGAGAGATACAGTCTTACGTTGTAGTTTTCTATGTGATCTTCCTCGTTGTAAACTACCACGTCGTCGCTGTGAATGAGCTGTGAGTGTCTGGGCTGACCGTATTTCTTCTTTATTTCGGTGAGCTGCGAGGCGATAAGTGCCTTGAGCTTCAGCTCGTCTTTGAGTATTTCTTCTATCTTGGCTATCTCGTTTTGAAGTCCCTCTATCTCGTTTATTCTGTTGATGATATATTCCTTGTTCAAATTACGCAGCTTTATCTCACAGATATATTCCGCCTGTATCTTGTCTATACCAAAGCCGTTCATAAGGTTGGGGACTACGTCATCGTCCTTTTCGGTGTGTCTTATTATTTTAATGGCTTTGTCTATATCAAGCAATATTTTCCCAAGACCGAGAAGAAGGTGAAGCTTGTCCTTTTTCTTCGCAAGGTCAAATTCAAGCTCTCTGCGGACGCATACTATTCTGAATTTTATCCATTCTTTTATTATATCTATAACTCCGAGCTGTTTCGGAGAGGAGTCTATCAGAATATTGAAATTACATTTAAAGCTGTCTTCAAGAGGAGTGAGCTTAAAAAGCTTGGTCATAAGCTTGTCGGGGTCTACTCCGCGGCGCAAATCAAGCGTGAGCTTAAAGCCGCTGAGGTCTATCTCGTCTCTAAAGTCGGTAATTTCTTTAAGCTTTCCTTCCTTTACAAGCTCGGATATACGCTTCAATATGACCTCTATCGTGGTAGAGTAGGGAATCTGAATTATATCAATGCAGTTTTCCGCTTTGTCGTAGTTATATCTCGAACGTATCTTGACGGAACCCGAGCCGGTTTCGTATATTTGGCGCATCGTCTCTCTGTCGTATATGATAGCACCGCCGCAGGGGAAGTCGGGAGCTTTTATTATATCGAGTATTTTATCGACCGAAACGTTGGGATTTTTAAGTACGGCGATAGTTCCGTCGCATACCTCGGCAAGATTGAAGGAACAGATAGATGAAGCCATACCTACGGCAATACCCGTGTTCGGCGTTACGAGAACGTTGGGGAAGGTGGTAGGCAGAAGAACGGGCTCCTTCATAGTGTTGTCGTAGTTGTCTACCATATCGACGGCGTTTTTGTCTATTCCTCGGAAAAGCTCGTTGCAGATAGTATCAAGTTTTACCTCGGTGTATCGGGACGCGGCGAACTTCATATCCGACGAATATTGCTTTCCGAAGCTTCCTTTTGAATCAACGAAGGGGTGGAGCAGGGATTCGTTGCCTCTGGTGAGACGGACCATAGTTTCGTATATAGCCATATCTCCGTGAGGATTGAGCTTCATCGTCTGTCCGACGACGTTGGCGCTTTTCGTTCTGTTGCCTGTGAGAAGTCCCATTTTATACATAGTATACAACAGCTTTCTGTGAGCGGGCTTGAAGCCGTCTATCTCGGGAATAGCTCTCGAAATTATAACGCTCATTACGTACGGCATATAGTTCTTTTCAATGGTATCGGTTATTATTTGATTTTGTATCGGGGCTATCTCCTGCGGAATCGCATCGGATATTCCTTTTTTACTTCTTTTTGCCATTTATTTACCGTCCTGATTTTATTTTATACTTTTTTTATGGTGTGCGCCGCCGCTCTTATCAAACGGTTGTATAGGGCGAGCCCCATTCCGTTCTTTGGAGGCAGGTGGGCGTAAATTATTTCTGTATTCATCTTGTCCGCCCTGCGAAGAGCGGCAAAGAGAGCTTTTGCCTGTGCTTCCAAATCGTCTCTCTCGCCTATTGAAATCGTATTGCGCTCGTCTAAAAAGGCGGTATCCTCGTCGTAGCATATCAAAGAGCAGTTCTCCCCGCTCTGCGCTTTACGCATATAAGAAATAACGTCGTCGTACTCTCCGTCAAGCAGAACGAGGGGAGCGGAGGGCGCGTAATGCCTGTATTTCATTCCCGGAGACAGCGGAGCTTCGTTTTCCGCAAGGCGTGAGGTTACGGCGTATGATATTTCAACGTCGTCGCACACGCAGAGAAGAGCCTCGTAGGTTACGGCGCCCGGACGGAGCAGAATAGCTTTGCCGTCGGTTATTTTCACGATAGTTGACTCCAAGCCTATCTCACACTCTCCGCCGTCTATTATCATATCTATGCGTCCGTTAAGGTCGGATATAACGTGCTCGGCGCAGGTGGGCGAGGGGCTTCCCGAAAGATTGGCAGACGGCGCGGCAACAGCCGTCCCCGATTCCCGTATAAGCGCCGAGGCAATCGGGTGCGAGGGACATCTTATCGCAACCGTGTCGAGTCCTCCCGTTACCGAAAAGGGAACTATATCTTTTTTGGGAAGTATTACCGTAAGAGGTCCGGGCATAAAAGCCTGTGCCAGCTTATAGTAAAGCTCTGTCGTATAGGCGTATTTTTCGGCGTCGGATGGGGTGGATATATGTATTATAAGAGGGTTGTCCGAAGGGCGTCCCTTTGCCGCGTATATTTTTCGGGCGGCGGAGGCGTCGGTGGCGTCCGCTCCGAGACCGTAAACGGTTTCGGTCGGAAACGCAACGAGACCGCCTTTTTTTATCACGTCTGCCGCCTCTATTATCTTACAGTATTCGGGGGCAGAGGCGTTTATTTTTATTATTTCGGTCATTGCGGATATCCTTGTCAGAAAGAATTTTGTTTTAGCTTTTCGGCGGTGTCAGCCGTTATAAGAGCGTCTATCATATCGTCGATATTTCCGTCAAGAAAGCTTTCGAGAGAATGAAGGGTGAGAGATATTCTGTGGTCGGTAATTCTTCCTTGTGGATAGTTGTAGGTTCGTATTCTCTCGCTTCTGTCTCCCGTTCCCACCTGACTTTTTCTGTCCGAGGCGATTTTTTCGTTCTGCTCGGTCTGTTTTATGTCGTAGAGCTTCGCGCGAAGCATTTTCATCGCCTTGTCTTTGTTTTTAAACTGACTGCGTTCCTCCTGACATTCGATGACGATGCCCGTAGGCTTATGCGTGAGTCTTACGGCGGATTCGGTCTTGTTGATATGCTGTCCGCCCGCTCCGCTGGATTTGCAGGACTCGATAACGATATCTGCGGGATTTATTTCGATTTCTATATCCTCAACCTCGGGAAGTACGGCTACCGTTGCCGTTGAGGTCTGTATCCTTCCTTGCGACTCGGTTTCGGGAACGCGCTGAACGCGGTGAACTCCGCTTTCAAATTTAAATCTCGAATACGCTCCGTCGCCCTCTACCGAAAAGGATATCTCCTTATATCCTCCAAGCTCGGTCTCGTTGGCGTTCATAAGAGAGGTCTTAAAGCCCTTCATATCGGCGTACATCGTATACATACGGTAAAGCACGCCCGCGAACAGCGCCGCTTCCTCGCCTCCCGCACCGCTTCTTATTTCGATTATTACGTTTTTGTCGTCGTTCGGGTCCCGCGGAAGCAATAATATCTTTAATTCCTCGAGAATAGCTTCCATTGCCAGCTTGGTTTCTTTAAATTCGGCGGAAGCCAACTCTTTCATTTCCGCGTCGGAGGAGTCCTCAAGCAGAAAACGCGCTTCCTCGTTGTCGGACAAAGCCTTTTTATATTCTCTGAATTTTTCTATTATCGGCGTAAGATTTTTATATTCCTTCATCAGCGAGGCGAATTTCTCTTGGTTTGAGAATACGTCGGGAGACGCAAGCTCCGCTTCTATTTTCAGATATTTTTCCTCCGCCGCTTGTAATTTTTCAAGCATAAAAACTCCGTGTTGATGATAATATCAGTATTTATAAAAGGCCAGCATAGCCCTGTACGCTTCGTAAAGGTCTACCTTTGATACGACCTCGTAGGGCGCGTGCATAGAGATAACGGGAACGCCGAGGTCTATCGTATCTATATTGTGCTTTGAGACGTATTTTGCTACCGTTCCTCCGCCTCCGCAGTCAACCCGTCCAAGCTCCGAGGACTGCCATATAACGCCGTCGTTTGCGAGAATTCCGCGGAGCCAGCCTATAAACTCGGCGTTTGCGTCGTTGGTTCCCGATTTTCCTCTCGAACCCGTAAATTTGGTGAAAACGACACCGCACGACAGCATAGCCGCGTTTTTCTTTTCAAAGACGTCGGGGAAGTTGGGGTCGTAAGCCGCGGCGACGTCCGCCGACAGACATTTTGAGTTTGCTTTGATAATTGCGGGATTTCCTCCGAGATTTGCCGCCAGCTCGTTGATAATATCGAGCATAAGCTCGCTTTGCATACCGCTGGGACCGTCGCTTCCCGTTTCTTCCTTGTCCGAAAGAATACACATAGTCGTGTGAGTGCTGTCGGCAGAGTCGAGAAGGGCGGTGAGGGCAGGGTAAGCGCATACTCTGTCGTCGTGTCCGTAAGCTCCTATCATAGAGCGGTCAAGACCTATATCCCGCGCTTTCGCGGCGGGAACGGCGCAGAGCTCGGCGGAGAAAAAATCGTCCTCGGAAATACCGTACTTTTCGTTGAGAAGCTTGAGAATATTGAGCTTTACCGAATTTTCTCCGTCCTCGGTGTAGGGCTTGCTTCCGATGAGAATATTGAGCTGTTCGCCGTCGAACGCCTCGTCAAGCGGAGCCTTGCCTTGCTTGTGTCCAAGGTGCGGCAAGAGGTCGCTTATATAGAAAAGCGGGTCGGAATTATCCTCGCCTATATTTACGTCAATCACGGAACCGTCGGTTTTGGCTATTACTCCGTGGAGAGAAAGGGGGGTCGCAACCCATTGATACTTACGGATACCTCCGTAATAGTGGGTTTTCAGAAATCCCATTCCCGCCTCGTCGTAAAGAGGGCATTGCTTTACGTCTATTCTCGGAGAGTCTATATGCGCGACGGTAAGCCTTATTCCGCGGTTTATGCTCTCGCTTCCGACCGAGAAAACGAAAAGATTCTTGCCTCTGTTATTGTAATATTTCTTGTCGCCTGCCTTTATCTCGTCTCCGAGACGGTATTCCGAAAAACCGAAGCTTTCGGCAAGGGCTATAGAGACCTTTACCGCCTCGCGTTCGGTTTTTGCCGAATCCAGATAGCTTTTATAAGCCTCGGCGTATTTTTCCGCAGTGTCTATTATGCTTTTATCAGCTTTTTCGTATACGGTTTTTTTTGTGTAGGTTAAGGTTTCTGACAGCTTTTTGTTCTCCATATTTATCTCCTTGAACGTTTTATGTATTTTCGGGATAGAGCTTTTTATACGATTCTATCGCGCGGTTTATTTTTTTTACGTAATTTTCGGTTTCCTCAAAAGGAATATTCGTAAGATTTCCGTTCTCGTCGCAATACTCCTCGTCCTTGAGCCATTTTGCGACGTTTCCTTCTCCCGCGTTATACGCGGCGAAGGCGTTATTCCAATTGTAATCGAATTTTTTATAAAGATACGACAGGTAATAAGTACCGTATCTTATACTTACCTCCGGGTCGTAAAGCTTGACTGCGGGCAAATGCTCTCCGAGGTGTTCGTCTCCTGTCAGCCACTCGAACGTTGAGGGAATCATCTGCATAAGTCCGCGCGCGTCGGCGGAGGAAAGCGCGTTTGGGTCAAAATCACTCTCAACCTTTATTGTAGCATATATTACGTATTGGGGAACGTCAAACTCTTCGGACGCCGACGCTATTATTTCCTCATAAGAAAGAGGGTGAGTTTTTTTGTCTATAAAGTTCCAAACTTCGTTCAGCGCAATACCTATACCAATAGAAATACACAGTATCAGAAGTATTGCCAAAAATCTTTTGACTTGAATATTTAAGCTCATATATCAGTCCTTATAATATTTTTTATCTGCCGAAGGATATCCTCCGCTTTTTTCAAAAAAGACGGCTCGTCGGCGTCGTTGACTATTATGAAATCTGCCGCTGACGTGTAAAATTCGTCGCTTTTCTGCGCCGTGATTCGCTCACGCGCGCGTTCAAGCGAGATATGGTCTCTCGTCTTTATGCGTTCGGTTCTTTCATCGGCGGGGGCTATAACGGCTATAACCGCGTTGCATTCTTTGTTAAAGCCCGATTCGATAAGCGTCGGGGCGTCTACCGCAACTACGCGATGCCCGCTTTGTTCGTAACGCGCGATTTCTTTCTTTATTTTTTCAATAACAAGCGGGAGTACCGTCTCGTTGAGCCGCACGAGCATTTGAGGGTCTCCGAATACGCGGAGCGACAGAGCGGCTCTGTCAAGCGTTCCGTCGCTCGCTATGACGTCTTTTCCGAATACTCTCGCTATTTCGTCAAGACACGAAGAAGGGGGAACGAGCATAGAATGGTAAAGCTCATCGGCGTCGATACAGGGAATAGACGCAGAGACGATATATTTTGAAAAGAGCGATTTTCCCGCTCCGCTCGGTCCAGTAATACCTATTATATATGCCACGTCATTCCTCCCGATTATAACTATTCATTATATTATACCTCATTTTTCCGAGCTTTTCAAGAGAATTTTGTTTTAATTGCGATTTTTTATCATTAAATCCTTCTTGAATATTTTGCGGAGCTATGGTATAATTAGTTTAAATAATTATGGAGAGCCGATAGCTATGAGATACGATACTATATTGTTTGACGCGGATGGTACGCTTTTTGATTTTTCACGCTCGGAATCCGAGGCGATACGAGAAACGATGAGCGCTTTTGACATAACCCCCACTGAAGAGCTCGTGCGCGGATACAGCGTTATCAACGACAGCCTGTGGAAGATGCTCGAAAGAGGCGAAATAGAAAAGCAGGTTTTGCTTTACCGCAGATTTGAGCTGTTTTGCGAAAAATACGGTTTTGTATGCGACGCCGTGAAAATGGCTGAAACGTATATGAATTTACTCTCGCAGAAGGCGTATCTTTTGGACGGAGCGGAGAATTTGTGCCGCAGTCTTTTCGGAAATGTGAGATTATACATAGTTACGAACGGCGTTGAGTTTATTCAAAAGGGAAGATATTCAAGAAGCGGAATGGAGAAATATTTCGACGGATTTTTCATATCGGGAGTGATAGGGTACGAAAAGCCTTCGGTTGAGTATTTTGAGAGAGTTGCCGCGGATATTCCGGATTTTGATAAAGCTTCGACCCTTATAGTAGGAGATTCCCTTACCTCTGACATACGCGGAGGGATAAATTACGGCATAGATACCTGTTGGTATAATCCGAGGCGAAAGCCCGTACCCGATGATATGAAAATAAATTCGGTTTGCGATAGCTTTGAAGGTATTTATAAATTTATTATGGGAGAAAGCGAGGAGGCGTAATGCCCGTTCTTTCGGATATATTATTATCTCAAAACGTTGAATTTAAAACCAAGTTTAAATTATCGGGCGTATCTACCTTTAAAATCGGTGGGGAAGCCGATTTTATCCTGTTTCCCGATACGGCGGAAAAGCTCGTTTTCTCAATAAGAACGGCAAAGGAGTACGGTATTGCGTATAAGGTAGTGGGAAACGCGTCAAATATTCTGTTCGGAGACGGAGGATATCGCGGATTCGTGATTTCCACAAAGAAGATGAAGGGAATATCGGTCGTGCGAGAGAATAACGAAAAGCGCGATATAGCCTGCGCGTGCGGAGAAATGCTTCCCGCGCTGTCCCGCAGAACGGCGTCGGACTTTTTGTCGGGACTTGAATTCGCTTGCGGAATCCCCGGAACGGTAGGCGGAGCGGTCTTTATGAACGCGGGCGCGCACGGCTCGCAGATATCGGACGTTTTGCTCTCAAGCAAAGCCTACGACGCGCAAAGGGACGAGACTCTGGAGCTTTCGGCAGACGAGCATCTTTTTTCGTACAGAGAAAGCGTATATTCGAGGGCGGCGTCCTTAATTTGCCTTGAAGCAACGCTGTCTTTGAGCTTTGCCGACGAGTCGGTTATAAACTCAAGGATAAATGAAAATATGGAGAAGCGGAGAGCCTCGCAGCCTATCGAGCTTGCGAGCGCGGGGAGCTTTTTCAAAAGACCCGACGGATATTTTGCGGCAAAGCTCATCGACGACTGCGGGCTTAAAGGGTATCGCGTCGGAGGCGCGGCGGTCTCGGAAAAGCACGCGGGATTTATCGTTAATCTCGGAGGCGCCTCGTCGGCAGACGTGCTGGAGCTTGCCGAATACGTATCTCGGACGGTGTTTGATAAGACGGGCGTAAGGCTTGAGAGAGAGGTCGGGTATATAGAACGTTTGTAAAGGGGGCGGTAAAATGTCTTTTTCTGGCGAGGTAAAGAAGGAGCTTCTATCTCTTAATATAAAAATGAATTGCTGCAGGAAGGCGTTTTTGCTCGGAGCACTTTATAACTCGTCAGAGCTTGAAAAGGGCTTTATGAAAGCCGAGTTCAATTTTTCGGAGACGGCTTATTTGGTCTCTGAATTGCTCGGTGATAATTCCGCTTGTAAGCTTTCCGCTTCGGCTCGCGGTGGACACAAAATATATACGCTTGAATTTTATTCAAAATCGGTTGCCTCTTTTCTCTCTAAAGTGATATACGGTCAAGCAATACGCGACGCCGCGAAATTCAGGTGCGATGAGTGCAGGCGGTGCTTTATGAGAGGAATTTTGGCTTCTTCGGCTACCGTAAACGACCCGAGCAAGGGGTATCATCTTGAGATATCCTTACCGAAGCGGAGCGGGGTAAAGCTTTCCGCGCTTACCTCCTTCTTTGAGGAATGCGGATTTTCGCCAAAGAAGCTTGAGCGGAATAAAAGCATATCACTTTATTTTAAGAGCAATACCGTTATTTCGGACGTTCTGAATTATGCGGGAGCTATGAAGTCAAGCTTTGCCGTTACCAACACGTATATTGAAAGAGATTTCAGAAACGACGAGAACCGCGCGACCAATTGCGTGGCGAGAAACATTTCAAAATCGGTCGGAGCGACGCAGAAGCAGATTGCGGCAATAAATAAGCTGATAGACGCGCATAAGCTTGACGCTTTGCCGAACGAGCTTATACAGACCGCCACGCTTCGAATAGAGAACGACGACGTGTCTCTCTCCGAGCTTGCTCTGCTTCACGAGCCGCCGATATCAAAATCGGGGCTTAACCACCGTCTTGAAAAAATATGCAAGGCGGCAGATGAGCTTTGAAATTTTCCCGTGAGTGATTATTTTAAGCTGATTTTGGAAATAATAAAATGAATTAAGATAAATAAAATTATACGGAGGAAAAAATGAGTATCGTACATTTGACGCGTGAAAACTTTGAGGAAACTGTCGCACAGGGGGAAATAGCGGTCGTTGATTTTTATGCCGATTGGTGCGGCCCCTGCAAGATGTTCGCTCCCGTTTTCGAGGAGCTGTCGGGCGAGCTGTCCGACGTGGTCTTCGGAAAGCTAAACGTAGACAACGAGGAAGAATTGGCGGCCAAATACGGCGTTATGTCTATTCCAACCGTTATCGTCTTTAAAAACGGGGAGCCTGCTTCATCTAGTATAGGACTTATCGGCAAGCAAAAGCTTTCGGATATGATAGCTTTGGCGAAAAGCGAATAATCAAAAATTAAAAAATCGGAGCCCAAATTTTTTGGAATCCGATTTTTTGTCTGTTCCTTCACTTAAAATTCAAGGTATATACATTTACAAAATCCCGGATTTATGATAGAATATTACCGTATTGATTGGGATTTGAAAAGGCTTTGCGTTTCAAAGGCAAAAAATTAATAAGAGATTAATATTTTTTTGACAAAATCAAACGGGATTTTTATAAATTTTTTAATATGACTGTCAATATTTTGAGGTTTTTGTTGACATTTGGAAACAGATGTGGTATCATATAGCAAACTGGGGTATTGCGGAAATCGGCTTTTTGATTTTCGCTAATGCGGATTTTTGAAATTTGCTACCAAGTTCAAAGAAAGGATTTTCAGAAAATGAAGGTTGTAATTTTGGCAGGAGGCTTCGGAACGAGAATTTCCGAAGAGTCGCATCTCAGACCCAAGCCTATGATAGAAATAGGCGGAATGCCCATTCTTTGGCATATTATGAAGAGCTATTCGGCATACGGATATAACGAGTTCGTTATATGCGGAGGCTATAAGCAGCACGTAATAAAGGATTTTTTCAACGAGTATTTCATTCACAACGCAGACGTTACCTTTGATTTTACCAATAATACCAATCGTATAAAATACCATAAAAACTTTACCGAGCAGTGGAAGGTTACCGTAGTTGATACGGGACTTAATACTATGACGGGAGGAAGAATCAAGAAAATAAAGCGTTATCTCGAAAACGAGCCCTTTATGCTTACTTACGGAGACGGCGTTTGCGACGTAAATCTCAACGAGCTTGAAGCGTTCCACCGCTCGCACGGAAAGCTTGCGACTATGACTATAGTAAACGCGGGACAGCGTTTCGGCGTTATAAAAATGGACAAGTCGGGAAATATTACCTCCTTCAGAGAAAAGAAGGACGTTGACGGTATCCCGATAAACGGCGGATATATGGTTCTTGAGCCGGAGATTTTGGATTATATCGAGGGAGACAGCACGATTTTTGAGAGAGAACCTCTTGAAAGCCTCGTTAAAGACGGTCAGCTTATGGCGTATAAGCACGACGGCTTTTGGCAGTGTATGGATACTCTCAGAGACAAGGAAAATCTTGAAAAAATATGGAGCGACGGAACCGCTCCGTGGAAGAAATGGGATTAAGCTATGTTTGATTTGAATTTCTATTCGGGTAAGCGCGTTTTGGTTACGGGGCATACCGGCTTTAAGGGGTCGTGGATGTGTCGGGTACTCAAAAACGCGGGAGCCGACGTGGCGGGATTTTCTCTTGAGCCTCCTACGAATCCCTCTCTTTTTGAAATATCGGGGGTTGCTGACGGAATGCGTTCGTATATCGGTGATATACGCGATTTTGCGGCGCTTAAGGCTTGCTTTGACGAGTTCCGTCCCGAAATAGTTCTGCACCTTGCGGCACAGCCGATAGTCAGGGATAGCTATAAGGACCCGAGATATACTTACGAGACAAACGTTATGGGTACGGTAAACCTTCTCGAGTGCGTAAGACTTTCGGACAGCGTAAGGTCAGTACTTAACGTTACTACCGACAAGGTATATAAAAACAACGAGTGGGAGTGGGGTTACAGAGAGAACGAGCCGCTTGACGGCTTCGACCCTTATTCAAACAGTAAATCCTGCTCCGAGCTGGTAACCCATTCTTATAAAAATTCCTTCTTTACCGACGGAAAGGTTGCACTTTCCACCGCCCGCGCGGGAAATGTTATAGGCGGCGGAGATTACGCCAACGACAGAATAATACCCGACTGTATAAGGGCGGCGCTTGAGGGAAGGGACATAATAGTTCGCAATCCTCATTCTACAAGACCCTATCAGCACGTACTCGAGCCGGTTATGGCGTATCTTATGATAGCGGCGATGCAGTACGGCGATATCTCCTATGAGGGATATTATAACGTAGGACCCGACGAGGTCGATTGCTTCAAAACGGGACGCCTCGTTGACCTCTTCTGCAACGTATGGGGCGAGGGTATGAAATGGATTGACCGATTTGACGGAGGACCTCACGAGGCTAATTTCCTTAAGCTTGATTGCTCCAAGCTGAAAACCGTTTTCGATTGGTCGCCTTGCTGGAACTTGAAGGAAGCTATCGAATATACGGTTGAGTGGACGAAGTGCCATAGAGACGGAAAAGATATAGGAAGCTGTATGGACGGACAGATCGACGACTTTATAAAGGCGGCGGAATGGATATCCAAGCCCTGTAAATAATAAAATAAGCGTAGAAATCAGCGACAGTATCACTGGCGCTGTTTCTGCGTATATATGAAGGACGCGTTCCAAGCGTCATCTTGAAAGGATATTTATTTATGAAAGCGGTTATTACGGGAGCTACCGGCGCCGTCGGAATGGCGCTCATTTCGGAGCTTACGCGAAACGGAAACGAAGTACTAGTGCTTTGCAGACCCGATTCAAGCAGAAATTCAAGAATCAAAGCGGGAGGACTTGTCAAGGTCGCGGAGTGCGATTTGAAGGATTTGAAAAATTACGTTCCCGAAAAAGACGAAAGCTACGATTGGTTCTTCCACTTCGGCTGGGCGGGAACCACGGGAGCTTCGAGAAACGATATGTTTCTCCAAAACAAAAACGTGGAATATACGCTCGACGCAGTAAAACTTGCGCATAGATTCGGATGCAGCGTCTTTATAGGCGCGGGGTCTCAAGCGGAATACGGCAGGGTAGAGGGTAAGCTTTCTGACGCGACTCCTACGAATCCCGAAATGGGATACGGTATCGCAAAGCTCTGCGCGGGAAGAATGAGCCGCATTATGTGCGCGGGGTTAGGCATAAAGCACGTATGGGCGAGAATACTTAGTGTATACGGACCGTATGATAACGAAGTGTCAATGGTTATCTCAACGCTCAAAAAGATAATCCGCGGAGAAGAGCCCGAGTTTACCCCGGGTGAGCAGATATGGGATTATATGTACTCGGAGGACGCGGCGAGAGCGCTTGCGGCTATCGCCAAGGACGGAAAAGACGGGGGCGTATATTGTATCGGAAGCGGACAGCCCGCTATGCTTAAGGAATATATCGTCAAAATGCGCGATGCCGCAAACCCCGAGTGTCCTCTCGGAATAGGAAAGCGTCCTTACGCCGAAAATCAAGTAATGTATCTTTGCGCCGATATAACGAAGCTTACCGAGGATACGGGATTCGTTCCGAGCTTCAGCTTCGACGAGGGAATTGCCAAAACTATTGATTGGGTAAGAGCCGATATGGCGTCCTATGATAAATGAGAAAGGAAAGCAAGACAATGAAAAAGCTCAGCATTATGGTTCCGTGCTATAACGAGGAGGAAAACGTCGTTCCGATGAGCGAGGCGCTCGTCAAACAGCTTGACGCTATGCCCGAGTACGACTATGAAATACTCTTTATAGATAACTGCTCAACTGACGGAACGCGCGCTTTGCTTCGCAAAATATGCGAGGGTAACAAAAAAATAAAGGCTATATTCAATACGAGAAATTTCGGTCAGTTCAATTCTCCGTATCACGCTATATGTCAGACGACGGGAGATTGCACCATAACTATCTGCTGTGATTTTCAGGACCCGATAGATATGATACCGAGATTCGTTGAGGAATGGGAAAACGGATATAAAATAGTCTGCGGAGTCAAGACCTCCAGCAAGGAAAGCAAGCTTATGTACGCGCTTCGCAGTCTTTACTACAAGCTTATAAAAAAGACTTCAAAGGCGGAGCAGATAGAACACTTTACGGGCTTTGGTCTTTACGACAAGAGCTTCGTTAACGTTTTGAGGGAGCTTGACGACCCGATACCTTTTATCAGGGGAATAGTCGGAGAGCTCGGTCCAAAATTCAAAACGATAGAATACGAGCAGCCTCAAAGACGCGCGGGTAAAACGAGTAATAATTTTTACAGCCTCTACGACGCGGCAATGCTTTCGTTTACCTCATATACGAAGATAGGTCCGAGAATAGCGGTTTTCGGAGGCGCGTTTATGTCTGCCGCAAGCGTTATCGCGGCCATCGTATGCGCCATATTGAAAATCATAGATCCGAGAGCTTTCTTTACGACGGGAACGGCGGCTATAATACTTACTATATTGTTCGTCGGAGGCTTACAGCTTTTCTTCCTCGGTCTGCTCGGTGAGTATATTATGAATATTAACGTAAGAGTTATGAAGCGTCCTCTTGTAATAGAGGAGGAAAGACTCAATTTTGACGATTGAGCTTATATAAAAATTCAATAAAAAACGGATAATACGGGAGGTACCTGAATATGTCGGATTTTGTTCATCTTCATTTGCACAGTGAATACAGTCTGCTTGACGGCGCCTGCCGTATTTCTGATATACCAAGGAGAGCCGCAGAGTGCGGACATACCGCAGTAGCGCTTACCGACCACGGCGTTATGTACGGTGTCGTGGCTTTTTATACTGCTTGCAGAGAAGCGGGAATAAAGCCTATAATAGGCTGTGAGGTATACGTTTCTTCTACGACGAGATTTGATAAAACGCAGACAGCGGGGAAGCCCTATCACCTCGTTTTGCTTTGCGAAAACGAGACGGGATATAAAAATCTCATATATCTCGTATCCAAGGGATATACCGAGGGCTTTTATTCAAAGCCGAGAATAGATACCGAGCTTTTGCGCGGGCATTCCGACGGTCTTATAGCGCTTTCGGCTTGTCTTGCGGGGGCAATACCTTCAATGCTTTCTGCTGGGGATTTTGACGGAGCGCGTAAATACGCCGAGGAGATGTCAGATATCTTTGGCAAGGATAATTTCTTTATCGAGCTTCAAAATCACGGTCTTGCCGAACAGCAGCAGATACTCGAAAGCCTCGTAAGACTTGCGGAGGAAACGGGTCTGCCTATGGTAGCGACTAATGATTGCCACTATCTCAGGCGAAGCGACGCGCAGACGCAGGCGGTGCTTATGTGTATTCAGACCAACCGCGTTATAACCGACGGAAGACCTATCGGCTTTGAGACCGATGAGTTTTATTATAAAACGACCGAGGAAATGATGAGGCTTTTCGGAAAGTACGAGGGAGCTATCGAAAATACGGTAAAGATAGCCGATAGATGTAATTTCGAGTTTTCCTTTGATATCCCGAAGCTTCCTACCTTTAAAACACCGAACGGAGAGGGGGCGGGAGAGTATCTCAAAGTCCTCGTCGATAAAGGCTTTGAAAAAAAGATAGTCTCCGGTGAGATATCCTTTAAAAATCACGATAAGAAAGAATACGAGGAACGCCTTGCTTACGAGCTTTCGGTTATAGACAGTATGGGCTTTTCCGACTATTTTCTTATAGTTCAGGATTACGTCAATTACGCGCGATCAAAAGATATACCCGTAGGTCCCGGAAGAGGCTCGGGCGCGGGAAGTCTCGTCGCTTATACCATAGGAATCACCGACGTTGACTCGGTGGAGTTTGAGCTTCTTTTTGAGAGATTTTTAAATCCCGAAAGAGTGAGTATGCCCGATATAGATATAGATTTCTGCTATAACAGGCGTGAAGAGGTCATAGAATATATGTATCGGAAATACGGAGCGGATCACGTTTCGCAGATAGTCGCGTTCGGAACGCTGGCGGCGCGCGCGGCGGTGCGCGACGTGGGAAGAGCGCTCGGTATGCCTTACGCTGACGTTGACGCCGTTGCGAAGGCAATTCCGAGAGAGCTTGGAATAACCCTTTCGGACGCGCTCAAACAACCCGAGCTGAAGGAAATGTACAATTCCTCGGAGCAGATAAAGCAGCTTTTGGATACGGCGTCTGCGGTTGAGGGAATGCCGAGAAATATTACAGTTCACGCGGCGGGACTCGTGCTTACCGACCAGCCTATATCGGACAGCGTGCCTCTTTCTGTAAGCAACGGTACCGTAGTTACTCAATTCGATATGGACGTGATAGGAAAGCTGGGACTTTTAAAATTCGATTTTCTCGGACTTCGGTATCTGACTATCGTAGACGACGCGTGCCGGGCTATACGTATCGGAGAGCCCGATTTTGATATAAACAAGCTGCCTATCGACGATAAGGCGACTTACGATATGATATCGGAGGGAAATACGCTCGGCGTTTTTCAGCTTGAGTCGTCGGGAATGAGGCAGGTGCTTACTGAGCTTAAGCCCGACCGATTTGACGATATTATCGCCGCTATCGCGCTTTACCGACCGGGACCTATGGATTCTATACCGAAATATATAGACTCGAGACACAATCCCGACAAGACCGATTATTTTCTGCCTCAGCTTAAACCCATACTCGCGTCTACTTACGGCTGTACCGTATACCAAGAGCAGGTAATGAGCATATTCAGAGAGATAGCGGGGTATTCTTACGGACACGCCGACATAGTGCGAAGAGCTATGGCAAAGAAAAAGGCGGACGTGCTTAACGCCGAGAGGGATAGCTTTATTGAGGGCGCGGCGAAAAACGGAATAGAAAAAGAAAAGGCGGAGAAATTGTTCGATGATATGTCGTCCTTTGCGAATTACGCCTTTAACAAATCTCACGCGGCGGCATACGCCGTTATATCCTTCCGTACCGCTTATCTTAAAGCGCATTATCCCTGTGAATATATGTCGGCTCTTATGACCTCGGTTCTCGGAAATCTTCCGAAGCTTTCGGAATATATCTCGGAATGTGATAAATACGGAATCTCCGTTCTGCCCCCCGATATAAACCGAAGCGGTATGTATTTTACTCCGAGCGGCAAGAATATTCTGTTCGGACTTTTAGCGCTTAAAAACGTTGGAAAACAGTTCATAGAGAATATAATAGAGGAACGCCGAAGCGCTCCGTTTAAGAGCTTTGAGGATTTCGTTACGAGAATGTCCGAATACGACCTGAATAAGCGTATGGTAGAGGCTCTTATAAAAGCGGGAGCCTTTGACAATCTCGGAAGAACGAGAAGAACTCTTATGGCTTCTTATGAGAAGCTTATAGATATTTCCGCCGAGAAAAACAGAAACAATCTTTCGGGACAGCTTGATATATTCTCGATGGCAGACTCGTATATGCCCGAAATATCGTTTGATTTTCCCGCATTGCCTGAATATTCTCTGCGTGAGAAATTGATGCTTGAGAAGGAATGCTCGGGAATGTACTTTTCGGGACATATGCTCGACAGTTACTCCGAGAATATCAGTGAGCTTAATACAACGCCTATTTCTGAACTTGTTTACGGAGAAAATTTAACCGATAAGCAATCGGTTGAGATTGCGGCAATAGTTACTTCGATAACCGTTAAAACTACGAGAAACGATGAAAAAATGGCGTTCGTTTCGGTGGAAGACAGATACGGCGAGATAGAATGTATCGTTTTTGCGGCGAGATATTCAAAATTCTCTCATCTTTTCAGAACGGACAACGCGCTTCTCGTTGCGGGAAACCTCTCTCTGCGAGACGATGAGCCTCCGAAGATAATGGTTTCGTCGGTCAGAGAGCTGATAGAAAACTCAGAGTTTAAAAAATCCGATAACGTGAAATCTCAAAAAGAAGATTCGGATAACTCCGTTCGCTCGGATACGGCGCAAATGGAAGATAAAAAAACACCCCGCGGCGTTCCGTCGAAGATATTCCTGCGCGTTCCGAGTCTTTCGTCAAAAGAATATCTTAAAGCTCATAATCTGGCTTTGATATTTGAAGGGAATACGGCGCTCTTCTTTTACGACAGTTCCGAGGGCAAATATATACCGTCGGGATTCGGCGTTGACGTTACTCCGTATACGGTCGGTGAGTTTAAAGCACTTCTCGGGGAGGACAACGTAGCGTTAAGGTAGATTTGAGCGCCTTCAATTCGAATAGTCCTCAATCAAAGCGTTCAGCGCTTCAACCGAATATACCTTTATACCCTCTCCAAGCAGTCTGCGGTCTGTTTCGGGGAGGGCTTTTACGTAAACGTCGATTACGCCCGCGAGCCTTCCGTCCTCCGTAAAAATTCCTATTTTACCTTCGTATTCCTTTACCGTCCATACGCTTGCCGTAGTTGCCTCGGTTGCGGGGGATGTGCTTTGAGGCGCTCCGCCCGCGTATACGTAGACGTATTCGGTTTCTATCGAGGTTTCTGTTACGACTTCCTTTGAAACGGATATTTTGGACGTAATAACGATTATGGCTATGATTGCCGCGAGCAAAAGGGCGGCTGCGTAGGTTCCGAAAACGGTAAGAAGCTTTCCGTCTTTTTTCATATGTTCCTCCAAAGGCTTATTTATCAAATATATTATCGACTCCGAAATGTTTAGATATTCGTTTTCGGTGCAATAATAAACGTTGTGGCAATATATTCCGAAAAAGGTGGGGGTTATATGAAAAAAAGAGAGAAAAAACGTAAGAAGAAAGGTTTTTGGAAGGGCTTGCTGAAATTTTTTACCGTTACTGCTTTGATACTTACGGTTACGGCGACTATCGTAGGCTTGGTGTTTGCGATATATATAGAGAAAAATATAGAAAAGAGCGTGGACGAGACTCTTTTTGCGGTGGTTGGAGCGGAGAGCGCCACAAAGCTGTATTATTACGATTTCAGCGATAGAGAGAACCGTGTCGGAGAGGCGGTAGAGATCTCGGAGGAGGAGCTTTACGGGGGATATAGGTGTGAGTACGTCGAATACGAAAGGGTACCGACGGAGCTTATAAGTGCTTTCGTAAGCATAGAGGATAAGCGGTTTTACGAGCATTCGGGTGTAGATTGGAAAAGAACTCTTTCGGCGGGAATCAATTATTTTCTGAAGTTCAGCGACAGCTACGGCGGCTCGACGATAACCCAGCAGCTTATAAAAAACGTAACGCAAAACGACGATTATTCTTTTCAGCGAAAGATACAGGAGATATTTTGGGCGCTCGACCTCGAGACCAAGATGAGCAAGCACGAGATACTTGAAATGTATCTGAATATCATAAATCTTTCACAGGGGTGTTATGGGGTACAAGCGGCCTCGGAGTATTATTTTTCAAAGGACGTAAGCGAGCTTACTCTTAACGAGTGCGCCTGTATTGCCGCTATAACTAACAGTCCCTCGTATTATAATCCGATAAAAAATCCCGAAAATAACAGATACAGACGAGAGCTGATTTTGACGCAAATGTACGAGCAGGGATATATTTCTTACGAAGCTTATACCAAGGCTCTCTCGGAGGAGCTTGTCTTGAACGTAAACGAGGATATAAGCTCCGACAACGTAAATTCATGGTACGCGGATATGGTTATAGAGGACGTTATAAACGATCTCGTGGAGGAAAAAGGTTACAGCAGGCAAATGGCTAATCTTATGATATACACGGGAGGACTTAAAATATATACCGTAATGGATATCGACGTACAAAAACAGCTTGAGGAATATTATGCCGATACCTCGAATTTTTTTTCCGTTTCCTCCGCTGAAAATCCGCAATCGTCAATGATAATAATAGACACGGCAACGGGAGATATTTTGGGAGTAGCGGGCGCCGTAGGCGAGAAGAGCGGCAACCGCGTGCAAAACTTCGCCACGCAAACGCTTCGCCCCGCTGGCTCGGTAATAAAACCGCTGTCGGTATACGCCCCCGCGCTTGAGGAGGGAATAATAAATTGGTCAAGCGTGTACGACGACGTTCCCGTAAATTTCGGAAATTATAATACGGATATTACGGCGGGTGAGATAGTAGAGCCAAAAGCGTGGCCTAAAAATTCAAGCGGTATATACAGAGGTCTTACCAATATCAACTACGCGATAGAACATTCGGTAAACACGGTGGTGGTAAGAGTTCTTGAGGAACTTGGACTTGATAACTCCTTTGATTTTTTATACGATAAGCTTCATATGGAGAGTATAATCGAGAGGGAGGAGCTTTCAGACGGAAGCATCATAACCGACAAGGATTACGCGGCTTTGGCGCTCGGTCAATTCAATTACGGAGTAACGGTCAGGGAGATAACCGCGGCGTATTCGGTTTTGGCAAATAACGGGGTATATAACGGATACAGATCGTATTTAAAGGTAACCGATTCAAAGGACAACGAGATATTAAATAACGATTATAACGGAGAAATAGTACTCAGTGAGGAAACCGCGTCTCTTATGACTATGATGCTTGGGAACGTCATTGAAAACGGAACGGCGAAGGCGGTTACTCTTGACGAAAGCGTAGATTGCGCGGGAAAGACGGGAACTACTCAAAACAATTACGACAGATGGTTTATAGGATATACGCCGTATTATATATGCGGTACGTGGTACGGTTACGAATATCCAAAGGCGATAACCGATTCTTCAAATCCCTGCATAACCTTTTGGGATGAGGTTATGTGTGAGCTTCACGAAGAATATATATCTTCCGGCGAGGAGCTTAAGAGCTTTTATGAGTCCCCGAATATAGTCGAGGCGGAATATTGTATGGATTCGGGAATGCTTATGACCGAGGCTTGCAGAAACGATCCGCGGGGCGATAGGTCGGAGACGGGATATTTCATAAAAGGCGGGGAACCGACCTCTCTGTGTACCTGCCACGTGTCGGTGCCTTACGATACCGTCTGCGGCGGAGTGGCGAGCGAGGATTGCCCGAACGAGCATATAAAAAACGTCGGTCTTATAAACGTGGTAAGAGTATTTCCAACTCAAATATACGTTACCGACGCGCAGTACGTGTGGCGGGATATCGGAAGGGATATTCTTCCCGTAACCTCTCCCGAGCTTCCTTTTTTTGCCAATATTCTCGGAGAGGGAGAATACAGCGGTATAAGCAGAGTAAGCGAGCAGTATAACAGATATTGCAGATATGATTTCAGTTATTATAATTGGCTGAAAAGAAGAGAGGAATAAAGAGGGGAGAAAATATTTCCCCTCTTTAGTTTTTTTGATAAAAAAACGTAATAATTTGAAAGAGGTATTGTAAAGTTAAAAATAATTTGGTATAATTAACATATATTGCTTTTTGCGTTTGGATTGACAGGCGATATATAATCAAAACAAGGGGAAGGCTTATGCGGGAAAATAAGGAAATAAGAAAGCTGGCAAAGCAAATGCTGTTGTCTCGCAATAATTTGCAGAGGCTGGCATTTGGCGTTTGCATATGTTTGATGGCAATAATGCTTCCCATTATCGCTTTTTCCGTAATATCGGGCTTTTCGGTGCTTCCGGAAATTTCGGAGTACCTCTCATCAATCCTTTTTTCCGCGGCGTGTCTTACTCTTGGCGCGCTCTTGGTTTTCGTTACGGTTCCGATAATAAGCGGATTTTTTGAGTCGGCTTATAAAATATACGAGGGCAAGCGTGAATTTTATTTTGCGGATATATTCGCGCCCTTCAAATCCTCAAAAAAATATTTTTCCGCGATACACGCGGGAGTACTTTTTATTTTGCGGGGAACAGCGTTGTTTGCCGCTTCGGTTATTGCTTTTTACGCCTTGCAGACCGCTTCGGGTTTCGTCTTTGCGATTTTTGGATTGCCCGATATTCTTAACTCGGTTTTTGAAATTTTCTCAACGGCTTTTTGCGTAATATTGTTTATCGTTTTGGCTTGCGTTACGAGCGGCGGATTTTTTACCCCGTATTTTATATGCAAGGGATTTAGCGTAAACAAGGCAAGAGAGCTGAGCCATTCTGCCGTCAACGGCAAAAAGCCTATGATATGCAGATATATTTTCGGATTTTCGGGAATATTTGTTTTATCTCTGCTGACGGTCGGAACGCTTTTCGTGATTTATACGATACCGCTGATGATCTTCGCGTATTTTATCTACGCTGACCAAATAACAGAAAATACATTACTTTTTTATGACGAGAGGTAAAGAAAATGAAGGAAAAATTTTATATTACGACGGCTATCGCGTACGCGTCGAGAAAACCGCATTTCGGAAACACCTACGAGGTTATTATGACCGACGCCATAGCGCGCTATAAAAGAGAAAGAGGATACGACGTTTTCTTCTGTACGGGCACCGATGAGCACGGACAGAAGATAGAAAATCTCGCGCTTGAGGCGGGAATAACACCGAAGGCTTACGTTGACGGCGTTGCGTCAGAGATAAAGGGAATCTGGGACAAGATGAATACGACGTACGATTATTTTATTCGTACCACCGACGATTATCACGAAAAAACGGTCGCGAAGATATTCAAAAAGTTTTACGATAAGGGTGATATTTACAAGAGCCATTACGAGGGTTGGTATTGTACGCCGTGCGAATCCTTCTTTACTCAGTTTCAGGCAGTGGACGGAAAGTGTCCCGATTGCGGAAGACCGGTAGAGCAGGCAAAAGAAGAGGCGTATTTCTTCAAAATGACCAAATACGTCGATAGGCTGATGAAGCATATAGACGAGAATCCCGAGTTTATTCAGCCCGAGTCGCGCAAAAAGGAAATGGTAAACAACTTCCTTAAAGCAGGGCTTCAGGATCTCTGCGTTTCGAGAACCTCTTTTAAATGGGGAATCCCCGTTGACTTTGACGATAAGCACGTTATCTACGTTTGGCTTGACGCGCTTACCAACTATATAACCGCTCTCGGTTACGATCCCGACAAGACCTACGAGGAGCAATCGGAGCATTTCAAGAAATACTGGCCCTGCGACGTTCATATTATCGGAAAGGATATTCTTCGCTTCCATACTATATATTGGCCTATATTCCTTATGGCTCTCGACCTGCCTCTTCCCAAGAAGGTGTTCGGACATCCGTGGTTTAATTTCGGTATGGATAAAATGTCGAAATCCAAGGGCAACGTTATATACGCCGATAAGCTTTCCGAGCATTTCGGAGTTGACGGAGTAAGATATTACGCGCTGGCGGAAATGCCTTACAATTCGGATGGGTCAATAACCTACGAGGCGGTAATCAGCCGATATAATACCGACCTTGTGAACAATCTTGGAAATCTCGTCAAGAGAACGCTTGATATGGATAAGAAATATTTCGGCAAGCTCGTTCCGTCGCCTGCGGCTCCCGAGCCTCTTGACGAAGAGCTTCGCGCCGCTTGTGCCGAGGCTTACCGCGGAGTAATCTCCAATATGGACGATTACAAAATATCGGACGCGCTGGAATGTATATTCACTATGCTTCGCCGTGCGAACAAATATATTGATGAAACTACCCCTTGGATACTTGCCAAGGACGAGGCAAAAAAAGACCGTCTCGCTACCGTTATATACAACCTGCTTGAAGCGATACGCTGGGGAGCGGTGCTTCTCGCGCCCTTTATCCCCGAGACGTCTGCAGAAATTCTCAACGAGCTTGGCGATGCTCCGAGCGGATATGAGAGCGTTGGGGATACCGACAGCTTCGGCGGAATGAAGGACGGAAGCGAGGTAAAGGATTCTAAGGTACTGTTCGCGAGAATAGACGAGGAAAAGAAGCTTGCCGAGTTTGAGGCTGAAAGACAGGCTCAAATTGCAGAGGCGAAAGCCGCGGAAATAGAAAAGCCCGAGCCGTGCGAACCAGTCGGTATAGAGGATTTTATGGCTCTTGAACTCAGAAGCGCTAAGATACTTTCTTGCGAAAAGGTACCTAAGGCTAAAAAGCTCCTTTGTATGCAGCTTGATCTCGGTTACGAGAAGCGGCAGGTGGTTTCGGGAATAGCAGCTTTCTACGCTCCCGAGGAGCTTATAGGAAAGAAGGTTATCGTAGTCGCTAATCTTAAGCCCGCAAAGCTGTGCGGAATAGAGTCGCAGGGAATGATACTCGCGAGCGGGGAAGAAAAGGTACGAGTCGTATTTTTGTCAGACGATACCCCTCTCGGAGAGAGAATCAGATAACGAAAAACAAACTAAAGGTGGAATATGAAGATAACCGTTGTAGGATGCGGACGTTGGGGTTCGCTCATCACTTGGTATTTGAATAGGCAAGGACATTCGATGACCCTTTACGGTCAGGATTTTTCTCCTCAGATGCAGCGCTTTATGGCGGAGCGAAGAAACGACCTTCTCGAGCTTGACGAAAGGGTTGAGCTTTCAACCTCGTACGATTCTATACGCAGTGCGGAGGTCGTCGTCGTATCTATACCCGCTCAGGCGTTCAGAGGCTTTTTGGAGGAGATAAAGCCCCTCGGTATCAAGAATAAGACCTTCGTTCTTTGTATGAAGGGAATAGAGATAGGAACGGGTAAAAGACTCTCCGAGGTTGCGTCTGAAAACCTCGACCCCTCAAATAAGGTGGCGGTATGGCTGGGCCCCGGACACGTTCAGGAGTTTTACGCGGGAATACCAAACTGTATGGTTATCGACAGCGAGGACACCGAGCTTAAAGAACATCTTGTAAACGAATTTTCAAGCGAGCTCATACGCTTTTACTACGGAACCGATATAATAGGAAACGAGATAGGAGCCGCCGCGAAAAACGTCGTCGGAATTGCGGCGGGTATACTTGACGGGCTTGGGCTCAGTTCTCTGAAGGGCGCTCTTATGTCAAGAGGTACGCACGAAATTGCGAGACTTATAGTGGCTATGGGAGGAAACGAGCTTTCGGCTTACGGTCTATGCCACCTCGGAGATTATGAGGCTACCGTATTTTCAAAGTACAGTCATAATCGTACGTTCGGTGAAAAGCTCGTAAAGGGTGAAAAATACGACTCTCTTGCGGAGGGATATTATACCGTAAAGGCTATGATGGAGCTTTCCGAAAAATATAAGGTAGAGCTTCCTATATGCGAGGCGGTATATAAAATCTTGTATTGCTCCTGCGACGCGAGACAAACGCTTGACGGATTGTTCCGCAGAAGCTTGAAATACGAGCAGTAATGAGCGGCGGATATAAAGAAAAAAATGCGTGTCTTTTTGACTCTCACGCTCATTATTTCGACGCGAGATTTGATGAGCTTGGCGGAGCGGACGCTTTACTGTCCGACGAGGTGTTCGGACAAGCTGTTGAAAAAGTTATAAATGTCGGTACGAATAACGATAATAATATCGTTTGTATCAACCAAGCGTTGAAGTACGACGGAATGTACGCGGCGGTCGGTATACACCCTGAGGACGCGCGTTATTGTAAGCGGGATTCCTCGGCGGAGGTATCTGTTCTTGAGGATATAATAGGAAACGCGGCGAACAGAAGGGCAAAAAAAATAGTGGCGCTCGGAGAGATAGGACTCGATTATCATTACGAAGGATACGACCGCAATCTGCAAGCGGATTTTTTCGATAAACAAATGAAACTTGCCGAAAAACTTGATATTCCCGTTATAATCCACGACAGAGAAGCGCACGGCGATTGCTTTGAGACCGTTATAAGATATCCTGATGTCAGAGGAGTTTTCCACAGCTACAGCGGAAGCGCGGAAATGGCGCTTGAATTGGCACGGAGAGGCTGGTATATATCTTTTTCGGGAGTAGTTACATTTAAAAACGCGCCGAGAGTAAGAGCGGTGGTGGAAAGGCTTCCTATGGATAAAATTTTGGTGGAGACCGACGCTCCTTATCTTGCTCCGCATCCGTTCAGAAGAAGAATAAATCATTCGGGACTTATGGAATATACCGTAAAGGCAATAGCCGAAATAAAAAACTTGTCTTTTGCGGAGACCGCAGATATTACTTACAGGAACGCGTCAAAATTATTTGGCGTAGAATAAAAATATGTTTTACTATACGGAATATACGTCGCCCGTCGGAAAGCTTACGATAGCGAGCGACGGAAATGCTGTCGTCGGCTTGTGGCTGAACGGTCAAAAATATTTTTTAGATACGCTTTCGGAGCTGCCGACGCGGAACGACGCTTTGGATATATTTGATAAAACAAGGCAGTGGCTTGACCTTTATTTTGCGGGAAAGCATCCCGATATTCGTCGGCTTCTTCTAAAGCCTATCGGAGAAAGCTTTCGTCAAGCGGTTTGGAAGTGTCTGTGCGATATTCCTTACGGGGAAGTAACGACGTACGGAGCTATTGCCAAAAAAGTAGCCGTTGAGCTTGGAAGGGAAAGAATGTCGGCGCAAGCCGTAGGAGGCGCGGTAGGACATAATCCAATCTCCATTATTATTCCTTGCCACAGAGTAGTGGGGGCTTACGGCAGTCTCGTCGGGTACGCGGGAGGAATTGACAAAAAAATCAAGCTGCTTACGCTTGAAGGCATTGATACCGACAGATTTTTTGCACATAAATTAAAATAAAAAACCGCATCTCCAACGGAGATGCGGTAATTTTTTATTTATTCAAATCAGTTGAGCTCTGCGAAGTACTTGATAGTACGAACCATCTGGCTGGTGTAGGAGTTCTCGTTGTCGTACCAAGAAACAACCTGTACCTGATAGGTATCGTCGTCTATCTTTGCAACCATTGTCTGAGTTGCGTCGAAGAGAGAACCGTAGGTCATACCGATAACGTCGGAAGATACGATTTCGTCGGTGTTGTAACCGAAGGAAGCGGAAGAAGCAGCCTTCATAGCGGCGTTGATTCCTTCAACGGTAACGTCCTTGCCCTTAACAACAGCAACGAGAATGGTGGTAGAACCGGTGCAGGTAGGAACTCTCTGCGCGGAACCGATAA
>JAFTZH010000047.1 GCA_017464565.1 Clostridia bacterium
GGCTGAATCCAAGGCAAATTGGGAGGAAGCGAAGATGTCTCCCAAGGCAAGACAGGAAATGATGCAGAAGGAGCGCGACGAGCAGATAGCCGAGGCTAACGCGAGAAAAGCCGAGGCAGAGGCGCGCATCGACGCCGCAAAGAAGAGCAAGTAAAGCAAATGGCGAGACGACCTTATTATCGGTCGTCTCGCTTTCGCGCTTTAACGGAGGAGAAGAATGAAAAAGAAATTAGAATATCAAGTGCGGGATAAGACGGTAGAGCGCGAGTATAACTATATTCCGTGTCGGTATATTCTTGCCATTGTTATAACGGTATTCGAGGTGGCGGCAATCGTCGGTATAGTAATTGCCCTATGCTATTTTGTTCCGTATTTTTATATTTTGGCGTGGCTTACCGAAATCTTTTGCGTTATCAGGATAGTATCCTCGGACGACAATCCCGACTATAAGGTTCCGTGGCTGCTGTTCGTGCTGATTCTTCCCGTCGCTGGATTTATGCTGTATCTCATATTCTATTCGAGAGTTCTGAAGAAAAAATACGTCAACCGTATGAAAGAGCTGAAAAATATCTCTTATCGACGGGAGGACGGGGAATTGCTTGACAGGATACGGAGCGAGTCTCCCGTGGCGGCGTCGCAGGCAAATATGGTCTGCGGGATTTCGGAGGCGCATTTGTTTACCGATACGAAGCAGACCTATTTTCCGCTCGGAGAGGATATGTACCCGAGCCTCATAGCCGACCTTGAGGCTGCCGAAAGGTTCATTTATATGGAGTACTTCATAATCGAGGAGGGACGCTTCTGGAACTCGATTTTGGAGGTTCTCAAAGCCAAAGCGGCACAGGGCGTGGACGTGAAGGTGCTTTACGATGATATCGGGTGTATGATGACCTTGCCGGGAAATTATCATAAGATACTTGCCTCTTACGGTATCGAAGCCGCCCCCTTTTCCCGTCTGCGAGGCAGTGCCGACAGCGAATTCAACAACCGAAGCCACCGTAAGATAACGGTTATCGACGGAAGGGTAGGATATACGGGGGGAATTAACCTTGCCGACGAATATATCAACGAAATAGTCAAGCACGGACATTGGAAGGATACGGGTATTCGCCTTGAGGGTGAGGCGGTCTGGGAGCTGACGCGCCTGTTTCTGCTGGATTTCGGTATCAACGTCAAAAAAATGCCGAAATATCACGAGGAGCTGTTTCCGAGGCAAATCGGGATAAGGGACGGCGGTTATCTTATTCCTTTCGGAGACGGTCCGCGTCCTCTTTATAACCGCAGGGTAGGCAAGAGCGTTATTCAGAATATGCTGAACGGCGCCGTTCGATACGTTTATATGACCTCGCCGTATCTGATAATAGACAGCGAGCTTTGCGGAAGCGTTGAAAACGCGGCTCTGCGCGGCGTTGACGTTAGAATTATAGTGCCGCATATTCCCGATAAAAAAATGGTGTTCGAAATGACGAGAAGCTTTTATCCGCGTCTTATGGCGGCGGGAGTTAAGATATACGAGTACGAGCCGGGATTTATTCACGCGAAGAGCTACCTATGCGATGACGATATAGCGATGATAGGCACCATAAATCTCGATTACAGAAGCCTCGTTCATCATTTTGAAAACGGCGTATGGATGTATAAGTGCGAAGCGATAGGAGAATTGCGGGACGATATTGAAAAGACCTTTGAAAAATCCATTCGGATTACGTCCGAAATGCTGAAAATCAATGTCGTGAAACGCTTTATCAACG
Source organism: Clostridia bacterium (assembly GCA_017464565.1). GTDB lineage: Bacteria > Bacillota > Clostridia > Oscillospirales > CAG-272 > HGM12713. The sequence continues at coordinate 1,752 of JAFTZH010000047.1, forward strand.
CCGTGATTCGTATCTTCGCTCCAATGCTTTGAAAGGGTTTGAGAAGAATTAACAAAACTCAAACATTTCTAAAAAAAATCAAAAACAAACTCACAGTAAAATATACGCGTAATAAATCAAGCGAAAAAGTATATTGACGAAGGCGATTAAGGAGAAAAAATGAAAAAGAACGTCAAGAAGATTATCAAAAAGAACAAAAACCCCATAATTATCGGAGCGATAGGCGCGGGTGTTGCCGCGCTTGCCGTAGGACTCGGCAAGGCTTTTAAAGGTATGAAGGACAGCGCAAAGGCACAGCACGAGGTGGACAAAGCTAATTTTGACGCGGTAAAGGCTGAATCCAAGGCAAATTGGGAGGAAGCGAAGATGTCTCCCAAGGCAAGACAGGAAATGATGCAGAAGGAGCGCGACGA
>JAFTZH010000001.1 GCA_017464565.1 Clostridia bacterium
GAGCTTTCAAAAATGATGAACGTTACCGCCTCACAAATACGCCAAGACCTCAACTGCTTCGGCGGCTTCGGTCAGCAGGGATACGGCTATAACGTAAATTACCTGTATACAAAAATATGCGAAATACTTGGAGTGGGACGCGGATACCGCGCGGCAATAATCGGCGCGGGAAATCTCGGTACGGCGCTCGTCCGCAGTCCTATGTTTGAGAAGCGCGGAGTGGACGTCGTCGCAATGTTCGACGTGTCCGAAAGCCTCATAGGCAGGAAAATAGGCGGGGTTAAAATATTCCACGTTGACGAGATAGAAAAGGTATTCGACGAATACCTCATAGACATAGCTATACTTACAGTTCCGAAGGACTGCGCTCTCGATACGGTGGACAAGCTGAAAAAAACCTCCGTGAGCGGAATATGGAATTTCACCGGCAAAGAGCTTGAGCTTGACGACGTCGGAATAGTTTCTGAAAACGTACATATAGGCGACTCGCTTATGACGCTTTGCTACGAGATATCAAAATCAAACGACGAGTACGGTTCGGCAAAATGAAGAAAAATTATAAAATATACTTAAACTACGGCGACGAGCTTCCCGAGAACTTTTTCTCCGCGCTCAAAGCCGCCGATGACAACGACCTGCGCGTAATGCTCGCGCTCGTATCGTCAAGGTCCGACAAGCCCGACCTTGATAATCTGTGCCGCGAGCTTGAGCTTGACGAAAGCGAGCTTGAGGCATCTGTAAAATATTGGTGCGGAGCCGGACTTTTGAGGAAGGGCAAAGCGTCGTCCTCAAAACAACAAGCAGATACAAAAAGCACCGAAAAAGCGAGTACTTCCCCGTCGGCTCACCGCGGCGGAAAGCTCGAAAGAAAAAGCGAGCTTCCCTCCTACTCCTCCTCCGAGCTTGCCGAGCTTATAGAAAAAAGGCGCATATCCGCCGAATTTATAAACGAGGCGCAGCGGGTGGTCGGAAAAATATTCAATACGCACGAGGTAAACATTCTCGTGGGTATGGTCGATTATATAGGCTTTGACGAGGAAAGCGTGATAATTCTTCTCTCGTATATGTCAAAGAAAGGCAAAAGATCCCTGCGCTATGCGGAACAGATAGCCTTTTCTCTCTTTGACGAGGGTATAACCGACTCAAAAGCCCTGCAGGAGCGTCTGCGTAAAATGGAGGAATATTCAAACGTCGAGGCAAAGGTAAAGTCTATGTTTGGAATGTCGGGACGCGACCTTACCGCAAAAGAAAAAAAATATATGCACGCTTGGATAGAAAAAATGGGATACGGCGAGGACGTTATCCGTCTGGCTTACGACATAACTGTAGACGCCACGCACGAGCCGATTCCCGCCTACGCCAACAGTATACTCGAAAAATGGTACGCGGCGGGCTTGCTTACCTACGAAAGCGTCAGGCAGGCAGAGGAGGACAAAAAGAACGCCTCTGACGGCGCAAGGCTTGACGCAAAAAGCTATGACACCGACGAGTTCTTTGCCGCCGCTCTCAAAAGAACCTTTGACGAGCTATGATAAATACACCTTGAAAGGCTTGATATTATGGGATTCAACAGTGATGATTTCGTTCGCATACGCGAGGAATACTCAAAAAAATATCTTAAGGCTCACGAATCAGCCGACGCGCGGCGCTTTGAGCTTTACGCAAAGATACCCGAGTTGAAAACGCTTGACGGTATTCTTTCGGGTACGGCGTCCCGCATTATGAACGCGGTCTGCACCGATAACGCTGAGGAAAATATCGCAAAGGTACGGCGGGAGAACGAAACCCTTCTTGCGCAGAGAGCCGAGATACTTTCCGCTTACGGATATCCCGCAGACTACACCGACGTCCGCTACGAGTGCGACAAGTGCGGGGACACGGGATACGTCGATACGAAAATGTGTTCCTGTATGAGACGCGCGCTCGTTATGGCAGGCTATCGCTCGTCGGGAATATACGGTCTTATGAAATCTCAATCGTTTGACAACTTCTCCCTCGACTATTACAAGGACAGCCGCGATAATCTCGTATCTATGACGAGAATATACGACGGACTTAAAAAATACGCCTCCGAGTTCGATGAAAATACCTACAAAAATTTCCTGTTTATAGGAAACACGGGACTCGGCAAGACTCATCTTTCTACCTCGGTCGCCGTAAAGGTTATAGAGCGCGGCTTTGACGTTCTTTACGTTTCAGCCTGCGGTATGATATCCGATTTTGAAAGCAAGAGATTCGGCGGAGCCTCGCAGCAGCCGTCAAACGATATCTCAAGATACTATGGCGCCGACCTGCTTATAATAGACGATTTCGGTACAGAACTCACCAATCAGTTTACGGTTTCCTGCATATACGAGGTGATAAACTCGCGTATGATAAACACGAAATCGACTATCATAAACACCAATCTTGAAAAATCCGAAATAAACGCGAGATACGGCGACAGAATAACCAGCCGTCTTTTCGGAGAATATCTCCCGATAATATTCAGAGGAAAAGACATAAGGCAGCAGAAGATAAAATAATCAAGGATAAAAACGCGATTTATCCGAATAATAAGAGATATACTGCTTCGGCAGATATATCTCTTTTATTTTTGGAGGAATCTATATGGATAATAACAAAAAAGCCGTCAACGCGCAAATGCTTGACAGAATGTATAAAAACGTAAAAATGGGCTCGGATTCAATGGTAAATATTATGTCAAGAGTAAAGGACGGAGATCTCAGACAGGAGCTGACGGCACAGCTCGACAAATACGAGGGCTATGGCAAACAAGTAAGCAAGATGATATACGATATCGGAGGACAGCCGAAAGAAGAAGGCTTTATGACAAAAATGTCGGCAAAGATAGGAATGGCGATGAACACTATGACCGACTCGACTACGAGCCATCTCGCGCAGATGGTTATTGAGGGCGCAACTATGGGAATGACCGATATGACCAAGATAGTGCGGGAGTTTGAAAACCGAGAGTGCAGCGAGGCTCCGCTCAAGCTCGCCCGCGAAATTGCCGCTTTTGAGGACGACAGCATAGAAAAGCTCAAAAAATTTCTTTAAAGAGTTCTTCATTTTCAGGTATAATTTTTAATATACGGCAAAAAATAATATCGTTACCGATTTTTGCATTAAGGCAGGAGGATAATCTATGGCACAGATAACGTCAAAAGAATTAAGCGGACTTTCCGATTTATTGTCAATGGAGCAAAATCTGATAGCGAAATACAAGCAGTTCGCCGCGGACGCGGGAGATAACGCCCTCACCGCTAAGTACGACCAGCTCGCCTGCAGACATCAGCGCCACTACGACGAGCTCGTATCAAATTTGAAGTAAGGAGTACGATATGACACAGAACAGCGGATTCGATGAAAAAGCCAGAATGACCGACCTTCTCAATTCCGAGAAGCATATGACCTCGGCGTATAATACCTTTTTGTGCGAAAGCGAAACAGGCGAAGTCAGAAATTGCCTCGCGGGGCTGCTGAACGACGAGCACGCGATAAAGAACGAAATATTCGAGGAAATGTCCTCCAAAGGATATTATAAGACCGAAAAGGCGGAGGAAACGAAAATATCCGCCGCAAAGCAACAGTTCGCCTCTATGGTGAAAAGCTGAATAGTTAATAGGGGAGAAACTTTTACAAAAGTTTCTCCCCTAAAACCCCTCTTCAAAAACTTTTAAACGCTGGGTTTATTTTTTGGTTTTTGCCTTGCTCTCCGTAGAAAGCAAAATAAAAATTCAAAATTAAGCCCAATACGTTTAAGTTTTTTGCGGAGGGGGTGCGGGGGAGGAGCTTTTTTCAAAAAGCTCCTCCCCCGCCAAAATATTATTTATTTTATCCTATCCTTCTGCCTTTGTCGGCGTATTCGGACGGGGTAAATCCCGCGACCGATTTAAAGACCTTACAAAAATACGAGGAATTTGCGAAGCCGACCTTAAGAGCTATCTCCTCGACAGAAAGCTCCGAATCGACGAGCAGAGCCTTTGCCTTATCCACCCTGTACTGTTGGATATATTTCGTAGGCGGGACGTTGAAAACCGCGATAAAGATATTTCTGTAATACGTCTCTCCGATACCCGATATCTCGGCAAGATATGGAGTATAAAGATCAGGGTCGGCATAATTGGTCTCTATATATTTTACCGACCTGTGTATCAGACTGTATTTTCCCGCGAGGCTGGAATTGTACGAAGCTATTCCGGATATGCGCGTTATAACGTCGTACACGCCCGACATACATTTAGAGCGGTAGGCGGGACCCTTGAGCGCCCAGAAATGCGCCAGATTCAAAACCGATTTTGATATGTCCTTATCTCCCTCTATAAAAAATCCGCAGGGAGCAAGCTCTGAGGCGGAGTTGGAGAGAGACAGCTCTATGACCGTACATATTCCGTACTTTTCAACGTCGAGCGTATATTCGGTTCCCGACGGCAGAAAAAGCGCGTTGCCCGCGTCAACGGCGTATTCCTTCTTCCCCACGGTATAGACCGACCTTCCCGCTTGTCTCACGATAAGCACCGAGCTCATAAGCTTTGCCGATGCCTCGGTGTGCTTTTTCAATTTCAGAGAATATATATCCTTTATCTCGCTTATAACGAGATTTGAGATATCAAAATTTTTCATTTTCTAACGTCTCCTCAAAACAGCGTATGCGGTAAATTACAAAATAAAAATACCGTATCTTACATATAAATTTTATCAAACAAGTCGAAAAATGTCAATACGGTTTGAAGATTATCTTTATAAGTATCGTTCACAAAAAAACGCTGTGATGAAAAATCAAACGGGCAAAGAGAATAAGTGACAAAAAACTGTAAAAGATAATATTAAGAAAACGAATCAAAGGAGCTCAAAATGAACATAGATAAAAAACAGTATAAAAAATACGCCGATGCGCACGCACCCAAATCCCCCGTTGTCAAGGACTGCGTTAAAGCCTTTTTATTCGGCGGCGCTATCTGCGCTCTCGCGCAAGGCTTTCACGATGTCTATCTTAAGCTTTGCGGACTCACCGAGGAAACCTCCGCAACTCTTACCTCGGTAACGCTCATATTTATAGCGGTGCTTTTGACCGCGATAGGCGTTTTCGATAAGATAGCGAAGCACGCGGGCGCGGGTACTCTCGTTCCGATAACGGGTTTTGCCAATTCGGTGGTGTCTCCCGCCATAGACAGTAAAGCCGAGGGCTTCGTCCTCGGCGTCGGCGCGAAAATTTTTACCGTGGCAGGTCCCGTTCTTCTCTACGGAACCCTAGCGGGTGCCATCTGGGGCGTTATCTATTGGATAATTGGAGTTTTATGATATATGTATTTAATGAGGAGAAACTTTTGCAAAAGTTTCTCCCCTAACCCTTGTTTTATGGGGGGAGTGCCTTTTTGCAAAAAGGCACTCCCCCCAAACCCCCCTCTTCAAAAAACTTTAAACGTTGGGTATGGTTTGGGATTTTTGTCTTGCTTTCTGCGGAGAGCTTAAATTAAGTTTTCATCATACTC
>JAFTZH010000048.1 GCA_017464565.1 Clostridia bacterium
CAAACTAACCTTAAATACTTTAACGAAAATCAAAGCAGATTCCGACGGCGATGCCGTCGCCCTGCGGGTTCGACTACGCTTCGCTTGCGCTCCGCTTCGCTCAGAATGACACTCTACGGAGTGAAGAACACGATTGGTCTTCATCTCCCACGAACAAGTACCTCCCCAATAAAACAAATGTAGGGTAATGAGAGAAACTTTTGCAAAAGTTTCTTCCTTTTTTTGAAAAATCTGTCTTATTTTCGGACGAGTACTTCTGTTTTTGACATTGAAAAGAAATAGATTGATATTGAAAGGGTTTTGTCTATGTGCTATAATAGTGATAGATACGGTTGTAAACAAAACTGTCAAAAAATCCATTTTTGAAACAAAAAATAATAAAAATCAAGAAAGGGAGAACATTATGAAAAAAATTGGAGTTCTTATTTTGACGATTGCGCTTTTGAGCACGGCGCTTTGCTCTGCTTTCGGCGCGTCAGCACTGGACGCCTATCTGCACGATGGGTCGAACCCCGTGTTTTCTCTCGACCTCTCGGACGAGGCTAACGCAAGCAAGGTCGGTAAAGAGGGAATAACGGCGCACGCATATGACACGACCGAAGAGGCGCTTAAGGTATATCCGAGCGCGGCGAGCGGAAAAGCACCGGCAAGACTCACGGTTACTTATGGCGGCTCGATAGCTACCTCGTCGGCTCCCGTTATAGCAGTGGTATACAAGGGAGCGACGGACAACGTCGATCCCGAATTCGCAACGAGAACTTCGGTAACCTCAAATCTTAAGACCGCGGGCGCGAAGCTCGGAGAGACCACCTCGGCCGTTGCGACTTACGGAGTTCTCAACAAAACCAACGCTCCGAGCATAGTTGACCTCGGCAACGGCTATAAGCTTTTGGTGGCAGACGTTTTTCAGGCAGACGCTATTTACGCAAAAACCACGGCTGACAGCGAAACTACCATAAATCCTCTCGTGGGAAAGACCTCGTCGGGAAGCGATATAACGATGATTGCTACCATAGTAGACTTTTTCCCTTATTCTTCGACGACTTTTACTACCTCCGACGCATTTTACGTAAAGTCGGTTGCCCTTTTTGATACTATCAATTCGGCAAAGCTTTATTACGGTGCGGCGGTTGAAAACTACAAGATAGTTGATTTTGACAGCGCCGAGGATTTTGCGGCTAATTCGGCAATCGTTACGAATAGCACCGCCTCCTCTTTTGCATACGATGCGGACGCGGGCGCGGCGCTCGTTACTCCAAATACCACGGTTAACGACGGAGCGTCTCTTACGATGAAGCCCGCGGCGGCAGGCGTTGACGTCGATCCCTCGGTATATCCGTATATATCGATCAAGGTAAAGCTTGCCGACGCAAGCTCGGAATTAGGACAGATAACGGGATATACGGGAGCTTCGGCTATATACGAGAAGCTGACCGAGGCACAGGACGGAAGCTCGATAAGCACGAACAATCTCAGTATGAAGACGATCTACGCCGAGAGTACCGATTGGCAGATAATTACTGTCAATATAGCCGATTGCTCGGTACAGACCTCAAAATATCCCTACAACGGATATTCGGTAACTTCGCATACGCTGTGGCAGCAGATAATTCTCCAACTCTCGCCGTATAACAAGGCGGATACCGCAGGCGAGCTTTATTGGATAGAATGGATAGGCTTCTTCCGCGAGGCAGACGACGCGGCGGAGTACGACCGTATGACCGACGTTGTAAAATATTACGGCGTACAGAATAGCAGCGTGGGTTCTGACAGTAAGTACGATATGAGATTTATCTCTACTATCGATGCGGCTACATACGACAGCTACGACGCTATCGGAATGACGATAATCGCCGTGTCTGACGAGGGTACTTACGACCTTTCCAAGGAGGTAAAGACCGTTTATTCTTCTATCAAGGCGCGCGACGGTGAGAACAATATGATAAAGGTTGAGCTTGACGGAAAATATCTCGTTGCCGTTACGGTAGGAAAAATTCCGCTCAGTGCGGGAACCGTTACGTATACGATAACCCCTTACGTTATGAAGGATAACGTTCGTTACACGGGAGATTCCTATACCGTAAGCTTTATAGGAACCGACGCAAAGCCCGAGTGGTCGCTCAGATGACCGAGAACGGAAATTACTTGTAAAGGAGAAAGATTATGAGAAGAAAATATGAAAAGCCTCAGGTAACCGATTTTTATCTCGTGCCTTCGTGCGATATACTCAAATTATCTTTGGATCCAACCCCCTCGGACGGAGCATACGTTGAATGGCCCGGTAACAGTACAAACGTATAAGGCGATTGAACGGAGGAAATATGTTTAAGAAAACGATAGCTTTGCTGTTAGCGGTGCTCACCCTGTCAAGCCTAGTGCTTATGCCGTCGTGCAAAAAGGACGAGGGGGAAGAAGAGGGGACGACGGTTACCGCCGCCTCTACCGAGGAGATTGATTATCTCGACACGCTTGACGCCCCCGATTTTGACGAGGGCGAGGAATTCGTGATATATCAGTTCGGAACCGCCACTATCGCGGCAGGTCAGACCTTTGAGAAGGCGGTCGGAGAACCGATATGCGATTCTGTCTATTACAGAAATCAGGAGATAGAGGCGCGTTACGGCGTGAAGATAGTTTATCAGGGAGCTTGTTACAGCAACGTTTCAATAGTTGAGACTACGGTGGATAAGATAACTCAGCAAAATCTTTCGCAGGACGACCAGATAGACCTTTGGGAGTTTTCTGTGGTGAACGCCGCGGCTCTTATGTACGGAGGAGAGAATTTCCTGCCTCTGAATGAAATGGAATACGTAAATCTTGACGAGCCTTGGTGGAGCTCGGACGCGAACAGCCATTTTGAGATAAACGGAAAGATATTTACCGGAACGGGAGACGTTTCTCTTTCCTATTATGGAATGCCCTTCTGCCTCGCCATAAACAAGAGGATAGCGCAGGAGGAGGGAATAGACGACAGATACGGCAAGAGCGTTTACGATCTCGTAAGAGACGGGGAGTGGACGTACGAGAAGATGCTTACGATGTCGGCTAATGCCGCGAACGATAAGAACGGCGACCAGATAATGCTGCCCGAGGACGACGTTTACGGCTTTCAGTACGATATGGGCTGCGGATACGCCTTTCTCGTTTCTCTCGGATACGGATTCAGCAAGGTTGAGAACGGCTTGCCCGTCGTCGATATGAAAAACGAGAATATCACCACCGCGGCTGAATGGATAAGAGACAATCTCGGAGCCGACAGCACTCACGCCATAGGCGGATATACCAAGGACACCGAGATAACGCAGATTTTCTCAAGCGGAAGATCGCTTTTCGGCTCGGCGCAGATATCTCATATAGCGTCTAAAATGAGAAGCTATCCCTTTGATTTCGGAATAGTTCCTATGCCCAAGGCGGACGAGGAGCAGGAGAGATATTATTCCTACGCGAACATTTACTATTCGGCGTATATGGGGGTTCCTTCCTACACCAAGAACACCGAGAAGGTCGGATTTATGCTTGAGGTAATGGCGTATAAGTCGTATAAGAGCGTAAGAGGCGAATATATCGACGAGTGCGTGGTCGGAAGAGCTGACAGCGAGGAGGACGCCGAAATGCTCCGCATAGTACTTGACACCGTATACTACGATCTCAACCTCGTGATGAATTTCGGAAAGACCAGAGATTATTATTTGAAATATATCCACGGCGAGATACCGAACTATTCGTCTACTATGGGAGCCGTAGCTATAAATTGCGGCGAAGAGGTACAGAAGTACATAGATTCCTTTTCGTAACCGAGCTTAACGGTTTGAGACTCGGCTAAAGAGGTGCTTAAATGAAAAAAGGAAAAATAATACGCGCGGCGCTGTCGTCGGTGCTTCTTGCGGGAATACTGCTGACGGGCTGTGCGAAGGACAACGGAGATACGGAAGAAACTACGGTTTCTTCCGTATCCGAAACTGACGGTATGATAAAGATTGCTGAAAACGGAAGCTCGGAATACGAGATAATATTTCCCGAAAACACCGACTCGAAGCTCAGAGAGGAGATAATGGCTCTCAAGGAAGCGATATACGAGGCGACGGGCGCGCGGATAGAGGTGCGCGACGACTATATAAAAGCGGGAAAGAGTGAGGTTGGTGAATACGAAATACTCGTCGGAAGCACGAACAGAGACGAGAGCGCAGAGGTCTGCGAGGGTCTTGGATACAGAGACTATACTGTCTGCGTTAAAGGCAAAAAGGTCGTAATCGCGGGCGGAAGCAGCGCGGCGACGATAGCCGCGCTGGTACACGCGAGGTCTCTCGTCGGGGGAGAAAGCTTCTCTCTTTCCGAATCGTACGGATATTCGGTTAAAAACGCCGATATAAGCGAGTATTATTACGTTCTGTATCCCGTAAGCTCGGGAATGACGGCGAAGGAATCCTCGATAGCTATCAATAACGCATCCGATACCGTGCCCCAAAAGCTCGCGTCCGAATCGGTACAGCTTACCGAGTTTGATTCAAGCTGGGGATATACGCACCATTCGAGAATAGGAAGATTCAAGGGCAGGGTATACGCGGCGTGGACGGCGACGCCCAAGGACGAGGACACCGTGGACAGCAAGATAAGGATATCTTCAAGCTCGGATTTTGAAAATTGGAGCGAGCCGTTTGCGATAGTGAAGAACGATCCGCTCGTAGAGTGCTCGTCGGGTTTTTTCCATACCTACGGGGATAAGCTGTATTTCTATTATAATACCGTTACCTATAAATCTAATCTTACCGACGTTGAGGTGAGCGGGGCGTATTACGTCTCGACGTCTGACGGCGAGAGCTGGAGCGAGCCGAAAGAATTCGGGCTTTATACAGGCTCTACCGCTCCGCAGTTCTCCTACGGCGGCAGACTTTTCCTGTGCCGAGGAACGTCGGTGCTTTATACCGACGACCCGAGCGGAGAGAGCGGTTGGATAAGGCGGGATATCGACGCTTCTGCCGTTGAGGACGCCTATGCGGCAGGCGCGAGAGAGCTTTGCGAGGGTAACTTCTATCAGTCGTTCGACGGAGTTATACATATGATAATGAGAGCCGACGACGGATATCTGTGGCAGACCGAAAGCTACGATAACGGAGAAAGCTGGAGCAAGATATACAAGACCTCCTTTACCGACGACAACGCTATGTCATATTTCGGAAAGCTGCCCGACGGAAGGATATATTATATCGGCAATCCCTATTATACGGGATACAGTCTGCGTTCTCCTCTGATGCTCTGTATTTCGGAGGACGGATATTCCTTCGGAGAGCAGTACGTGCTAAAGGACGAGGCCGATTACAGTATGGAGCAGTACGGACTCGCGAAGAGCGGATATTACGGATATCCCGAGGCGGTTGCCGGAGACGACGGATACGTTTACGTTATATACTCCAAGCTCAAGGAGGTTATCGAGGTTACGAGATTTAAGATATCCGACCTCGAGAGCAGTGAGGCAAAAACGGAGATAGACTTTACCGACAAGGGTATACGATACAGCTTTGACAGCGAGGGCGCGTGCGGAGCGGTATCTCCCCAGGGAAGCACCGTCGCGGAGTATGACTCCAAGGAAAAGGCGCTGAAGGTGAGCGGAGCGTCCTCGATAACCCTTCAGGAAATTTCAGACAGCTTCCTTTCGGGAAGCACGTCTGCCGAGGATATGCCCGTTCTCGCCGTCAGAATAAAAAAAGTAAATTATACCGGAAAATATTGCGGATTGCTCTATTGGAAGACCGACGCGCAGTCGTCCTTCTATAAGTTCGGTTCGTTCAGATATGCCAACGACGAGGAATATCATACGATGATACTCGATCTCTCAGAGCTTTACTGTTACGCGTCCTCCTCGTCGCAGACCGAGAGCGTTTCGGCGTTCAGGGGAGATTGGAACGCGCTTAAGATGACGCTCGGAAATTCAGCGGATATGAACAAGAATACGGCGTTTTATATCAAATGGATAGCCGTATATCCAAGCGTGAGCGACGCTATGCGCGCTTATATGGGACAATAATTACGGAGAAAAACGAAATGGTCAATAAAAATGAATTGAATAACGGTATCTATCCCGTTATGATAACCCCTTATAAAAAGAACGGAGAGGTAGATTACAAGGCGGCGGCGGCAGTCGCGTCCTGGTACGAGAAGAAGGGCTGTCAGGGAATATTTGCGGCTTGTTTGTCAAGTGAGATATATTTTCTGACCGAGGAGGAAAGATTACAGCTTATAGAGGTAACGATGAACAACGTGTCCTCCGATACGCACGTCGTGGCTTCGGGACATTGTACCTCCTCTAGCGAGGATTTCGACGCCTCTTTGCGCGAGCTTCGCCGCGTGGCGGACAGAGGAGTGAAGGCGGTCGTGCTTATAGCGTGTAAGCTTGCGGGAGAGAACGATTCTGAGGATGCTGCGGTAAACAACGCGCTTCGCATAGCGGACGCTATGCCCGGCGTGGAGCTTGGCGTTTACGAGGCTCCCAATCCTTATCACCGTCTGTTCAGCGCGAACGGACTTAAAAAACTTGCGGACAGCGGACGCTTCGTGTTTTTCAAGGACACCTGCTGTGATCCCGATATGCTGCGGGAAAAGCTTGACGCTGTACAGGGTACTCGCCTCAAGCTGTTTAACGCTAACAGCGCGACGCTTCTCGACAGTATGAAGCACGGAGCCGCGGGACTTTCGGGAGTTATGTGCAACTATCATCCCGAGATGTACGTCAAGCTCGACAAGCTCTTCCGCAAGGGAAAGCTTGACGAGGCGCAGAGGGTGCAGAACTTTCTCGGAATGGCGTCTCTCGTGCAGTATCAGATGTATCCACTCAACGCGAAATATTATCTTCAGCTCGCGGGGCTTCCGATAGAGAGCTATTTCTGCCGAAGCCGTTCCGACTGCGAGCTTCCCGTCGGATATAAGTGGGAGATCCGCCAAATGTACGATTTTTACGAGGAGATTGCCTCTAAAATAGGAGAATGACGATGAGCGGAAAAATAAAGGTCAGGGAATATACCGTTTTCAACGGAAACGAGGGCTGGGAAAAGGACGGAAAGATATTCCGTCTGGCTTGCGCGCCGATAATGGCGGAGGCGCCGAACGGCGACCTTATCTGTACTTGGCTTACCGGCTCGGACCACGAGCCTGCCGACGATAACTGCGCCGTTACGATACGCTCGTCCGACGGCGGAAGAACTTGGAGGGATATAGACTTTATCCTCCCTCCCGCCGACGAGAACGGCTCGGCGTGGATACTCAGGAATGAGGATAAATTGGTAGCGCTCTGCGCGAGATGGCCGAAAGCCGATAACTATACCGTATGGCACTTTTTCCGTATGGAATCAAACGATAACGGAAAAAGCTGGACGGGAAACACCCCATTTGATCTTCTTTCGGGAGAGGGTAAGTCCGCGTCCTTCGGACAGCTTATCAGAACTTCTTGGGGAGAGAATATAATTTGCGGCTCTACCTTCACCAAAAGAGAGCAGATGCCGACGGTCGGAAGAGAGCGCTTCGCGGCGGCACGCAGTGAGGAGGAGGCGTTGGCTATGCCTCCGAGAACGGATAAGGAAAGACCGATCCACAAGTTCGGAAGCCATCTTCACGGAGTGGCGGCGTTCAAAACAGACGATACACTCTCAAGCTTTGAATATCTCGGAGGCGTTGCCAATCGTCCGTCGGGTCTGCTTGAACCGACCATAATAGAGCTTAAGGACGAAAAACTCGTAATGCTCATCCGCGCCGAATGGGACGGCTGGCTGTGGAGAAGCGAGAGCCTTGACCGCGGCAGAACGTGGAGCAAGGCTTACCGCACCGATATACCGAACCCCGGTACGCTCCCGCATATGATTCGTCTGCCCGACGGAAGAATAGTCCTCTTCCACAACGCCATGGGCGGCGAGACGGGAAGAACGTATCAGGTAAGAGAGCGCAGGTGTCTTAGCGTCTGGGTAAGCCGTGACGAGCTTGAAAGCTTCTATATCAAAGAGAATATTTTTGAGGACGGAGGTTATTATTCCTATCCCTTCGGAATGGTGCGCTCTGACGGAAGCCTCGTTATGGCGTATGATTTTAACCGCAGAGAAATAAAGTTCTGCGAGCTTGAAATAATGGAGTAATATTATGAAAGAAATGAAAAGGATATTATCCTTGCTTTTGGTTGGAGTAATATTGATTATGTGTTTTGCTTCGTGTAAAAAGGACAAGGAGGAACCTGCCGACGAAACCACGGCGTCAAGCGCCGAGGAAAGCACGGCGGCACCGGAAGGGGAAGACGAAAAGGTTCCGCCGAAGAAAGAGGAAGAAGAAAAGACCGAGACGAAAAACGACTACGATATCCTGCGCGCGGCGCTTCCCGACGGTATCGGGGGCTACGCGCTCGTTATAAACGATTCCGAAACGCAGACGGCGGCTCTCGTGAGCGCGTTTTCGGCTCTTTCGGAGCTTGACGGCTGGGGAGTTTCGGTGAAGAACGAAAGCTCCGACGAGAAAAGGGTGGCGTTCGTTTCGGACGCCGCAATCGGAAGCGGAGCCTTCAAGGTATCCGCCGAGGGCGGAATTACCGTCTCGTATTCGGACGCGTCGGGTCTTCTTCGAGCGCTTAACTGTCTGCTCGGCTTGCAGAACGGCGGATACGGCGCGGCAATAACTCTTGCCTCCGTTATGTCGGAGCAGATGCCCGATTTTTACGATTGCGAGCTTGAAAAGAAAAATATTTTCGGAAACAAAATGCTTTTCCAGCAAAATAAGCCCTTTACCGTATCGGGAACGGGAGACGCGGGAGTTGACGTGCTCGTTCGCCTTAAGGACGGGGATACGGTAGTTGCCGAGAACAACGGCGTCGTACGGAAGGGAAGCTTTGCGGTAACTCTTGAGGCGCAAAAGGGCTCGTATACCGAGTACGATATAGAGATATACGCGGATTATCGGCTCGTAACCACTATCAGCGACGTCGTTTTCGGCGAGCTTTGGATATCGGCGGGACAGTCCAATATGGAATACACCCTGTCTGCCGACGCGGACGGACGTGAGATAGAGCTTGACGACAAATATCTGCGCTCGCTCTATTCGGTAAGAGAGGTATATCCGTACGAGGAGCAGACCGATTACGAAAAATGCGTTTGGCTTACGGCAGAGAACGGATATATAAAGAGCACGTCGGCGGTTGCGTATTTCTTTTCGGCGGTATTGAGAGAGAAGCTTGACGTACCCGTTGGATATATCAACTGCGCGGTCGGCGGCTCGTCTATCCGTGAATGGCTGTCGAGAGACACGATAGACAACAACGACGAGCTTTACAAATTCTATTTTGAAAAAGAGATGTACGTAGTTAAGAGCGAGTGGAAAACGAGCAATCACGCGCAGATGACCTCCTGTTATAACCTGCGTATCGCCCCGATAACCGAATTTGAGGTTGCGGGAATGATATGGTATCAGGGAGAGGCGGATATCTCTGCTGGAAATTACAAGGCGCAGATGGAGGCGCTTCATTCGCAATTCTGCGAGGATTTCGGCTTTGAGAATGAGGATATGCCGCTTATATACGTCACTATACAGCCTTACGTATACAGTAACGTAACGCAGGCGGATTTTGCCGAGTTTCAGCTTGATCTCGCGTCCTTCGCACTTGAAAATCCCACCTTCAGCGCTATAATCGCGAATAACGACGTAAGCCCCGAGTTTGATTATACCAACTCACCAATACATCCGAGAACCAAGCTTCCGATAGCGAACAGAATGGCGCAGTCGGCTATGAGCCTCGTATACGGCGGCGAGACGGAGATATCCTCTCCCGTGCTCGTATCCTCCGAGGTTTCGGGGGGCGCGGTATATATGACGTTCGGCAACGTTGGGGACGGACTCGGACTGCTTAA
Source organism: Clostridia bacterium (assembly GCA_017464565.1). Taxonomy (GTDB): domain Bacteria; phylum Bacillota; class Clostridia; order Oscillospirales; family CAG-272; genus HGM12713. The sequence goes on from JAFTZH010000048.1 coordinate 9,873, forward strand.
CGGAAGCTATCTTAAGGGCTTCCTCGTCTGCGGCGCGGACGGCGTATTCGAGAGGGCGAACGCCGAGATAGTTGACGCCGATACCGTAAAGGTGTGGAGCGAATATATCAGTGAGCCGTACGCGGCAAGCTACGCCTTCTATTCGGCGACCTACACCGCAAACCTTTGCTCGACTCTTGACGGAAATGCCCTTTATCCCGCTCTGCCCGCTATAACCGAGCAGACTGACGGTATGGTATATACCTCGTATCTCGATTGGGCGGACTGCGACCTTGAGGAAAGATTCCACCTGCGTCCGGGTAACGCCGATATAAGCCGTTCTTATCCTACGTGGATACTCGGCGCGGCGAATACCGCGCAGACCGCGCTCGCTATCGATAATACCGTAAAGGTACAGGGAACGGGAGCGCTTAAGATTGCGTATTCGTCGTCGGGAATCGTTTCGGTAACTCCCACTATGGACGCGGAAAAATTCGGTATATACGAGCTGTTCCGCGATACTGAGACCTCGTTTACGCAGTACGGCGTGATGAGGCTGTATATAGGCGGTCTTGACAGCGCGGAGACCTTCTGCGGCATAGTATTTACAGATACCGACGGAACGAAATATACCGCAAATCTCTTTACGAGCACCGAGTCGGGAGATTTTGACGCCGTATGCGTTGACCTGAACACGCTTGAAAGCTCGCTTGGAGGTACGGCTGACGCTTCGGTTCTGGAAAATATACGCTCGATAGAGTTTATTTTTGAGGTTACGGGTTCGTCGGGAGATATTTATATCGACGGTGTTTCGTTCGGTTGTGAAGGAGGTACGGCAGAATGAAAAGGAATAACGTAATTTGTTTGCTTCTTTTTATCGTAATGTGCGCGCAGAGCGTTTTGATGCCCGCAACGGCGGTAGACTCGCAGACGGGAACCTCCGATTATTCGGAAAATTCTTACGTAATGGAATTTTCGTCGGAACAGGCTGTTGCCGATAACGTCGTATCCTACGGCGCGGCAACGAGCGCGGGAAGCTACGATGCGGCGACGGGCGCGCTTTATATAACGCCCGCGAAGTCTGACGGAAGCTTTAACCCTGCGGCGTTTAACCTTGATCTTAGCTCGATTAAGCTCCGCGCCGATATTTACGGCTATGTGGCGATAAAGGTGAAGCTGAAGGATACCGCTTCGACCTTCGGAAAGGTTTCTGCGGGAACCGACACCTCTATGGCTTATAAAAACACGGTTGACAGCAAGACGAAGACCTACGCTATGAGTATGGCGGGGCAATATAAGGCTACGGCAGAATGGCAGGTCGTTGCTCTTGCCCTTACGAACGCCGACGTTACGTCGGGCGCAAAGGACGGAGTATCGTGGATAGATAATTCGTATTGGCAGAAGATATGCGTTGACCTCTTGCCGTATAATTACTCGGAGTGGAAGAGCAGCGAGGGATTTTACGTAGCGTCGATGGGATTTTTCAAGAGCTATTCCGATATCGAGAGCTACTACGACACGACGGTTGAAATTCCGAGCAGTCCGATTGAGACGAATCAGAACAGTATCATACTGAATATGAATACCGAGGCTAATATCAGCGCTAACGTTACGGGCTACGGAGCGGCTACCGAGTACTCGTTTGACAGCACCGAGGCGGCGCTGGAGCTTAACCCCAAGGACAATACCAAGCAAAATCCCAGCTCGTTTAATCTTGACGTGTCATCGAAAAAGATAAGCGCGGAGAATTTGCCGTATATCGTTCTTAAGGTGAAAATAAAGGACACCTCTTCAATGTTCGGCAACGTTTCGGCGGCGACCGACGGCTCACTCGCGTACAAGGAGGCGCACGGCGGAAACACTTACGTTATGCAGATGTCCTCTATGTATTCTCCCACGACCGAGTGGCAGCTTATAGTCGTTAATATAAACGACGCGCCTGCCAAATTCGGCGCGGAGGAACCGAACGTTTCGTGGATAGACGATTGCAATTACGCAAAGTTTTCTATAAATCTTTTGAAGTACAATTATTACGATTGGAGAGAAACGGAAGGATTTTTTGTGAAGTCGGTAGGATTTTTTGCGAACAAGGACGCGATAAAGGCATATTACGGATTGTCCGCCGACAGCTTACCCGACTCGGTGGAAATTACCGACAGCGCGTATATCTTTAATCTTGCGTCGGCATCTAATATCGGAAGGAACGTAAGCGGCTTCGGAAGCGCGGCAAGCGGAATTATGGACGAGGAGATAGGAGCGCTTTACGTGGCGCCGAGAGTTGAGAACGGCAATGGCACGAACGAGTACGGAACCAATCCCGCCGCCTTTATGATGGACGTTACCAATTATAATATAGACGCGGGAGAATATCCGCTTTTCGCTATGAAGGTCAAACTGAAGGATATCGAATCTATTTTCGGACGTATCGCGGCGTGTACCGACGGAACGCTGAAATATAAGGAGCTGTACGGCGGAGTTACCTATATGCTTGATATTACCAACAACGGCTACGAAAAAACGGACGAGTGGCAGCTTGTGGTAATAGATATCTGGAACTCGAAGGTAAGTATGGGTACGAAGGATCTCACACTTTCCTGGATAGAAGGAACCGAGTGGTCAAAGCTCGTGATAGACTTGATTCCGTTCAATTATTACTATTGGACCGAGGACGAGGGCTTCTGGATAGAATGGGCAGGCTTCTTTAAAACCCGCGCCGACGTTGCGGCTTATTGGGGAGAATAAAAATGATAATAAGGGGAGAAACTTTTGCAAAAGTTTCTCCCCAAACCCTTGTTTTTATGGGGGAGGTCCTTTTTCAAAAAGCTCCTCCCCCAAAAACTCAAATCTCTTTAAATGCCGCGAGCAGCTTTTCAAGCGCGGTTTTTTCTATTCTGCTTACGTACGACCTTGATATACCGAGTATTTCGGCGACCTCTCTCTGCGTCATAGGCTCGCTGTTATCGTTCAATCCGTATCGCAGGGTTATTATCTGGCGTTCTCTTTCGTCAAGCAGAGTATTGACGTATTTTAACGCTCTTTGAGAGTTTATCTTCCTTTCCACCTCTCCCGTTATGCTCTCGTCACAGCTTATGACGTCTATGTAGGTCAGCGGATTTCCTTCTCTGTCAACGTCTATCGTTTCGTTCAGGGATACCTCGGCGTTAAGCTTTTTCTGCGAGCGGAAATACATAAGTATCTCGTTTTGTATACATTTTGCGGAGTAGGTAGCAAAGCGCGCACCGTTTGATATCTTGAAGCTGTCTACCGCCTTTACGAGACCTATGACTCCGACCGATACGAGATCCTCCTGATTCTTGCTTGAAGCGTAATATTTCCTTACGATATGTGATACGAGACGGAGATTGTGAAGTATCAGGGTCTCTCTCGCGGAGGTGTCTCCCTCCTCAAGCCTGCGGAAATATTCCGCTTCCTTTTCAGCGGGGAGCGGGGGAGGAAAGCTTTGCGGAGTGTTTATCCCAAGTATCAAATGAATGAAATTAGAAAACATAGAGACGATGGCAGAAAACATAATATCCTCCAATACTTGCTTTTTTGAAAATTTTATGGTAATATAATAATATGTAGAACGGCATAAATAAATCCTTTTGCTGTATGTCCTTTTTAATGACAAAATTTTTAGACTCACAAATTATTTTTATGAAGGAGAAATTTATGAAAAAATTAAGAGGAAACGCAATAGTCGGACAGTCGGGCGGACCCACCGCCGCAATCAACGCAACCCTTGCGGGTGTTATAAGAGGAGCTTTTGCTGATGAGTGTATAGTTAAGCTTTACGGTATGCTCAACGGTATAGAGGGAATTTTGCGGGAGAACCTCGTTTGCCTTAACGACCGCTTCGCTTCCGAGGAGGAAATATCGCGCCTTGAGCATACTCCCGCCGCAGCGCTCGGAAGCTGCCGCAAAAAAATGCCTGATATTTCTACGGGACTCGACACCTATGAAAAAATACTCGAGGTCTTTCAAAAACACGATATAAGATACTTTTTCTACATAGGCGGAAACGATTCGATGGATACCGTCGCAAAGCTCTCGGCTTTTTTTGCTAACCGAGGATACGATATCCGTATAATAGGCGTTCCGAAGACCATAGATAACGACCTAGTGCTTACCGACCATACCCCCGGTTACGGTACGGCGGCAAAATATATCGCGGTTACCACTCAGGAGATAATAAGAGACTGTGCCGTATATAATACCCCCGCCGTTACGATAGTAGAGATAATGGGAAGAAACGCCGGCTGGCTGGCTGCCGCCGCCGATATCGGTAAATATATCGGAAGAGAGTCTCCCGACGCAGTTTATTTCCCCGAGAAAGACTTTAATATGGAGTCGTTTTTCGAGGACGTGGAAAACGCCCTTAAAAAGCACCCCAACGTTCTTATCGCCGTATCTGAGGGTATAAGATTTGCCGACGGAAGATACGTCGGCGAGGGACAGCAGAGCGGAGCGGTTGACGTGTTCGGACACAAATATCTCTCGGGAGCCGCAAAGGTGCTTGAGGGAGCGGTCAAGGAGCGTTTCGGCTGTAAGGTGCGCTCGGTGGAGCTGAGTCTGCCTCAGCGCTGCTCCTCGCACGTGGCGTCGGAGACCGACCTCTGCGAATCGGTAATGATAGGAAAAGCGGCGGTTGCCGCGGCGGCAGATGAGGGCGTTACGGGAGTTATGATGGCGTACCGCCGCATATCCGAGAAGCCGTATAAGATTGACGTTATATATTCGGACGTTTCAAAAATAGCCAACGAGGTGAAGGAGCTTCCCGACGAGTATATCAACGAGAGAGGCAACGGTATTACCGCCGAGTGCGCCGACTATATACTTCCTCTGATACAGGGAGAGGCTTATCCCGAGTATATCGACGGCGTTCCGAGTTATTTCATAATCTGAGGCCGATTTCCGATAGAAGATAAATAAGGAAGAAAAACCGAATAATTCCGTAAAATTTGCGCATAATAACTTCGAAAATATCAGCCGATACGAAGTAGGCTGAAACGGAGGTATTATGCGCAAATTATTTTCCGATTACAAGCAGAATACGGATTTTTTAGATAATCAATTCTGCGTTGCTGAAAATTTTGATATGATAAAAAAGGTGTTGAAAATAGGCGACGGAGAACTGTCTTTATATTATATAGACGGATTCGTTAAGGATACAGTTATGCAGAAGCTTATGATGCACTTTTTGTCGGTAAAAAAGCTCCCAAGGAGCGCTGCGGAATTTATGGAGTCGAGCGTTCCGTACGTGGAGACCGACGTTACCGAGAACGTTGACCTTATGATACAGATGGTGCTGTCGGGTGCGACTCTGCTCGTTGGCAGCAGCTTCGGGGCGTCAGCCATAATAATAGATTCGAGAACCTATCCCGGAAGAGACGCGGAGGAGCCTCAGGGAGACAGAGTAATGAGAGGTTCGAGAGACGGTTTCGTTGAAACGCTCATATTCAATACCGCTCTCATAAGACGCAGGATAAGAGACTGCTCGCTTACTATGAAATATATTACGGTGGGATCGGTCTCAAAAAGCGACGTGGTCGTTTGTTATATGAAGGGTAAGGCAGACGAGAAGTACGTAAGCGAGCTTATCGAAAAGCTGGAAAATATAAAGACAAAATCTCTTACTATGGGGGCGCAGTCTCTTTCGGAGTGTCTGATAAAAACGAGATGGTATAATCCTTTCCCGAAAATAAGAATGACCGAGCGTCCCGATTCGGCGGCGGCGCAGATAATGGAGGGGAGCGTAGCTATCATTATGGATAACTCGCCCGAGGTTATGATACTGCCTTCATCTATCTTTGATTTTATGCAGGAGACCAACGATTTTTATTTTCCGCCGCTCACGGGAACGTATATAAGGCTCGTAAGGTTTGCCGTGTTCGCTATGACACTCGTGATAACTCCCGTTTGGTATCTGTTTATGCTCTATCCCGATATGATACCGCACTGGCTGCAGTTTATAATCCCCGAAAATCAAGCAAGGATACCGATAATATTTCAGCTTTTTCTCGTTGAGTTTATTATCGACGCGCTCAGGCTCGCTTCGATAAACACCCCCGATATGCTCGCCAACTCACTTTCGGTCGTGGGGGGACTTATACTCGGAGATTTTGCCGTAACGATAGGCTGGCTAATACCCGAGGTAATTCTCTATATGGCGTTCGTGGCGATAGCCAATTTCACGCAGAGAAGCTACGAGCTTGGCTACGCCTTTAAATTTTTGCGAATGATGCTGCTTGCGCTGACGGCTATATTCAAATTCTGGGGATTTTGCGCGGGGATAATTCTTATAGTGGTGCTGCTTGCTACCAATAAGACGGTAAACGGAAAGAGAAGATATCTTTATCCCATTATCCCGTTCAAGCCTCGCGCCCTCGCATCTCTTATCTTCAGAGTCAAAAAGAAGGATTTCTATTAAAAGCTTCGGGACCTGCCGAAATGCCGCGGCGGGTCCCCGATTTTTGTCCGCTTTTGTGAAAAATCCCGAAAAATTTCCGCGGATTTTTCAAAAAACACTCCGTGAAAGCGGACAAAAATATAAAAATATCCTTTCAAAAAGCTTTTTTGAGGAAAAACAGGGCAGATTTTGTATATAAATGATAAAAAATATTATAAAAATCTCAAAAAGTTCTCCGTAATGACTATGAAAAAAATCTTGATTATCAAGGTATAATGTGGTATAATCTAAAGGCTTGATATGCGATGAAGCGAGAGGTTGCTATGGTTGCGTATGCGATTCATAGGGAATTTTCGTGGAGTATGTCCGTTTTAATCGGGCGACAGCAATCCTTTTCCATTCGTTCCGAGCGTTGTGTATTCGGCGCCGTGCGTATGGAGCATCTATTTTTCACCCGAGCTTGCGTGCAGATGCTGATGTACTTGAGCTTCGGTTTTTAAATGGGGGCAAAAGAAACACACGGAACGGTGTTGAACGAGGAGGGCGTCCTCTGAAAAACGAAACCTGCGCAGAAACGTTCATTAATATAATGCGTATCCGCGGGCGAAAATCTTGTAAGGAGGAAAAAACAGTGGCAGTCAAAGAGAAAATCAGAATCAGACTGAAGAGCTACGACCACACGCTCATCGACGCTGCGGCGGAGAAGATCGTAGAAGTAGCAAAGAGAAACGGCGCGGCCGTTTCGGGTCCTATTCCGCTTCCGACCGAAAAGGAGATCGTAACGATACTCCGCGCGGTCCACAAGTACAAGGACAGCCGTGAGCAGTTTGAAATGCGCACGCACAAGAGACTCATTGATATCACCAAGCCGTCGCAGAAGGTTGTTGACGCGCTTATGAGCATTGAGCTTCCCGCCGGTGTTGAGATAGAGGTAAAACTTTAATCAAGCGCCTCACTCACCCAAACAAAGATAACAGCCGTTGCAAGCGATTTGCAGTTCGGCAACTTTGTAAATCACGTTGGCGCGATTAAGGCGCGTCAACCAATAATTTACAGGAGGAAAAGAAAATGAAAAAGGGTATTATCGGAAAGAAGATCGGTATGACGCAGATTTTCGACGAGGTCGGAAACGTTATCCCGGTTACGATAATCGAAGCAGGTCCGTGCTGCGTAGCACAGAAGAAGACGAAAGAGACCGACGGCTACGACGCCGTACAGCTTGGCTTCCAGGATGTTAAAGAGAAGCATATGACGAAGCCCGAGCTCGGACATTTCGCAAAAGCAGGCGTTTCCGCAAAGAAGCACCTCAAGGAATTCCGTCTTGACGACGTTTCCGCAATCAACGTTGGCGACGTTATTACCGCCGATACCTTCGCCGCAGGCGATAAGGTCGATGTAACCGGTATAACGAAGGGACGCGGATACACGGGTACCGTCAAGAGATGGGGCAACCACATTCTCAGAATGACGCACGGTACGGGACCTATCCACCGTCAGCCCGGTTCAATGGGCGTTATAGACCCCGCGAGAATCTTCAAGAACAAGAAGATGCCGGGACAGTACGGTAACGAGCAGGTAACTGTTCTCAATCTTAAAGTAGTAAAGATCGACTCTGAAAAGAATCTTATCGCTATCAAGGGCGCTGTTCCCGGAGCAAAAGACGGTATAGTATTCATCAGAGATTCGGTTAAAGCATAAGCGGAAGGAGGAAATAAACTATGCCAAGCATTAAAGTATTGGATATGACCGGTAAAGAAGTCGGCAAGATGACACTCTCCGACGTTATATTCGGAGCAGAAGTCAATAAGGCTGTCCTCCACGCTGCTGTCAGAACCTATCTTATGAATCAGAGACAGGGCACGCAGTCCACTCTTACCCGCAGCGAAGTATCGGGCGGCGGTAAGAAGCCCTGGAGACAGAAGGGCACGGGAAGAGCTCGTCAGGGCTCGACGCGTTCTCCTCAGTGGACGCACGGCGGAGTAGCTCTCGGTCCGAAGCCCAGAGACTATCGCCTTTCTCTCAACAAGAAAACCAAGAGAGTCGCTCTCTTCAGCGCTCTTTCCGCTAAATTCGCCGCAGGCGAGATAATCGTCGTTGACGATATCAAGCTCGAGACGTTCAAGACCGCAGAGATCGTTAAGATGCTCAAGGCTCTCGGATGCGAGAAGGAAGTTACCAAGAACTACAAGGTAACGACCGTTGAGAACGGCGAGGCGATAAAGGAAAAGAAGACGAGAACGGCAATCGTTCCTCAGAAGGCTCTCGTAGTTCTCGATGCCGCCGACAAGGTAGTGGTTAAGAGCTGTGCGAACATTCCGAGCGTTGAGTCAACGCTTTACAGCACTATCAACGTTTACGAGGTGCTCAATGCCGAGAAGGTAGTTCTTACCAAGGCGGCTGTAGAAAAACTTCAGGAGGTATATGCGTAATGAAAATGGTTCAGGATATCATAATCAAGCCCGTTATCACCGAGGCTAGTATGGACAGAATCGCAGACAAGAGATATACCTTCAAGGTAAGCAAGGATGCGACGAAGCCCGAAATCGCGAAGGCGGTTGAGGCAATGTTCGGCGTAAAGGTTGACAAGGTCAACACTATCAATATGAAGAAGAAGCCGAAGAGACTCGGAGTACACGCAGGTTATACCTCCGAATGGAAAAAGGCTATCGTAACACTGAAGTCCGATTCAAAGACCATTGAGTTCTTTGACGGTCTTAACTGATGGTAGGAGGTAAAGAGTAATGCCTACGAAGAAATTTAAACCTACTACACCTTCGAGAAGACATATGTCGGTTCCGACCTTCGAGGAGATAACCAAGTCAACTCCCGAAAAGAGCCTCGTTGTCACGAAGAAGAAGCACGCAGGCCGTAACAGTTACGGCAGAATCACCGTTCGTCATAAGGGCGGCGGAAACAAGCTTAAATACAGAATTATCGACTTCAAGAGAGCAAACAACTCTCCCGCGACGGTCGTAGGAATTGAGTACGACCCCAACAGAACCGCGTATATCGCGCTTCTTCAGAACGAAGAGGGACAGAAGAGCTACGTTATAGCTCCCGTCGGACTTACCGCAGGAGACAAGGTTTATACCGGTCCCGATGCCGATATCAAGCCCGGAAACGCTCTCCCCATCGAGAACATTCCCGTGGGTACGTTTATCCACAACATCGAGCTTTACCCCGGTAAGGGCGCACAGCTCGCACGCGCGGCGGGAGTTGCCGCACAGCTTATCTCCAAGGAGAACGGAGTCGCTCAGGTAAGACTTCCCTCCGGAGAGGTTCGTTATATCCGTCTTGAATGCAAGGCTACTATCGGACAGGTCGGCAACATTGAGCACGACACCGTCAAGATAGGTAAGGCAGGTAAGAAGAGACATATGGGCATTCGTCCTACCGTCCGCGGTTCGGTAATGAACCCCTGCGACCACCCTCACGGTGGTGGAGAAGGCAAGTCGCCTATCGGCCGTCCTTCGCCCGTTACGCCTTGGGGCAAGCCTGCTCTTGGTTATAAGACCAGAAACAAGAAGGCAAGAACGGATAAATTCATCGTAAAACGCAGAAACGCTAAATAAGGAGGGAATATAAGATGAGCAGAAGCCTTAAAAAAGCACCGTTCGTAGAAGAAAAGCTTTACGCACGCATATGCGCTATGAACGAGAAGAATGAGAAAAAGGTCCTCAAGACCTGGTCGCGCGCGTCAACGATATTCCCGGAGTTTGTCGGACACACCATAGCGGTTCATGACGGAAGAAAGCACGTACCGGTATATATAACCGAAGATATGGTCGGACACAAGCTCGGCGAGTTCGCGCTTACAAGAACCTTCAAGGGCCACGCAGGTTCCAAAACGTCAAACAACGGTAAATAATGCAAAGGGAGGAAAAATTCAAGATGGAAGCAAAAGCAACGCTTAAATACGCAAGAATTTCCCCGCGCAAGGTAAAAATCGTTCTCGACCTCATCAGAGGAAAGGACGCAGGAACCGCAATGGCAATTCTGAAGAACACTAACAAGAGTGCTTCGGAATATCTTGTCAAACTGCTGGGAAGTGCAATCGCAAACGCAGATAACAACTTTAATATGGACGTATCGAGACTGTATGTGTCCGAGTGCTTCGTATGCCCCGGTCCCACGCTCAAGAGAATAATGCCCAGAGCAAAGGGAAGCGCAGACAGAATACTCAAGAGAACGTCTCACGTAACTATCGTAGTAAAAGAAAGAGACTGAGAGAGGAGGTACAGCTGAATGGGACAGAAGGTTAATCCCCACGGTCTTCGTGTGGGTGTAATAAAGAACTGGGATTCGAGATGGTTCGTATCCGACGAAAAGTTCGGAGACACTATCGTATCCGACTACAATATAAGAAAATACCTTAAGAAAGAACTCCAGAGCGCAGGCGTTCCGAAGATAGAAATCGAACGCGATAGCCAGAGAGTCAGAATTTTCATCCATTGCGCAAAGCCGGGAATGGTAATCGGACGCGGCGGCGTTGAGATAGAGAAGTATAAGAAAGAGCTCGAGAAAATGGTTGGAATGCCCGTTGCACTCAACGTAGTTGAAGTAAGACAGCCTGACCTCGACGCACAGCTCGTAGCGGAAAATATCGCGAAGCAGCTTGAAAACCGCGTATCCTTCCGCCGCGCTATGAAGATGGCGATCAGAAACACGATGAGACTTGGCGCTAAGGGTATAAAGATATCATGCGGCGGACGTCTCGGAGGCGCCGAGATCGCGAGAACAGAGCACTATCACGAGGGAACTATCCCGCTTCAAACTCTCAGAGCCGATATTGATTACGGTTTCTGGGAAGCAAATACCACCTACGGTAAGATCGGCGTCAAGGTATGGATATACAAGGGCGAGGTTCTTAACGAGGTAAACAGACAGAGCACGAACGCGCCCAGAGAGCAGAGACGCGGAGACCGCCGAGACAATCGTAACGGCGAGAGACGCGGTCGCCGCCCCGAGGGAGCGAGAGGTGAAAGAGCTCCGAGAGAAGGAGGACGTAAATAATGTTAATGCCGAAGAGAGTTAAGTACCGTCGTGTTCAGCGCGGCAGACTTAAGGGAAAAGCAACGAGCGGCAATAAGGTTACAAACGGTTCTTACGGACTTGTAGCGCTTGAGCCGGCGTGGATAACGAGCAATCAGATCGAGGCAGCCCGTATCGCTATGACGAGATACATCAAGCTTGGCGGTAAGGTCTGGATAAAGATATTCCCCGATAAGCCTATAACGGAGAAGCCTGCCGAGACTCGAATGGGTTCAGGTAAGGGTTCGCCCGAGTATTGGGTTGCAGTAGTAAAACCGGGCAGAGTAATGTTCGAGATGGACGGAGTTTCGGTTGAGAACGCAAGAGAGGCTATGCGTCTCGCGGCTCACAAGCTTCCCATCAAGTGTAAATTCGTAGTAAAGGAGGAGGAATAAGCTATGAAGGCAAAGAAATTCACAGAAGATCTGAGAAAAATGACAGCCGAAGAGCTTAACGAAAAGCTTAAGGAACTTAAGGAAGAGCTTTTTACACTCCGCTTCCAGCACGCGATAAATCAGCTTGACAACCCCCAGAAGATAGTGGAAGTCAAGAAGAACATTGCCCGTGTAATGACAATCCTTTCAGAAAAAAATGCGTAAGGAGGAACGGTCATGGCAGAAGAAAGAAATCTCAGAAAGACCAGAGTGGGATACGTAGTCAGCGATAAGATGGACAAGACGGTAGTCGTTTCCATCGAGGACAACGTAAAGCACGCTGTTTACGGAAAGATCATCAAACACACCTTGAAGGTTCACGCTCACGATGAAAAGAACGAGTGCGGAATCGGCGATAAGGTTGAAATTATGGAGACGAGACCTCTCTCCAAGACGAAGAGATGGCGCGTAGTCGAAATAATCGAAAAAGCTAAATAATTTAGCTCCAATAAAACCATATACAGTAGATACGGCAGAAATCGTATTGAAATCAGGAGGAAAATAAAGTGATACAGCAACAAACGTTAATGAAGGTTGCCGATAACACCGGAGCTAAAGAGCTGATGTGCATTCGCGTATTGGGCGGAACAGGCCGCAGATACGGAAACATCGGTGATATAGTAGTGTGCAGCGTAAAGAAGGCTGCTCCCGGCGGCGTTGTTAAGAAGGGCGACGTAGTAAAGGCCGTTATCGTAAGAAGCGTGCACGGAATGAAGCGCGCGGACGGCTCTTACATCAAGTTCGACGAGAACGCAGCGGTAATCATCAGAGAAGATAAGACGCCCAGAGGTACGCGTATATTCGGCCCTGTGGCAAGAGAACTCCGCGAGAAGGACTTTCTTAAGATCCTCTCTCTCGCACCCGAAGTACTTTAATGGAGGTATCGAAGAATGAATATTAAAACAGGCGATACCGTCATCGTTCTTTCCGGTGACGACAAGGGAGTAAAGGGAAAGGTTATAGCCGTTTCCCCAAAGGAAGGAAAAGTGCTCGTTGAGAAGGTAAACATCATTCACAAGCACGTAAAGGCACGCAAGCAGGGAGATGAGAGCGGAATCATCGACGCGGAGGGAGCAATCTACGCGTCCAAGGTAGCGCTCTACTGCTCAAAGTGCGATAAGGGCGTCAGAGTTAAGCACCAGATTAACGATGGCAAAAAGGTTCGCGTTTGCGCAAAATGCGGCAAAGAGCTTTAATGGGAGGTAAGGACTGATGGCAAGACTTAAAGATATGTATAAGGCCGAGGTTGCTCCCGCCCTTATGAAAAAATTCGAGTACAAGAGCTCGATGCAGATTCCGAAGCTTGATAAGGTAGTTATCAACTGCGGAGTAGGCGACGCAAAGGAAAATTCCAAGGCTCTTGATGCTGTTATTAACGATCTGACCATAATATCGGGTCAGAAGGCAGTTCCCACTTACGCAAAGAAGTCGGTTGCAAACTTCAAGGTTCGTGAGGGTATGAAGATAGGAGCGAAGGTAACTCTTCGCGGCGATACGATGTACGAATTCGTTGACAAGCTCTTCAACTACGCGCTTCCCAGAGTCCGCGACTTCAAGGGAATCAATCCCAACGCGTTCGACGGAAGAGGAAACTACTCGATGGGCGTAAAAGAGCAGCTTATTTTCCCTGAAATTTCCTACGATCAAGTAGAAAAGGTAAGAGGATTTGATATCTGCATCACCACGACGGCGAACACCGACGAAGAAGCAAGAGAATTGCTCGCACTTCTCGGAATGCCCTTCGCTAACAAGTAAGGTTAAGGAGTTAATAAAATGGCTAAAAAAGCAATGATAAACAAGCAGCAAAAGCCTGCTAAATTTTCCACCAGAGCCTACACCAGATGCAGCATTTGCGGTCGTCCGCACGCTGTACTCCGCAAATACGGAATTTGCCGTATCTGCTTTAGAAATCTCGCTTACAAGGGAGAAATCCCCGGCGTGAAGAAGGCTAGTTGGTAAAGGAGGATAAGAAAAATGACAGACGTTATTGCAGATATGCTTACTAGAATCAGAAACGCTCTGATGGCTAAGCACGAAACTGTTGAAATCCCCGCATCAAACACTAAGAAAGCTATCGCTGATATTCTTCTTAAAGAAGGTTATATCTCTGGCGTAGAAATTATCGAAGGTGTTCAGGGAACTATTAAAATTACCCTCAAATACAACGGTAACCAAAAGGTTATCAGCGGACTTAAGAGAGTAAGTAAACCTGGTCTTAGAGTTTACGTTGGAAC
>JAFTZH010000049.1 GCA_017464565.1 Clostridia bacterium
ATTGTTAGTTTGTGTGTATTTTCAAGGGGAGAAACTTTTGAAAAAAGCTCCTCCTCTACCAAGTATGGTGGAATCCTAAATCAAATTCTCTGTAGGAAGCAAGTCGAAAATCCAAGATTAAACCAAAACATTTAAAGATTTTTGAAGAGGGGTTAGGGGAGAAACTTTTGCAAAAGTTTCTCCCCTTAAAAATCCATACACAAACTAACTTTTGGGGAGTGCCTTTTTACAAAAAGGCACTCCCCCCATAAAACAAACACAAAAATTTCAATACGCCACGGTAAGCTTTATAATCAAGCTCAAGTTGTCGGGCTGAACCTTTGCCTCGTGAGCCGCGCGGTTTCGGTGTATCTCTCCGCACCTGTCGCACTTGTATACTATTACGAAGCCTTTTTTCGAGTCTGGCTCTGCCGATATCGGAACGAGATTGCCCCTGCATTCGTTCGCTCTGTCCCCCGGGTTCACGTCAACGTGAAGCGACCACAGGCAAAAGGGACAATGATCCCTTGAAGTATATCCAAGCGGCTTAACCTCTTTTCCGCAGTGCGCACAAATAAAACCGTCGTCGTTTTTTACAAATCTTTTTACTTCCATTTCAGCGTCTGACGTGGTCGGCAAGCTCATAAATAAAGTGCTCGAACGCAACGCCGTCTCTCTCCCTCGTATCAAATCCCGCAGAATACTCCATCACTGTACGCACGTAATCCGAAGCAAAGCGAAGCGCGTCGTCAAGAGAGTCTCCCGACATAATACAGCCCAGCAAAACCGAGGCAAAAAGATCCCCCGTACCCGGATAAGATTTAGGCACTTTCTCAACGCTGTACATATAACCTTTTTCAAGCTCACCGTCGGTATGCCCGTAGGTTCCGAACATATTTTCCGAATGGTTTATCCCCGTTATTATTATCTTGCCCTTTCCAAGCCTTGAGAGCTTTCCTCTCAATTCCTCGGCAAACGCGAACGCCTCCGCTTCGCTCATAGCCGCCGTAGCTCTGTATTCGGTGTCACAAAGAAAGCAAGCCTCGGTAAGATTCGGAGTCAAAATATCCGCCTCGGAGCATAGCTCCTTCATTCTGTCGCGAAGCCTTTCGGTATAGGTGGAATAAAGAACGCCGTCGTCTCCCATAACGGGGTCTACGAAAACGAGCGTATCCTCGTCCGAAAACCTCTTTATAAAATCCAATACTATGTCTATCTGCTCCTCGCTTCCGAGAAAGCCCGTATATATAGCGTCGAATTTTAGTCCGAGCCGCTCAAAATGAGCGGATATCTCTCTCATATCGGGCGACAAATCCTTGAAATACATATCGTAAAAGCCTCCCGTATGGCTTGAAAACAAAGCCGTCGGGACGGGTATCGCCTGATTTCCCATTGCCGAAAGCGTCGGCAAAATAACGGTAAGCGCGCATCGTCCAAAGCAGGAGAGATCGTGTATAGCCGCAATTCTTTTTAAAGGTTTTGTTGTGTTATTCATCGCTGTAAAAGTCAATCATCGAGCTTGTAGGCTTCGATTTCCTTCCGTTCCGCAGAGGTCAGCTTAACCTCTTTCTTTTCTGTAACGTAATCGTAAAGACAGAGCGTTCCGTACGCCTCCTCGTCAAGCTCCATATCCTCGACGTAATATATGTCGGCGTATACGGCAAGCAAACGTCCCGAGCCGATAAGCTCGTCTATATCCTCGCCGCACTCATCGAGATCAAAAACGAATTTGCGGTAATTGTAAAGATTTTTCTCGGAGCTTAACACCTGCGTGGACGAGCACCTGAACGTGCGAGTTCCCTCGTTCGAAATAGTGGCGTTGTCGTCCGTATTCTCCGGCGTAAGGTCAACCGAGAAAAACAGGCTTATATCAAACAGATCCTCTTCTCTCGGCGGAGTTTCGGAAAGCTCGTAATCCTCGGTGAGCGACCTTATCGTGCTGTTGTTGTACCGCAATACAATCTGTATTTGATTAGCTTCCGGTATAAACACAGCGTTGGTTATGGAAAAATAACCTGCGTTGTGCTCCGCTCTCGTTACCGTGTTCTGCTCCTGAGTGAACATATAAAGCTCCTCTCCCGATTCGCAGTACGCCTCGTATATATCGTCGTTGACTGAAAGCGCCGTCATTTCTTTCGGATTTGATGAAGAAAAGATACGCCACAAAAGAAAGCCGCAAACGAACGCGACCAAAAGAGTGAAAGCGAGCTTTATCAAAAAACCGACGGCTTTAAATCCCCTACTGACTCTTGACATTGTTTCTCCTTGTGATATAATATAATGAGTCTATTATATCACTAAAAGACGTCAATTTCAATGAATTTTTTATTAATTAATATTAACTTAAATATTTTTCGCAAAGGATATTTATTATGTACGAATTTACTCCTCAAAAAAGCAATAAGGCGGCGCAGTACACGTCTTTAATTCTGATAATCACGTCGGTTTTGGCTATGTTCTTCTCAAATCTGCCCAATCTGCCGTACCGTTCGGTAATGCAGCTTGCGGCACTGTTCGCGCTGTCGGTCGCGCTGATGCTTCTCGGCAGATACGTTTTCAAGGGATACGTATACGCGGTAATAGAAAACGACGACGGCGGATACGATTTCACCGTTACCGAAATAAAAAGAAAATCCCGAATAACCGTTTGCAGAATCGGTCTTTCGGGAATTGAAGAAGCCGTCATCGTAAAAAAATCCGACAAAAAAGAGCTTTCGCAAAAAGCCTCGGGGCGCAAAGCCTTCAATTACTGCGTAGATATGTCCCCCGAGGAATATTGCTGTATCTTATGCGAGGAATGCGGCGAAAAGCTCCTTATAAAAATCCAGCCTGACGAAAGGCTTTTCGGTATACTTTCGGGAAAGTAAGCCTCAATCCTCGCCGAGCATTTTGCGGTATATCGCGAAAGCGTACGACAGCCTGCGGTAAACAGTACGCTCGTCGCAATTGTTATCATATGCGTGGCGCGTAATTCTGCGGCTTATCTCGCTTTTCCTCAAGGGTCTGCCCGCGGACAGAAAATATATATCGTACAAAGCACGAAGTGCGTCTGTGTTATCGGTAAGACGCAAAAACCTTACCGTATCGTAAACCGCAAGAAGCTCCCTCGCTTCCTTTTTGCTTCTGCAGCATCCTCGTATACGGTCGTAAGCGTCAAAAGCGTCAAGACTGCGGGATGCGAGCCCAAGTCTTGAATATTTTCTGAAAACGCCCGTCATTCTTTTCCTGTCGTTAGTGTTTTTCATATCAATTCCCCTTTTTCACAGCCGAGCCGCCGAAGCGCAAAAGTGCTGAAGCCGCCGACTTTTAGACGGGTTCAACCTATTAAAACTCTGCTAACTGATTAAAGTATAAATCAATATACGGGAATTGTCAATACTCATACGAGCCTTATAAGCCCAAAAAAGATTAAAGCTATCGAATATCGGCTACCCCTTCGGAACTTTTTTCACCGCGCTTTTTGATGCCGTCTGCCGAGCACACCTTGAATACGGTACGAAATATTATCTTCGCGTCGGACGTAAAACGGATATTGGAAACGTATTTTGCGTCGTATCCAACCTTTTCGCCGTCGCTCAGCATATCCCTTCCCATTATCTGCGCAAGACCCGTTATCCCGGGTCTTGCCTCGTACACTCCAAGCTCGTTCCTCTTTTCGTGAACCTCTTTCTCGGCAGGTATGAGCGGTCTCGGTCCGACGAAGCTCATATCCCCTCCGAGCACGTTGAAAAGCTGGGGCAGCTCGTCAAGGCTCGTCTTTCTCAAAAACCCCCCGACCGCCGTAATATATCTTTCCGCGTCGGCAAACTCGGCGGTTGACATATTTGGAGGCGCGTCGGTACTCATCGTTCTGAATTTATAGCATACGAAGGGTCTCCCTCTCTCCCCAATCCGTACCTGCTTGAATATGATCGGACCGCGCGAGGTCATTTTTATAGATATCGAAATAAAAAGCATCGGAACGTACAATATCATAAGAAGAATATACGCCGCCGAAACGTCGAATATCCTTTTTAAAGCGAGATAGATACAATGCTTTTTTCGGTCGTCTGCCACACGACTCTCTTTTACCTTTTCGTACGTCATACGCCTCTCCGTAAAATAAAATTTCGTACGTTTAGGATATGTTTTTTTGAGTTGAATATACTATTTTCAAAAAAGTTTATCGTTTTGGAGCGAAAAATGAAAATTTTCTTTATTATCGCATCGGTAATATTTATTTTCGCCGTGTTTTTTCTTACGGCGGGTTATTTCGCCTTTTGTAATGCCTGTAAAAGAAGAAAAAATCAGGGCGGTGTCAACGTCAGCCGTTACAAGCCTTACGAGAAGGAAATGGAAAAGGCACTAGAGGAATACGAGCGCGCGGAAAAGGAAGAGGTATCGATAACGTCATTTGACGGTCTCACGCTCTGCGCCTCTTACTTTCCCTCACCCAAAAAAAGCAGCAAGCTCATTATCGCGTTTCACGGATATCATTCCTCCGCCCCTGCCGATTTTTCCTGTATATCGGCAAAATTACTTGAGAACGGATTTTCGCTTCTGTATCCCGACCAGCGCGCGCACGAGAGAAGCGAGGGAAAATATATAGGCTTCGGCGCGCTTGAACGCAGAGACTGCAAAAGCTGGTGCGAATACGCCGCGGAGCGCTTCGGAGATGATATTGATATATATCTGTACGGCGTATCTATGGGCGGCGCTACAGTTCTTATGTCGGCGGAGCTTCCCCTTCCTAAGAACGTACGCGCGATAGTCTCGGACTGCGCCTTTACGTCGCCGTGGGATATCATAAAAAACACTTTGATACACAGGCACAAAATACCGCCGTACCCTATAATATATTTTATGAATTATTGGGCGCGTCAGCTTGCGGGATTTGATTTTCGTGAGGTATCGTCTGCCGAGACCGCTCGAAAAAATCCTTATCCAACGCTGTACATTCACGGAAACGACGATACCTTCGTACCTACCGAAATGTCAAAGCTAATACACCAAAACGCCTCCGAGAATTGCAAACTTTTGCTTTTTGACGGCGCGCGGCACGCGCGCTCTTATCTGTCAAATTCGGAGAGATATTTATATGAAATGCTTCGGTTTTTAGAAAATTTATGATTGTTTTTAAGGGGGAGGGACTTTTTACAAAAAGGCACTACCAAAAAGTTAGTTTATATATGGATTTTTTAGGGGAGAAACTTTTGCAAAAGTTTCTCCCCATACCCCTCTTCAAAAACTTTTAAACGTTGGGTTTGAATTTTGATTTTTTGTCTTGCTTTCTACAGAGAGCTTAATTCGGATTCCACCATCCTCGGTAGGGGAGGGGCTTGCTCCTCCCGTGAGGTGAAGAGCATTCGTGTTCTTCACTCCGTAAAAGATAATTTGCTTTTAGGTTTTATGTTCATTTCTTGCTACACGGCAAGAAACGAACCAAAGAATCGTGCCAAGGGAGTGCCCTTGGAACCCCCGCTTCCCGACGCATTTTTTAAGATGCGTCGGGGATTTGCGTTTTATCTAAACAAAACGCAGAAAGGTCAGGACGACGACCTTTCTGCTGTCAAGCTTTTTAGCTATATCCGTGCAGTATGCTTTA
>JAFTZH010000050.1 GCA_017464565.1 Clostridia bacterium
CAAACTAACCTTAAATACTTTAACGAAAATCAAAGCAGATTCCGACGGCGATGCCGTCGCCCTGCGGGTTCGACTACGCTTCGCTTGCGCTCCGCTTCGCTCAGAATGACACTCTACGGAGTGAAGAACACGATTGGTCTTAATCTACCACTAACAAGTACCTCCCCCTACCGAGTATGGCGGAACCCGAAATAAGCTCTCCGCAGAAAGCAAGACAAAAACCCCAACCATACCCAACGTTTAAAGATTTTTGTAGAGGGGGGTTTGGGGGGAGTGCCGTTTTGCAAAAAGGCACTCCCCCCATAAAACTATATATTTTATTAAAGCTCCTCTACCGAAACCACACCTTCAATTTTGGCAATCATAGTCATAATACTTTGATGAGTTGTTTTTCTCGGTATTTGCAGGGAGAAAACGGCGCAGAGGTTTTTATTTTCAGACAACGATTTGGTAATTTCGAGGTCGAGAATATAAACTCCCTCTTTTTTTATGGTATCCACGATATTGGCAAGCCTTGAGCTTTCGCCGTACTCAACGTATAGATTAAAGCTCTTTGCGTTTGACACGATAAAATATTCGAGTTTGGCAAAGACCAGCTCCGCGAGAAGTATCAGCACGGTCGCGAATACCGCTCCCTCGTAAAAGCCCGCTCCGCAGCAAAGTCCGACGATAGCCGCCGCCCAGAGACCCGCGGCGGTGGTAAGTCCCTTTACCTGCCTGCGCTTGGTAACTATAATAGTTCCCGCTCCGATAAAGCCTATTCCCGCTATTACCTGCGCTCCGAGTCTCGCAAGGTCGGTATAAAGTCCTAACTCGAGAACTATATATTGGCTCGTAAGCGTCGTCATAGCCGCGCCGAGACATATCAGAATGTGAGTTCTGAATCCCGCGGGACGCCTTTTTCTCTCTCTTTCAAGTCCTATCACGCCTCCGCAGACGACCGAAAGGAGAAGCCTTACGGTTATAGTGAGCACGTCAAGAGACTCTCCTCTTAAAAAATTCAAAAATTCTAACATAACGCCCTCCTTTTCTTAAAGCTCTTCGATAGCGCGGATCGAATCTATTTCCGAGATTGCCGTAAATATGTGCGTGTGGGGAGTCTTTTTGGGAAGCTGTAAGCTAAATATAGCGTTGGGATACTTCGTTTCCGAATATTTCGCTTTGGTTATCTCTACGTCAAATATCCGTACACCCATATCTTTAAGCTTGCTTATTATCTCAACGACGTTGTCGGTATCCTCAAACTCAACGTATATATTTACGTTTCTCGAACGGGAAAGAATTACCCGTTCAAGCTTTGAGAAAAGAATTATAGTCAGTACGATGAAAATACAGCCGATAAGCGCCGCGGTATAAAAGCCCGCGCCTATCGCGAGTCCCATACAGGCAGATGCCCAAAGTCCCGCCGCGGTGGTCATTCCCTTTATTTCCTGGCGTCCCGTAACTATAATAGTTCCCGCTCCGAGAAAGCCTATTCCGTTTATTACCTGCGCGCCGAAACGGGATACGTCGGTTTTTGCCGCGTCAGCCTCTATTGCCCAAACGTTCGTGAGCATAGCGGAGAGATAGGTGCTGAGCACCATAGTAAGAGCCGCCCCCATACATACGAGCATATGCGTTCTGAAGCCTGCGGGTCTGTGCTTTTTTCCGCGCTCTATTCCTATCAACCCTCCGCAGACTGCGGCGATCGAAAGCCGAAGCAGCATATCCGTAAAGGTCAGTTCAACCGTCATTTTACTTCTCCCTCCTTCTGAAGTGAATTTATTTATAATATATTAGACTATATTAAACAAAGATACGGTATAACCGACATTATACCGTATCCGAGATTTATTTTCAATAAGTTTTTTATAAAAAGCGTCTATTGGTCTGTTTTAAAGAATTAAATGCTATTTTCCGAGCACGACGTTTACCGACATAAGCTGCGATGAACGGTAGAAGGAAATCTTTATCGTATCTCCCGGCTCGTATTTGTCGAGCATATCGCTGATATCCTGAATACAGGTAACGGCGGTATCATCTATTTTAACGATAACGTCTCCGATCTTCATTTTTTTGCTTATGTCGTATTCAGTGGACGCAAACGCGGATATCTCAACTCCGTAGATATTCTGCCCGCTCAACGCGACGTCCTTTGCGGATATTCCGAGCTTTGCGGGATATCTGCTTACCGCCGAGAGCATCTCGGAATAATCCGAGCCGTCCTTCATAGCGTTGATTATAGGCATAGCCGAGTCGGTGGGTATCGCAAAGCAGATAGCGTCGTAATACGTGCTGTTAAGCTTCATAGTAACTATTCCCACGATCTCGCCGTAAGCGTTTATCAAGGGACAGCCCGAGTTTCCGGGATTTACGAGGGCGTCGGTCTGTATAAGAGTCATTTTCTTTTCGACCGCTCCGCTGTCGTTGTATACGTCTACCACTCTGCCGTTATACGAAACTATTCCCTCGGTCATAGAACCCGCGTACTCCAGGGCGGCGGGAGTTCCTATAGCAAATACCTTGTCTCCGACGAGAAGCTTTTCCGAGCTTCCGAGCTTGGCGGCTGGAAGACCCGTAGCGTCTATCTTGAGCAGAGCGAGGTCCGTAAATGCGTTTCCGCCGACGAGAGTAGCGTCGTATTTTTCTCCGCTGTTCAGTATAACGGTTATTTTGGACATTCCGTCAACTACGTGATTTGCCGTAACTATATATCCGTCGCTCGTGGTTATAAAGCCCGAGCCTATTGCGGAGCCGGTATCGCTGTATACCGAAATTGAGACTACCGACGGGAGAACCGAGGTGTATATCTCCTGAGTGGAGAGAGCGCCCTCTCCGTTCGTGTTGTCTCGGACGTATACTACCTTTTCAACCGTTTTTTCAGAGCCGTTGCTTTCGTAATTTTCGTATACCGCGAAATCGTTGGTAAGAAGAAGTACGGCAAGTATCGCGAAGGCGGTGATGAAGGCGCAGGTCATAACCACGGCGTAGATAAACGCGCCGTTCTTTCTTTTTTCACGTCCTTTTTTCTTTACCGCTTCCTGATGAGACTCGTAATTCCAGTGGTATATCGGTTCTTTGGCTTCCTCCGCGGAGACGGGCTTTTCTTCCTCCTCGGTTTTCGACGGAACAAGCTCCGCGTCGGCTGACGGCGAAGCCTCCTCCGCGATATCGTTCTCGGTACTCGTCTCGTGCGATTCGCCGCCTTTATTTGACGTTCCCTCCGCGGAAGCGTCGATAGGCGCGCCGCTTGCAGCAACCGATGAGTCGGGAGTTTCGGTTTCATAAGTCTTAGATTGCTCCTGCTCGTTCGTGTCGGTAAGCTCGTTTTCGTTTTTTATTTCTTTTTCGTCGTCGTTGATATTTCTTTCGCGCTCTTCCATAATGGTTGAAGATTCCTTTCTTTAGCTCGAAATAGGCGTTTATACAGTGTATGAAGGATTATTTGTCCTTATTTAACGATTTTATTCCGTAGGCAGAGTAAAACTGAAGCAGCAATTCTTTTCAAATTCGCTCTCTACCCATATCTTTTCGTTGTGAGCGTCGATTATCGTTTTGGAGATATAAAGTCCGAGACCGACTCCCGTTTTGTTGAGTCCCCGGCTTTTGTCGCTCTTGTAGAATCTTTCAAAAACGTAAGGCAGGTCGGCGGGAGATATTCCCTGTCCCTCGTTATACACCGAGATAAGCGCCTTTTTGTTTTTGATGCGTTTTATGCTTATTCTGAAAATTCCGCCGTTTGCGGAAAATTTTACGGCGTTATCGCACAGATTGTAAAGTATCTGATATATCGAATCCCTGTCGGCTATTACGGGTATATTATCCTCGTCGCAGTCAAACTCGACCTCAAGTCTCTTTTCCTCTATTTTCTGCTCAAACGAAATTATTATCTGTCTGCCCATTTCGCAGATATCAAACTCGGCGAAATTGAACTTGCGGTCCCCCGCCTGAATACGTGACAGGTCAAGCAGAGAGGTTACCAGCCTTGACAGCCTTTTTACCTCGCTTGAAACGATTCGCAGATAATAGTCGTGCTTTTCGGGCGGTATGACTCCGTCGATTATTCCGTCCACAAATCCCGATATAGATGTCATCGGCGTGCGGAGATCGTGAGATACGTTGGAGATAAAGGTGTTGCGCATAGTGTCGTAATTGTCGAGCGCTTCCGCCATATTGTTGAAGGATTCGGCAAGCTCGGCGACCTCGTCTCTGCCGATAACGGGAACCCTCGTGTCGAATTTTCCCGACGCGAACTGCTTTGCGGCGACGCTTATCTTTTTTAGCGGGCTTATGACTCTCTCGCTTATAAAATACACCGCGATGAGCGCCGCCATCATTATCCAGAGAATTGCCAGAATTATGGCTTTGTTTATTTCTTTTATAAGGTCGGTCATTACCACCGACGAGGTACAGACGAACACAGTCCCGCAGATCTCGCTGCTTTCGCTGTATATCGGTACCGCGTACATCAGATTCCGTGTTTCGAGAACTCCCGATATTTTTCCTATTTTGGATATCTTCTCGCCGCTGTGGATCTCGCTCATAAAGCTTTGCGGGACCTGCGCGCCGTCGGGAATGAGGTTGCTGTCCTGTCCTACGGCGAGCGATACTTTTCCGTCGGCGTCGGTTACGAATATGGTAAGATCCTCTCCGTTTGAGGATATTGCGGTAAATACCGCCTCTATGTCGCCCGAATAAAGCAGAACGAGGTCGGATATCTCTCCCTGCTCCAAGGCTTGAAGCTTATTTTGAAGATATATACTCGAGGAATTTGCCGCGGTTTCGACTATACTCACCTTGTTATCCCGCGAGTAATTCGAGATTATTGAGGTAATTACCGCTATTATTATCATAAAGCTTATCAGTATGATTAGCAAAAACGTCAGAAAATATTTTGCGAATACGCTTTTGAACACGGTACGTACCTCCTTTTAGGCGTTAAATTGTTTTTGCAAAAATCGGGAGGCGGAATGCCTCCCGATTTTTTAATGCGGAACTCCGCAGAGCGTTTTATTTATCAGCCGAGCAACTCGAATTTGTAGCCTACACCCCAAACCGTTTTGAGCGTCCATCTTTCGGATACGCCCTCTATCTTCTCGCGCAGACGCTTTACGTGAACGTCTACCGTTCTGGAGTCTCCGAGATAGTCAAAGCCCCACACCTTGTCGAGAAGCTGGTCTCTGGTGAAAACTCTGTTGTAGTTTGAAGCGAGGAAGTAAAGCAGTTCAAGCTCCTTCGGGGGAACGTCAACCGATTTTCCGTTGAGCTTAAGCTCGTATTTCTGCAGGCTTATCTCGATATTCTCGAACTTTATTACCTCGTCGTCGTTCTGATTGGTATGGGCTTGATAACGGCGGAGCACCGTCTTTACTCTCGCGCTGAGCTCCTTCATATCAAAGGGCTTTACCACGAAATCGTCCGCGCCCAGCTCAAGTCCGAGCACCTTGTCGAATACCTCACCCTTGGCGGTTATCATAATTATGGGCTTTGCCGACATTTCGCGTATCTCGCGGCATACCTGCCAGCCGTCCTTCTTGGGAAGCATAATGTCAAGCAGAACGAGATCCGGCTCGTACATTTTGAAATAGCTGAGACCCTCAACACCGTCGTTTGCGGTCTTTATTTCGTAGCCTTCATTCTCAAAATAAATTTTCAGCAGATCGCATATGTTTGCGTCGTCGTCGATGACGAGAATTTTCGTATCAAGCATTTTCGTTCTCCTTTTCGCGAAAAGCCCCGTTTTATCACAGAGCCGTCCTATTTT
The DNA here is from genome assembly GCA_017464565.1 of Clostridia bacterium. Lineage (GTDB taxonomy): Bacteria > Bacillota > Clostridia > Oscillospirales > CAG-272 > HGM12713. Next base: position 5,744 of record JAFTZH010000050.1, read on the forward strand.
ATAATCCACATCATTATATCACATATTTTCATTTTTTGCAAGATTTTTAAAAATATTTCCAACTTTACAATATATATTTCTCGAAAATTTAATCAATTTGTAATAATTTGACGTTTTTTTGCTTTTTTACGTAAAACGGGCGTATGGAGCAATTAAAAAAACAGCTTACGAGTCAAGAGAATAATTATGCCCGATTTGTATTAATAACTGCACGTTTAAAACGAATATATGCAATTCAATTCCGTCATTCGCTTGACAAACTGCATTTTTTACGATATGCTATATGCAGATACGGAAGGATGAATTACGAGGCTATCAAACAGTTCTCTAATGGTTGAGATATGGGTGAAAACGATTATTTTCCCTTTATCGAAAACTTCCTCATTATAAGAAAACTCGGAGACGGAAGAAATTCGAGATATATAAAAAATCTTTGATAACGGAGAAATAAAAATGACGGAAAGAGATATAAAGAAAGCGGCGAAAGCCTTCTCAGAATATTGGAAAGACCGCGGCGACGAAAAGAGCGACAGCCAATCCTTCTGGCTTGCGCTGCTGCGTGACGTTCTCGGCATTGAGGAACCCGAAAAATTTATACTGTTCGAGGAGCGCGTAAAGCTTGACCACATCAGCTTTATAGACGCGCGTATTCCCTTGACGCACGTGCTTATAGAGCAGAAGAAGAAGGGAGTCAATCTCCGCAGTCCCATTCGCCGATCGGACGGAACTCTGCTCAGTCCTTTTCAGCAGGCGCAGAAATATTCCGCCGCGCTCCCGTACTCACAGCGCCCGCGCTGGATAGTTACCTGTAACTTTGATGAGTTTATGATATACGATATGGAGAAGCCCACGGGCGAGCCGGAAAGCATAATGCTTTGCGACCATGCGAAAGAATACTACCGTTTGCAGTTTCTCGTTGAGGAAAAGAGCGAGCTTCTGCACCGCGAGGAGCGGATATCCATTCAGGCGGGCGATCTTGTGGGAAGAATCTACAACGCCGTTTTGTGGCAGTACATACGTCCCGACGACAAGGCTTCGCTTCACAGCCTCAACATTCTTTGCGTACGCCTCGTATTCTGCTTTTACGCGGAGGATTCGGGCATTTTCGGCGGGCATCTGAAATTTCATAACTATATCAAGGGCTTCGCGCCCAAAGATATGCGCCGCGCCCTTATCGACCTTTTCCGCGTTCTCAATACCAAAACGGAGGACCGCGATCCGTATCTGGACGAGGTTTTGGCGTCCTTCCCGTACGTCAACGGCGGTCTGTTTGCCGACGAAAATATAGAGATACCCAACTTTACGCAGGAGATAGTTGACCTTCTTTTGCATAAGGCGAGCGAGAATTTCGATTGGTCGCAGATAAGCCCCACCATTTTCGGAGCGGTTTTTGAGTCAACCCTGAACCCCGAAACCCGCCGAAGCGGAGGTATGCACTATACCTCGATTGAGAATATTCACAAGGTGATTGATCCTCTGTTCCTTGACGGGCTTCGCGAGGAGCTTGACGCTATTAAAGCGCTGAAGGTGCCGAAGATACGCGGCGATAAGGCAGAAGCCTTCCGCGAAAAGCTTTCAAAGCTGACTTTCTTTGATCCCGCCTGCGGCTCGGGCAACTTCCTTACCGAAACCTATATCTCATTGAGACGTTTAGAAAATGAAGCGCTGAAATTAATTTATGAAGATCAGATCCTCGCAGACCTCGGAGATATCATCAAGGTGTCAATCGGACAGTTTTACGGCATTGAGATAAACGACTTCGCCGTAACCGTCGCAAAGACGGCTCTTTGGATTGCGGAGTCGCAGATGATGAAGGAAACCGAGGAAATTATTAATACCAACCTTGATTTTCTGCCCTTGAAATCCTACGCGAATATCGTTGAGGGCAACGCGCTCCGCACCGATTGGGAGAGCGTCATTCCGAAGGACAAGCTCAGCTATATTATGGGCAATCCGCCGTTCGTCGGCGCACGTCTTATGAGCAAAGAGCAAAAGGACGATTTGTTTTCGATTTTTGGTGACAAATGGAAAAATGCGGGTAATCTTGATTATGTTTCCTGTTGGTATAAAAAAGCAGCCGACTTGATGAAAGGCACGCATATTCGTTCAGCGTTGGTGTCAACGAACTCTGTTTCGCAGGGAGAAAGCGTTGCGATTCTTTGGAAGCCTCTTTTTGATAAAGGCGTACATATTGATTTTGCTCATCGCACATTTCGTTGGGACAGCGAAGCAAGTATCAAGGCACACGTGCATTGTGTTATTATTGGTTTCAGTATTGCACCTTTTCATAAAGCAAAAGTTATTTATTCATCTGAAAGACCTCTGATAGTAGATAACATTAATGCGTATTTAGTAGATGCCGATGACATTTTTGTTGAAAGTCGTACAAAGCCACTCTGTAATGTTCCGACAATCGGAATCGGTAACAAGCCCATTGACGGTGGTTTCTATTTGTTTAAAGAAGATGAAAAAGATGAATTTATAAAAAAAGAACCGGAAGCTGAAAAATGGTTTAGACCTTGGGTTGGTTCCGATGAGTTTATTAATAGATATTTTAGGTATTGTTTATGGCTTGGAGATTGTCCTCCAAATGAATTAAGAAAAATGCCGGAATGTTTGAAACTAATACAATCGGTAAGAGAATACCGTCTTTCAAGTTCAAGTGCGGGTACGGTTAAACTCGCTGATACGCCTACTCGATTCCACGTTGAAAATATGCCAATAGGAAATTACATAATCGTTCCCAAAGTATCGTCTGAAAAGCGTAAATATATACCTATTGGTTTTTTGACACCGAATATTTTGGCAAGTGATTTGGTATTTTTAATTCCTAACGCAACACTATACCATTTTGGAATACTAACCTCTAACGTTCATATGGCTTGGGTACGCGCTGTTTGCGGACGTCTTGAAACGAGATATCGATACTCTAAAGATATCGTCTACAACAATTTCCCGTGGTGCAAGCCCACCGCCGAGAATAAAAAGAGGATTGCGGAAACGGCGCAGGCTATTCTTGACGCACGCGCGCTCTATCCCGACAGCTCTCTCGCGGACCTCTACGACGAGGTATCTATGCCCCCCGAGCTGCGCAGGGCGCATCAAGCCAACGACCGCGCGGTTATGCAGGCTTACGGCTTTTGGGGTAAGGTAAAAACCGAGAGCGAGTGTGTTTCGGAGCTGATGAAAATATATCAGCGAATGACGAGAAAATTAACGTAAACCAAGCTATATTTTGGCAAGAGCTATTGAAAAAAACGCTTTGCTGTGCTATAATATAATAATACGTTATGTGAAATAAAGGAGAATGAGAATATATGAAATTAGGTATCGTCGGTCTTCCCAATGTGGGAAAGAGCACGCTTTTTAACGCTTTGACTAACGCGGGAGCCGAATCCGCTAACTATCCGTTCTGTACGATAGAGCCTAACGTAGGCGTGGTTACCGTACCCGACAGCCGACTCGATTTTCTCGCGGAGCTTTATAACCCCGGCAGATATATGCCCGCCGTTATTGAGTTCGTGGATATCGCGGGGCTGGTCAAGGGCGCGTCGCGGGGAGAGGGACTCGGAAACAAATTCCTCTCAAATATACGCGAGGTTGACGCCATAGTTCACGTTATCCGCTGCTTTAACGACGACAATATAATCCACGTTGACGGGTCTATAAACGCTATCAGAGACCTTGAAACGATAAATCTTGAGCTGATATTCTCGGATATGGAGATGGTCGAGAGACGAATCGACCGCACGAAAAAGGCGATGAAGGGCGACAAGACTCTCGCCGCCGAGCTTGAAGTATACGAGAAGATTTACGCCGCGCTCTCCGACGGAAAGTGCGCCCGCGAGCTTGAGCTTGACGAGGACGAGCAGGCGTTTTTGCACGATACTCCCCTTCTTACGATGAAGCCCGTTATATACGTCGCAAACGTCAGCGAGGACGAGGTGTCGGAGGAGCCTCTCGGAAACCCCAATTACGCCGCGCTCAAGGAGCAGGCGCAGAAGGAACATTCCGAGATAATCGCCATATGCGCCCAGCTTGAAGCCGAGATAGCCGAGCTTGAGGGAGAGGAAAAGAAAATGTTCCTTGACGACCTCGGTATCGCGGAGAGCGGTCTTGACAGACTTATCAAGGCAAGCTATTCCCTTCTCGGACTTATAAGCTATCTGACGGGCGGACCTATCGAGGTGCGCGCTTGGACGATTAAGAAAGGAACCAAGGCGCCTCAGGCGGCGGGAAAGATACACAGCGACTTTGAGAGAGGATTTATACGTGCCGAGATAGTCGCGTTTGACGATCTCGTTGCCTGCGGAAATATCGCCGCCGCCAAGGAAGCGGGACTTTACAGAAGCGAGGGAAAGGATTACGTTATGAAGGACGGAGACGTCGTCCTTTTCAGATTCAACGTTTAAGGACTGTTCTCTATGAGAATGAGAAAAAAGAAAAACGGCGCGCAGAGAATTGCCGCCTGCTCCGAGCTGCTTGTCTCGGACGTATCTGCACTTTCGGAGCCTGACGCTATTTTCGGAGCCTCGCGTCCGCTTCATCTTGAAATAGGGTGCGGAAAGGGCAATTTTGCCTGCGGAATGGCGGAAAAATATCCCGATACCGACTTTATCGCGGTCGAGCGCGTAGCCGACGTCTGCTGTGCCGCGCTGGAAAAGGCTATGCAGAGAAAGGAAAATAGAGAGGGAGATAATCTGCGCTTTTTTATCGGGGACGCCAAAATTCTCGGAGAGGCGATGAAGCCTCATTCGGTGGATTGCATATATCTGAATTTCAGCGACCCTTGGCCAAAAAAGGGACACGCCAAGAGGCGTCTTACCTATCGTTCTTTTCTTGAAATATACCGAAATCTTTTGAAGGAAGACGGTATACTTAAGCTTAAAACCGACAACGACGGATTTTTCGCGTCCAGCCTTGAGGAGTTTGAGGCGTGCGGGCTTGACGTCGTATGGCAGTCTTACGACCTTCATTCCTCGGACAAGGCTTGCGGAAACGTAATGACCGAGTACGAGGCGAATTTCTCCGAAAAGGGAGTAAAAATAAAATCGGCGTGGGTTAAATTTCCCGACGCGAAGGAGAATTGAAATGTTACGCGATACGATACTTAAAGCTCGGAGCTATCGCTCTTTTGACAGCAGTGTGAAAATAGACGAGGCGACCCTGATTGAATTTATAGACGACGCGAGAATATCGTCGGCAACGATGAATATTCAGCCGCTTAAATACCGAATAGTCAACGGCGGCGAGGAGCTTTCTGCAATACTTTCGCTTTCGCGCTTCGCCTCCTCTCTTGGAATAAAGCTTCCTCCCGAGGGACACGAGCCGACAGCGTTTATCGTCATCTGCCACGATGACGGCGTTACGCCATTTAAGCCTATTTTCCTGAAGGACGTGGGTATATGCGCCGAGGTGATTATGCTGTCTGCCGCCGAGAAGGGCTTTGGAGGCTGTATGATAGGCTCGGCAAATCCCGATGCTGTTTCGGAGGCGCTTTCTCTGCCCGAAAACCTTACGCCCCAGCTTCTCATCGCTCTCGGCAAGCCCGATGAGACGGTCGTGCTTGAGGACTCCGCGGACGGAGAGGTGAAATATTACAGGGACGAAAATAACGTCCACCACGTGCCGAAGCGCAGGCTGGAAGACGTTATAGTTAAGTAAGTTATAGGTTAGCCTTAAAAGGTTTGAAAAGGGGATGCGGGGGGAAACTTTCCTTAAAAGTTTTCCTGTAATTCTATCCTTTTTAACTTTCTTATACTTTAACACGCATACGAAAGATAAAAGCTTTAAAAGGTTTGAAAAGGGGGCGCGGGGGGAAAACTTTCCTTAAAAGTTTTCCCCCCGCCAAAATACCAAATGGAAAACAAAGAACCGTCGGGCGTGCTCGTGGTGAATAAACATTCGGGCGTTACGTCACACGATATAGTAAATAAAATAAGACGGCTTTACGGGACGGCGCGTGTCGGACACACGGGAACGCTCGATCCTATGGCTTCGGGCGTGCTTGTGGTGCTTGTGGGCAGAACCGCCAAGGCGGCGGAATATCTCGTGAGCGACCGAAAAAAATACCGCGCGCAGATGAAGCTCGGACTTACGACCGATACCGAGGACACGAGCGGAGAGATTTTGTCTTTTTCGGACGATATTCCCGATTTTGACTCGGTCATACGCGCGGCAGAGAGCTTCGTCGGGGAATACGACCAGATACCGCCTATGTACAGCGCCCTGAAGGTCGGTGGACAGAAGCTGTGCGACCTTGCGAGGCGCGGAGTTACGGTCGAGCGCAAGCCCCGCAGGGTACAGATATATTCTCTTGATATATCGGCGGCGGAGAATGGAGTCTATTCGCTTGACGTAAGCTGCTCGTCGGGAACTTATATAAGAACGCTATGCGCCGATATAGGCGCGTCTCTCGGCTGCGGCGCGGCTATGGCGGCGCTTGAACGCACCGAGGCGGGCGGATTTTCAATAGAAGCGTCGGTTACGCTCTCCTCACTTGAGGAGATGACTTTTGACGAACGCCTGTCTCTGCTGATACCGACCGAGGCGCTCTTCTCTGCTCTGCCGAGGGTGGCTCTTCCTCCGTTTTATGAAAAGCTCTGCCGCAACGGCTGCGAGATATATCAGTCAAAAATAAAAACCTCTTTCTCGTTGGGCGAGAAGCTCAGCCTTTACGGCTCGGACGGTTTTTTCGCTCTCGGTGAGGTTCGCGATTATCCCGACGGGACCGCGATAAAAGCCTTGAAATTGTTTGAGATATAGTAGGTTAGTTTGTGGGGGAATTTTTTAGGGGAGAAACTTTTGCAAAAGTTTCTCCCCTAACCCCTCTTCAAAAATCTTTAAACGTATTGGGTTTAATACCATACCCAAAACGTTTGAGTTTTTTGCGGAGGGGGTATGGGGGAGGAGCTGTTTGCAAAAAGCTCCTCCCCCACTGAATTGTTTATTTGATTATTACTACTTATTTTTCACCAAAGGCATTTCGGTCATACGCAGTTTAGCGCAGCCGTAGGGATATAACTCGGCTTTTACCGCACCGTCGAGCGCGTTTGTTTCACGCGGGATTTTGGAGCAAACGCTGTCAAAGCCTTCTTCGAGCCCCCAATTTATATGGCAAAGCTCTGCCTCAAGAGTTACGGGAGGATTTTCGGACGAGAACGGTACGCTTCCGACCGCTTTCTGCCTTACGGCAAACTTATCGGACGCGAAAGCAAAATTCCAATCGCTTTCGGGCGAGAGGGTGTAATCACAGTAAGGATATTTTCTCTCGACGCCGTCCTTGACGTATTCGCGCATCTCGTATCTCGTTTTTATCGGCAAAGAAAAGACGAGCGAACCGCAGCGCACGCTTGAAAGCCCGTAGGGGCGGGATATAAGCTCCGGAGCCGTATCAAAGCTTATTTCTATCGTCGTTTCGCCTTTTGCGAAGCCCTCAAAGGAAATAAACTCGGAGGCAGCCTTATTTTCGCCGTCTACGCGGAGATTTTCGGCAAAGCTCGGTATTCTGATCTTGAAGGTCATATCTACCGCTTCATCGGCAGTTATCGTATATACGAGCTTGTTGACGAAGGGATACTCGGTTTTGAGAGTTATATTCACGGGTACGTTTTTCCATTTGAAATTGAGAGATGAGGGCAGCGGAACGGCGCAAAGCACCTCGTCGTCGTTATAAAGGTAAGCCGAAAGCATAAATTTAGGCCAACCCTGACCGAAGTTTGCGGTACAGCAGCCGTAATGAGGCTCAAGCCCGAAAAGATGAGCTTCGCCGTTGTTCGTTCTGAAAATCGGCTTCGGAGACATCGGCAGGCAGGCAATCTGATTGCTCATTTGGTCGTACTGATGCGCCCACATATCGTCGCTTATCGTCGCGGGAAGCGCGTTGAAGGCAACGGTTTCAAGCGTTTCCGCCCATTTTTTGTCGCCCGTGCAGGCGTAGAGCTGTTCAAGCGAATACATAAGCTCGACTACCGAGCAAAGCTCGGTTCCCTGAATGGCGCTGAGCCCCGAAAGGCACTCGTCTCCCGTGAATATGCCGACGGGAGTGCCGTTGAATTTCATCAGCTTATCGTATAGTCTGTCGGCAAGACCGGTATATTCGTCTCCGAAAAATCTGCATACGAGCGCTTCGGATTTGAGCATCATCGCAATATTTACAACGTGAACGTCCTGTCCCCATACGTCAGTCGGATTTTCCCAAAGAGGCGCGAGCGCGTCATAATCGGTTCCCTGTTCTATAAGTATTCTTCCGAGCGAGTACATCCAATCCTCCGCTCCGAAGCGGTCCTTGAGCCATTGGAGCGCGATGAAGGTTTCGTACCATCTGTGCTCGCCCCACTCAAACAGCTTTATCTTTTTCGCGTCGAGAAGCTCGTAAAAATTTTTGAGAGTTCTGTAGACGGCGTCGGGAACACGCTCGTCGTTTGAGCATCTGTAATATTCAAGAAGTACCTTCGATATAAGTATAACAGCCCAGGTATCGTATTTCTCGCGCGGGGTGTTGCCGTTGGGGCATATCCAGCCGTCCTCTTCCTGACCCTCGAGAATTTTGTCTATATATTTTTGAGCTCTTGCCTTCATATCCTCGTCGTCGAGAAGATACGCAAGCGGAACGAAGCCGTCAAGCCAATACGGCACTCTTTCCCAGCCCTCTCTGTCTCCGCCTATCCATTTGCTGTCGCGGATATCGGGCCATACCTTGTCAAGATTTCCGTTAAGTCCGTTCTTCTGAACGTTTAGCTGGTCGAGCATCCAGCCGCTCGGCTTAAGCTCGTTTGAGGTAAAAAAACTATAATTCTTCGGCATTTTGATTATCCTCTGTTAAAATTATTTGCGAAAAACCAATTCGCCCCGTATTGACAAAAGAGCGGTTCTTCAATATAATATTACTATATTACTGCGGTATTTGCAATTGCAAAAGGCGTTTAAAACATTGCAAAAACCTAAATGGATTTTTGGAAGGAGCGCAACTATGGTATTAAGATTTTCTCCACCGCCCGACTTTAAAACGTGTGATACCAAGCGATTCGTTCCGCGCGAGGAGCATATCACGAGAATACACAAGCGAAGCGTCCTCATTCTTATGACGGAGGGGGTTCTGCGCTTTGCCGAAAACGGAAAAGAAATAGAGCTGACCCGCGGAGAATATTATATACAGCGGCAGGGGCTTTTGCAGGAGGGACTGCCTCTCGACCGTCCGCCCGTCTATTTTTTCATAGAATTTGACGGAAGCTTTTCCGAGGGAAGCGACGGGCTTTCGCTGAGGGGACGGTTTGATACGCAGAGGATACAGACGCTTACCGAGCGCTTTGAGAAGGCGTTTACGAGACATACCGCCGATCCTTATACCCTAAATTCTTATATGCTCAGAATATTGAGCGAGCTTTTATCCAATTCTTCGGAGAGCGACGAGAACTCAAATCTCGCGGAGCTTGTTAAAAACTATATCAACGCCAATTATTCCTCCAAAATATCGCTTGACGACATCGCGAAAAAGTTTTCTTATACCCCCGATTATATAGGTACGGTATTCAAAAGGACTTTCGGAATAACCCCGCACAGATATTTGTCCGAGGTGCGTATGGAGCAGGCAAGATGGCTGCTTGAAAACACGCGTATGTCCGCCGAGCAGATATCCGCGTCTATCGGATACGAGGATTTTTCCTCTTTTTACAGATGCTTCAAAAAGACATTCGGCTCTTCTCCCCGCTCGCTTTGCCGAAAAAATAAGAGCTGAGTCTGACAATCGACAAAAAATTATATTTTGCGGAAAAATTTTTTAAAAAATATCTGTACAAATTATAATTTTAGTGATAAAATAATAAATGTTATTTTTAAAGTTACAAATTCAAAGGAGTGTTTGTATGGAAAAGGTTTATTCAGGAAAAACGAAAGACGTTTACGCTCTTGACAACGGCAACGTTCTGCTTAAGTTTAAAGACGACTGCACGGGAAAAGACGGAGTTTTTGATCCCGGCGAGAACACGGTAGGACTTACTATCGAGGGAATCGGCAAGGCAAATCTCGAAACGTCTATCCATTATTTTGAGCTTCTCAAAAAGGCGGGAATCAAGACGCACTACGTAAGTGCGGATATCGATAACGCCACTATGGAGGTTCTTCCCGCGGAATGCTTCGGTAAGGCGCAGGGCGGAAACGGTCTTGAGGTAATCTGCCGTCTCGTCGCTACGGGAAGCTTTATCCGCAGATACGGCGAATACATAAAGGACGGTACCGTTCTTGAGGGCGGATACGTCGAGTGTACTTTTAAAAATGACGAAAAGGGCGATCCGCTCGTAACCGGCGAGGGTCTTGCGGCTCTCGGAGTTATGACTCCCGCTATGTTCGAGAGTATGAAGGATCAGACTCTCAAGATAACCAAGATAGTTGCAGAGGATCTCAAGTCTATCGGTCTTGACCTGTGGGATATCAAATTCGAGTTCGGATACAACAACGGCGAGGTTATTCTCATAGATGAGATAGCTTCGGGCAATATGCGCGTTTACAAGGACGGCAAGATAGTCGAACCCGTTGAGCTTACCAAGCTTATTCTCAACAGATAAAATAATAAAATCCCCGACGCATTTTACGCGTCGGGGATTTTTGCGTATAGTTACGATAATTGAGCGCCTGCTTGAAAAATACTGCGTATTAAATCGTATATATCGTATTTGTTTGTAAATACGCCGGCACACATTATGACAGCGCCGACAAGCGTTACGAAAAGCCCTACGACGATATCGACCAACAATACGAAAGGGGTAGTGATAAAGGTCCAAATCGCCCCTAATTTATTTAAGGGAAAAAGCATAATTCCCTGCAATATACTCAATATCAGGTCGTACCATATTATTCGGCAGAGGTACATTAATATCCAAACGAGTGGAAAAAGCAGTATTGCGAGAATTTTGTTAACAACTTTATTCATAATAAAGTCTCCTTTCTTAAAATGTAAATAAAATAAAAAAGTGCGTACAACCGAAGCTATACGCACCGAAAAACGCAAACCCCGATTGTCGCCAAACAAATTTAAAGCATAAGAGGAGTACCCTGCACAATACCTTAATGGAATCTGCGTTTTTACCAAATTCATAAAAGTATTGTGCGCCAAAAAGGATATATTTCTCCCTAAAAAGAAAAATACCCCTAATATGCTTTATTAAAATTTGTTTGGCTCTTTCATTATACCACAAAAAAGCGGAGTGTCAAGTTTATTTTGTCAAAAAAGAGTATTTTAAAAGCTTTCTTGTATAAAAAAACCCTCTTTAAAGAGGGTTTTTTTATACGTTATTTAACATAGTTTAAATTTAGGTGAAAAACGGTTTATTTCGACATAATACCGTCGATATACGCTTCAAGGCGGGCGGCGTTTCCGTCAAACAGATATCCGTTTATACCGACGCTCCGCGCCCCCGCTATATTTGCCGCGTTGTCGTCTACGAATAAGGTCTCCTCGGGAAGGATATCACATTCGGAGCACAGGTACTTAAATATTTCGCGTGAAGGCTTTACCTTTCTGCAGACCGCCGAAAATATACATTTGTCAAACAAGCGGAGCGCTGGTATCTCGTCCGAGTGGCTTGCGAAATACGTGCTGATATTTGACAGAAGATATACGCGCGCGCCGTATTGAGCCTTTATTTTATTTATAAGCTCTCTCATTCCGTCTATTTCGGGGATATTGTATATCCAATTGTAGTATATCTTTTCGGCAGCCGCGTGCAGACGCTCGGGAAGCCTTGCCTTTACGGCACTTACCGTCTCCTCGTCGGATATAGTACCCGCGTCGAGACGATCCCAATACAGACGGTCGAAAACCGTCTCCTCAAGAAGCTTTGCGTCGGCGGGATCCGATACGTACTTCCCTGCCATATAAGAAGGCTCGAAATGCACTATTACCTGTCCGAAATCAAAAACTATATTTTTTATCATAACGAAGCCCCTTATTTGTTTAGTTGGATTTGCCGATTATCGAGCCGAACGTGTCAAAATAACGATGTCCGAGGTCGTAAAGCGACTGATGAGAAAAATGTATCGTGTCGCCGTTGCCTAAATCTTGGTCGTTGGAAATAAGTCCCGCGCTTTCTACGAAAGCCGAGCTTCCGACCTCTCCGCATACGTCCTTTATTTTTGCGACGATAGGCTCGCAGGAGCTTAAATTCTGCTCCTTCCATTGAGGCACGAAATCCCCTGCTATAAAGGGAAGCTCCTCCGCTCCGTAACGCTCTCTTACCGAAAGAACCAAATCCTTAAGATACTTTTTGTAATCGTCGGGATCGGTTCCGAAAACTATGTCGTGCTCTCCCTGGTGCCAAAGAAGAGCGGCCAGGCGGTTCTCGGTGTTCAGACCCAGCGCGTAATCCGCCATTTCAAGCATTTTGAGGTAGAGCTGATCCCGCATTCCCCAATTTTTTCTTTTAAATCCGGTCGCTCCGACAGCCGCGCGGATTATGAGGAGCTTTCTTCCCTCCTCAAGCAGACCTGCATCTACGTAATCGCGCGCAAAGGTCAGCGAAAAATCGCCCACCTTCCCTTTTTCGCGCTCGCGGTCTCTCGCGACCGATATTGAGAAGGGCTTATCCGCGTAGGTTACTATAACTCCGTTCGGTGTGGATTCTACCGTTTTTTCCGCTTCGAGATAAAGAATATCCTCCGACGGCTCGTATTCCTTTTCTACGGGTCCCTTTCCCGTTCCGTCGGCGTTGGATTGTCCTGCCTGAATAATAATATCGTAGCGTTCCATAATTGCTCCTTATCGCTTTAGATTTATATAGTATAAATTATATCACCGATAAGCCGAAAAATCAACATTTTTTGGTTTTGATAAAATTTTAGCGAATTTTCTTGAAAAAAAGAGGAATATGTACTATAATAGAGTAAAAGCTTGCGCGGAATTTTCAGACTGCGCGGTATATTCTGTTAAGGAGAAAAAATAATGAAAAAATTTTTTGGAGAATTCAAAAAATTTATAACCCGCGGAAACGTTCTTGATATGGCCGTCGGTGTTATCGTAGGTAGTTCTTTTACTGCCATTGTCAACGCGCTCAGCAACAATATTCTTAAACCCATTATCAATTACCTTCTGGCGCTTATCTTCGGCGCGGATTCTTTGAGCGAGGTATACACCTTCTTGAAGCGCACCGAGGTCATAGCGGAGGACGGTACCGTATCGGTTGACCTTGCGAACTCCATTTATATCGATTGGGGCACGTTTATCAACGCGATAATCAATTTCCTCTTGATTGCTCTCGTTCTCTTCACTATCGTGAAATTCATTAACAAGCTTAAGGACAACAACGAAAGACTCAAAAAAGCGGCATCGGCAGGAAAGATTTCCAAGGAAGACAAAAAGGCTATGAAGCAGGCGGGAATCAAGCTCCGCGACAAGGCTGCGGTTAAGGCTTATTTTGACGAGAAAGCGAAGAAGGAAGCCGAGGCGAAGGCGGCGGCTGATGAGAAAGCAAGACTTGAACGCGAGGCAAATCCCACCACCGAGGATTTGCTCAAAAAGATTCTCGCGGCGCTTGAGGAGAAAAAATAATTTAATAAATACATAAAAAACGATAGGTTTATAAGGCGTGCTCTAAAGGACAGTTTTTATAACAAGACAGCAGAAAAGCTAAACTGTTACAACCAGAGGCTCCCTTGTGTAAAGGGATCTGTCAGCGAAGCTGACAGAGGGATTGCTTATGCTAAAAATAATGCTTTGCAATCCCTCTGTCACGGCGTTGCCGTGCCACCTCCCTTGTTCATACACAAGGGAGGCTTTTTGTTTATCCGCAAGTGCTCATATACTCGCTCCAACAATCGTGGAATTTTTCAAAAATCTCCTTCTGTTCATCGCTCGGCATTTTGAGTAAGTCATCATGATTTCAACTATATAGCCTATACGCAGCTTAACATAAAACGTTTACGTTCCTTTTTGGAACTATGGCAGTCTATCGCTTTGTTTTTCCTTTTTTCAACAATCCATTTTATTAGCAACATTGTTGCCTACAGTATCTGTTCGTCCAAAAACGACATATACTGTGTAATGGTGCTTCACCAAAAGCTACAAAGGAGGTAATTTTATGAGCAGACAAAATCCGTTTATGCGAAGTACCAATGATCGCTATTGCAACAACTGTCAAAACGACAGTCAAAATAACGGTAACAATCAGCAGCATTGCTGCGATGAATGTGACGATTGTCACGATAAAGATAAAAATCCGTGCGTAGTCTGTCCCCCCGGTCCCGTAGGTCCTCAGGGACCCCAAGGTCCCCAAGGTCCGAGAGGTCCTATCGGTCCGCAGGGCCCCGCAGGCGAAACAGGTGCTCCGGGTCCACAGGGTCCTGCAGGTGCACAAGGGCTACAGGGCCCCGCAGGTGATACGGGCGCACCGGGACCTCAAGGGCCCACAGGTGCTACTGGTCCTATTGGTCCCCAAGGTCCCATAGGTCCGCAAGGTCCCGCTGGCGAAACAGGCGCGCAAGGACCTCAGGGTCCCGTAGGTCCTCAAGGTCCTATTGGTCCCCAAGGTCCCATAGGCACACAAGGCCCTGCAGGTGACGTAGGTCCCGCAGGTCCTCAAGGTCCGACGGGTGCAATCGGTCCCGCAGGTCCGCAAGGTCCCGTTGGTCCCCAAGGTCCCGCAGGCGATACAGGCGCGCAAGGTCCCATAGGTCCCACAGGTGCTACCGGACCTGTAGGTCCTCAGGGTCCTGTCGGCGAGATCGGACCTGTTGGTCCGCAGGGTCCTCAAGGTCTCCAAGGAGTTCCGGGTCCTCAAGGTCCTGCAGGTGATATCGGTCCCGCGGGTCCTCAAGGTCCTGTCGGTGCTACGGGTCCCGCAGGTCCTCAGGGTCCTGTCGGCGAGATCGGTCCTGTTGGTCCTCAGGGTCCTGTTGGTGCTACGGGTCCCGCAGGTCCTCAGGGTCCTGCAGGCGATATTGGTCCCACGGGTGCCACAGGCCCTCAAGGCGCTACCGGTCCTGTTGGACCTCAAGGTCCAATCGGTCCTCAGGGTCCTGCAGGTGATACAGGTCCCACAGGTCCCATCGGTCCCGCAGGCGCTACCGGTCCTGTAGGTCCGCAAGGTCCCGCAGGTCCTCAAGGTCCTGCAGGTGATACAGGTCCCACAGGCCCTCAAGGTCCCGTGGGTGCTACGGGTCCCGCAGGTCCCCAAGGTCCTGTCGGTCCTCAGGGTCCTGTCGGTGATACGGGCGCACAGGGACCTCAGGGACTTCCCGGAGGCGTATTGAGCTATGCCGATTTTTACGCCTTGATGCCGTCCGATAACTCGGCAACGGTTGCTCCGGGAACTGACGTCAGCTTTCCGCATAACGGTCCGATTGCTAACACGAACATTGGAAGACTCGGTCCGTCCTCGTTCAATCTCGGACCGATCGGCACCTATCAGATCCTATTCCAAGTCAGCGTTACCGAGGCGGGACAGCTGATTCTGACATTGAACGGTCAAGATTTGGCATATACCGTTGCAGGTCGTGCTACGGGAACGTCGCAGATTGTGGGAATGGCTGTGGTAACTACTACGGCAGTCAACTCGGTTCTGACTGTCCGCAACCCTGCAGGAAATGCCGCCGCACTTACCATCACTCCGCTTGCAGGCGGAACTCGCCCTGTGTCCGCGCATCTTGTGATCACACAGATAGGCTAACGCCTTTATAAGCAACGCCTGATGATTTGTTGCTATTGAACGTTAAAACACCTATAGCGTTCTGCTGTTGCGGAGCGCTATAGGTGTACTTTTTCTTTAGTCGGCCTTTTGAGTTATTTAGTTAAGGTTTCTATTGCTATCTGCGTCCCTAACTTGAAGGCATACTCGAATATGGCTTCCTCGGCATAGCTCGCGTATTCACTCCAACAATCGTCGAACTTTTCAAAGATTTCCTTTTACTCGTCGGTCATTGTTTTGAGCAGGTCGTCGTGGTGGCGAGCCATATACTCTATAAGTTGCTTCATTTCGAAATAATTGTTACGGCTGTCGGTCTAAGGGCATACATTTCCGTGCCACAGTTTTTGAATGATTGACTTCATACGTAGATCACCTCCCGAAAAATGATTTCCTCTGCACTCGCCTTGATGTTATTCATATCGGCAACCCAACAGAGCATATCACGGGCTTTCAAATTCTCGTCAATGCCTCTTTCGTTAGCGAGTCGGGTATGATGCTATCAAGCATTTTGTTTGCTTCAAGGTCGATTTCATACAACCGAGCGTTTAACTTGCCTTCGGTCAGCAGAGTGGTGTACCTTCCGCGACGATGATGTTTGAGGGAATCAAGGTGCATCCGTCCGTATTTGCCGATTGGCTTCTGTTCGGGAAGCTCCACGTCGGGGAGAGGCTGCCGTTTTCTTCGCGGTGTTCCTCCGAGAGTTTCATACAGGTTTTCAAAATTCTTTTTCATTTTTCCTTCTCCATTACATTTAATTTTTATAAGCAAGTATTGTAATGGATTTCTTTTGTGTATTTAATTAAGTCGGCGGTTGTCAAGAAAAAAGGACGAGGAATTTTAACAATTCTTCGTCCTTTTCCTGTCGGTAGGTAACGTATTCTATTGAATTAAAAAAACTGTCCTTTAGCGTACGCCCCATAACCTGTCGTTTTTGCGTTGTTCGTTGTGATACCAATGAACAACATATACCACCTTTGCTTTTTGGCAGATACATAATATCATAATTTGAGAGCCAAACAGTGTTACCTTGTGTCAACTCGTGCCGCTTTTTTGAGAAGTTGAGAAAATAAAACCGTAAAATTATAAGGGGTACGATAAGGGGTACGGCAAAGAAAAAACGCGGTGAAACCCTTGGAATCACTGCGTTTTCTCTGGCGGAGAAGGAGAGATTTGAACTCTCCGAAAATAC
>JAFTZH010000051.1 GCA_017464565.1 Clostridia bacterium
GCGACCTGCCCAAGCTCTATAATCAGTGGTGCAGCGTCGTTCGCTGGGAAAAGACCACGAGACCCTTTCTTCGTACCTCCGAATTTTTGTGGCAGGAGGGACATACTATGCACGAAACGGCTGAGGAAGCAATAGAAGAGACCCTCAATATGCTTAAATGCTACGAGGACTTTTACAGGGATACTCTTGCCATTCCTGCGGTAACGGGACGCAAGACCGAAAAGGAAAAGTTTGCGGGAGCGCTTGAAACCTATACTATCGAGCCTATGATGCACAACGGAGTCGCGCTTCAGGGGGGAACCTCGCATTATTTCGGGGACGGATTCGCGAGAGCGTTTGATATTACGTTTACCGACAGAGATAACAAGATACAATATCCTCACCAGACGTCTTGGGGTGTTTCAACGAGAATGATAGGCGCTATAATTATGACGCACGGCGACGATAACGGACTTATCCTTCCTCCTAAGGTAGCCCCTGTTCAGGTGGCTATAATTCCCGTAGCGCAGCACAAAGAGGGCGTTCTTGAAAAAGCGGGAGAGCTGAGAGATATTCTTTCCGATAAGTTCCGCGTAAAGCTTGACGACAGCGATAACTCGACGGGCTGGAAATACAGTCAGTACGAGATGAAGGGGGTCCCCGTTCGTCTTGAAATAGGTCCCCGCGATATTGAGAACAACTCTTGCGTTCTGGTAAGCCGCGTAAGCCGTCAGAAGACGGTGGTGTCTCTCGATAATATCATTGAAGAGGTAGAAAAGGCACTCTCTGCCGTTCACGGCGAGCTTTACGAGAGAGCAAAGAAAAACCTTGAGGAAAAAACGAGTGAGGCACACAGCTATGAGGAGTTCCTCGATATTGCCGAGAACCGTTCGGGCTTTATAAAGGCTATGTGGTGCGGTGATTCCTCGTGTGAGGACAAGATAAAGGACGCGACGGGCGGAGTCAAATCCCGTTGTATTCCTTTCGTTGAGGATAATATCTCCGACGTTTGCGTATGCTGCGGCAGACCCGCAAAGCATATGGTCGTTTGGGGAAGACAGTATTAAAATATAAACGGACGGGGAGGGAAACCGACGACTTTGGCTTCTTTCCCCGTCGGTCTTTAAAATAAAAAAGGAGGCACGTATGAGAGGAATCGGACTCTTTTTAAAGAAAATAATAAAAAACGTAGACCCGATTCTTTTCGGAGCGACCGCTTTTTTGTCTTTGATGAGCTTGCTCACGATTTTCGGAGCTATGGATAACTTCGGAAAAAGCAAGCTCGTTATGCAAGCGGCAATGGCATTACTCGGAACCGTTATGCTTTTGGTGATAGCGAATATAGATTATAAGTTCTTTATAGACAGATTTTTTATTTTAATGTTTGCCGTTTCGGTGATTTTGCTGACTCTTACGCTTATCATAGGTATCAGCGGAGAGAATATGGATACGGCTAATAAAAGCTGGCTGAGGCTCTGGCCGGGAGGACCGATGATACAGCCGTCGGAGTTCGTGAAAATATTTTTCGTGTGTACCTTCGCGAAGCATATCGAGCTCGTTCGTGAGAAGATAAATAAGCCGCATATCATTGGCGGACTTGTATTGCACGCGGGTATTATTCTCGGTCTGATATTGGCTTCGGGAGACCTCGGAGTATCGCTCGTATATATGGGAATAATAGCGATAATGCTTTTCTGTGCGGGAGTCTCTCTTTGGTATTTTCTCGGAGCCGCCGTTCTTATCGTCCTCCTTTTTCCTTTCCTTTGGGATTTTCTTGCTTCGTATCAGCAGGACAGAATAATATACGGCTTTAAACCCGAGCTTGACCCGTTTGGATACGGACTTCAGCCCCTTATGTCACGCGACGCGATATCCCGCGGCGGATTTTTCGGGAAAGGCCTTTTCGGGGGAGAGGTATACGAGAGGCTTGCCGCTTCGCATACCGACTTTATATTTGCTACCGTTTGCGAGAAATTCGGTTTCCTAGGCGGAGCTTTAGTTATAATAGCTATCGCGGTTATCGTCATTAGAATAATTTATATTGGCTTTCATTGCTCGGACGGTACTGGAAGAATTATGTGCTGCGGAATTGCCGCTATATTTATCTTTCAAACTTTGGAAAACCTGGGAATGTGTCTGGCTCTTATTCCCGTAATCGGAATAACTCTGCCGTTTATGAGCGCGGGAGGCTCTTCTATGCTCGCCTTATATATTATTATAGGTTTGGTTCACAGCGTAAGAGCGCATGAGAAAAGATTTTATTTCAGGCGAGGCTTATAGAAGAAATATTATTTTTTTCTTAATGTAATAAACCGAGAAAAAATCCAATATAATTCAATAGAATTATATAGCGGAGGGAAGTCTCGATGTTTATTTACTCATTACGCGCCAGCACGTTGAAATTTTTTGCAGTGGTATGTGTAGCTCTCGTAACTCTTATTACCTTGATAGCGTTCGTTCCTACATACGGTGAATCTGCAGTGGACAAAACAGTTTCCAAGGACGCAGATATTAATTACGATAAAATAAAAACCAACGAGGACCGTATAGAATTTTTGCGTCAATTCGGCTGGGAGGTAAATCCGGAGGCTGTTACGGCTTCGGAGGTTACGATTCCTTCCGAGTTTGACAAGGTGTTTACGGGATATAACGAGATACAGAAAAGACAGGGGCTTGATTTGTCGAAATATAAGAAAAAGAACGTTATGCGTTATACTTATGAGGTTACTAATTACGACGGATACGAGGGGACGGTTTACGCCAACGTTATCGTATACAGAAACAAAGTAATCGCGGGGGATATTTGCTCGGCTGACGTTACGGGCTTTATCCACGGATTTGAAAAATAATAAAGAGAAGCTGTCTGTAAAGGCGCGTACTCTAAAGGATACAAAAGCGAGCCGCAAAAACGGCTCGCTAAATTGATGCCAAATTGATATTTCGGTCTACAATTGGCATATATGTTTTTAAAACATGGAGCTAATTATGTTATCGACAATAGCCACATAAATAATTGAAAGTACAATTGAAAGTACAAGAGATACACAGAAACCAATAAGCGCGCCTTTTCCGGCAGATTTAGCTTTTAGCGGGGCGGTATCTTTATTAACCAAATAAAGAATAAGGCCTACCAAAGGAATTAAAAATCCTAAAACTGCAAATCCGGTGTTAGGCGCATCATTTTGATTTGCAATAGATGTTTTTTCGTTTTCAATTGCACATCCGCAATGAACACATACTACAGCGTCATCATTAACTTCTTTTCCGCATTTTGAACAATACATGTTTTTACCTCATTTCAAAAAATAAAAAGTGCGCCAACCGGAGTCAGCGCACCGAAAAACGCGAACTCCAAGTTGTCGCCAAACGAACTTATGCGCAGATAGGCATTTCCATACTATCAAACGGGAGTCGCATTTTTACCAAATTGATTCGTTTAATAGTATGATGAAAAAGGGTATAGTTATCCTATAAAGAAAAATATACCTATCGGTGCGATTATTAAGTTCGTTTGGCGTATTCATTATATCATATTTTTCACCATTTGTAAATACTTTTCGGGAAATTATATTAATTACCTGCCACAAAAGAGAGTGAAATAAATCAATATCATTTTTCCTGACAAGCACTGCGTTTGTGAACACAAATACAAAACCACGGCATACCTCTTTCGAGATATACCGTATTTTTGCAAAACTGTCCTTTAGAGCACGCCTCTAAGCAGACAGCTTTTTTTACTTGTAAAAATAAAAGAAGTATGATAAAATATACTTATTAATGGAGGTGAAGAAATGAAGCTGACCGAATATAAGATAGTAAACGAAAAATTTCCCGGGAAATATACTTTTGCGCTGATATCCGATCTTCACGGAGACGAACCCTGCGGGATAATAAAAATATTGGAGGAGACGGCACCCGATTTTATTCTTGCTCCGGGGGACATTTTCGAGCCTCTTGAGGATAAAAATAACGAGCTTAACGAGGCGGGATTTGAACTGCTCCAAGCCTCCGCAAAAATTGCGCCCACCTTCTTTTCGCCCGGAAATCACGAGATAGGAGGGGTTCGGTCGTGGCTCCCGAAGCCGAAGCTTTCTTTTGAGAAAGAAAAAAAATATTCGGAATACAGCTTGAAGCGATTGGCGGAAACGGGCGTACGTTTTCTTGACGACGCGTATTGCGTATACGACGGTATTGCGTTCGGCGGACTTTGTTCCGGAATAATCAATCCCGAGCAAAAACCGAAGCTTGATTTTTTGAGTGATTTTTGCGCCGGCGATATGCCGAAGGTTCTGCTTTGCCACCACCCCGAATATTATAAAAAATATTTGAAAGGGCTTGATATCGACCTGATTGTCAGCGGACACGCTCACGGCGGTCAGTGGAGATTTTTCGGCAGAGGCGTTTTCGCGCCCGGGCAGGGATTATTTCCAAAGTATACGTCGGGCATTCACGATAACAGACTCGTGATAAGCAAGGGCTTGAAAAAGGGAAGGACTATCCCGCGTATTTTCAACAGCCCCGAGATTGTAAAAATAACGATAGCTCCAAAATAAACCACAAGGGACGGAATTATTCCGTCCCTTGTGGTTTATTTAAGCAAGTCTTGCTTCGAGTCTTTCTCTGATAGCCTTTATAAAGTCTATCGAGTTGACTGCCTTGGCGGTATATCCCTCGCTTACGAGGCCTACGAGGTCTTTTGTCATAATACCGTCGTTAAGGGTAGCTATGCAAGCCTCCTCAAGCTTGTTTGCAAAAGCAACGAGATCGTCAAGACCGTCAAGCTCACCTCTCTTGCGGAGCGCTCCCGACCACGCGTAGATGGTAGCCATCGGGTTGGTCGAGGTTTCCTCGCCTTTGAGATAACGGTAGTAGTGGCGTGTAACGGTTCCGTGCGCCGCCTCGTACTCGTATTTTCCGTCGGGAGAAACGAGAACTGAGGTCATCATAGCGAGAGAACCGAAGGCGGTGGATACCATATCGGACATAACGTCGCCGTCATAGTTCTTGCACGCCCAGATATATCCGCCCTCACTGCGTATAACTCTCGCTACCGCGTCGTCTATAAGAGTGTAGAAGTACGTGATTCCGAGCTCGTCGAATTTTGCCTTATATTCCTTCTCGAAGATATCCTGGAAGGTAAGTTTGAAGGTCTGATCGTACTTCTTCGATATCGTGTCCTTGGTAGCGAACCAAAGGTCCTGCTTGGTGTCTATCGCGTATTGGAAGCAGGAGCGCGCGAATGAAATTATCGAGTAGTCTTTATTGTACTGCCCCTGAAGAACTCCGCCGCATTCAAAATCGTAAATGGTTTCTCTGAACTCGCTTCCGTCGGCTCCCGTAAATACGAGCTCGGCTTTGCCGGGTCCCGTAACGCGGTGCTCGGTCGCCTTGTAAACGTCTCCGTAAGCGTGTCGGGCGATAGTAATGGGCTTTGTCCAGTTACGTACGACGGGTTTTATCGAATCGATAAGTATCGGGGCGCGGAATACCGTTCCGTCAAGGATAGCGCGGATGGTTCCGTTAGGACTTTTCCACATCTCGCTGAGATTATATTCCTCAACTCGCTGTTTGTTGGGCGTTATGGTAGCGCATTTTACCGCAACGCCGTATTTCTGCGTGGCGTACGCGCTGTCAAACGTAACCTTGTCCTTGGTTTTTTCGCGTTCAACGAGACCGAGATCGTAGTATTCGGTCTTGAGGTCAACGAACGGAAGAAGGAGCTCGTCCTTTATCATCTTCCATAAGATTCTGGTCATTTCGTCGCCGTCCATTTCGACGAGCGGCGTTTTCATTTGGATTTTTTTCATAGTTCAATACCTCCGAACAGTTTGAAAAAATATTTATTTAAACACTTTTTGGGTGTTTATTTTGAAGAGTGGGTACGGTAGTAATTCATAAGACAGCCGTCAAGAATGATATCCTTTTCGTCTGGAGTCAAGCCTTTTACGTATAGTTTTATCAAGCTTCTTCTTCCGTCCGCGCATACAACAGTCGCGTCAAATTCTTCCTTACCCTCAATTATCGCCTGACGTATACCCGCGACGTATACGTAATCGCCGTCCTCATAGTCGAATTTAGTATCGGGGTCGAGAGTAAAGGGAAGAATACCCCAGTTGATACAGTTGGAACGGTATCTCTTGGTAGCAAACTCGTAACAGATGTTAGCGAATCCTCCGAGAACCTTCTGGCAGGAAGCCGCCTGCTCGCGGGCCGAGCCGTCGCCGGGCTTGTTTGCGAATACGCAGGAGCCGAACTGAGTGTTTTTGATAAGTTCCTTTGCGTCTCCGAAATTGGAAAGAACGTCGAGAAGCTCCTTGGGATTCTCTCCGTTGCGGCGAGCCGCCTCGGTAGCCGCAACCGCTTTCGAGCGTCCGACGTATTCGGGAACGCGGCGCGAGAGAGCGAATTCGGAAAGACGAAGCGGATTCGAACGGTAAGACGAGGTCTCTCCCGAGGGGATAAGCTCGTCGGTGGTGGTAACGGGGTCGTGAATAACCGCGGCGAGCTTTACAAGAAGATTTTCCGCAAGCTCGTATTGTGGGGGCCAATCGGTTATATTGGGACCGAGAATAAGCTCCGCGTCTTTATCGGCTTTGCCGTATCCGTAATAAACTCTCTTTTCGTATACCGATTTATCAAAGTTGTATTTATGGGGAGTATGCTCGTAATCCACGTCGGTAGCGGCGGTGATAACTCCTCCGTTCCGTGCGGTAGCTGCTATACTGCGAGCGTCCATAAGCGCAACGCCCGCTATCTGACCGTCGCCGGGCTTTGAGCCTTCTCTGTTGGGGAAGTTTCTCGTTGTGTGGCGGAGAGAAAGTCCGTTGTTCGCGGGGACGTCTCCTGCTCCGAAGCAGGGACCGCAGAACGAGGGCTTGATTACCGCGCCTGCCGAAAGCAGATCCGCGGTGATGCCGAGCTTTGTAAGCTCAAGAGAAACGGGGACGCTGGTGGGATATACCGAAAGCGAGAAGTATCCGTTGCCCGTGCTTTCTCCGCGAAGGATAGAAGCGGCTTCGTCTATACTGTCGAACATACCGCCCGCGCAACCCGCGATAATACCTTGATCGGCTACGACCTTTCCGTTCTTTATCTTTGAACGGAGATCAAAATTGCTCTTTCCGAATTTCTCCTTGGCTTCTTTTTCTACTTTTGCCAGAATCTCGTCAGCGTTTGCAAGGAATTCGTGTATGGTATACGCGTTTGAGGGGTGGAAGGGGAGAGCTATCATAGATTCCATTTTGCCGAGGTCTATTTCTATCATAGCGTCGTAATACGCCGTTCCGTTGGGCTGAAGCTTCTTGTACTCCTCGGGGCGCTTGTGAGCCGCGTAGTGCTCCGCTGTGATATCGTCGGTCTCCCATATCGAAGAGAGGCAGGTGGTCTCGGTCGTCATAACGTCGATACCGTTTCTGAAATCAATAGAAAGATTTTTAAGTCCGGGACCCGTAAATTCGAGTATTTTGTTCTTTACGAAGCCGTTGCCGAAGGTAGCTCCGACGAGAGCTATCGCCACATCGTGAGGACCTATGCCTTTTTTGGGGGCTCCCGTAAGATATACGAGAACGACCTCGGGCGATTTTACGTCGTATGTATTTGAAAGAAGCTGTTTTACGAGCTCGGGGCCGCCTTCTCCTACGCCGAGCGTACCAAGCGCGCCGTAACGGGTATGCGAGTCGGAACCGAGTATCATCTTACCGCAGCCGGCAAGCTCCTCACGCGCGTAGGAGTGGATAACGCTCTGATTTGCGGGAACGTATATTCCGCCGTATTTCTTTGCGGCAGAGAGACCGAAAACGTGGTCGTCCTCGTTTATAGTACCGCCGACCGCGCAGAGCGAGTTATGGCAGTTCGTCATAGCGTAGGGAATGGGGAACTCACGCAGACCGCTGGCACGCGCTGTCTGAATTATTCCGACGTAAGTGATATCGTGCGAAACGAGAGCGTCGAATTTTATTTTCAGGTTTTCGTCGCTGCCCGATTTGTTATGCGATTTAAGTATCGAATAGGCAATGGTGTTTTTACGAGCCTCGGCGGGAGATATTTCTGCCGATTCGTATACCTTACCGTCCTTCAGAAACAATCCGTGATTTGTTAATTTAATCATTTAAAGACCTCCTGTGCGAGTTTAAACATAGATATAGATATTATATATTATTTTCCTCTTAAAGTCAATAATAAACTCGTACAAATAATAGTAAAAAAGGCGTACGAACGTTTACGTATACGTTCATACGCCCATTGAGCGATTAATCCTTTCCCTTAAACGAGCTTAATATCCGCAGAAGGTCAAAAACGTTCTTTACGGGAATGACCTTTATTTTAAAATCAAGCTGAAGCTTCTCTGCGTTCCTGTAAGGTATAAGCGCTTCGGTATAGCCGAGTCTTGACGCTTCCTTGACTCGCTGTTCGATATTGGATATTCCTCTGCATTCTCCCGATAGTCCAAGCTCTCCTATGGCTACGAGCGTGTCGGGAATGACCTTATCGGTTATTGAGGATATCATAGCGAGCGCTACCGCCAAATCTATGGCGGGTTCGTCAAGCTGCATTCCGCCTATAACGTTCAGATAAACGTCGTTTGATGAAAATTTGAGACCGAGACGCTTTTCAAGAACCGCGAGAATGAGACAGGTTCTGTTGTAGTCTATTCCGTTAGAGGTTCTTCGGGGAGCGGGGAATACGGTAGGGGTTACGAGCGCCTGTATCTCGGCTACCATCGGTCTCGTTCCCTCCATAGTGCACACCGCGCAGTTTCCCGACGAGTCAACGG
This sequence comes from Clostridia bacterium, assembly GCA_017464565.1. Taxonomy (GTDB): domain Bacteria; phylum Bacillota; class Clostridia; order Oscillospirales; family CAG-272; genus HGM12713. Next base: position 8,753 of record JAFTZH010000051.1, read on the forward strand.
GACGGTCCGCAAGCAGCATTTCCGAAGGGTTAGTTACCTCCGCAAGTCCCGTGTCGGTCATTTCGAATACGCCTATTTCATTCGTCGAGCCGAATCGGTTTTTGTTTGCGCGTATAATTCGGTAGGTTTGCCTTCTGTCTCCCTCAAAGCAGAGAACCGCGTCGACCATATGCTCAAGCACTTTGGGACCCGCTATACCGCCTTCTTTGTTTACGTGTCCGACGAGTATCACCGAGATGTTGTGCTTTTTCGCCTTTGCGATAAAGGACATAGCGCATTCCTTTACCTGCGTAACGCTTCCCGGGGCGGACGCGATTTTGTCCGAATACATAGTCTGCACCGAGTCGGCTATAATAACGTCGGGCTTTATCTTATCGGCTTTTGAGAGTATATTTTCAATGTTGGTTTCGGTGAGGATATATAAATTCTTGCCTATTATCTTCAAGCGCTCGGCGCGAAGCTTTATCTGCCCGCCGGATTCCTCGCCCGAGACGTAAAGTACCTTTTTATTGATTCCGAGAGTATCGCATATCTGAAGCAGCAGAGTGGATTTTCCTATTCCGGGCTCACCCGAAAGCAAAACGACCGAGCCGCATACAAGCCCTCCTCCGAGAACTCGGTCAAGCTCTGACAGTCCCGTTGCGGTTCTTATGTATTCAGGTATTTCAAGCTCGGAAAAGGTTCGTTCCGTATTGTCGCCGTCCATTGATATTGAAGTACGGCGCTGGAGGGAAGATGCCGTTTCCTTTTCAACCACGTCCTCAACGAAAGTATTCCAGCTTCCGCAATGAGGACATTTTCCCATCCACTTGGGAGATTCGTATTCACATTCAGAGCAGATAAAAACGACTTTCGTACCTTTCATCGTATAAAATGCCTTTCATTCGATAATTGTGATTATAGACTTATTATACAATATTTCATCGTTTAAATCAAGTATAAATCTTACGAAATGGATTCCATAATGCCGCAAAATATCGACAGAGTGAGCTTTTGCCTGTATTCTTCGGTACAGAGCAGGGCGCATTCCTCCGAATTTGAGATAAAACCGCATTCTATAAGTACGGCGGGAGAGGAGAGCCTATCTAGCAGATATATATTTCCATCTGCCTTTTTTATGCTTCTGCCGTTGTTTTTTTGAATACTTTCGCACACCGCTGTCTGTATATTCTCGGCAAGGATTTGCGAGCCTTGATTGTTGGCGGAGTAATATACCTGAAAGCCGCTGTATTTTTCCTGCGGAAAAGAATTCATATGAATACTTACGAAAACCGAGTCCTCACAGTTTTCTCCAATCCGCAGTCTTTCGGCAAGGTCAAGCAGCTTTTTTCTGCCCTTATAGTCGGCGCTTTTGTCATAAAGCATAACGTCGTTCTCTCGCGTCATTATTACGTTTACTCCGTTTGAACGAAGCATATCGCAAAGGTCTGCGGCTATTATAAGATTTAATTCCTTTTCGTAAATTCCGTTTATTCCCACCGCTCCTCCATCCTCTCCGCCGTGTCCCGCGTCTATTATTACCGTGGGATAACCGGAATTATCTCCGTATTTCTCTTTGGATATATCGGTGCTTTCGGTGGATTTTGTAAACGCGGACGAGAGAAATATCATAAGCAGGGATACGATAGAAAATATCAGAGCGAAGAATACGTAAGCGAGTATTTGTTTTGTTCCTTTTTTCATATTTTTCTCCCACTGAATCAAGAATTACGGTATTTTATGAACACAAGCAACAATTAAGGTTGTCGTTAGTATATAATTTTTTATTTTAACGTAAAAAATCGAAAGTTGTTAAAAAGGCATATTGACAATCGCTATTTATTTTGATATAATTATTTTTAATAATTTCGGTAGCTGCACGGGAGCAGCAGGGGAGGTATTATGGATTACAATTCCAAGTTTATTAAAGAAGGTCTTACTTTTGACGATGTTCTTCTCATACCGGCAAAGAGCGATATTCTTCCGGCTGATATTTCACTTAAAACCAGACTTACTAACAAAATCTCTTTGAATATTCCTGTTTTAAGTGCGGCTATGGATACCGTAACCGAGGCGGGTCTTGCAATTGCGCTTGCTCGTGAGGGCGGCGCGGGTACGATACATAAAAATATGACGATAGAAGCGCAGGCGGATAACGTTGACAGAGTAAAGAGAAGCGAAAACGGAGTTATCACGAATCCTATTTTCCTCGGAGCCGACAACTACGTTTACGAGGCTGAACAGCTTATGCACAAGTTCAAGATATCGGGCGTTCCGATATGCGATGACAAGAAGCGCGTTATTGGTATCATCACCAACCGCGATATGAGATTTATGGTTGATTTTAACGTAAGAATCGCTGACGTTATGACTAAAGAAAATCTCGTAACCGCTCCCGAGGGAACGACTCTTGCGGACGCGCAGGAGATACTCAGACGCCATAAGATAGAAAAGCTTCCTATCGTTGACGAGAATAACGAGCTTAAAGGTCTTATAACGATAAAGGATATTGAAAAAGCTACTAAATCTCCCAACTCCGCAAAGGATTCGCGCGGAAGACTTATTTGCGGCGCGGCAATCGGCGTAACCAAGGACGTTCTCGACAGAGCGGGAGAGCTTCTCGCTGCGGGAGCCGATTTCCTCGTTCTCGATTCGGCTCACGGACATTCGATGAATATTATAAATAATATATATAAAATTAAGAACGCGTTCCCTGATTGTCAGCTTATAGCGGGAAATATCGCAACGGCAGAGGCGGCTCTTGATCTTATCAAGGCAGGAGCGGACGCTATTAAGGTTGGAATAGGTCCCGGTTCTATCTGTACCACCAGAATAGTAGCGGGTATCGGCGTTCCTCAGGTTACGGCTATTTGCGACGCGGCTGAGGTTGCTGACAAGTATAACATACCCGTTATCGCGGACGGCGGACTCAAGTTCAGCGGAGATATAGTAAAAGCACTCGCCGCGGGAGCATCTACCGTTATGATAGGCTCTATGTTCGCAGGCTGTGAGGAAAGCCCCGGAAGCGAGGAGCTTTATCAGGGAAGACGCTTTAAGGTATACAGAGGAATGGGTTCTATCGCCGCTATGGAATGCGGTTCTAAGGACAGATATTTCCAGGAAGGAAACAAGAAGCTCGTTCCCGAGGGAGTTGAGGGAAGAGTTCCTTTCAAGGGAGCGCTCTCCGATACCATATATCAGCTTATGGGAGGTCTCCGCTCGGGAATGGGATACTGCGGAGCTCACGATATAGAAACGCTCAGACAGACAGCAAAGTTCGTTCGTATAACGGGCGCAGGTCTGCGCGAGTCTCATCCGCACGATATCAATATCACGAAGGAAGCACCCAACTATTCCTCGATGTCCTGATAATAGAGGTATTATATGAGACTTTTGGGAAATATTTTGTGGTTCATTTTCGGGGGTCTTATCACAGCGCTTCTTTGGTGTGTCGCGGGCTTGCTCTTATGTATAACTGTCGTCGGAATACCGTTTGGAACGCAGTTTTTTAAGTTTGCGAAGCTTTCTCTTATGCCTTTCGGCAAGAATGTAAATATAAGCTTTTTCAAGCATCCGATACTTAATCTTTTGTGGTTTTTGATTCTCGGCTGGGCAATGCTTATAGGCTATATTTTGGCGGCATTTCTGTGCTGTATCACGATAGTCGGCATACCCGTGGGTATTCAGGCACTTAAATTTTCAAAGCTTGCCGTCGCCCCGTTTGGAGCGAAAGTAAAATGAATAATTAAAATTATACCGCAGAATTGACAAACTTGTCGTTTTGCGGTATAATTATTAAAACCGTTATTAATTTTATTCTGAAAGGAAGCGTATTATGTATCCGTACGATATTTTACCCGGAATAGATCTGTATTTGATTTTCCTTTGTGTCGCGGTAATTTCCGCAATAGTTGTTTACAGAATTATGGCTGATAAGCTCAAAATAGAAGCAAAGCTTCAAAACCTTTGTATTTTTACCGCCGTGGCGGCTATTATCGGCGGTTATTATTCGGCGGTTTTCTTTCAAGCGCTGTATAATATAAAAAAATACGGTAAATTTATCATCAACTCCAATACCGGCGCGACCTTTTACGGAGGACTTATAGGCGGAGCCGTTATTTTCCTTCTCATATACTTTATAGCGGGCAAATATATGTTTCCCCAAAAAGAGCATATTTCGAGATTTTTTGATATAGCCGATATAGCCGCTTGCTCAATTTCGATAGCACACTCTTTTGGACGTATTGGCTGTCTTATGGCGGGCTGCTGCCACGGAAAGACCACTACCGCTTGGTTCGGTATAAATATGCTCGTAGACGGAAGAATGCAAAAGGTAATACCTACGCAGGCTTTTGAGGCGGTATTCCTCATTTTGCTTTTCGTTTATTTGATATCGAGAATAAAAGACAAGGAAACGTATTGTCTCCAGATATATATGTGCGTTTACGGCGTATGGAGATTTATGATAGAATATCTTCGAGACGATTACCGCGGAAGTACGTTTATCGAGGTCTTGACGCCCTCACAGCTTACGGCTGTCCTTATGGTAATTGCGGGGATTGCGCTTATATTCCTTCAAAGAAAGCTCAAAAATAAAGTCGCGGCAGTTGCCGACGGCGAGAGCGCGTCGGCTGAAGAAGAGTATGAGTATGAAGAAGAATACGATTATTCCTACGGACAAAGCTCAAACGAAAATGAGTCCGAAGCTGACGGAGAAGAAAAGACGAAAGATGATTCGGAGAATTGATTTTTGATGACTTGCGATAAGAAAAAAGCAAAAAATTATTTTTTGATTGCGGGTGCCGCTTTGAATATGCTCGTACTCCTTGGATTTGAAATATGGAGAGACGCTATATTCGGGAGCGGGGAAAGCTCGGACGCTTGGTATTTCTTGTCAACGAGATTTTTCGGCGCCTTGCTTTGCCTGTTTTTGATTTTTTACTGCTCCTATCAAAATATATTAAAAATAAAGTTCAGAACATTACATAAAGCTATATTGTTTACGCTTCCGTGCTGGCTTATAGCTATTAACAACTTTCCGATAATATCTTACTTTTCGGGTAACGCGTATATATCGGGTTCAAAGCCGGAGATATTATTTTATTTCTTGCAGTGTCTCTGCGTAGGACTTTTTGAGGAGCTAGCGTTCAGAGGATGTATCTTTATGATGGTGCTTCAAAGACGCAGGCGCTCAACGAAGGATTTGTTCTGGGCTATAGTGATTTCGTCGGCAATATTCGGTGCTATACATCTCGTGAATATTTTCGCGGGAGCGTCTCCGATATCGGTAATATTGCAGATAGGTTATTCCTTCCTTATCGGAGGAATGTGCTCGGTAATTCTTATGAAAACGGGCTGTATATGGCATTGCGCACTGATACACGCAGTATATAATTTCTGCGGAGGAGTGGTTCCCGAGCTTGGCGGAGGCGTCATATGGGATACGCCTACGGTAATTCTGACGGTTGTGGTATCGCTTGCCGTAGCCGCTTACGTTATTTTCTCGTTATTGCGAATAGACGTGAAAAAAGTTGGAGATATCTTCATTGAGGAAAAAGAAAAATCAAACGGAGGGGATTTAAATTCTGACGTATAACCAAATAAAAAACGACCCCGCTATCAGAGCTTATATACAGAAAGCGGACGAATCGTTGTTAGCGCTCGGATATACCGAGCACAGCTTTGCCCACGTTACGAAGGTAGCCGACGACGTAAAATATATTCTTTCGACTCTCGGCTTTCCCGAAAGAGATATTGAGGTCGCTTGCATAGCGGCGTTTATGCACGATATAGGAAACCTCGTAAACAGGGTTGACCATTCTCAAAGCGGAGCAATTGTGGCGTTTCGTATCCTTGATAAAATGGGAATGGACGCAGACGAGCTCGCTACCGTTGTTACAGCCATAGGCAACCACGACGAGGGAACGGGCGTCCCCGTCAATCCTATCGCGGCGGCGCTTATTCTCGCGGATAAATCGGACGTGCGAAGAAGCAGGGTGAGAAACAGAGACGTTTCTACATTTGATATTCACGACAGAGTGAATTTCTCGGTTACCGAGGCGCAAATGCGCATAGACGAGGATAGAAAAAATATTTATCTGAATATCAATATTGATACGAAATACAGTTCGGTTATGGAATATTTCGAGATATTTCTCGGACGTATGCTGCTTTGCAGAAAGGCGGCGGAAATGCTGTCATTGCAGTTTAAGCTTGTGATAAACGGCCATCCGCTGTTGTGAAAATAAAAGAGCGTGAAACACGCTCTTTTATTTTTTGTATTGGTTTCTGAAGCCTTTTGGCGTCGTACCGAATCTCTTTAAAAATTGTTTGTGAAAATAACTGCTGTTTTCATATCCCACGTTTACTATCACGTCGCTGATAGGCATATTCGTATTTAACAGCAAATTTTTTGCCGTGTCAAATCGTTTATTGCAAAGCATTTCTTTAAAGCTTATACCGAAGTTTTGTTTTATCCAACGGCTGAGATGAGCCTCCGACAGTCCTAACATTTGCGCCGCCTCGCCGAGAGATGCGGTCTGATACGAAGTCTCGATATAATTGAGAATTTTTCTTTTGGTTAGTTCTGCGTAGGTGTTCATATTTGAAAAATCGGAGAGCAGATTGGGAGTTGACGCCAGATATGCGAACAAAAGATTTATAGAGGTCTGCATTATAAAACTATCTTTCATATTGTCGTCTATAATCGCGTAAGCAAGATTTTCGATTATGTTGGTTATAGGACCGATATCGGCGGTTTTAAAAACGCAGTATTGCAATTCGTCGTCATTCAAGAGCCTTTCAAATATTTTTTCGTGAAGAGCCGCGCTTTTTCCCAGTTCGGTAAGCAGGGTGTCTATATAGTCTGCCGAGATTATTACGTTGAGACCTATATCTTTTTCGGTGGTAGGTAATATGGAGTGCCGCGTGGCTCTGCCCATAAGTATTATATCTCCGGTCTCAAGTCTGATGTGTTTATTTCCGATGACGTGAGTGATGCTTCCGCTGCAAACGTACATAAGCTCGATAAAATCGTGAGTATGGGCAGGGAAGGCGTCGAATATCAAATGAGGGTGAATACAAATAGAGGCGGTCGGTACACCGAGTGATATATCTGCCATACGGCGTCTCTCTATTATAAATTTTCCGCTTTTCGCAAAAAAATCTTTTCGGGTAATATCGCCCGATATAAGTATTTCAGACTCGTTTTTGGATATCTCGGCAAGCTTTGAAATCAACAGATCCTTCATACCTATTCTCCTATCTTAAAGCACTATACGATTATAATATCATATTTTATCGTTTTCTTCAAGCACTGATATCAAAAAAAGACTCAAAAACGGCAAAATAACGACCTTATTTTGCGGAACTTTGTGTGATACAATAACTGCGTAAGATGCTTTAAGGAGGTAAATATGGATAGAGTTTATTATCTTGCCATTGATATCGGGGCTTCAAGCGGAAGGCATATTCTCGCGTGGAAGGAAAACGATAAATTGATTATCGAAGAGATATACCGCTTTCCAAACGGTCTGAAAGAAAAGAACGGAGCTTTATGCTGGGATCATAACGCGTTATTTTCTCACGTAAAAGCGGGAATGAAAAAATGCGCCGAGCTTGGCAAAATACCTTCGTATATCGGAATAGATACCTGGGCAACCGATTTTATACTTATAGACGAAGCCGGAGAGGTAATAGGAGATTCGGTAGGCTACAGAGACGGGCGTACTGTGGGGATGGACGAGGAGGTATATAAAATAATATCGGAAAAAGAGCTGTATGCGAGAACGGGTATACAAAAGCTTATCTATAACACGGTATATCAGCTTATGGCGTTGAAACAAAAGCATCCGGAGCAGCTCGAAAAAGCGGAGCATATGTTACTGATACCCGATTATTTTAACTATAAGCTCACAGGTAAGATACATACGGAGTATACGAATGCGAGCACCACACAGCTCGTCAATATCGAGACAAACGATTGGGACAGAGAGCTTATAGATATGCTTGGATATCCTCAAAAAATATTCGGTGAGCTGAGTATGCCAAAAGAGGTCGTAGGAGCGTTGAAGGAAGACGTGGAAAAAGAGATTGGTTATAATCTTACGGTCATTCATTCGGCTTCTCACGATACGGCGTCAGCGGTGCTTGCGTTGCCGAGCGTTTCGGAAAACGCGGCGTATTTAAGCTCGGGCACTTGGTCGCTTATGGGTATTGAGAGCCTGACGCCGATATACGACGATGCTTCACGGTCGCTTAACTTTACCAATGAGGGCGGGTATGGCTTGCGTTATCGGTATCTCAAAAACATAATGGGTCTTTGGATAATACAATCTATTCGCTCGGAACTTGGAGAAAAGTATAGCTTTGGGGAGCTTGCGGAAACGGCGCGTTTCGCGGGGGATTGCAAATATCGTATAAACGTAAACGATTCCTCTTTCTTTATGCCCGAAAGTATGATAAAGGCAATCAAGAAATATTGCGGGGCGGAGAAAATGACTGTCGAGGAGATTTTGTCTTGCGTATATCACAGTCTTGCCGAATCGTACGCCGAAACGATAAAGAGCCTTTCCGAAACGAGCGGAAGGGAAATAGAGGCTTTGCATATAATCGGAGGCGGAAGCAGAGACGCGTATCTGAACGAGCTAACGGCAAAAAAATGCGGTTTACCCGTTTACGCGGGACCTGCCGAGGCTACTTCGGTGGGAAACGTTATTGCGCTGATGCTGGGAACGGGAGCTTTTGAAAGCTTGGAGTCGGCGCGAATCTGCGTCGCGGATTCCTTTGAAATTAAAAAATACGAACAATAATATACGGAGGAAATTATGAATTCACAATACGCTTACGCGAAAGAGAAATATAGAAAATTGGGTGTTGATACCGATGCCGCGATAGAGAAGCTTAAGAGGATTCCCGTATCAATACATTGCTGGCAGGGAGACGATGTAAACGGCTTTGACAGCGTGGGACCTCTTACGGGAGGTATTCAGACAACGGGTAATTATCCGGGAAAAGCCAAGACCCCCGAGCAGCTTATGATGGATATGGACAAGGCTCTTTCGCTTATTCCGGGAAAGAAGAAAATAAACGTACATTCTTCTTACGCGATATTTGAGGACGGCGAGTTTGCGGACAGGGATAAACTTGAGCCGAAGCATTTTAAAAAATGGGTGGAGTTCGCCAAAAAGCACGATGCGGGACTCGACTTTAACCCTACCTTTTTCTCACACCCTATGGCAAAAGGTTTGACGCTTTCTTCTCCCAATGAAAATATCAGAAGCTTTTGGGTGGAGCACGGAAAGGCGTGCGTGAGAATCTCGGAATATTTTGCTAGGGAAACGGGAATTCTGTGCGTTATGAATATCTGGACGGGAGACGGTCTTAAGGATATTCCCGCAAACAGAAAAGCGCCTCGCGAGAGATACGCGAAATCAATAGACGAGATACTTTCGATAGAATATGACAAAGCGCTTGTAAAGCCTTGCGTAGAATCAAAGGTGTTCGGAATAGGCGTCGAGAGCTATACCGTCGGCTCAGCCGAATTCGCGCTTTCCTATGCGGCAACCCGCAAAATACTTCCACTTATGGATAACGGACATTATCATCCTACCGAAATGGTATCCGATAAAATATCATCCCTGCTTTGCTTTTTCCCTGAGATAGCGCTGCACGTTACCCGTGCGGTAAGATGGGATTCGGATCACGTGGTTTTATTTGACGACGAAACACGGGAGATAGCGAAAGAAATCGTAAGAAACGACGCGCTTGAGAGAGTGTATATTGCCCTTGACTATTTCGACGCAAATATAAACAGAATTTCCGCGTGGGCGGTAGGAGCTCGGAATATGCAGAAATCTCTTTTGTACGCGCTTTTAGAGCCTTTTTCGGAAATGGAAAAATTACAGGATGCTGAAAACTTCAGTAAGCTTATGGTTATGCAGGAAGAGCTTAAGACCTATCCCTTTGGAGAGATTTGGGCGGAATATTGCAGACGCTCGGGCGTTAAAGCGGAAGAGGATTGGTATGAGGACGTTCTCGAATACGAGAGAGAGGTTCTTTCTCTCAGGAAAAACTGATTATCGGAAGGATATAAAAATTATGAAGGTACTTGATTCTGATTTTGCAAAATCGTTTGCCAAGCTTGCAAACGACGGATTTATTATGGGCTATCACGAAAGAAACGGAGGAAATCTTTCTTATCGTATTCCAAAAGAGAGCGTTGAAGCCGTCAAAGAGGAGCTTGATTATTCAAAGCCTTTCGCGGATATCGGAACGGCGGTCGCTTCTCTTGCGGGCGAGTATTTTATGGTTACGGGAACGGGGCAGTATTTTCAAAACGTTTTGGAAAGGACCGAGGAAACGAGCGGAATAATAGAAATAGACTCAACGGGTACCAAGTATCGTATAGTATGGGGGTTTTCGGGAGGCGGCAGACCCACGAGCGAGCTTCCTTCTCATCTGATGAATCACGAGGTAAAGATGCTTGCGACAAACGGAAAGCACCGCGTTATCTATCATTGTCATCCCGCAAACGTTATCGCTATGACCTTTCTGCTTCCTATTGACGATAAAATATTTACGAGAGAATTATGGGAGTCGATGACGGAATGTCCGATGATTTTTCCGTCGGGCGTGGGTGTAATACCGTGGATGGTACCCGGCGGCAGGGAAATAGCCGTCGCTACCTCTGAAAAGATGAAAAAGTACGACGTCGCAATTTGGGCGCATCATGGTATCTTCTGTTCGGGAGATACCTTTGACAGTACGTTTGGGCTTGCGCATACGGTAGAGAAGAGCGCGGAAATATACATAAAGGTTCGTTCGGTAACCGACAAGAAGCTTCAGACCATCACCACGCGGGATTTTATCGCTCTCGCGCGGGATTTTGGAATAGATCTGTCCGAAGAAATGCTTAAATAATGAGAAAGACGCCTTGTTTTAACAAGGCGTCTTTCTCCGTTTATAAAGATATTTATAAAGATATAAGAGGAGGTTTAATCTTTTAATCTATAATACCTCCGCCGACGAGAACGTCTCCGTCGTAAAGCACGACCGATTGTCCTTTGGCGATAGCTCTTTGCGGTTCGTCGAATCTAAGCTTGAATTTATCGGGAGCGGTTTGTATTACCGTTGCGTCGGCAGGCTCGTGCTTATAGCGTATTTTGGCTTGTACTCTGGTCGGAGAATACATATCGTCGCAGGCTATAAAGTTTATTCGCGAGGCTGTAAGTTCTCTGGAATACAGCTCACTGTCCTCGCAAAGAGTAACCGTGTTTGAGACGGGGTCCTTGCATTTGACGAACATAGGCTTGCCAAGGGCGATACCGAGTCCCTTTCGCTGACCTATAGTGTATTTGATGATACCGTCGTTTTCTCCGAGAAAATTTCCGTCAGTATCTATGAAAGAAGCTTTTGGAAGCTCGAAGGAGGAATGGTTTCGTATGAACGACGCGTAATCGCCGTCGGGGATAAAGCATATATCCTGGCTGTCCGATTTATAAGCGTTATCAAAGCAGTATTTTGCCGCAAGCTCACGTATTTCGGATTTTTTATATTTGCCGAGAGGGAGTATTACGCGGGAGAGTACGTCCTGAGTCAAAGACCAGAGAACGTAGGACTGGTCTTTTGACTTGTCCGATGCTTTTTTGATTATATATCTGCCGCTCGGGGTTTGTTCGGTTACGGCATAATGCCCCGTCGCTATACGGTCGTATCCCATACCTGTTGCCGCTTCGAGAAGCTTGCCGAATTTTATGTGCTTGTTACATTCAACGCAAGGGTTTGGTGTGGCACCGTTTTCGTAATCGGAGATAAATTTATTTATGACACATATTCGAAAAGAATCTCCAAAAGAGACCACGAAGTGCGGTATTTCAAGCTTTTGAGAAATCTTTTTTGCGTCCTCGATATCTCCGTTGGTAAGATTGGAATTGATATCGGTAACGGTTTCTTCTTCGGAAAAAAGCTTCATAGTGATACCGGCGGTATCGTATCCGAGAGATTTTATAAGAAGAGCGGCGGCAGCGCTGTCAACTCCTCCGCTCATAGCTACGAGAACCTTGTTGTTCATTTTTCTGTTCCTTGAATTTATATTTTACCAATTGTATTTAGTAAGATTTCCGTTTTCGCAAAGACCGTCAAAATTATCGGTGCGGAGAATCTCGTAAACCGCGACGGCTACGGAATTGGAAAGGTTGAGTGAGCGAAGCGAGTCTCTCATAGGTATACGGACGCAAAAATCCTTATTGTTGTATAATAATTCTTCGGGCAGACCTTTGCTTTCTTTTCCGAACATTATATACACGTTCTTCGGATATGACGATATTTCGGTGTATGAACGCGGCGCTTTGGTAGTATAGTAATAAATAGTCGCGTTCGGGTTTTTGTCGTAAAAATCCTCGATATTATCGTAATAGGTTATATCCAATTTGTCCCAATAATCGAGTCCAGCGCGTTTGAGCTTTTTGTCGTCCACGGTAAATCCCATAGGTTTTATTATATGAAGCGACGCACCCGTAGCGGCGCAGGTTCTCGCGATATTTCCCGTATTCTGAGGAATTTCGGGTTCGTGAAGAACGATATTTATTTTTATCATAATCGACCTTTCCTAAGCTTGTTTCGTAAAGATATAACAATTATAGTACTATTTTTTAAATCTTTCAATATAAAGAGATAAAAATTTACAAACGGTTGAAAGGTATTGTAGTAATTGTACTTGAAAATTAATCCAAAATGTTGTATAATTATTTAAATATATAATGCGGAGGTCTGCAATGGGACTGATTAATACGATGTTTGGTACTTACAGCGAAAGACAGATAAAGAAATTAAATAAATTCGTTGATTATATAGAATCCTTGGCGCCTAAATATAAGGAAATGTCAAATGAGGAGCTTTCGGGAGTTACGGCGGTGCTGCGCGAAAGGCTGGCGAACGGAGAGACTCTTGACGATATATTGGCGGATGCTTTTGCGGCGATAAGAGAAGCGGACGACCGAATACTCGGAAAAAGACCCTTCCGCGTACAGATTATCGGCGGAATAATTCTTCATCAAGGAAGAATAGCCGAGATGAAAACGGGAGAGGGAAAAACTCTCGTCGCGACGATGCCCGCGTATCTTAACGCGCTTTCAGGGAAGGGCGTTCACGTCGTTACGGTAAACGATTATCTTGCCCGCCGAGACAGCGAGGAGATGGGGCGCGTATATGAGTTTATGGGACTTACTACGGGACTTATAGTTCAGGGTATGTCTCCCGATGACAAAAAGAAGGCGTATGCGTCGGATATAACTTACGGAACTAATAATGAGTTCGGATTTGATTATCTCCGCGACAATATGGTCGTATATAAAGAAAAAATGGTTCAGCGGGGTCATAATTTCGCTATCGTGGACGAGGTTGACTCCATATTGATAGACGAAGCGAGAACGCCCTTGATAATTTCGGGTGCGGGAGACAATTCTACCGATATGTACGACAGAGCCGACGCGTTGGCGCGTAAACTTCGCAAATACGTTATAAAGGAAATGGATAATAAGGAGAGCTATGACGATATAGATGCCGATTATATCGTTGACGAAAAGGCGAATAACGCTATCCTTACGCCCTCCGGAGCTAAAAAAGCAGAGGAGTTCTTTGCGGTTGAGAACCTTTCGGATTCGGAAAACTCCGAGATTGCTCATCATATAAATCAAGCTATCCGCGCGCACGGTATAATGAAGCGGGACGTGGACTACGTAGTAAACGAGAACGGCGTAATGATAGTCGATACCTTTACGGGACGTCTTATGCCCGGAAGAAGATATTCAAACGGTCTGCATCAGGCGATTGAGGCTAAAGAGGGAGTTAAGATAGAAAAGGAGAATAAAACTCTCGCTACCATTACCTTCCAGAATTATTTCAGAATGTATGCAAAGCTTTCGGGAATGACGGGAACCGCTCTTACCGAGGATAACGAGTTCCGTGAAATATATAGTCTCGACGTCGTTGAGATACCGACGAACAAGCCTATGATAAGAATAGACCATTCGGATATGGTGTTCAAGACTGTAAACGGCAAATACAACGCGGTAATAGCCGAAATCGTGGCTTGCCACGAGAAAGGTCAGCCTGTGCTCGTGGGTACCGTTTCTATCGACAAATCGGAGGAGCTTTCCCGCAGACTTCGCAGAGAGGGAATCAAGCACACCGTCCTTAACGCCAAATATCACGACAAAGAAGCGGAGATAGTAGCGCAGGCAGGCAAGCTCGGCGCGGTTACGATATCCACCAATATGGCGGGAAGAGGAACCGACATTATGCTTGGCGGAAATCCCGAATATATGGCTAAAAAGGAAATGCGTAAGCTGGAGTTTTCGGAAGAGCTTATAGCTATGGCGACGGGGACTGCGGAGATTGACGATGAGGCGGTCAAGGAAGCAAGACGGGTCTATAAAGAGCTTTACGAAAAATATAAAGCGGAGATAGCTCCCGAGGCAGATAAGGTCAGGGAAGCGGGAGGCTTGTTTATTCTCGGTACCGAGAGACACGAGAGCCGCCGAATAGACAATCAGCTCCGAGGACGTTCGGGACGTCAGGGCGACCCCGGAGAATCAAGATTTTTCCTCTCTCTTGAGGACGATCTTATGAGACTGTTCGGTTCAGAAAGAATTATGGGCGTTGTGGACAGATTGGGACTTGACGAGGATACCCCTATCGACGCTAAACTGCTTTCAAATACGATAGAGAACGCGCAGAAGCGTATTGAGGACAGCAACTTCAAGAGACGTAAGTACGTTCTTACCTACGACGACGTTATGAATCAGCAGAGAAATCTCATATATAAGCAGAGAAACGACGTTCTTAACGGTGAGGATATCAGTCAGACTATACGCAAGATGATAACCGATACCATTACGGAAGCTGTTGATACCTTCTTGCAGGGAGATGCCTCGGAGCACTGGGATTTTGCGGGACTGCGCGAGCATTACAAGGGAATATTGACTTCTCCCGAGGATTTTGATTATTCGGAAAAGGAGCTTAAGGCTCTGAAAAAGGACGACGTATGCGATATGCTTTGCGAGCGCGCGGCAAATCTTTACGAGGAAAAGGCTGAGCTTTTGGGCGAGGAGAGGTTCAGAGAGCTTGAGAGAGCCATTCTTCTTCAGAACGTTGACCGCAATTGGATGGACCATATTGACGCTATGGACGATCTCAAGGATACGATAAGGCTTCAATCGTACGCGCAAAGAGACCCCGTAAACGAATACAGAATATTGGGTGCGGATATGTTTGACGCTATGGTTGACGACATCAGAAACAAGACCGTGAGAATGATACTCTCGATTACCTTGAGAACACCCGATGTCAAACGTGTTCAGCTTGCGAAGCCTCTTCAGGAGGGCTTTGAGGGCGCAGTAAAGAAACAGCCCAAAAGAGTCAATATTACCAAAAAAGCCGAGGCGTCGGTGGGAAGAAACGATTTGTGTCCGTGCGGAAGCGGTAAAAAATACAAGAAATGCTGCGGCGCTCCGGGTAAAGAGAATAATTAATTTTTGAAAGTAGAGATAAAAACAAGGTGGGTTTCGGACTTTTATTCATAGGATATTTTATAACTTATATTATGGCGTTAAATTCCATAGGTCCCGTTTTCAGATTGGTTGGATACGCCATTATGTGCCGAGCAACGGGCAAGCTTTCCGAATATGACGGAAAATTTAAATTCGCGCAAATCGGCAGTATCGTTTTGATAGTATTTTCGGCAGTGGATTCTATTGTTGAAGCCGTAGCTTTTTTGCACGAAAATTTAATATTGGAGTCAAATCCAGTTGAAAATTTGCCTATAGAAATTATATTGGATTTTGAATCCGTCGTTGTCTTCGTGTACCACGTTCTCCTGCTTCTTGCTATCCGCAGTATAGCCAAAGAGACCGACGTACATAAGATAACTGTGAGTGTCGGAAGTGATTTCTTCTTTATAGGACTTTATTATTTGTTAAGTATAATAGGCTATATTCCGTTTCCTTTTCAGGAATCTTACGTTCAGAATATGGGCTTGCCGCTCGTGATTTTGTATCTCGTCTGGATAATATTTGACCTCAAGCTTATATTTTCCTGCTATGTGTATATATGCGACGAGCAGGACGTCGATATGGAGAGAAAGCCGTCGAGATTTGCTTTTGTAAACAAATTCAGAGCCGCGTTTGAACAAAAACAGCAACGCGCAAAAGAGGAGTCTGACAAGTATAAGCGAGAAAAAGCGGAAGCCCGCAGAAACAGAAAAAACGGTAAAAAATAAAAAAGGAGATACTTTTGTGAGTTCACAAGATATAACGACCGAAAAAAAAGATAAGACGGTGAAAATGAATTTCAAGCTTATTTTAATTTCTTTTATATTCCTTTTTAATGCAAATATCAACGTTATTGATGTTTTTCCCGATATCATAGGATATTTGATACTGTTTTTTGCCCTCGTTCGTTTGTCCGACCTCAATGAAGATATTGCGGACGCATATAAATTTTTTCGTTATATGCTGATAGTTGAAGCGGCTAAAATATTATCTATATTGTGGGTTTTCGGATTGTCGCAGCGTGATGAACAAAATACGGGAACTCTTTTGATAGCCTTCGTCTTTTCGGTACTTGACGTTATAATACTTTTTAATGCCTTCAATAAGCTTTTCTCGGGACTTATCTCTTTGGGCTATAAGCACCCAAACACCTCGGTGCTTGCGGGAAAGAAAGCAAACGGAAGGTCTTATACCGAAAAGATGAGATCGTTTACGCTGTTTTTTATCGTGTTCAGAGCGGCGATGTCGGTGTTGCCCGAATTTTCAAACCTTGCTTCATACGGGTACGACGAGTCGAGCAGAACTATAAACTTATATGAATATATCGGTCTTATGCGGGGAATGAGCTTCGTTTTGGTTACGGTGGTCGGTGTCGTTTGGCTCGTCAAAATTATACGTTACTTTTTCCGTATAAACAAAGATACTGAATTTTGCTCGTCTCTGTCGAACGCTTACGCCTGCGAAATACTTCCTAAAAAAAGCCTGTTTATAAGACGGAATCTGGCGGCGGTATTTTTCTTATTCGTTGCGGCATCGGTCTTTATGATTGATTTCAGAGTAGAATATTTTAACTTGATTCCGGATTTTGTAGGAGCGCTTTTGTTTACGCTGGGATTTTTCATTTCCGTAAAAAACGTCACCTTGAAAAAAGCGTGGGTTCGTATAATCCCCGTTATATACGTTCTTACTTCGGTATTGGCGTACGTAAGCGAGCTTACTTTCTTTGATAAATATTATTACGGGGCTATATACAGAAACGCAGAAGCTTACAAGGCTTACTGTGTAATGTGTGCCTTTTCAGTGCTGAATATCTTGGTATTTGCTTTTACGTCAGTGCTTTTGATATGCTGCTTGAGAAATGTAATAATAAATCACACGGGATTCGTATACGGTACCGACGCGCAAAAGGACTCGGAGAGAATTGCCGCGTATCACAGGGAATCGCAAAGGAAGCTCATCTTTTTGACAGTTACGTCCGTAATAATGATAGCGGCAGATATCTTTTACACCTTTTTCGCAGTGAAGTATGGTTTCGCGGGAGCTATAAGCGTTTTGGCAAGTATACTGTTTTTCGTTTCGGTTTTAAAGGTTACACAGGACATTTCGGAAGATATAGAAACAAAATATATGCTGGACTAACAAAAAAACGCCTTTCAGTTGAAAGGCGTTTTTTTGTTATAGCTTGTTAAATTCTTCGATAAGCTCGGAATACATATAAAGCGAACCGAGACATACAAGGGGAGTATCGTTGTTTTTTGCCTCTGATACCGCTGTTTTCAGCGCGTCGGAAATTTTATCAAACGGCGCGGCTTTCACACCGTGCGCCGACAGGACTGAGGCGTATTCTTTGGCGTTCAGCGCTCTTGGATTGTTCGGAGTAACGGTAAAGGCACGCGACGCTACCGTCGAGAGATCCGCGGCAATTCCGCCGTAATCCTTATCCTTCATAACTCCCGATAAAACGTATACTTTATTTTCTTTAAAGTATTCCTTTATACTTTTGACCGCCGCTTCGATTCCTTCGGGATTGTGCGCTCCGTCGTATATTATTATAGGGTCTTTTGATATAAGCTCGAACCTTGCGTGCCATACGGCAGTCTCAAGTCCTTTGCGAAGGTCTGCTTCTGAAATTTTGAGTCCGCCCGCTTTCAGTATTTCAAACGCTGAAATAACGTTTGCGGCGTTGAGCGTTTGATAGGTTCCGAGCAGGTTTATCTTTAAATTTTTTAAGTTGCCAAAATCGAAGGTCGTTCCGTCCAGCGTGGCGTTAAGGTTGGCAAGGGAAGTTCTGTCGGTGCTGTAAAAGGGAGCGTTTTTTTCAGCGGCAGTCCTGCGTATTACTTCGTATGCCGTTTTATCGTTTCCTCCGAAAAGAATCGGAACACCTTGTTTAATTATGCCTGCTTTTTCATAAGCTATTTTTTCAACGGTATCTCCGAGATACGCGGTGTGGTCAAGAGAAATTCCCGTTATTACCGACAGGAGAGGCGTTTCTATTATGTTTGTAGAATCAAGCCTTCCGCCCATACCCGTTTCGAGTATTACGATATCGCACCCGCGGCGCTTAAAATACTCGAATCCAATAGCGGTAATAAGTTCAAATTCCGTAGGCTTTTCTTCCATAGCGTCGGCAAATGGGCGAACGTATGAGGTTATCTCGGCAAGCTCGCCGTCGGATATAGGAGATCCGTTAAAGCATATTCTTTCGTTGAAAAATCTTATATACGGAGAGGTGAAAAGCCCCGTCTTATATCCTGCCTCGCGCAAGACAGAGTCAAGCATTGAGCAAAAAGAGCCTTTACCGTTAGTTCCCGCTACGTGTATAAATTTTAAATTACTTTGCGGCTCTCCAAGCATTTGGCAGAGCTTTCGTATTCTTTCAAGCCCCGGCTTGCAGAAGCACCAATTTATTGAATGGATATAATCTATCGCTTCGGAATAGTTCATTTGAACGCCTTTCTGCTTCAGTTATAAAGAATAGAATCTATTTGCGACGATACGGCTTTGTTTTTCAAAATTATATATATAAGAAAATATTCGATAATTCCTATGATGACGTAATTGAGCAATCTCCAAAGCATAAGCTCGATAAAAGGGAAGTCGTACCATTTTGCAAGCCCCACGGTTTTTATAACGACGGAGCCTATAACGTGCGAAAGCGCTACCGATATCCCAAGCTTCAGCCCGAGCGGAGAACTCTTCATAATATACGAAGCGGTTCCGCTTATAAAGCCTATCGAAACTGCTCCGAGCATAACCAATGGGTTTATTGCGTAACCTACGAGAATACAGCCGAGAAGGTCAGAAAGCAATCCAACGAGCGCTCCCATAAGAGGACCGAAAAGAAATCCCGACATAATTATGGGGAGATTTTCAAAGCTGAAGCGCAGTATCTGACCTACGGGTATTGCGAGATATTTACCGCAGATTATGCTCAGCGCTATAAAAAGCGCTGAGCAGGCAATTACCTTGACGTTTTTGAATACCGCGAAGTATGACGGTATACGGGTGCTGTTTTTTGACATAAAAAATCCTCCTTTTCCTCAAATCATAGGCTTAAGGAAAAGAAGGCGACTGTCCGACCTTATGCCGTATGAAGCGGGATGCAGAATACAAACCGCAAGCGAAGCGTCGCTTTTCGTCTTGGCGGCAACTCCCCGTCCGTCAAGCACTTTACGCCTGTATTCTTACTCTTCTGTACGAAATTTTGTGATTTATAATCACAGTGTATATTATAGCACAAAAAAAGCCGTTGTCAATAGTCTAAAAAATAATTTTTAAGCAAAAATACGGAGGCATAAAAACCATACCTCCGTATCTTTTTATATGATTTATATTTTTCTGAATACCGACAAAACGGTATCCTTGTTTTCGGAAGCTATTTTATCCGCAAGCTCTTCGGAGATGCTTTCGGTCATATAGGCGTAAACACTCTCAGCCGCGGCCTCCGAGATTATCGCGATATCGTTCGGGAAAGCGAGCTTTTCGGAAGATATAAATACTCTCTCCGAGCAGAATTTTTCAAAGCTTGCGAGGTCTGTATCGGCAGCGGCATCCCAAGCTATCGTTTTAGGCTCTACATCGCGGTGAGCGATAACGTCGATTATATCGGCAACTACCGCGCTGGCAGTGGGGAGCTTTCCTGCTCCGGGACCGTAGAACATAACCTCTCCGACCATATTCGCGTCGATAAGTATTCCGTTAAAGACGTCGTCTATACGGCTGAGGGGATTTGATTTCTGAACCATACAAGGCGATACGAAAGCGGTGAGTCCTTCGGGGGATACGTGTGCTTGTGCGATAAGCTTTATCGAACAGCCGAGAGATTCCGCAAGCTTCGTGTCGAGCAGGGAAATTTTAGAAATACCTTCGGTATATATAGCTTTGGGAGAAATAAGCTTTCCGCAGGCAAGAGCCGCCAGAATTACTATTTTTCTCGCGGCGTCTATTCCGTCAACGTCGGCAGAGGGATTGGCTTCCGCGTATCCGAGCTTCTGCGCTTCCGAAAGAGCGTCGGAAAAGCTTGCCCCCTTGTCTCTCATTTTCGTGAGTATATAGTTAGTGGTACCGTTAAGTATACCGCAAATTCTCGTTATTTTATTTGAAGCAAGGTCGTTTATGATAGGTCTGATGACGGGGATTCCGCCGCCGACACTTGCCTCAAACAAGTATCTTACGCCGTTTTTGGCGGCGATGGAGCAAAGCTCGACTCCGAAATTCGAAACCACTTCTTTGTTGGAGGTTATGACGCTTTTTCCTGCCTCAAGGCACGCCTTTGAAAAATCGTAAGCAGGATGCGAGCCTCCCATCATTTCAGCAACTATAGCAACCTCGGGGTCGTTAAGTATAACGTTGAAATCGTGTACTATAAGATTGGCAAAAGGGCTGTTCGGAAAGTCTCTCAAATCAAGTATATATTTTATACTGTATTCACAGCCGAGTCGTTCCTCTATTATTTTTTTGTTTTCGGTGAGTACTTCGGCGGTTCCGCTTCCGACGACACCGAATCCGAGAATAGCTATTTTTACCATTATTGATACCATTCCTTGTCAATATTAATTATAATAGATATATAATACCACATTTCAGATGAAAATGCAAATATATATTGAAAAAAATTTAAAAATATGATAAAATATCTTGGTAAAATTTCACGATATTAAAAAAAATACGGAGGTAACGTTATGGGATCACCTATCGGAAGTATGCGTAACGTTAAAATTTTTGTACTTTATCTTCTTGAAAACATAAACTATCCGCTTGATTTTGTAACTATAAACGATATAGTTATGCAGACCGATTACGTTATGTATCTGGATTTTGCGGAGGGCTTTAACGAAATGCTTGACGGAGGCTTGATAGAGTCCGTTGACGCAGACGGAGAGGTGCTGTATATCGTAACCGAAAAGGGAAAATGCGTCGCTAGGGAATTAAACGGCGATATTCTTTCAACAATACTCGATCAAAGTCTCGCAAGAGCGCTTAGGTATCTTGATTTCAAAAAACGAGGAATAATTCCTAAATGCGAAATAGAGCAGCTTGAGGACGGAAGATATAAACTGAACTGTACTTTTACCGAGAACGAGGTAAATATATTTTCACAAACCCTTATCGTCGATACTTTTGACAGGGCGCGCAGAATGAAGGATAATTTTTACGAGCGTCCCGAGGCTATTTACAGAGGAGCTTTGGCGCTTATGGCGGGAAACGTAAACTTTTTGTTTGATTAGACGAAATTCGCAGACGCCGCAAGTGATAAATATGCCTAAAACGCTGAAAATACGTGCGTTTCAGCGTGTTTGAACTCTTAAGTATAGCTTTAACCGAATGGTTAAATTAGACAAACTTTTTTTGTAAAATTATCGTATTGATAAAAAACTCTATTTTGTTTGCAAAATGTTCACAAAATCGTCGTGCTTAAATTGTTAATAATGTCTTAAAAAACGATATTTCAGCAATATTCGACAAAAATATTTTGAAATTTCCTCTTGACATTATACAAATTAATGGTATAATTAAATATGATAAATCAATAATAATTTGATTTATGTTTATGGTAAGGAGAGTTAATGAGTATTTGTGAAAACAAGTCTGAGCTTGTGGATTTGATTGAAAAGGTGAGAAAAGACGATCAATCCGCATTTGCTCAAATGCTCGATAAATATAAGCCCTTGTTAGACTCTGCGGTTTCAAAGTTCAGTAAAGACGAAATCGCGAGATCACACGAGGACGATCTCCGCCAGGAAGCAACCTTGGTTTTTTACAACGCAATACTTAATTATGACCTCGGCGGCGACGGTGTTGAATTTGGACTTTACGCCAAAATATGCGTTACCAACGCCTTAATTTCTCAAATAAGAAATATGAACAGAAGGAAGGCAGAGCATTTTTCGATTACCGATGACGAGGTAAGGGTTACCGTGTCGGAAGAACCGTCGGCGCGGATAATAGAGCAGGAAAGCTTACGGCATATTGATTCCGTTATCCGTAATAACCTGTCGGCTTTTGAATACCGCGTATGGTGCTTATATGCTTCGGGCAGAACCGCCAAAGAGGTCGGCGCTCTGGTCGGAAAGAGTGAGAAGTCGGTTTCAAACGCGATATACAGGATTCGCCAAAAATTAAGGAAGTTGCTTTCTTGAATCTTTGAATGATACGGCACAAGCCGAATCATATAGCCTACAGCTAGTCCGCCATCGGATACTTTGGGCAATTTAATTCCATCTTACAAAGAGAGGTAAAATCATGTACGAAGAAGAAGTAAAAGTCGGAGCAGAAACAGAAGGCGAACTTGTAGATGAAACTCTTGTGTGCAAGGAATGCGGCAACGAGTTTGTATTTACGGTCGGAGAGCAACAGTTCTATAAGGAGAAAGGATTCCTCAACAAGCCTAAGAGCTGTAAAGCTTGCCGCGATGCCAAGAAGAATGCTGCAAAGGCTCCGCGTGAGTACTTCGAGACCACTTGCGCACAGTGCGGCGGCGTAGCGAAAGTAATCTTCCAGCCTTCTGAAGACAGACCTGTTTATTGCAGTGCTTGCTTCGAGGAGAGAAGAAAAGCTCAGAATTAAGTATCATTAAAGTATCTTTATATAGATATATTTTTGTCGCTTGATTTGGTAAAGAAAGACGGTAACGGTATAAAAAAACCGTTACCGTCTTTCTTTGTTTGTATTTTGCACAAATAATAAAGAATGCAAAGAAAAAATTTCTTTAATTTTACATACTTTTTTCTATTGAAAAATAAGCTTTTTTTTGATAAAATAATAGTATATTTTTTGCACTTTTTGTGGGAATGGTAAATAAAATGTATGAAATAATAAGAAAAAAAACTCTCAATCCTTTCGTAGTTTTAATGGAGATAAATGCGCCTTTGGTTGCGAAAAAGGCCGAACCGGGTCAGTTTATAATTTTAAGAACGGATGAAAACGGAGAACGTATACCTCTTACGATAGCTGACTATAACCGTGAGAGCGGAACGATAACGATAATATTCCAAAAGGTAGGTGCTACTACCGAAAAGCTCGCGCATATGGAAGAGGGGGATTCTCTTGCCGATTTCGTCGGACCGCTTGGAAACCCCACCGCCACCGAGGGAAGAAAAAAGGTAGCTGTGATAGGAGGCGGAGTCGGCTGTGCCATTGCATATCCCGTTGCGAAAAAGTTTTTTGAGCAGGGTACGGAGGTTCACTCTATAATCGGATTCAGAAACAGTGAGCTGATAATATTAGAAGAGGAATTTGCCAAGGTAAGCAGTAAGATGAAGCTTATGACCGACGACGGAAGCCGCGGTGAAAAGGGACTCGTAACCGACGCGTTGAAGTCGTTTATAGAAAGCGGAGAAAAATACGACGAGGTTATAACCATCGGTCCGATGATTATGATGAAGTTTGTGTGTAAGCTTACTAAAGAATACGGTATAAAAACAATTGCGTCAATGAGTCCTATAATGATAGACGGTACGGGAATGTGCGGCGGATGCCGTCTTACCGTTGGAGGAGAAACCAAATTCGCTTGTATTGACGGTCCCGAGTTTGACGGACATAAGATAGATTTTGACGAGGTTATAGCAAGATGCGGTACCTATTGTGAGTTTGAACGACACGCGCGTGAAGAGACTTGCAATCTTTTTGCCAAGGAGGTAAAATAAATGCCTAATATGTCTTTGAAGAAAAATCCGATGCCCGAACAGGAGCCTCAGATAAGAAATAAAAATTTTGAAGAGGTTGCGCTCGGATATACTGAGGAGCAGGCAATAGACGAAGCTAAAAGATGCTTGAATTGCAAAAACAAGCCGTGTACCGGCGGATGTCCCGTTCATATTCACATTCCCGCTTTTATTCAAAAGGTTGCCGAAGGCGAATTTGAAGAGGCGTATAGTATAATTACCGAAGCCAGCTCGTTGCCTGCCGTTTGCGGAAGAGTATGTCCCCAGGAAAGCCAATGCGAGCAAAAATGCGTAAGAGGCATAAAGGGCGAACCCGTTGCGATAGGAAGACTTGAGCGATACGTTGCGGACAGACACAACGCGGTTGAGCGCAAGAAGACCGAACCGCCGAAGAATAACGGACACAAGGTGGCGGTAATAGGCTCGGGCCCTTCAGGACTTGCTTGTGCCGGAGATCTTGCGAAACGCGGATATTCTGTAACGATTTTTGAGGCGCTTCATCTTGCCGGCGGTGTCCTCGTATACGGAATCCCCGAGTTTCGTTTGCCCAAATCAATCGTCGCGTCGGAAATAGAAGGTCTTAAAGCTCTTGGAGTAAAAATAGAGACTAATACCGTTATAGGTAAGACGATATCCATAGACGAACTTCAAAATGACTACGGATACGAGGCTGTCTTTATCGGCTCGGGGGCGGGACTTCCCAAATTTATGAATATTCCGGGAGAAAATCTTAAGGGCGTTTATTCCGCTAATGAATTTCTCACCAGAATAAATCTTATGAAGGCTTATAAAGACGACAGCACCACGCCTATCCAACGCGCTCAAAGAGTTGCGGTGGTCGGTGGCGGAAACGTGGCTATGGATGCCGCGAGATGCGCAAAGCGCTTTGGAGCGGAAGTTTACGTCGTTTACAGAAGAAGTATGGACGAGCTTCCCGCGAGACGCGAAGAGGTGGAACACGCGAAAGAAGAGGGAATTATATTCAAAACTCTTACGAATCCCGTTGCCATAATAGGCGATGAAAAGAGAAATGCGTGCGGAATGACCTGCGTTGAAATGGAGCTTGGCGAGCCTGACGCGACGGGACGCCGCAGACCTGTCGAAAAGGCAAACAGTGAGTTTACTCTTGACGTTGACTGCGTTATTATGGCGCTCGGAACCTCTCCCAATCCCTTGATAAAAGCTACTACCGAGGGCTTGCAGACGCAAAAATGGGGCGGTATAGTTGCCGATGAGAACGGAAAAACTTCTCGTGAAGGCATATTCGCGGGCGGAGACGCGGTTACGGGCGCGGCTACCGTAATTCTCGCTATGGGAGCGGGAAAAACTGCCGCCGCGGCTATTGACGATTATATAAAAAATAAAAAATAATTAAAAGAGCAGAAGGTTATCAAGCCTTCTGCTTTTTGGCTAAAACATATTTTCAAGATGAAATTTTTCGAGTCTCGATATGTCGCTTGCCGTCTCCGCAATCAAATCTCTCGTGCGGTTTATCTCACATAGGTTTCCGACGGCTACGTACGCTTTAAGGTCTATTATAAGCTCCGACATTCTGTCGATTTCTTTATAACCGACGCTCAAGCTTATTTTTGATATATTGTCGTTCCAAAAGTTCTCCAGATCTTTTACTGCTTCCTTCGCGTCCTTCTCAAAGCTTGAATCACTTACGCAGTCTATAATATAATCGGCTGATTTTCGAACATATTGCATATTAAAAAAGATTATGCAGAGCATAAGCAAAAAAAGAAAAGCCGTTATTATAAAGGACCTCATTCAGTTTTTCTCCTTTTTGAAGATTTTTACCTTTTTGGAATCGTCGATAAGCATAAGATAAATATCGGACTTCTTTAATTTTTGAGAATTTAAGATATTCTCAAGCTCCTCGTATGTCATTCCCAAAATCTCCAAGCCGTGTTTGTTTACGCATCCGTCGCTTATTACTATGTGGTCTATTCCGTTATCGCATACCTCTATATTAAGCTGCTCTGCCGATATCGGCTTACATTCCGCTTTTTGAATTACCGTTATTTTCCCATTTTGCTCCAATATGGCGTACTTTACCTCGGAAATATCGGATATTCCGTTTTGCCTGAGCTCGCCTATAAGCTCGTCGAGCGAGATTCTCGAATGAAGCATTTCGCGTCTGTTTATTTTTCCGTCAAAAATCAAAGTGGCGGGCAGGGGAGAGAGAAATTTTTTTAGTATTGGAAATCTGGAAAGAAACCAAGATGACGACACCTCAAACGTGAGAAGAACTATCATCGGTATTATTGCGAACGCCACGGGGATGTTGGTGTCGGTTATCGGGAGAGAAGCTATCTCGGAGAGCAGAAAGGTAGTTACGAGATCCGATATCTCAAGCTCTCCTATCTGGCGCTTTCCCATAAGACGCATAACGACGAGCAATATTATATATATTACGATAGTCCTGAAAAGAATGGTTAGCATAGCTTTTATCCTTGAGCGTTTTATTTTTATTTTGCGCCGAAAAACAAAAAATAAACCGACAAAGAATAGCCGCCAAAGAATTTCTTTGGCGGCTGTGTTTTATTCTGCCGTAGTAAATATATGATAGCTTTCGTTAGAGCCTTTTAGAACGACCGTTTCGTATGAATCCGATTTACATAAAACCGAAAGTTCTACGGTGCTTGCAAGTATAAGCTCTCCTTTGGCGTTATAATAATTGTATTTAGCGTTTTGTGAGTCGAATATCAAATATCCGAAATCTGCGTTAAACGTAAATGTCAAGGTGCTTTTTTCTTTGCTTGAATAAGTATAAACAGTTTTCTGCTCGCCATTGTAAAACGAGATTATCGTATATCCGTTGTCGTTGACGGATTTGACAAATATCGTATCGGAAACGTACCCGATAATTTCAGCTTTGTTTTCTTTAAGGTCGTATACTTTTTCAAGCTTCAGATCATACAGCGCTCTTTCGCCTACGAAATAAGCTCCCATATTTTCCATATCCTTTTGGAAAGTCTTTACGATATCTCCGTTATCGTCGATTATAGCGTAGCCCGAAAGAGTTTTTGCCATATATAATCCGTCGCCTATTTTTTGAGGGATCACGATATCTTGATTTTCAACCGTTTTCAGTGATTTTCCAAGCTTTCCCTTGTCCGACATAAGCACGAGGTCGCAGTTGGCATCAGAGGTGTCCAGCATTCTGTCCACGATAGGCGCAACTATCGCGATATTGTCGAAATCAGAAGTATAAGGATTGTTATCGTCGTCGTAATCAGCCTTGAGTGTTTGATTGGTGTAAACGTCCAATACGTAATGCTCAAGATCAAGCTCCTTTATTTTTCCGTTATCCGGAGAAACTATTAATGATTCGAGATTTACTTTGTATGTGTTGACACCGTACGAATACAGCGAGATGTCGTATTTCGTCTCGTCTTCGTCGACTACGTATGTATATTGCACGAGAATATCGCCGTTGTTGAGAGGATAGAAGTTTGCGTTCAAACTGTAATCTGGAACAGTGTAATTCAAAACCGAATTGAAGTCTTCATCAAAAACGTCTATGTAAGAATCGTTTATTACGTAATAATAAGAATTACTGTAATAATCGCAGTGGTCTATCAAAAGATACTCGGGGATATCGGCTTTTTTCTCAAGAACGCCGTCGGCTATTTTATAGGCTGCATAATCGTAAATAAGAATATCGTGCGTGAACATAGTCGGCGCCTCGGGCTTGTATTTTGTCGTTTTTATCTCGTTGCCTAAAGAATCGTACAGAGTATACGAAATATCAAAGTCGCTTGACGTGTTTTCATCGGTTACGGAAGAAACGTCTGATGCAGAGCTGTCGCTGTCTGCTTTGGAGGTTATCGTTTCAACGAGAAATACCGGCATATCTTTAAAAAATTCAATATTATATTTAACTTTGGTATCGGTAAAAGATTTTACTATCTTTTTCGCATTCATTCCGAAAACCTGATAAACGATAGACGCGTTATCTTTCGTAGCGGCAAATAAAGCAAATTCATCGTTTGAATTAAGCAAAGCGTATTTTTCGGTTTCTTCTAAAATTAAAGAATGCTTGGAGAGTGCTTCGTTTGATAAATCGTAGTCGGAATTTAGATATCTGTCTACAGATACCGTTTTTCCGCAGGACGTGAATAGCATAGTGATTGCCAAAAGTGCCGTAATCAGAAAAATCAGTTTTCGCTTCATAGTGGTTCTCCTCAAATATATAATAATTGTAAGCAAACCTTACTGATTTATTATATCATTGAAGTGGTTATGATGTCAATAAATATTTGAATATATGGCAAAAAGAAACAAAAAATCATTTTGAAGCGACAAAAACCTCACGGGAATAACAAATATAAAAAAGTTCCGAAAATCTCTTGACAAGAGGAAGAGTAAGTGATATAATATTCAAGCTGTCCGCGAGAGCGGGGAGCAGAAGGTCATTGAAAATTGAACAACAAGAGATAAGTACAAAGCGAAAAATAAGGCTGA
>JAFTZH010000052.1 GCA_017464565.1 Clostridia bacterium
ATAATTACCCGCGCGGGATATTTGGATATGACACATCGGAAAGCCATTTCCAACGCGAAATGTCGGCTATTTTGAGCGGTTCATAATTTATTTACAATTAAAAATCAAACTTTTTCGCATTTACCCCTTGACAAGAGGAATAATATGCCGCAAGCGCCGTGCTTATACCGATTTCTTGTTTTTGTATTCGATAAGAGCGTTGGCGAACTGGTCGGGGCAGGAGGTCGATTTAAAGCCGCAGCGGATTCCCGAAAGTCTCTCTATTGCTTCGTCTACCGACATTCCGACGAGAAGCTTTGAGACGCCTTGCGTATTTCCCGCGCATCCGCCCGAAAATCTGACGGAGAGTATTTTTCCATCCTCTACCTCTATATCTATTTTTCTCGCGCATACCGCCTTTGGGGTATATTCTATACGTTCCATAAAAATTTCCTTCCTTAAATTTGTTGGGGTTAGGTTGATTTTATATTTCAAAATATATACCTATCGGGGTATATTCCTCGTATTCGGATTTCAGATAAAAGAGAAACGAGGCAAAATCGGTCTTTTCAGTTATGCTGAAAGAGTAGAAAAAGCGTGTCATAAGGTCGTTATACGGCAGGGGAAGGCTGGATATTCGGTGTATTCCCGCGCCGCACAGAGCCGCTGCGAAAAAAATGTCGTAAGGCGCCGTACCGGAGCCGTGCGTGATGCAAAACTCAAAAATCTTATCTTTTTTAGCCGACGCTTTTTCAAGCTCGCGCACTCTGTAATTCCTTGAGCATAATGCGTAGCTTATAGTCTTTGAGGAATCCTCGCTTTCAAGCGTACACGAGGCGCATATTTTCAGCTCGTATCTGTCCATAAGCGAATAAAAACCGAACATCTTGCCGTCGGAGGTGTTTTCCACGGGGATTACCGTGAACTCACACTCTCCGCCCGATACCGCCTCGGCTGCCTCCTCAAAGCTCGAAAAATAGACCGCTTTTGAATGGGGGAGAATTGACGATATCTTTTCAAACGCCATATCATTGTATCGGTTTCTCACGAAAGCCGTTTTTTCGTGCGAACCTGCCGAGACGGGAAGCTCGGCGGAGAAGAGAGGCGGAATATGCCAGAATCCGTTTATTTTTGAGGCTTCGCATATTTTTCGGCAAAAGGATATTTTATCCGCCGCCGTTGCCGAGTCTCCGTATTTTTCGGCAAATGCGGTATAAGCCGTATCGGGCGAGCCTTCCGAAAGCAAAAGAGAGGCAAGCTGTGATATCGAGATATCCCGCTGTTCGTCGTTTACCGCCCCTCTTTCCGAAAGCTCGGAGAGATTGTTTAAAATAACCTCGGCAGCGTTATACTCACGCATACGGATACCTTATATTTTCATCAGAATATCAAAGCTGTCGCAAAGGAAGCTCTGCATCTCTTCCGCCGAGAATCTCTTCTGCG
This sequence comes from Clostridia bacterium, assembly GCA_017464565.1. Classification (GTDB taxonomy): domain Bacteria; phylum Bacillota; class Clostridia; order Oscillospirales; family CAG-272; genus HGM12713. Next base: position 1,423 of record JAFTZH010000052.1, read on the forward strand.
AAAGAAGCGATACCTTGTAAACGTAAGAGGCAATTGTCTCCGCCTTGTCGGCGTCGCTCGCAAGGGTATCGGAAAGCTTTGATATAAGAGGCGAGGCGGTGTTCAGAACCAGAGTGGTATCGGAGGGCATATTCTGCGCGTCCGCCATTCCGTAATATTTCATCATATCCTCCATACGCCTTGACTGCTCGGAGACGTTAAGAAGCGCGGGGATCGATGCGTCCTTAAGAGAATCGAATCTTACGTTCAGATTTTCGTTTTTGCTGACCTTGATGAAGAGCGCCTTAAGCTCCTCGTTCTCGCTTACAGCTCCGTCGCCCTTGAGACTTTCGGCAATTTCGGCGTCGACTCTTACGAATTTGACGTTCTCCATATACTGCTCGAGCATTGACGCAAACTGCACCTCAATAGGCTTGTCGAAAAGAGCTACCTTTATTCCCGCCGAGGTGAACATAGAGATATACTGCGCCTGGAGGGAAGCGTCGGTGGCGTAGTAAACGACGTTTTCATTCGTTTCCTTAGCCGCTTCAAGATATTCGCCGTAGGTTATCGTCTTTCCGTCGGTGAGGGTAAGGAGGAGTGAGCCTTTAGCCCGCTCGTAGAATTTTTTGTCCTTCATACAGGCGTAGTCTATGAAGGGACATATATTCTTCCATATCTTCTCGTATTCCCCGCGCTCGTTGTTACACAGATAATTGAGCTTATCGGCAAGCTTCTTGACTATGTGTGCGGATACCTTGGAGACGTAGGAGTTGGTCTGAAGATAGCTTCTCGAAACGTTGAGAGGAAGCTCGGGACAATCGAGCACGCCCTTCATAACGAGGAGATAATCGGGAATGACTTCCTTTATATTGTCTGCGACGAATACCTGGTTATAATAGAGCTTTATCTGACCCTCTATCGTCTCGTATTCGTTTGCGAATCTCGGAAAGTAGAGAATACCTTTAAAGTTGAGAGGGTAATCGGCGTTGATATGAATGTGGAACAGAGGTTCTCTGTAGTCTGAAAAGACCTTTCTGTAAAAGTCCTTGTATTCCTCGTCGGTGCAGTCGGACGGAGCCTTCTGCCAAAGAGGGAAGATATCGTTTATCGGGGAGGGGGCTTTGCCCTCTTCCTTTTCCTCTCCGTCGTCAAAATATATCTCGACCGGCATAAACGAGCAGTATTTATCGAGTATACCGCGAAGCTTTGAAGCGTTCAGATAATCGTTTTCATCCTCGGATATATGCATAATGACGTCGGTTCCGTGCGTTTCTCTCTCGGCGGGAGAGCTTTCGTACTCGCCCTGCTCGCCGCATACCCAGCGGATTGCGGTATCCTCAAGATAGGACCTCGTTACGACCTCGACCGTACGGCTTACCATAAACGCCGAATAAAATCCAAGACCGAAATGTCCTATTATACCGTTTTTCGAGCCGTCGGTCTGGTTCTCATATTTCTGTATGAAATCCACGGCGCCCGACAGAGCGATGTTGCATATATATTTAGTGAGCTCGTCCTCGGTCATACCTATGCCGTTGTCGGAAACGGTAATGGTACCCGCCGATTTATCGAGAGTTACCGTTATTTTGTAGCTTTCGTCCGACTCCTCTCTTATACCGAGCGAGCCGAGACGGCGAAGCTTTGTTATAGCGTCGGCCGCGTTTGATACTGTCTCGCGCAGAAATATATCCTTTTCAGAATAGAGCCATTTTTTGATTATGGGGAATATGTGTTGAGTCTGAACTGAAATTTCGCCCTTTGAGTTATTTGCCTGATTGTTCATCTTGTTTTTCGTTATCCTTTTCTTTTTTCGAATCTTTGTTTTTATTCTTTTTGAAGAGCTTCGTTATTCCGCCGAAGAGAGAATGAAAAATTCTCTCGCCCATTTTCTCGTGATGCTCGTGCGGGTCCACGAGAGAGTAAGCGGGGTAATAGTCCTCAATAGACTGCGGGAGTCCCTTCTTTTTCAGCTTTGCCTCAATAAGCTCGTTTACGATGATTATTATAGTAGCGAATATCGGTACGCCTACTATCATTCCTATCACTCCGAAATATTCTCCCATAATCACTATCGCGACGATAACTCCGAGTGAGCTTATGCCGGTTGAGTTGCCGAGTATTTTCGGACCTATTACGTTTCCGTCAAGCTGCTGTATGAGCAGAATGAGTATCAGGAAAACGAGCGCTTTTTGGGGGCTTGATATAAAAATGATGAAAGCGGAGGGGATAGCTCCGATAAACGGGCCGAAAACGGGAATGACGTTGGTAACTCCGACTATCGTGGAGACGAGCACGGCGTGAGGTATTCTGAATATCAGCAGCGCGATAAGAGTGATGAAACCGATGATGAGGGAATCGACTATTTTTCCTATGAAGAATGAGCCGAAGGTGCGGTTAGCCGTTCTGACGTAGCGCAAAAGTCTCACTCTCGTATTGTCCTTGAATATTGCCGCGGTGAGCCTGCGTATCTGGGCGTGCAGATGCTCTTTGGATATCAGAATGTAAATAGATATAAAGAATCCGAGAAGGGCGTTCTTTACTCCTACGAACAAGCCGAGTCCGAATTCCTTGACGTATTCGGCAACGGTCGCCATTACGTCTCCCGAAGCGAACAGGAAACTTTGAAGAGCGTTTAGCATAGTCTCCTCGTCGATATGGTGAGCGCCGTCGGAATTTGCGGTAAATTTGCTTATTATGGAATTTACGAGTCCCACGGTTTGCTCAACGTAGGTGTCGAATTTGTTGGTAAGCTCTACCACGCTGTCGATAACTCTCGGTATCATAAGCCAGAAAAACGCTACGAGAAAGAGTATCGCGGTTACGTAGGTGAGAAGAAGCGAAAGTCCTCTGCGGAGAGATTTTTTCTCTATTTTCTTTAACAGCTTATACTCAAATAGCTTAAGCAGGGGATTGAGCATATAAGCAATAGCCGCTCCGACGATGATGGGAGAAAGAACGGAAAGTATACCTGAGAAAAATTCGGTTATTGCCGATATATTTGTAATAAGGTAAAGTACGACGAATATTATCGCGCAGGATATGCTTGCGACGTATAATTTTTTCTTCTTTTCAGGTTCCAACTGTCTTTCCTCCAAATTCGACGAAATAATGCATAATATATTTTATTATTTTTTTGCCGTCAAGTCAATAGAAATCCGCAAAAATAAACGAATAAAAATTAATATGAAGAAAAACGCTTGAAATAAGAGGGAATATATGTTAAAATTATCAAAACCGAGCTGTACGGTTCTATTATATTATATAGCGCTTTTTTGCTTTCGGTTTGCGAAACTGCGCGAAAGGACTTGCTTTGAAACGGATTTTAAAAAAAGCTTACGCGAAGATAAATCTTCATCTTGACGTAACGGGTAAAGCAGATAACGGATATCACGAGGTTGCGACGGTTATGCAGAGCGTATCGCTTTGCGACGAGATAGAGGTTTCTCTTTCGGAAGGAGATACGCATTCTATCGTTTGCAGCTCGCCGTCGGTTCCGCTTGATTCAAAAAATCTTGCTTGGCGGGCGGCAGACCTGTTTTTCGATAAATGCGGAATAGAAGACAAAGCCGATATAAAGATAATTAAGCGGATTCCCGTGGCGGCGGGCCTTGCGGGCGGAAGCACCGACGCGGCGGCGGTACTGTCCGCGCTCAACGAGCTTTGCGGGGAGCCGTTGTCGGAGGGGGAGTTGCTGTCTCTCGGAGCCAAACTCGGTGCCGACGTTCCGTTCTGCATAGAGGGCGGAACCAAATACGCCGACAGATTCGGGGACGTTCTTCACCCATTTGCCGATATGCCCGCCTGTTATATAGTGGTAGCCTGCGGCAAGGAAGGGGTATCTACTCCCTGGGCGTACGCTATGCTTGACGAGCGGTATAACGATTTTAGGGGCGGGGCGTATACTCCGCGCTCCGCAGATACGCTCGAGAGGGCGGTGGAGTCGGGCGACGTTGTGCTGACGTGCCGAAATCTCTACAATATTTTTGAGAGTGTGATTGAGCCGAAACGCCCCGAGGTGACGCGGATAAAATCGCTTTTGATAAGTTTCGGCGCGGATGGCGCGATGATGAGCGGAAGCGGTCCTTCGGTGTTCGGTATCTTTCGGGATAAGAACGCGGCGGTCTCGGCGCTTAACGAGCTTCTGGAAATGGGAATCGACGCATTTATCGCCGAACCGATTGGATAGATTGGATATATTGAGGCGTTTTGTGTGGGGGAGGAGCTTTTTGCAAAAAGCTCC
>JAFTZH010000053.1 GCA_017464565.1 Clostridia bacterium
GGAGCTTTTTGCAAAAAGCTCCTCCCCCACAAAACATATTATAACTCTTCATCAATAAAATCAATCAAATCGGCTATAACGCCGGAATTATTGTCGCACAGGCAGAGGCTGCAGATATTTTTTACGCAACCAATAGCGTTTGCGGGGCAAACGGCGACGTCGGCTATTCGGAGCATAGGAATATCGTTCTCATAGTCCCCAACGGCGTAAAGCTTTATCTTTTTTCCGTCCGCCTCAAGACCGCGCTTGACGGAGATGAGCATATCCGCCTTTGAGCGACCGCGCGGAAGTATTTCAAGCAAGGTCGAGCAAGACTTATTCATATCGTATCTGTTTGGAAAGACCTCGTCAATCTCGGTTCTTACCGCGTCAACCGTTTCCTCCCTGCCCGTTATCGTAAGCTTATAAAATTTGTGATTTACCCACTCCTCATAAGGATATATGAAATATTTTACGGGATTGTGCTTCATCTCCTCAACCATAAACGGATGCTCGGGCTGAAAAATCACTATTCCCTCTCTGCCCGCGGCTCTGAAGCAAGCATCGGGGTATCTTGGCAGGATATGCCTGACTATCCCCACTATCTCCTCGGACGGCATAAATATCTCGTATTCGGGCTTCTTTTCCGCAAGATTGTACAAGCACATACCGTTACAGGTTATAGCGGGAAAATTGAGGTATTTCCACGCATTCGGAAGTATCGCGTCCAAGTTCCAGCTTGCCCTTCCCGTAGCGAAGGTAAAGATTCCGCCGTTATCGGTAAAATATCTCACCTTTTCAATATTTTTCTCCACCTCGACGGTTCCATTTGCGAGAAAGGTTCCGTCAAGGTCGGTGGCTATCATAATATTTTCAAATTTCTTCATACGCTCCTCTTTCAAGAACGGTACTCTTTTCTGAGCTGATTCAGCGTCTCCTCAAAATCCTTCGGAAAATCGACGCAAAAGGTCATTCGTTCCTTCGTTACGGGGTGCGTGAGCGAAAGCTCCGCGGCAAACAGGCACTGCCCGTTTATTATCCTTCTGTTTTTAGCCTCGAACTCGGTACCGCCTCCGCCGTATACCGCGTCCCCAAGCAGAGAATGTCCTATGCTCGCCATATGCACTCTTATCTGGTGCGTCCGCCCCGTCTCAAGCTCACATCTAATCAAAGTAAAACGCCCGAAGCGCTCTACCACGCTCCAGTGAGTTACCGCCTCTCTCGCAGTCCTGTCTCCCCGAAGCACCGCCATTTTTTTGCGGTCGCGCGGATGCCGTCCTATTGGAGCGTCCACAGTTCCGCCGTCCTCTTTGAAGTTTCCGAGAACTATTGCGTAATATATACGGCTTACCTTATGCTCTTTAAGCTCCGACGCGAGAAATATATGCGCCTCGTCGTTTTTCGCCGCTACCAGAAGCCCCGCAGTGTCCTTATCTATCCTGTGTACTATCCCCGGGCGAATGACACCGCCTATACCCGAAAGGCTATCTCCGCAGTGATAGAGCAAGGCGTTCACAAGCGTTCCGCAAGTGTTGCCCGCGGCGGGATGCACCACCATACCCACGGGTTTATTTACTACTATGATATCGCCGTCCTCATAGATTACGTCAAGAGGAATATTCTCGGGCTTTGCCTCGCAATCCTCGGGCTCGGGAATCACCACCCTGACCTCGTCATTATTCCGAAGCTTATAATTTTTCGCTATAGGCGCTCCGCCGACCGAAACGTATTCGCTCTCGATAAGCCGTGCCGCCGCCGAGCGCGTTATATCACATTCCCTTGACACGAAGCTGTCTATTCTCGTACCGGCGTCAGCGCTCGATACGGAAAGCTCAAAGACGTCCGAGTTCTCCTCGTTTAAATCCGAAGTCTCAAATTTATTCATCTTTGCCGTCTCCGTCCGACACGCCGTCCGCAGTTTCCGCACGGGGAGCCTCAGCTGCCGCCTTGTCGGCTTTTTCTTTTTTATATTCCTTCACGAGATCAAGGATGAGATAAACTATCATCATTCCCGCGCCGACACACACGAAGGAATCGGCAATATTGAACACCCACATCCATATATCCGGAAAAGCGTAAAAATCTATAAAATCAACTACGTAATGATATACCTCGCCCTCCGCGTCAACTCCGTATCGGAAAATTCTGTCTATCATATTTCCGATACCGCCGCCGACGATAAAGGAAAGCGCGGTACACGCGAATTTGCTGTTCGGACGGAATTTCCAAAGATACACAAAAACAGCGGCTATGCCCACAACCGACAATATCATAAATATCCACCTGTGGTCTCCGAGCATACCGAACGCCGCCCCGTCGTTCTCAACGTAAGTAAAGCGAAAAACGCCCTCTATAAGCACGAGGGGCTCTTCTCTGTTTAAAAATTCGACCACGAGTATCTTCGATACCTGGTCGAGCAGCACGGCCGCCGCTATAACTATAATCCAAATTAACACTTTTTCCTCCGTATCAGAGACTATAGAGCAATTACACGTATTTATCGGCGTCAAGACGCACTCTGCCCTTTCGAGTAAGCTCTGACACCGCGTTTATTCTGAACTTTCCGTATCCCCTGATCGAAACTACAGCAGGGGCACTTACGTTTCTGTCGGGAGAGGTCTCGCTTTCAAAATCTACCTCAACGCACCCCGATATAACGGTCTCCCTCGCCCTCTCGCGTGAAAGCGAGCAAAGAGCGGCGACGACGCAATCTATACGTGGTGAAGCGACGGTATCGCTTATATGAACGAAGCTTCTCTCCGCCTTAAAATCGGCACCGACCTCAAAGCTTTCGGTCTTTACGGTATCGCTCGCTATCTTTTTTAATTCGGTTAAAATAAAATCCTCGATAAGAGAGTCGCAAAAAAGAACGGCTTCCTCCCTCTCCGTATTAAGAAGCACGATATCTCCCAGCACGCCGCGCTCTATTCCGAGCGAGAGAAGCGAGCCGAGATAATCCCTGTGCGTCAGCTTTCGGTATCCGCTCCCGACTATCCTCACCGATGCTATGGGAGACTCGTCAAAATACGGAAGAATATCCGAATAGCTCTCGGGATTGCCGATATAATCAGGCAGAATATACGCCCTTTTTCTCTCGGCTCCGTCGTATCCGCCGTACGTAAAGCACGTATCGGCAAGTCCGCGCTGTGAAAGATACGCAAGCAAAAAATGCTCCTCCCTCGGAGACAGAAACCGCGTTACCCCTATCTCTCCGCGCTCTGCGCGGGAAAGCAAATCGTCGACGCGGGCAAATAAAGCGGAAAATTCTTCTTTTATCATATTCAAGGCAAAATAATGATTATTATCGAAATGATAAGATAGGTTATCATAAAGGAAAAATCTATCGGGCTGTTCTGAAACCAATTCAATTTTTCAAACAACAGTCTCACGGGAACTATAAACGGCTCGGTAACCGCGTACAAGAAATTGACTATTTTGTTTTCGTCCATCACGAACCAGGAAAGCACCGCGCGCACGAGCATAGCAAGCTGAACCGCCGAAAGAAGAACCACGATGACGTTTTTTATTATTTCGAAAAAAATCTCCAAAACGAATCCCCCTTCTCTTCCGAGAAAAATAAATACTAAAACAAGTGCACCGCAGAAAAACTGTGGTGCAGCTTGTAATTATCCAAATCAGTTGTCAGAGCCTACCATCTCTTCAATGCTGCTGACGTCAACGTTTTTCGGGGCAACGACGATAGTAGTCTTTCCTACCTTCTTCATCATACCGCCGAGAACGTGAACGGCTCCCGAAAGATAATCGAGAAGTCTTACCGCACTCTCGCGGGTAAGTCCCTCTATATTGAGCAGCACGGTGTTTCCGTTCATAAGGTAATCGGCAATCTCGGACGCGTTGCTGTATCCCTTGGGATTTACTATTTTAAGAGCTACCGCGCCTGAAGCTCCGAAAGGAGCGGCTTCGGGAGCGGAAGGCGCACCAAATCCTCCGGAGGAAAATCCATCGTCTTCAACGACGTCGTTATCCTCCTCGTCAAATCCGGGATAGTATCCCTCATCAGCGTTGAAATCGTTGAATCCGCCATCATTGTCTTTGCGAGTGAACTTAATTTTCATAATATCCTCCGAAATTTTATGTATTTTTATTTTTCAAACATTTTTCTGCCGACTCTTACTATATCGGCGCCCTGCGCGATGGCCTCCTCGAAGCTCTCGCTCATACCCATAGAAATTATAGGTCTACTTATATTATGCAGTTTTTTTGTCCAAATGTCAAGAACAAGTTGATAAGTTTTAGAAAAATATTTACAATATTCTTCTTTTTTCTCGCATTTCGGCGCCATAGTCATAAATCCGCGCAGATTCAGCGCTTCGAATTTCATAACCTCAAGACAGAACGCCTCCGCCTCATCGGGCATTATACCGCTCTTGTTCTCCTCCTCCCCGCTGTTTATCTCAACGAGAACGTCCATAGACTTACCGTGCTTTCTCGCTTGCTTGTCTATCTCGGCGGCAAGCTTTAAGCTGTCGAGCGAATGTATCATACACACCTTATCTATGATATACTTGACCTTGTTCGTCTGAAGCGTCCCTATAAAGTGAATATTAAGGTCGTCCGAGCGTATATTCTCGTAGCGCTCGAGGAGCTGCTGTACCCTGTTCTCCCCGACGTTATTTATTCCTAAACTTTCGTGAATATATTTTATTTCCGCGACGTCCGCGCTCTTTATCGCCGCAAGGAGAGTAAGATCCCCCGCGTCTCTTCCCGCGCTCTCTGCCGCTTTTTTCATTTTTTCGCGTATCTCCGCTACGTTCCTGTCAAGATATGAATAATCCATACTATTCAAGTATCCTTCCGTCAAAAAGATTCTGACCGCTGAGTATCAGCGTATCGTTGCTTTGAAGATAAATATCCTCGTCGTCCGCGGCAACGCCGTCGCGCACGGTATAATAATCGCTTCCCTCGTATATAACGTCTATTCTTCGTTCAAAGACGACGCTTCCCTTAAGTATATAAACGTAAAGCACTCCGTTGGATTTATGCACCGCCGACTTCGGAACGCTTATTCCGGTTACGCTCTCCACCACGAGTTCTATGCTCTGCGCTCTTGCGAAATCAAAGCCGGTGGGCATTCTGTCGCAGGAAAACAGGAGGAGTGTGGACGAAGAATCATCATCGGGCGTTATCCGTTCGAGCAGCAGAGGCATAGCCACGTCTCCGCTTCCCGTAAAGACGGTTTTATACTCCTCGCCTTCCTCAAAATACCCGGCTTCGTTCTTCGATATCATAGTGGCAAACCGCCACTCGCTGTCGTAAACCATTTTCCCGACGGCATTCGAGGGTATCTCTATATCCGAGACGTCGGTTGAGGCGTATTTATAATAAGTATCGGGAGTCAGAGCGTCAGCCGCCGCGAGAGTAAATATTCCCTCGTACCCGTCTATATCCGAATAAAAATATCCGCTTCTGTCCGCACTCAGCGCCTGACTGCTTCCGCCCGCCGCCATAAGTCTCGTTCTCTCCTCGCGGAGCGACTGCAAAGTGGAGGGAAGCACCGAAGCACCGTCGGTAATATAATCCACCTTTCCGAGCGCCTCAGTCATATCGTCTATATCATCCGATATACCGCGTATATCTCCGTCGGCAAGCTTTTTCATTATTTCGGAATATGAATTTCCGACCGACGCGTTTATTTCGGGAAGGTCGGAAAGCGTCAGATATTTATCGGTACTGTTCTCCAGCCTCTCTATCATAACGTCTATTCTGTCTATGCTGTCGCTGACGTTGGCGTTGCTGCCCTGCTCGTATACCACGGCTATTCCGTCGCCCACGGCGAGCTTAAGTCCGTCGTAAGCGATATAGTCAACGGCTCCTCCGTAATTTGAATACACGAGCGTCTCATCTCTGAATATATATCCGTCAAGCTCAAGCTTAGTCTCCTCGGTAGAGCTTCCCACGACGATAGTGGAGAGTTCCGCGGAAAAGAGGCTTACCATATGAAAAACGGTATACGCGACGACCGCGACGCATATTACGCCCATCGCTATCCGCTGAAAAAGATTACTCGATTTTATCTTCATAACGCCCTCCCCCGCATTTTATTATTTTATCACAAACAGGTCAGCCGAAAAAGCATTTCGACGCAGAATTTACAATCTCTTTAAAACTTTTAATACCCGTCTCGCAGTCTGCGTCTATCCAATTCACGTAATTTTTCGCGCCGAACCACGTATTCTGACGCTTCGCGTATTTTCTCGTCGCAGTTTTGAGAAGCTCGGTACATTCAGAAAAAGAAGTATCGCCTCGGAAATATCCCAAAAACTCCTTATATCCTATCGCCTGCGCGGCGGTGGTGTTCTTCTCAAATACCCCCTCCTCAAGCAGCGCGCGGGTCTCCTCCTCCAAGCCGTTCTCTATCATCTCGTCAACTCTCGCGTCGATACGGCGGCGAAGAATATCACGGTCGTTATAACGCAGAGCGGCAACTCTCGCGTCGTACCTTGAGGGCGCTTCGAGCGAACGCCTGTCAAGCTCGGATTTTTTCTCACCGCTCGTCCGATATATTTCGATAGCGCGAACCACTCTTTTGACGTTGTTCGGGTGTATCGTCGCCGCGCTCTCGGGGTCTATTCTCTCAAGCTCGGCAAAAAGCGCGTCCTTACCGTGTTTTTCGGCAAATTCAAAAAGCTCGCGGCGCACCGCCTCGTCGGGACTGCTCTCCTCGGAGAAATTCTGACCGCGCAGAAGAGCGTCGAGATAAAGTCCGGTTCCCCCGCATATTATCGGAAGCTTTCCCCTGCCCGATACGTCCTCTATGACTTTTGCCGCTTCTTTTATATACTCGGCGCAGGAATAATTATAGTTCGGCTCTACTATATCTATCATATGGTGGACCGCCGCGCGTCTTTCCTCTGCCGTCGGCTTTGCCGTGCCGATATCCATTCGCTTGTATACCTGCATAGAATCACAGGAGATTATCTCTCCGCCGTAAAGCGAGGCAAGCTCAAGCGCCAGTCTGCTTTTTCCGCTCGCGGTGGCTCCCGCCACCGCGATTATTTTTATTTTTTCACTCATCGGATATCTCTATCCGACCTAATCGAGCCGGACTTTCCTTTCCGTAAATATTATATTGGCATAGAAGTAAATCCAAAGCCCGCCTTCTGCGTCCTGTATTGACTCGGCGTAACCTTCATATGCTTGACGAAGGCTCTGTTGAAGGTACGCAGAGTATTAAAGCCCACCTTTTCGCTTATCTCGGTAATCGACATATCGCTCCCCAGCAGATATCTGCAAGCGTTTGAAACGCGGAGCGAATTGATATAATCGTTAAAGCCTATGTGAAGCTTATTGCTGAGAGTATGCGATATATAAAACTTGCTTATATGAAGCTCCTTTTCGAGAATCGACAGAGAGAGCGGCTGGTCGTAGTTTTTGATACAGTAATTCAGTATCGTTCCGAGCAGCTTGGTATCGCTCGACTGCACGTTATAAAGCTCCATCATACCGAAAAGCTTTGAAAGAAGCACGAGAAGATATCCCCGTATTATCATCTGGGAATACGCCCCCCCCTCGCTCGCCGCGTTTGATATATTATACATAAGCGAGAATATTTCCTTATCCCGAAGCGCTCCCTTCAAAAGATTTGATTTGGGAAGATTTTTGGCAAAAAGCCGTGAGAACTCGGGAACGATGTCGGGGTTAAAAATAAAGAGGATATACTCTTCCTTTGAGAGCGTGTGAAAATTATGTACCTGATTCGGAAAGCAAATAAAGGTATCATCAGGCTCCGCAAGATATTCCTTTGAGTCGATAACGAGCTTGGTGTTTCCGCGGAAAAGGCACCCCATCTCTACGTGATAGTGCAGATGAGTTGAGGTCTCAAGCGGTGCGGAAGAGGTGCGCGTATCACGGCAGTGAAAATCACTGCTTCTGTTTTCGTACGTCAGTTCCATTTTTTATCCTCCTTGCGCAGACGCTATCAGTCGTCTATCACTATTCTCGGCACGCGAGAGGTAACGAGGCACAAGCACTCGTATTCTATCGTATCCGCCTTTTTCGCAAGCGCCGTAAGCTGTTCGGGACGGTTTCCGAAAAGCACTACCTTATCCCCCGCCTTCGCGTGCGTACCCGTAACGTCTATCATACATTGGTCCATACATATTCTGCCGCGCACAACCGCCCTCTCGGTACCCGCGTCGGTCATAACGTCAAGCTCGGCGTTCCCGTAAGCTCTTATAAAGCCGTCGGCGTAGCCTATCGGCAAAGTCGCGATAACCCTGTCGGTATCCGCCTCGTATATTCCGCCGTAGCTCACCGCCTCGCCACTCGGGAGAGTATGCACGTGCGATATCACGGTGCAGAGCTTCATTACAGGCTCAAGACCGTATTTTTTTACCGCCTCGGACGTATGCGTGCCGTAAAGCGTTATCCCGACACGGCAGGCGTCAAGATAATATTCGGGAAAGCTCATAGACGCCGCGCTGTTACAGCAGTGTCTGAATTTCACGTCCACGCCACGCGCTAAAAGCGCCTTATCCGTCTTTTTAAATCTCTCAAATTGGATTTTGGTCTGCGTGTTCGGAGCGTCGCCGTCAATATCCTCGTCCGCCTTTGAAAAATGAGTAAACATTCCGCATATATCGAGCGACTCGATACGGCTTATCTCGGATATCTCCTCCGCCGCTTTCTCTATCTCTCCGTCGTTCCTTGCCGAAAAGCCTATACGGTTCATTCCCGTATCGAGCTTGACGTGGCATTTTACTCTGACTCCCGCAAGCTCCGCTTCCACGGCGAGCCGACGGGCGTATTCCGCGTCAACGAGCGAGGTTATTATGCCGTACTTAGCCAGCAGCGACGCCTGCGACGGAAAGGTATATCCGAGAATAAGGATATCGGCGTCCGCGCCGAAGTCGTCGCATACCTCGCGCAGATCTATCGCCTCCTCTATCGAGGAAACGGCGAAAAAACGGCAGCCCTCCTCAAGCAGCGCACGGCAGCAGTTTTTTGCCCCGTGTCCGTAAGCGTCCGCCTTAAGCACGCACATCATTATGGTATCTTTTGAGACGCGGCTTATCTCACCGCGCATTATTCTGTAATTGTGCTTCAACGCCCCGAGATTTATCTCGGCATATGTCTTGTGATTTCCGAGCATAGGCATTGAAGAATAAAGATGATATTTCTTTTTCATATATTCTTTCTCTGAAGTATGAAGTATATAGTATTCGTTTTCATCCGAATTATATTTTACCACAATATTTGTCTTATTTCAACCATATTTAAGTATTAATTTATAATATTTTTCATATCGTATGTTAGTAAAATGAATTGAGGTAAAGCAGTATGGGAAAAATCAAAGCGGTGGTGTTGATATTCGCTCTTATTATAGTCCTCACGGGCTGTCAGCCGAAAAAAGAAGGGCTTTCGGGTTTTTCGGACGGAGCGTTTACGTGCGAGGCAAGCTGGGTATGCGAGGGTAAAACCGTACGCGCCGAAATATCGGCTGGAGAGATACGCTCCGACGGTCTCCCCAGAGACCTATCCATTGCTTTTTCGGAGCCGAGAGCTATGTCGGGCATAACGGTATGCAGGAAGGACGGAAAAATATCCGCCTTTATAGACGGGCTGACGTGGGAGGGCGAATATCTTCGGGGCTGGCTCGGAACGGAGGCGCTTTTCGAGACCGACGGAGATATAATAGGCTCTTTCCCCGAGACTCTGAACGGAGATACGGTCAGGCACCTGACTTTAAAAAGAACCGACGGAGAAAACACCGAAATGTATCTGTCAAGCGCGGGCGGTCTGCCCGTTAAGCTGTGCGGAAAGGTAAACGGAAAATACACAGAGGTAACTATATTGCGGTTTGAAAAGAAGTAAAAGCGAAGGAGAGGACGTATGAAAATACTTATGCTTACAGCCTCACTAAACACGGGAGGCGCCGAAACTCATATATGCGAGCTTGCATCGGCTCTGACACGAAAAGGCGAGAGAGTGTGCGTCGTATCCGCGGGGGGAAAAATGACCGAACTGCTAAAAAACTCGGGAATACGCCACGTATCTCTCCCTCTTGACAAAAAATCCCCCCTCTCCCTTCTCAAAGCGTATTCGGGACTTATGAGCCTTACCGAAAACGAACGCTTCGACGTTATTCACGCCCATTCAAGGATAGCCGCGTATCTCGGCGAAAAGATATCACTCCGCAGAAAAATCCCTTTCGTAACCACGGTTCACGCGAAATTCAGCCTTTCTCCAATAAAAAAGTATATGTCAAGATGGGGCTATTATGTCAGCGCGGTCGGAGAAGATCTCGCGGCTTATATACGAAAGGAATACGGCGTAAATCCCGACGGGATACGCATTATCCCAAACGGTGTCGATACGCGGCGCTTTTGCGCGGCGGCTGATTGTAAAAAAGACGATGCGAAGCGAATACTTTTCGTAAGCCGTCTTGACCGCGACTGCTCGGACGCCGCCTACTCTCTGTGCCGTATATCCGAAAGGCTTGCGGAAAGATATCCGAATATCCGCATTGATATCGCGGGCGGAGGCTCGGAATATCCGTCCTTGAGCGAGTGCGCGAGGATAAAGAACGAAAAGCTCGGATACCGCTGTATAAATACTCTCGGACGCTTAAACGAGCCCGAAAAGCATATGGCTCGGAGCGACGTATGCGTAGGCGTTTCCCGCGTTCTTCTTGAGGCTATGTCCTGCGGAGTACCCGTGGTTCTGGCGGGCAACGAGGGCTTTATGGGCACTCTGACGGAGGAAAATATAAATCGCGCCTCCGAAACCAATTTTTGCGGAAGAGGCGGAGATACGCTTGACGACGAAAGACTTTTTGACGCGCTGCGCGCTATTCTTGATACGCCGCCCGAAAAGTCGTCGGCTCTTGGGAGCTTTCTGCGTGAATACGTCAAAAGCAACAATGGCATAGACGCCTCCGCAGAAATGACGATAGCTTTTTATAAAGAAGCATTGAGGAGCGTGAGCTTCTGCGGCGGCAAGGTCTGTCTGTGCGGATATTACGGATTCGGTAACACGGGAGACGACGCTCTGCTCCGCGAGGCTATAAAAAGAGCGAGAAAGCTCTACGGGAACGAGGGGATATCAGCGCTTACGCGCTCACCCGAAAAGGACCGCTGCCACTTTGGAATAAGATGCGTGTCGAGAAGCAATATATTCAAGGCCGTAAGAGAGATATCTAACAGCGAACGTCTGATATTCGGAGGCGGAAGCTTATTTCAGGACAAAACCAGCCTGCGCTCACTCCTTTATTACGCTTTTATTGCCCACACAGCGTTCCGCAAGGGTGTGAAGGTAGAGCTTTGGGCAAACGGAATAGGCCCTCTCAAAAGGAAAATATCGCGAAGGATAATGCGGTATATTCTGACGCGCGCGGAGTATATCGGAGTCAGAGACCGAGAATCCGAAAAAATCGCGGCGGAGCTCGGTGCCGACAAAAACAAGCTCCGCAGAGAACGCGACCTTGCGTTCTCTGCGGAGCCGTGCGGTGATAAAAGACTCGAATATATTTTCAGTTCAATAGGATTAAAAAAGAACGAACGCTTCGCGGTGATAGGAGTGAGCGGAAAAAGCTCGGAAAGCACCTTAAATGCTATAACCCTCCGAGTCAAAGAGCTTGCGCGTGAAGGCTTGAGGTGCGTTTTTATCGCGATGTATCCGAATGAGGACAAAAGCCTTTCGCTGAAATTGTGCCGCGAGACTAACGGAAAATACGCCGAGCGTCTTACGGGAAGCGAGCTCGTCGGACTTCTTGAAAAGTCCGAGATGTGCGTCGGAAGCAGACTGCACCTGCTCATATTCGCAAGAGCCGCGGGCGCGCGCTTTGAAGGCTTTGGAAGCGACCCTAAAATCATATCCTTTTGTCTTGAAAACGGAGGAAAAGTAAGTAAAAATTAATAGTGAATAATGAATAATTTAGGTTGATTTTCGTTACCGACCGACAACGCAGTATTGCGGATTTTATACAATCGGCATCGCGTCTATTAAATCTTATCCGTAGTGGCGTTCTGTGAACGCCCGCGGGCGAACGCAGTTAGCCCCTACCGTGTCGGATTTCTTTTATTCTATAAACATCGCGTCGCCGAACGAAAAGAAGCGATATTTTTCCTCAACCGCGGTTTTGTATGCCTCCATAACCGCATCCTTGTCGTAAAACGCCGAAACCAGCATAAGCAGCGTGCTTTCGGGCAAGTGAAAATTGGTTATCAACGCGTCTACCGCTTTGAATTTATAACCCGGATAAATAAATATTCCCGTGTTTCCCGACCCCGCTCTTACCGTTCCGTCCTCGTCAGACGAGCTTTCAAGCGTGCGGCAGGAGGTAGTTCCGACGCATATAACGCGACCTCCCGAAGCCCTTGCGGAATTTATAATATTCGCGTTTTCCACCGATACCGAAAAAAACTCACTGTGCATTATATGCTCGCTTATCTTATCCGCCTTTACGGGTCTGAAGGTACCGAGACCTACGTGCAGCATAACTCTCGCTATACGAACTCCCTTTGCCTCTATTCTTTCAAGAAGCTCCTCGGTAAAATGCAGTCCAGCCGTCGGAGCGGCGGCAGATCCCTCCTCCTTGGCGTATACCGTCTGATATCTCGAATTGTCCTTCAGCTGCTCTGTAATATAAGGCGGCAGAGGCATAAGACCTATCTTATGCAATATAGAGTATATATTGTCGTCCGAGGTCTTATCGTATTCAAATTTTATAATACGGTTGCCTTCCTCCACGATATCTACTATCTCACCCGTCAATATTCCCCCTCCGAAAACGAGTCTTGAACCTATCCTCGCTCTCTTTCCGGGCTTGACGAGCGTTTCCCAAGTATCAAGCTCCCTGTGCTTCAGTAAAAGCAGCTCGATAGACGCGTCCTCCCTGTCCTTCACGTGTCCGTAAAGCCTTGCGGGAATTACCTTTGAGTCGTTTATAACGAGCACGTCTCCGCTGCGGAGATAATCTATCACATCGTGAAATATCCTATGCTCTATCGTCTTTTTTCGTCTGTCGAGCACCATAAGTCGGGACTCGTCTCTCTTCTCCATAGGATGCTGGGCTATAAGCTCCTCGGGAAGCTCATAATAAAAATCCGACGTAAGCAGGTCGGTCTCTAATCTTTCATTTCTGATTATCACTAAAAAAACTCCCTTAAAGAAAAATTTTATACGTTTTATGCTTGACATATTCGTAAAGGTATGCTATCATATTGAGGAAGATACATATAATTATGACAGAGGTGCATCTTGCAACTGCCGTCAGCCAAGGTCCCGCAACCGTTTGAGGCTGGCTGTGAGTGTGAAGTGCCGAAGTCGTGCCGCGGCGGGCGCGGTACTGCTGGTTCGTTCGGTTAAGAGCTGACGGACTGTCATCTGATGATGGAGAGCTGTCTGTTATTGTTGAATATAGTATAAGCACGCCTATATTATATTACAATTACAGCCGGTTTTCAACCGGTTTTTTATTTTTTATACGATATCAATATTACTTTTATGAAAGGATAAAGCTATGAGCAAATTCAAAAAAACAATTTTTACGGGAGCGGCGACCGCGATTATAACGCCTTTTAAGAACGGAGAGATCGATTACGAAAGCTTCGGAAAAATAATAGACTCGCAGATAAACGGCGGAATAGACGCCATAGTAGTCGCGGGAACGACGGGCGAGGCGGCAACTCTTACGCACGAGGAGCACTGCGAATGTATAAAATACGCCGTTGAAAAGGTCGCGGGCAGAGTTCCCGTCATCGCGGGAACGGGCTCCAACGACACCGCCTACGGAATAGAGCTTTCAAAATACGCCTGCGAGGTCGGAGCCGACGCCCTTCTTCTCGTAACGCCTTACTACAACAAGGCAACTCCGAAGGGACTTATCAAAAGCTTCATCGAAACCGCCGAAAAAACCGACAAGCCGATAATACTCTACAACGTTCCGAGCAGAACGGGCTGTAATATTTCCCTTCCCGTTTACCGTGAGCTTGCGAAGCACGAGAGAATAGCAGCGGTAAAGGAGGCTTCGGGAAACCTCAGCTCGATAGCCGAGCTTATTGAGGAATGCGGAGATTATTTCGATATCTATTCGGGAAACGACGACCAGATAGTTCCGATAATGTCTCTGGGCGGAAAGGGCGTTATCTCCGTGCTTTCCAACCTGCTTCCGAGGGAGACGCACGATATATGCCGCTATTGCCTTGAGAGCAACTATCCCGAGGCGGCAAAGCTCCAGCTTGAATATCTCAAGCTTATAAACGCGCTTTTCTGCGAGGTAAATCCCGTTCCGATAAAGACCGCTATGGCGGAGCTCGGATTGTGCGATATAGAAATGAGACTTCCTCTTTGCGAAATGGAAGACGCGAATAAGCAGAAGCTTATCGCCGCTATGAAAAAACATAATCTTCTCTGATTGATACTTATCTTTCTGTGAAAGGACCGTTAAAAATGATAAACGTTATTCTCTGCGGATGCGGAGGCAGAATGGGACGCGCGGTAACGGACGCCGTCGGTGAGAACGACCGTTTCAGAATTGTCGCGGGTGTAGATATAAACGCCTCCTCTCTCGGCGCCGCTTGTGATTTTCCCATATATCAGTCTATATCCGATTTTCCCGGCAAAGCCGACGTAATAATTGACTTTTCCCACCACAGCGCGCTTCCCTGTCTTGCGGAATACGCGTCAGCCACGGGCACGCCTCTGGTGATAGCGACGACGGGACATTCGGACGAGGAAATGGATATTATGAAAAACACCTCCGAGGCGGTTCCCGTTTTCTTCTCAAGGAATATGTCGATAGGAATAAATTTGCTCATAGAGATGTGCCGCCGCGCTGCCCGCACTCTCGGAACAGATTTTGACGTTGAGATAATCGAAAAGCACCACAACAAAAAGCTTGACGCTCCCAGCGGAACGGCTTTGATGATAGCCGAAGCACTTTCGGAGGAACGCGGGGAGACCGAGCTTGTCTACGACCGACACGAGCGCAGAGAGCGCAGAAAAAGCTCGGAGATTGGTATTCACGCCATACGCGGCGGAACGATAGTAGGCGAGCACGACGTTATTTTTGCGGGAAATAACGAGATAGTAACGCTTTCACACACCGCCACATCACGTGAAATATTTGCGAACGGCGCACTGAAGGCGGCAGAGTTTATAATCGGCAAAAAGCCCGCTGCGTATAATATGTCCGACATTATAAATGAGATATAGTTATTTGGTTTTGTGAGTTTTAAGGGGGATAAGCTTTTTCAAAAGCTTATCCCCGTCTTTAAACGCAATGAAAAACAAAAAAATAAATCGGGGCGGAGATTTCTCCGCCCCGATTTATTTTCGTTAGTCAGCGTATACGCTAACCTGCTTCTTGTCCTTCGTCTTCTGCTCGAACTTAACGTTTCCGTCAATCAAAGCAAACAAAGTGTGATCCTTACCCATACCAACGTTGTTGCCGGGGTGAATTGCCGTGCCTCTCTGTCTGAGAATTATGTTGCCGGCAACGACAGGCTGTCCGTCTGCCTTCTTTACACCAAGGCGCTTGGACTCACTGTCTCGTCCGTTCTTCGTTGAACCAACACCCTTTTTATGAGCAAAGAACTGTAAACTGAGCTTAAACATTTTTCGTTCCTCCATTCAATGTAATTTTTAGTACTGCGTTTCGTCAGACGAAACGCGGATTAGATATAATCGACGTCCTTTACCTCTACGTCGAGATAATCGTAATACTCCTCGATCATATCGTTAAGCTGGTAAAAATATGACAAAAACAATCCCGAAACAGCGTATCTCTTGCGCTCGTCCTCTTCAAACTCGGGCAGAGCCGCCTTGGAACGAACCACGATATGCGTAGCTCCCTCGTTTACGCTGTAATCCACGTCGGAGGCGTACGCCACCTCTATGGTATTGATTATGAGCATAGTCATCGCCGAAAGAGCCGCGCAGAGAACGTCGTCCCCCGCTTCTCCGTATCCGGTATGTCCCTGCTCCTCAAAGCCGTAATAAGCACCGCCGCTTCTGAAAAATACTATCTTTGTCATTTTACCGATTAGCCCTCAACAGACAATATCTGTACCTTGGTGTAAGGCTGTCTGTGTCCGATCTTCTTCTTCTCGTTTTTCTTGGACTTGTACTTCATTACATAGATCTTCTTGCCCTTGCCGTTGGCAACGACCTTCGCGTTTACCTTTGCGCCCTCAACGTTGGGAGCACCAACCTTAAGACCGTCTGCGGTAGACACTGCCTTGACACAGTCAAAAGTAACCGTGTCTCCTTCGCTTGCGTTGAGCTTCTCGATAAAGAGAATATCGCCCTCGCTGACCTTGTACTGCTTTCCGCCCGTTTCAATAACTGCGTACACGAAAAGCACCTCTCTTTCATTATAGACTCGCTAATTAGGGCGGCGCGTGACACGCGCACTTGAATGCCCGCATTATGCGGCATTTTATTATATCACACCTCAAATGCTTTGTCAACACTTTTTTGGTTTTTTTATTACCGCGCCGTCTTTATTATGAAAACTCCGCCTTTTATCATCTTATATTCATAAATTACTGTTGAAATTATCACATTTATAGTGTATAATTATTCCTGTATATTTAAAATGTATAGCTACGGCTCACTACCAATTCGGGAGGAACGATGACTCCGACAAAAACATATATAAGAGACTCGGTCTCTCTTACGGCAATTACCACAGATAAATTCAAAACGGGAATGATATCGCTTTCCCTTTCGCTTCCCCTCTCCCAAAGGCTTACGGCGTATAATATGCTTCTTTCGGGTGTTTTGAGAAGAGGAACCGAAAAATTTCCCTCTATGGCGCTCCTTAATAAAAGGCTCGACGAGCTTTACGCCTCTGCCATAGAAATAAAAAACGCAAGATTCGGAAAAAACGAGATGCTCGTTTTTTCGGCTGAAATTCTCGATAACGCATTTATCGACGGAAGCACCGACGTCCTCGACGGAACGCTTGAGATAATCTCGCAGATGCTCCTGCACCCGCTCAAAGACGCCGACGCCTTCCCACAAAATATATTCGAACGGGAAAAATCGAACGTAACCGACGCCGTCAAAGCCGAGATAAATAATCCAAAGGCTTACGCGGCAAACAGATGCGCCGAGCTTCTGCACAAAGACGACCCCGATTTCCCGACGCTTGAGGAACTTCTCAAAACGATATCCGAAACGGACGCGAAAACTCTTTACGAATATTATCTGCGCCTGCTCGCAAGCACCGAGCTTCGTTTCTTCTACGTGGGAAGCGAGAGTTCAGAATCGGTATCGAAAATAATAAAAGAGAGATTTTCTGAATTTAACGGAAGCCTAACCTTGCCGAATCCCATAAAAGCCGAGGTCTTTACAGAGTTAAAAACGGTAACCGAGGATATGCCCGTATCGCAGGGCAAGCTGTCGATAGCCTTCAGAACGGGAGTTACCGCAAAGGACAAAGAATATTTTGCCGCGGCTCTATTCAACGAGATATTCGGCGGCTCCCCTTCCTCAAAGCTCTTTATGAACGTTCGAGAAAAGCTCGGACTTTGCTATTATTGCTCCTCGTCGTACGACACCTATCTCGGCAATATTACCGTATCGAGCGGAATAAACGTCTCTGATAAGGACGCGGCGCTCGGCGAGATTTTGCGTCAGCTTGAGGATATCAAGCAAGGTATCATCAGCGACGCCGAGCTTACCGCCGCGAAAAAATCAATAGCTCATTGGTACCGTCAGATATACGATTATCCGTTCGAGCTGTTTGCTTTTTACGGTACCCGCTCGCTTTTCGGAATAGAAGCCTCCCCCGAGGAATACGGAAAGCGCTTCGATGCCGTTACGCGCGACGAGATAATCAAGGTCGCGCGGGGCGTTACGCTCGATACCGTATATTTTCTTCGCGGCACGCTTGCGAAAACCAACGGTGAAACGGAGGACTGCGACGAATGATAACAAATGATATAAAGCTTTACGAAAACACGGCTCTCCGAGAGAAATATTATAAATACTCACACCCCTGCGGACTTGATATTTACGTCTTTCCTAAAAAACTGTCCTCGTCATACGCCATTTTAGCGGCGCATTACGGCTCGATAGACAACGTTTTGCAGAAGGCAGGAAACACCGTTACCGTTCCCGATGGAATAGCGCATTTTCTCGAGCATAAGCTGTTCGCCAACGAGGACGGCACCGACGCGTTTGAGCACTTCTCCGCTATCGGAGCCGACGCAAACGCCTATACCTCCTTCAACAAGACGGCGTATCTCTTTAACTGCACCGATAATTTTGACGATTCCCTCAAAATTCTTATCGACTTCGTTACTCACCCTTATTTCACGAAAGAGTCGGTAGAACGCGAGCGCGGTATCATCGCGCAGGAGATAAAAATGTACGATGACAGCCCCGCGGAGGCTTGCTATTACGGTATGCTTGAGGGACTTTACGAAAAGCACGCAATAAGACGGAATATATGCGGCTCGGTCGAGTCAATTGAGGAAATAACCCCCGAGCTGCTTTACGAATGTTACCGAGTTTTCTACAACCTTTCAAATATGGCACTGATAGTTTGCGGAGACCTCTCTCCCGAACGGATAATTGCTATCGCGGACGAAATGCTGCCGAGAGAGAAAAGCGAAGCTCACGCAGTCCGCGTCCGTGAAACCGCCCTTGAGAGTCCCGCCGCATTTATGCCGCGCGTATCGAAAAAAATGAAGGTATCCAAGCCGATATTCAATATCGGCATTAAGGACGTCGATATTCCCGAAGACCCGCTTCAAAGACAGCGCAAGGACGCGGCTATGTCGATACTCAACGAAATGCTTTTCTCCCGCGCCGGAACGCTTTACAACGAGCTTTTCGAGAGCGGGCTGATATCCCCCGAGGCGTCCTATTGCTACACCATAAACGAATCATTCGCCTTCAACTCGCTCGCGGGAGAATCCGATTCCCCCGAAGAAGTTCTTGCGAAAACATGTGAATACCTTCATTCCATAACCGCAGACGATCTTTCGGAGGAGGATTTTGAGCGAGGAAAGCGCGTTATGTACGCCGAATTCG
This sequence comes from Clostridia bacterium, assembly GCA_017464565.1. Taxonomy (GTDB): domain Bacteria; phylum Bacillota; class Clostridia; order Oscillospirales; family CAG-272; genus HGM12713. Next base: position 18,988 of record JAFTZH010000053.1, read on the forward strand.
TAAAGGAATTCGACTCCACCGACAGTATCGCAAACAATATGCTTTCCTTTATATTTGACGGGGCGGATATCCTCGGATATTCCGATATAATCTCGGACGTAACGCTCGACGACGTAAAACAGCTCTTCAAGGATTCCTTCAAGGACGAGTACTTCACTCTCTGCGCGGTATATCCTCTTGACGGGCAGGAACAATAAATAACTTTTTTTGGAGGACAAAATGGTAACGATATCCTTTCCCGGTATCGGGATTGACAATTTCATGGTAAACAAGGTTGCCTTCTCGATAGGAAACCTTGAGGTACGGTGGTACGGAATAATAATAACTCTCGGTATAATCCTTGCGGTCGCCTACTGCGCTTACCGCGCGAAGCAGGAGCAGATATCTGTTGACGACCTGCTCGATATGGCAATATTCACCATAATCTTCGCTATCATCGGTGCGAGACTCTATTACGTTCTCACCTCTCTCTCCGAATACGACAGCTTCTACGAGGTGATAGCCATATGGGAGGGCGGACTCGCCATATACGGCGGTATAATAGCGGGCGCTATAACGATATACGTCGTATGCCGTATCAAAAAGATAAGCTTCGCCAAAGCGTTTGATATGGTAGCTCCCGCAGTGATGATAGGACAAATTCTCGGACGCTGGGGTAATTTCTTCAACGGCGAGGCATACGGCAGAGAGATAGCCGAGAACAGTATTTTCTACTTTATAAGAATGGGGCTTATACCGAATATCGAAAGCGCGTCCAAAATGCACTACTTCCACCCGACCTTCCTTTACGAGTCGCTTTGGAATCTCGTCGGCTTTATCATAATAAACGCGCTTTACAAAAAGAAAAAATTCGACGGTCAGATCTGCCTTATGTATATTTCCTGGTACGGATTCGGAAGAATGCTTATCGAGGGGCTTCGCACCGACAGCCTTTACGTAGGAGCGTTCAGAATATCGCAGGTAATAGGCTTTCTCTGCTTCGTCGTCGGAAGCGTACTCCTGATATACAATCTCGTAAAGGCGCGCAGAACCACGCTCACGAGCTTTGATTACGCTCCGGTATATCCCAATTTCTCACATACGGCACCGAAGGTATCGTCCGACGAAACCGTATCTCCCATATCCGACGGAGACGGTGAGAATACGCAGAGTAAATCCGACGGCGGCGAAACGGACGGAGACGAGAAAGAGGAAGAAACGAACGAGGAAGCATTTAAGAGATACCGTATCATAAGAAGCTCTGACGATAAGAACGAGGAAATAGACGAAAAGCTCAAAAATCTTTTCGGAACCGAGGAAGAAGATAACGACGGCAATAACGACGGCGATAATAACTGAAAAACAAAGGAGATTTAAAATGGCAAAAATAATCGACGGAAAAGCAATATCGGCGCAGATACGAGCAGAAATAAAGGAAAGCGCGGCAGCATTTACCGCCCGCAGGGGATACCGCCCGGGACTCGCGGTTATCATAGTCGGAAGCGATCCCGCGTCTCAGGTATACGTCAGAAACAAAAGACGCGCCTGCGACGAGGTAGGCTTTTACTCGGAGGCGTACGAGCTTCCCGAGCAAACGACGCAGAGCGAGCTTATCGCTCTCGTGGACAAGCTCAACGCCGACGATAAGATACACGGCATACTCTGTCAGCTCCCCCTGCCGAAGCACCTTGACGAAAACGAGGTCATACTCAGAATAAACCCCGCGAAAGACGTTGACGCTTTTCATCCTTACAACGTAGGAAAAATAATGATCGGCGATTACGATTTTCTTCCCTGCACTCCCGCGGGAGTTATGGCTCTGCTTGAGCGCAGCGGAATAGAGGTTGCGGGTAAGGAGTGCGTAATAGTCGGACGCTCCAATATCGTAGGCAAGCCGCAGGCCATGCTGCTTCTTCACGCGAACGGAACGGTAACGATATGCCACAGCAGAACGAAAAATCTTGCCGAAGTATGCAGAAGAGCCGATATACTCGTAGCGGCGATAGGAAAAGCCGATTTCTTTACCGCCGATATGGTAAAAGAGGGAGCGGTCGTCATAGACGTCGGTATGAACAGACGCGCCGACGGCAAGCTCACGGGAGACGTTGATTTTTCCTCGGTAGAGCCAAAGGCTTCGTATATAACCCCCGTCCCGGGCGGCGTCGGTCCTATGACCATAACTATGCTTATGAAAAACACTTTGACTGCCGCCGAGCGCGCGGCTTCAAAAGAATAATATGCGTACGCCCTCGGTCAGAGATAGACTCTGACCGAGGGCGTTTTTCTTTTTATCAAATTATCAAATAAATATCTTCTGATACTGCTTTCCCTCAAAAGCGCAGTCAAGTGTCGGACGAAGGAGCGAAAAATCCGCCACCAGCGAATGAGGCTTTTTCTGCGGGTCATCCTGAGACATAGGCACGAAATATACGAATTTTCGGGACAGCATAGTAGCTATATTTTTAAGATTCGCGGATAGAGCGTCGTTTGAGGCAAGAGCTATAACGAGAGGTCTGTTTCCGCGCAGATGAGCTTTAGCCGCCATACATACCGCCGTATCGGTTATACCCGCCGCAAGCTTCGCAAGCGTATTTCCCGTACACGGACATATTATCAGCGCGTCGAGCGATATCTTCGGTCCGAGCGGCTCGGCGTCAACGATAGTATGCACGGCTTCCCTGCCGCACATATCCTCTATACGCATAAGCAGCTCCTTTGCCGTACCAAAGCGCGTATCGGTATCGTAAACCTTCTCGCTCACTATGGGAAGAATATCGTATCCATCCTTCACCAAAGCCTCCATTTGAGCAAGAGAGCTTTTATGGGTACAGAAGGATCCGCAAAAGGCGTAACCTATCATAGAGCGGCCTCCTCTCCGATAATCCTGTCAACACACTCGGCTATAAGCTCGCCCGCACTGCGCGGAGCGTATTTGCCGGGAAGCGAGGTCGCCCAGCTTACGTTTGAGCCAAGCTCCTTGGCGGCGCATATATCCACGCCTCCCGGGGCTGACGCGAGATCGACTATAAATGTATTTTTATCCACACGGGCAAGAAAATCACGGTCAAAGAGCCAATGAGGCACTGTATTATAAATAACGTCGTAGCCCACTTGCAGTACCGAAAGGCTGTTAGCGTTCGGAAGTATACGGACGGTCTTGTAGCCTGACGACTCCGCCCAAGCGATATCACTGCTCTTTCTCGCCGCCACGGTAACGTCGGCGCCGATAGCCGCGAGGAGCGAGCAAAGATGCTTGCTTATTCTTCCGTAGCCCGTTATCGCTATTTTAGCTCCCCTTATATTTCGGTCAAGCGTATTCATAGCTATGCTGACAGCCGCCTCTGCCGTGGTATAGGCGTTCTTTACCTGAAAATCCTCCGACTCAAAATAATCAAATACCTTTATTCCCTCCGACTCGGCAAGGCATCTGAAGCTGTCGGGTATACGTCCGCCTATTATCGCGGTGTCCTTTGACAGCCTTCTCGCTATCTCGGAAAGCTTCGGTCTTTCCCCTCCGTCAAGCAGAGGACAGTTCAAGCTCACGCCGTCGGTAGAAGCGGGGAGCGGAAGCACGGCAAAACGCGCGTCCTCAAGAGCGCCCGTGATATCGGAATAAAGCGATATTCCATCCGCCCCGTACAACGAGGCGCCCGAAATTCCCCAAAGCCTTATATCGTCGTAGCTCAGAGAAAGACTTTTAGCCACCGCAAGCTGTCTCATATCTCCTCCGAGCATAGCAATTTTTATATTGTTTTTCATATCGCAGTGTCCTTTCAAAAGCGGTGGAAGCTGTAATTTTAAATATCCCACGCACTATTATAATATGAAAGGATACGGTCTTTTGACAATCGGGTCAGTTCAGTACAAGCTCAAATAAAGCGCTTTTTTCCTCGTCGGGAGGAATACAGACCACGGCGTTTACGCTCGGTATATTTAACGAACGATAAACCTCGGTATCGGCGTAAAACAGGCACTTTAACCTATCGTCGTCTATCGGGTACGAAGCACCGTCGTATACACCCGCGTGCTTTCCGAAAAGAATATAGTCGCTCTTTGCCGTTATATTTTCAATGGCGTCGGGAAAAGAACCTGCCGAAACATAGGTAAGAATCTCCTCCGAGTTTCCGACTACCGCCGATACCGAACGGTGCGCGGCACCCCCTTCCCCGTAAATAACGGTAAGCCACGCTCCGCCAAGCAAATCCAGCTTCTCACCCTCGCGGTAGACGTATATATCGGTTCCCGCGGACGACGCGCAGGAAGTTATCCTTTTCATCAAATCAAGCTCGGCGGAGCTTGCGGGGTACGGAAGATAAAGCGTTCTTACGACGTTTCCTCGGCACAGCTTTTCAAGAGAGGAAACGTGATACGAATGATAATGAGTTATAACGTACCCGCTTATCTCGGTAGCGTTATTTTCAGACGCTATCTCCGAGGCGTTCTTGACGAATGAATACGCTCCCGCAGAAAAATCGCATACCGCCGCAGAGTACCCCTCGGTCAAGACTATCATCTCGTTATCCCCGTCGGAAAAGTACGATGTCTTTACCTCCCCCTTATGAATCGCTCCGTATACCGCGAGACACGCGGTAAAAGAAAGCGCGGCGGCGAGTGGAACGATAAGAATAACGCTTTTTCTTTTGAGCTTTACCGTAAGCATAACCGCGAGCGCCGCGCTCATAAGCAAAATTATGACCCCTGCAAAGCTATATCCGAGAGACACGACCGCTCCCTCTATATCCGAAAACAGCTCGCACAGATACGTTATCAGATTGCAAAACGCCAAAACCGCCTTTACCGCAAGAGTACTCAAAATCGGTATCCACGAAACCGAGGCGGCAACGAACACCGCTATCACGAAAATCTCGGAGAGAGGCGTGAGTATCGGATTTGAGATAAGCGATACCGCCGATATCTCCCCGAAGCATATCCACACGACGGCACAGATAAAAACGTTGCAGATAAAAGTCATAAAAAACGCGAGCAATATCTTTTTAAGCACTCCGAGCAGAAAGGCTCGCATACCCTTTCCCCGCCTTGCCTTAAATCGAACCGAGAGAGGCGCGTAAACCGACAGTATTCCGAGAGTGGCGAGAAAAGACAGCCAAAGCCCGACGTCGCTCACGGCAGTGGGAGACAGCAGCATTATAAGCGCCGCCGAAGCGAAAAGAGAGGTTACCGCGTCGTTTTCCTTGACAAACAGGTAGCAAAAATAAACGAGCAGAAGCATTATAACCGATCTTGCCGCAGACATAGCAAAGCCTGTCATAGCAAGAAAGACAAGAGCCGCTGCCGAAAGCAGGATACACCTCGCGCTCTTTGGAGTACACGCTTTGCGAAGCAAAAATTCAAGCACTCCCATTATTACCGAGATATGCAAACCGCTGACCGCAAGAAGATGCGATACTCCCGCGCGCCTGAATTCTCTTATCACGTCTGACGAGAGAGCACTCTTATCTCCGAGGATAAAGCCTTTTACAATTGGCGACAATTCCTCACCGAATATCCCGTCTATCGTTTCGGAGGCAACGCGTCTTATGTTTGCGCAAAAGATGCGGAAGCTCCCGTTATTTTCCGATATTATCGCAACGTCGGAGGTATTATATATCGCCGTTTGGATATAGACGTCTGAATCGACGCTTCTTGCGTATCCGAGTATTTTCTCTCCGGATGAATACACCGCGCATCTCGCGTACACGAGGTCTCCCGCGTCAAGCTCGTCAGCGAACGCGCAGACGGCTATTGAGCGCGCCGATATTCTCTCTCCGTCTATCTCCTTTATCTCAACCTCGTATTCCGAGGAATAATCGGATAAATAGCCCTCCTCCACGACGAGCATTTTCACGATACGCTCACCCTCATAGGACTGCTGTTTTTCCCTTCTCATATCTGCCGAAAGATATTGCGAAACGAGAGCAAGTATAACCGACGAACAGCATATAAGCGCAAAGATAAATTTCAGCCGATAGCGCTTTATTATCCGATATAAAATCGCGCATAAAACGGCGAGAAGCAAAAATACCGTTGCCGCCGCAAGCTTTCCCGTACCTCCGATAAAGCCCGACAGCACCGAAGATATTATAAAAATCAAACAAAATATGGCAAAAGGTCTGTTTTTGAAAAGATTCATTATAAAACTCCGTACACTTTATACAGATTTCTTATATCTTACCACTTATTATGATTTTTGTCAAATCATTGCTTTATTTAGTAAAAATTCCTTGACAAGAGAGGAAATATATTATATAATAAATAAAGTATGAAAACGCGAATGCGTTGAAAGCAAATAAAAGATCAATTCGGAGGAACTGTTATGTACGAAAAGTTTGTTGAATTACTCGTTGAGGAACTTCAGGTTGACCGTGATGATATAACGATGGAAGCCGAGCTTTCCAACGACCTCGGCATAAATTCTATTGAGCTTGCTGACCTGGTTATGCTCTGTGAGGACAAATTCGGAATTCAGATAAACGATGACGATATTCGTAAATTCACTACGGTCGGAGACGTCGTTTCATATCTCGAAACTCTTGAAAAATGATTATTTCTACACGCGAAAATACGGGAAAGGTAAAACCTTTCCCGTATTTTTCTTTTTCTCTTAACAACTTGAACCGGACTGCCTCACGCAGTTAAATTTAACGCGGAAACGTAAAATATGACAAGTTCGTATAGTTGAAACTTTCCCTGAACTGTGGTATAATTACGGTAACGTGTAAGACGAGCACCAATAAGCTGAACCCGACGGCTTTCAGGCAGGTTCAAGCTATTAAACTTGAATAAGGAGGTTACTATGCTTGCTGAAAATCTTATTCTCTTACGCACCTTAAACGGAGCAACACAGGAGCAGATAGCCGAAAAAATAGGTATATCACGGCAGTCCTACGCAAAATGGGAGCAGGGAGAGACCGTGCCAGATATTGAAAAATGCGACAGGCTGGCTAAATATTACGGAATAACTATCGATTCACTGATTCATCAGGACGATACGGTGGGACATACGCGTGTAGCGCCCGCACCCGTCGGTAAGCACCTGTGGGGAACCGTCATTCTCGGAAGCCGAGGACAGATAGTTATACCAAAAGCCGCGAGAGACACCTTTGGGCTGAAGGAAGGCGACAGACTCGTTATTCTCGGAGACGACTCGGAAGGTATCGCTATCGTCAAGTCCGACGATTTTGAAAAGAAAATTCGGGACGCTTTGGAAAGAAGTCAAAAATTGATTTAAAAAATATTGGGAGGAATTATTATGAATTGTCCGTTTTGCGGAAAAGAAATGAGGAACGGTTATTTGTTCTGCACGAAAGACGGTGCCTTCAGCTTTGCGAATGAGGTGCCCAGCGTTTTTGAAAACGCGAAAAACAGCGAGGGATTCGTTAAAATCACTGAATTAAAGTTGGGTCATCGCACGAAAGCAGACGCCTCAATATGCGAAGCTTGCCGTAAAGTAATTCTGAATTATTAAAATAATTCTAAATTATTTCGCAAATCAAACTGCTCCAAGCAGTGCCAAAAGCACCGCTTGGAGCAGTCTCTTTTTATTTTTTACGCGCTATACTCTCGGTAACTTCCTTTATTACCGCGAAAAAGCGTTCAAAGGATGCGATATCGAGTCTCTCGTCGGGAGAATGAAGGTCTCTTACGTCGGGGCCGCAGGATATTATTTCAATATCGGGCACCGCCTTTTTGACTATACCGCATTCAAGTCCCGCGTGAAGAGCGGTCTTATATACTTCGGTTCCGAACAGACGCTTCGCGGCGTCTATATATTCGTCGGCAAGAGGAGACCTTCCGCTTACCTCCCAGCCCGGATACCTATTGTAATGTTTAACCTCACCGCAAAGTTCTTTAGCCAAGGTCTCTATCCGTGCCATTGATGCTTCAAGCTGTTCTTCTATTGCCGACCTCGATGAAAAATAGAAATCTATTCCTTCGGCATCCGTTCTTACTATTCCGAGATTTCTCGAAAACTCCACGAGTCCGTCTATCTTATCGCTCATTTTGAGAACGCCGTTTTCTACCGAGGAAACGAAGCTTATTATCCTTTCGGTATCAGCGCTTGAAAATACGAGCGGTGCTTCTTCTCCGTCATAATTCTCACAGGATATGAAAAATCCCAAGTCGTCCTTTGTAAGCGAGCGCTTGATTTTTGCTTCAAACTCCTCCGCAGTCCCACGTGCGCACTCTCCGTCCTTTACCGAGACGAGCAGTACGGCCTCGCGCGGAATTGCGTTATCCTTGGTTCCTCCGTCAAAAGCTATAAGCTCGGTATCGGTACTCCGATATATTCTGCGAAGCAGCTCCCCCGCCAGCTTATTGGCGTTTGCTCTGCCGTCGCCTATATTCTCGCCCGAATGACCTCCCATAAGCCCGCCGAGTGATATTTTTAGTATAGTATCAAAGCTCGGCGCGCGGCGAGTTATAGAAAAGTGTGCGTCCGAACGCACTCCGCCCGCACAGCCTACTATGAGAAAATTCTCGTCGGCTCCGTCCATATTTATCATTTTACGCGCGAAGATACGGCTGTAATCGAACGCTTTAGCGCCGTCAAGGCCAACCTCCTCGGCGGAGGTAAAAAGGAATTGACAAGCGGGGTGAGACGACGCGCCTCCGTCGATAAGCGCGAGCATTACTGCCACGGCAACTCCGTCGTCGGCTCCGAGCGTGGTTCCGCGCGCCTTAAGATATCCGTCCTCCTCGTAAAGCTCCAGCCCCTCGTTCAGAAAATCGTGGGCTGCTCCGCTGTTTTTTTCACATACCATATCGGTGTGCCCCTGGAAAAGAAGCGGCTCGGCATTGTCACAGCCCTCGCTTGCGGGAAGATTTATCAGCACGTTATTCGCGCCGTCGGTATAACATTCAAGCCCTCTCTCCTTCGCAAAGCCGACGAGGTATTCGGCTATTTTTTCCTCGTGATACGACATTCTCGGTATCGAGGATATCTTCTCGAAATATTCCGCCAAAACGGGATATTTAAAATTTTTGAAAACCATTTATAAAGATGCCTTTCACAATATGAAAATTCAGTGTTTCTTCTCCGATACCGCTTTTCTCGGTCTCGGTCTTATCTTCGAAAGATCAAGCACGCCCTCGGGTACGTTTTCAAGATACTCAAGCGCCTGTCCCGTTCCTCTGATCACGCAAAGCTCGGGCTTTTCCGCCACACGCGTTTTTATACCCGTAAGCTCCTCTATAAGCTTATCAAGCCCGTAAAGCAGGCTTCCGCCTCCCGTGAGTATTATCCCGTCCTTGAGTATATCTCCGATAAGCTCGGGAGGGGTGTTCTCTATAACGGCGTATATAACGTCAAGCACGTCGGTTATCGGCTCCATCATAGCCTCAAGCATTTCCTTTGACGATACGGTAACTACCTTGGGAAGTCCCTGCAGCAGACATCTTCCCTTTACGTTGTATTCCTTCGCTACGGGGTGCTCGTAAACCGCGCCTATACGCATCTTGACCTGCTCCGCCGTACGCTCGCCTATTATCACGTTATATTTTCTTCGGAGATATTTCATAATGGCGGCGTCGAATTTATTTCCCGCCACCTTTATCGACTTGGAGACTACCACGCCTCCGAGGGATATCACCGCCACGTCGGTAGTTCCGCCGCCTATATCGACTATCATTCTTCCCGTAGGGCTGAAGATATCGACTCCCGCGCCGAGCGCCGCCGCGATAGGTTCCTCTATAAGGTAGGTCTTGCGCGCTCCCGCCTGCGTTCCCGCGTCTATAACGGCGCGCTCCTCAACCTCGGTAATGCCCGTGGGTATACAGATAAGCACTTTAGGCGGAAAAACCGAGCCGCCGCAAGCGCGTCTGATAAAATACTGTATCATCTTCTGCGTAACGTCGTACTGACTTATAACCCCATTTTCAAGCGGGCGCACGACGTCTATATTTTCGGGGTTTCTTCCGAGCATAGCCTGCGCGTCCTTACCGACCTTCGTTATCATATCGGTGTCGGTATTTACCGCGACGACGGACGGCTCGTTAAGAACTATCCCCTTTCCCTGAACGTAAACCAGAACGGTAGCTGTTCCGAGATCTATAGCTATATCTTTTGAAAAAACCTGTTTTGCCTTTTTATTAAACATCTGACCGTTCCTTATCTCAAAATTCGGGATAGTCCCGTCAAAATATATTATACACTCACGCGAAAAATTTTTCAAGAGCGTATCAAGATTTATCCTTATAGACCGCGGCGACCGAAAGGCAGATTATCTTGCCCGCCCTCGCCCTTACGAGATACGAGACGCAAGCCGCCATACTCGCTCCCGTCGTTACGATATCGTCTATCAGAATAATATTTTTACCCGACACCGCCTCGTCTATATTTGCAATCGGCTCAAACAAATGCTTTACGTTTCTTTTTCTCTGCGCCGCGTTCAGCTTTTTCTGCTCGCGTCCGTTCCTTCTTCGGCGCACCGTTTCTTCACAGGCAATACCCGTTCGCTCGGACAGAGCCTCGGCAAGCAGGCGCGCTTGGTCAAAGCCGTACCGAAGCACAGCGTTTCTGCTTCTCGGCACGAAGGTTATTATCGTATTTTCGGGTTCCATGGTCGGAAGCTCCTTATCGGCAGAGAGAACCGACAGCATCTGCGCGGCTAAAAATCCCGCTGTTCTCGGGTTTTTGTTTCGCTTCAAAAACATAACGGCGTTGTGCGCCGAAGAATTATCGGCTGAATATTTCACTGCCTTATGCAAGCACAGCGCGCCAGAGCCCGACAACTCCCGAGGCATACATATACATTCGCATACCGCTTTCCCGCATACTCCGCACTCAAAGGTCTTTTCAATATCCCATTTCGCGCGGCAGGTATCACAAAAAGCCTCCCTTTCCTTTTCATAGGGCAGCAGCTCTCCGCACGCCGCGCATTTGCGCACGAATAAAAATCTTCCAAAAAATTCGGACAAAGTCATTTTTACGATTCCTTACCGCGAAGTCTGTCTGAAAGCCCCGTGTATCTCATAGACTGTCTGTTGTTGTCTACCATACGGCGCATTATCTCCTCGCTTCCAACGAGTATCACCATTCTCTGCGCCCTCGTAACCGCCGTATAAAGCAGGTTGCGCGTCTGAAGCATAGGCGCCGACGAGCACATAGGAATTATCACCACGGGATATTCGCTTCCCTGGCTCTTGTGAACAGTTATGGCGTAAGCGTGCTCTATATCCTCAAGCAAGGTAAAATCGTAATTTACCACGCGCTCGTCAAACAGTATCTCCATTGAGCTGGTTTGATAATTTATCTTGTTTATAACTCCTATATCTCCGTTGAATATTCCGCAGCCGTCCTTGCCGTCGGAATCTCGGAACCAGCTTATATCGTAATTATTCCGCGTCTGCATAACTCTGTCTCCCTCACGGAAGGTTACGTCGCGGAACTTATATTCTTTTATTCCTTCCTCGTAAGGATTAAGCACCGCCTGCAATATAACATTAAGGTTTTCCGAGCCCGCCTCTCCCTTTCTTGACGGAGTTATTACCTGTATTCCCTGTCTTATATCCTCACCGTATTTCTTCGGCAGACGGTTTTTATACAAGTCGGCTATCGTGAGAGCTATATTTCTGTCTCCCTCTCTGTGAAGAAAGAAAAAATCGTTATCCTTGACGTCGGTTATAGGATATCTTCCCTCGTTTATCGCGTGAGCGTTGGTAATTATAAGGCTTTTCTGCGCCTGTCTGAATATCTCGTCAAGTCTGACGACAGAAAATCTTCCGCTGTCTATGATATCGCGCAATACGTTACCCGCACCCACCGAGGGAAGCTGGTCGGAATCCCCTATTATTATCACTCTTGCCCCGGGCTTCACCGCCTTGAGCAGAGCCATCATAAGAAAGCTGTCTATCATAGACGCCTCGTCTACGATAATCACGCCCTCCTCAAGCTGGTCGAATTCATTTCTGTTAAAAACGGGAGTCGAGCTGTTATCGTAGCTCATCTCAAGCAGACGGTGTATCGTTTTCGCTTCCATAGAGGTCGATTCGGAAAGCCGTTTAGCAGCTCTTCCCGTGGGTGCCGCAAGGGCTATATCAAAGCCCATACTGTCAAAAATATGTATCAGAGCCTTTACTACGGTAGTCTTTCCCGTACCGGGTCCGCCCGTCAGTATCATCACTCCGTATCTGAGCGCGTCGGAAATGGCTAACTTCTGCTTTGAGGCGTATTTAAGTCCGTTCTGACTCTCCTCACGCTCTATAAATCTGTCTATATCGGGGAGGGAGACCGCCGAAGACATTTCCTCTATCTGACAAAGCTTTTGAGCGATATACTTTTCAGCCTCGTAGGCGGCGCTGTCGTAAATCATCTGCTCGCCCTCACAGAGCGTATAGCGCAAAGCTCCGCTTTTTAAAAGCCCCGATATCGCGTCGTCAGCCTTCTCCGCGCTGACGTTGAGCAGACGCGCCGCTCCCTCGCGGAGCTTCGTCCTCGGGAGACAGGTATGACCGTTCTGCGAGGCGTTCTGCGAAAGTATATATCTTATACCGCTCATAAGGCGATCGAAATTATCGTTTACTATACCAAGCTCGGAAGCCATAGAGTCGGCTTTCTCAAAGCCTATACCCTCTATCTCGTTGCACAGACGGTACGGATTTTTCTTCGCTATATCCACCGACGCGCTTCCCCATCTCTTGTATATCTTTACGGTAAGCGTCGCGCCGAAATAATTTCTGAAAAACATCATAGCCGAGCGCATTCCCGCCTGTTCCTTAAAGCGTTCTGATATATCCACGGCGGATTTGCGTGAGATTCCCTTTATTTCAGCGAGCCAATCGGGGTGGTTTTCTATAACGTCAAACGATTCCTCACCGAAGCGCTCGACTATCCTCTGCGCCGTTTTCGGTCCTATTCCCTTTATCGCGCCCGACGCGAGATAACGCAGTATCGAAGCGGTATCGGCAGGCATCACACGCTCGTATTGAGAAACGCTGAATTGCCTGCCGTACTTAGGATTATGTATCCATTTGCCGTAAACGACGATATTATCCCCCGCGGAAATCATAGGCAATATTCCGACTATCGTTATTATCTCGTCGTCGGCAACAGCCATATCGCATATCGAATATCCGTTATCCTCGTTTGAATAGATAACGTACTCCACGCTTCCCTCAAGTCTTTGCAGACCGGAGCTTTCGTTTATGTTTTCCACTTCCTGCATAAGCCTTGAATCCTTTCCGCTTTATTATGTATCAATCAAATAACATTCCGCGCCGTATTTACGTACGATATCCATAAGTCTATCGTCGCAAAGCTCCTCCGAAACCAGCACCGCGACGCGCGGCGAGCCTGCCGCGAGAAAATACCCCAGCGCCTCTCTTATAAGCACCTCGGCGTTCTCCGCGGCGGTCTCGTCCTTTATCTCTACCGCGAGGAAGATATTGTCATCGGCAAATATCTTCTGCGCAAGCAATCTTACCGCGCTGTAAAAACCGAATACGGCAAACAGCGCCGCTATAACCTCAATTGCGATTTTTATATACATATCCGCTCCTCCTCGGTACAGAATATGTAAAAAATCAGCCTAAAGTTACTTTATTTCAATATCTCCGCGCGAAGCGCCTCCGCAAGGTCGGTCCTTTCCCACGGAACGTCTATATCGGTTCTTCCCATATGTCCGTAAGCCGCAAGATCGCAGTATATAGGTCTGCGAAGGTCGAATTTCTTGATTATAGCAGCGGGACGGAAATCAAACAGCTTGTCCGCCGCCGCGGCTATCTTCTCCTCGTCGGCAACCGCCGTTCCAAACGTGTCTATCATAACCGATACCGGCTTTGCCACGCCTATCGCATAGGCTACCTGAACCTCGCACTTGCGGGCGAGTCCCGCCGCCACGATATTCTTTGCGACGTATCTTGCGGCGTAAGACGCGGAGCGGTCTACCTTCGTGGGATCCTTTCCGGAAAAAGCTCCTCCGCCGTGGCGGGAATATCCGCCGTAGGTATCGACTATTATTTTTCTTCCCGTAAGTCCCGTATCTCCCGCGGGACCTCCGATAACGAAGCGTCCCGTAGGATTGACGTATATCTTGGTATTCTTATCTATAAGCTTTTGCGGAACGGTGGTATTTATAACGTGCTCTATTATCTCATCTCTTATCTGATACAGCTCTACCGTGTCGCTGTGCTGTGAGGATATAACTATGGTATCGACTCTCACGGGCTCGTCGTCGTGATACTCTATCGTTACCTGCGTTTTTCCGTCGGGACGGAGGTACGGAAGCGTTCCGTTCTTTCTGACCTCGGTAAGCTTCATCGCAAGCTTGTGCGCGAGAGATATGGGAAGCGGCATAAGCTCCTCGGTCTCGTCGCACGCAAAGCCGAACATAAGTCCCTGGTCGCCCGCGCCCGTGTCGAACTCATCGCCGTCGGCTCCCTCTTTCGCCTCAAGAGATTTATCAACGCCCATAGCGATATCGGGCGACTGCTCGTGTATCGAGCTTATTACGGCACAGCTGTCGCAGTCAAAGCCGTATTTTGCCCTCGTATAACCGATATTTCTGACGGTCTCTCTTACTATACTCTGAATATCCACGTAAGCGCTCGTGGTTATCTCTCCCATTACCGATACGAGTCCCGTCGTACAGAAGGTCTCGCAGGCAACGCGGGAATGGGGGTCCTGACGCAGTATCTCGTCAAGTATGGCGTCGGATATTTTATCGCTTATTTTATCGGGATGTCCTTCGGTTACCGATTCTGAAGTAAAAAGCATTTTTTTCATTTTAAGTTTACCTTTCTATGCAGATATATTTTCAATTCGAGGTTTGATTATTGTTGTTATCAGTCTTTGCCTTAAGCTTCGCGCAAAGCACCGTAAACGAAAATCCCGCCGCTCCTCCGCACACGATACAAAGCAGATATATCAGTACGTTCGGTAACGATAGACTTTGAATTATACAATCCTTGGTCAGAATCATAAGCGTGGTCGCCAATACGAAGCCGAGGATACAGTGCGAGGCTATCGAATGGTATTTATCAAAAACGAGCTTCATAAGCCTTGAGAAAACGAGTAATACCGCAAGCATTGCGATTCCGAGAGGAATTACTACCGAAAAATCAAGTCTTGAAATTCCGCTTGACATAGCCTCGTATATTCCAAAGAACAAAAGCAGAGTAGACGAGCTGAATCCGGGCACTATAAAGCTCAAACCCCAAATAACGCCGCAGATAGCAAAGCCAACTGTATTTTCGGGAATGGTAATAGCCCACGCGTTTTCACACAGATAAAAGAGCAAAGCGATAGCAATAAAGCTTATCACGAGAGAAATCACAGATCCTTTGCTTCTTCCGTGCTCTCCGCTGTCGCGCCAAAGCTCAGGCAAAGTACCTATAATAAGTCCCACGAACACACACAGAACTACAGGCTCGTTCCAGGAGAGTAACGCCGCCGTTATTCCCGAAAAGCCTATAAACCCTATCGCTCCTCCGAGTACGAAAAAGATAAGCATAAACCAATGCTTCTTTATTCCCTTTATCGGATTTGAAAGCACTTCTATAATATAATCGTACATACCGAACGCATAGCAAAGCGTTCCTCCGCTGACACCGGGCAAAATAGCGCCTATTCCTATGAGCATTCCCTGAAGGACCCACAATACTATACGCAAAAGCGTGTTCTTTTTATTTTCCACCATAATTTCAAATTCCCGTATTTTTATAAATTTTAAGAGCCAAACAGACTGTCTGTGTGGCTCTTTTTATTTTACACTATTTTATCGTTAAAATCAACTGTTTTTTATCAAATTCACTTAATATAAAGAAAATCTTTACTTCATCAGCAAAAAATACACTACGGCAGCAGACGCCGCGATAAGCGCCAGCGCGCAAAGCATAACGATTACGCTGATAGTTTTATTATGAGCCGTGCCGTTTTTTTCTTCGCAAGAGGGCTCGGTAATTCTCATTTTTTTCAAAACGTTCGACAATGGCTTGTATAGTAAAAGAACTATCGCCGCGTTAAGTACACCCTTTATCAAGTTAAACGGAAGCAAAAGCTTTGGTATCAAAGCCGATACAGCCTCGGTTGGAACCCCCAGATAATACGGAGTTATGATAAGATTGGCAATCATCATAACCGCCGTCATAGCGAAAACTCCCGACGCAAGAGCGACTATCGCGCCCGAAAAGCTTTTTTTATATTTATATATCAGGCTCGCCGCAAGCGAAAACGAAAGTGATGACAATACGTTCATAATAAATCCGTAATATCCCGTTCCGCTTATCGTAAAAAGCTGTATAAGAGGTACGACTATTGATATTACCGCGGCTGAAAGCGGACCGAAAAGCAGACCGCTGAGGATAATGATTGAATCCTTTACGTCTAAATCAAGAAACTGAACTGGAATCTTTATAATCAGCATTGATGCGTACGACAAAGCGCAAAGCATCGCGTTGACTGCCACTTTTTTTATTCTCGTTTGTCTTTTTTCAATATTCATAAACAATCTCCCTTAATATATTTTTCTTGGGAGAAGACAAAGTTCAATAAAGCAAAAAATCCGAACACCTGATTTTAAGGCATTCGGGAACTATATTATATATCTTCTCTCATCCGGACTTTACCGTCGGTTCGGGAATCTCACCCGCTCGGCCCAACCGTCGCGGTCAGGTTCGCAGACTATACTGCCGGTATGGAATTTCACCAATCCCCAAAGTATATATTTTTTGTATCGGGGCTGCTTTGCAGCCCCGATAATTGATAATTAAGTGCGTTTAATTACTCAATGATAGAAGAAACGACACCCGAACCAACCGTTCTACCACCCTCACGGATAGCGAAACGGAGTCCCTCTTCACAAGCGATAGGAGTGATAAGCTCAACGGTCATATCAACGTTATCGCCGGGGCGGCACATCTCAACTCCTGCGGGAAGCTCGATGATACCGGTAACGTCGGTAGTTCTGAAGTAGAACTGAGGTCTGTAACCTGCGAAGAAGGGCTTCTTACGTCCGCCTTCCTTCTCGGTAAGAACGTATACGTGTCCTACGAACTTCGTGTGAGGATGAACGGAACCGGGTTTAGCAAGAACCTGTCCGCGCTCGATCTCGTCTTTTGCGATACCACGGAGAAGAACACCGATGTTGTCGCCTGCTTCTGCCTGAGGAAGAAGCTTGTGGAACATCTCAACTCCGGTAACGGTGGTGTTCTTCTTCTCGTCGGAGAGACCAACGATCTCAACAACGTCACCAACCTTAACTGTACCTCTCTCAACTCTACCTGTAGCAACTGTACCACGGCCGGAGATGGAGAATACGTCCTCGACAGGAAGGAGGAAGTCAAGGTCAGCCTTACGCTCGGGAGTAGGAATGTAGGAGTCTACATTTGCCATGAGCTCGAGAATAGGAGCATACTCTGGAGCAGAAAGATCTGTGTTTGTGGACTCGAGAGAATCACGAGCGGAACCGCGGATGATCGGGATATCGTCACCGGGGAACTCATAGGAAGAAAGAAGATCACGGATCTCCATCTCAACGAGGTCGAGAAGCTCAGCATCGTCAACAAGGTCAGTCTTGTTCATGAATACAACGATTGCAGGAACGCCAACCTGACGAGCA
>JAFTZH010000054.1 GCA_017464565.1 Clostridia bacterium
GGCTGAATCCAAGGCAAATTGGGAGGAAGCGAAGATGTCTCCCAAGGCAAGACAGGAAATGATGCAGAAGGAGCGCGACGAGCAGATAGCCGAGGCTAACGCGAGAAAAGCCGAGGCAGAGGCGCGCATCGACGCCGCAAAAGGCAGTAAATAAAATATAAATAAGCGGGACGAAAACAATCGTTGTCTCGCTTTTCCCGTTTTTCACGGCAGACGTGATTCCATAGGTTTAGGAGGTAATGCTTTGGGTAACGTTTTTCACGAATTTTACGACACCTTAAAACAAAATGAAAAAGATTTGTTGATTCGGACGTCCGGCTCTACGTCCAAGGATAAAAACGAACGCATACGTTCGGGACAGAGCTATCTCTACAAGAAGCAGGGAATGGAGAGCGAGGTCATCGAGATACGCTTTGACAAAAAGGTTTCGGGCTCGGCGCTTACTTCCGCTCTTGCTTTGACGAAAAAGCGATATCCGTATTTCAGAACGAAGCTCGTGGAGAAGGACGGAGATTTTTATATCGTGCAAAATCGAGGCGTACTCTCCTCAAGAAGAACCAAAAAGCTTTCAAAGCTCGGTCATATCAGCGTCGGAAAGCATTTGATAGACGTTACCTATCACGGAAATACGATTTTCGTTTCTTTTCACCACGCTCTCTGCGACGGACGCGGAGTAATGCCGTTCGTGGAAACTCTGGTGTACTATTATTGCAGACAGCAATATAAGACGAAAAAAGTTCCCGAGGGCGTTCGTCTGCGAAACGACCCGCTGCTCCCGGGAGAGACCTTCGATCCCTTTATGCAGGGATACGAATTTGACGAGAACAAAGAATTTATTTCTCTTTCACGCGATGCGTTTGCCATTCCCGAAAATAAGCCCTCCGAGGACTCGACCGATTATCGCTGCGAATTCAAGGTGTCTCATACGGACTTTATGAGAGTGTGTAAGGAAAACAACGCAACGCCCGTTATTCTCGTGTCGCTGCTTATGAGCAAGGCGATAGCCGAGATATATCCGGATTACGACAAGCCTATAAACGCCAATATCGCAACCGATATGCGCGAGGCGCTGGATTGTCCGAATACGTATAAAAACTGCGTTAAGAGTATGATTCTTCCGTACAGTCGGGAGCTTTCGCAAAAAACGCTCAAAATGCAGGCTACCGAGCAGAGAGAAATACTTAAGGCACAGCGCGACCGAGACTATTGCAGAAAAGAAGCAAACGCTATGCTCGGCTTGTTCAACAAGCTTGACTCTCTTCCGTCTTTTGAGGAAAAGCAAAAAATTATGTCGTATTTTGACAGCTTTCTTCTGAATACCTACGTCGTCAGCTATCTCGGACAGTTCAAGCTGGGAGAGAACGCCGAGCACGTAAGGGAAATGTATTTTTATAATTCGGGTGCGGCGGGACTCGGTATCAATATGATTGCGTGTGAAAGCTCGTTTTGTATCGAATTTAAGCAGAGCTTTGCATCCAATCGTTATGCGAGAGCCTTCAGCGCACAGCTTGACAAGCTCGGCATAGGACACACGATGAGTGAGATGATTCCGTTTCTCACCCCGACTGATTCTATTATGAAAAGGAAAAAATCAAGAAAAGGAGACGAAAAATGAACGCTATCGAAATCAGAAATCTTTCAAAGAGCTTTCGCGGAATGTACGCGGTAGATCACTTGAATATGACCGTACCCGTGGGAGCTATTTACGGATTTATCGGTGAGAACGGTTCGGGTAAATCCACCACGGAGAAGCTTATCTGCGGACATCTCGTTCCCGACGAGGGAGAGATAAAGCTGTTCGGAAGGGACTATACTGACGCGGGCGTGCGCGTAAGAGTGGGAGCGCTTATCGAGAACGCGGGCTGTTTCCCGGGGTCGAGCGTGTACCAGAACCTGCGTATGCAGACGATAAACCTCGGTCTTGAAAATCCCGACGAGGAGATAAGACGAGTGCTTGAGATTGTGCGTATGGAGGATAGCGCCAATATCAAATTCAAGAGCTGTTCTCTCGGTATGAAACAGCGTATAGGAATCGCTATGGCTCTGCTTGGAGACCCCGCGCTTCTTATTCTTGACGAGCCTATAAACGGACTTGATACCGACGGTATGAGAATTATGCGTGAAATACTCGTGGATATCACGCAAAAATACGGCTGTACCGTCCTTATATCCTCGCATATTCTCGGAGAGCTTGAAAAGATAGCTACTCATTACGGTATTATCCGCCAGGGGAAAATGATTATGGAGATAAGCGCCGAGGAGATGGATAGCCGCGCGCAGGTGTTCGTCTCTGTCAAGACGAAAGATATGAAAGGAGCCGGGGACGCGCTGCTTGCAAAATACGGCAACGTCAAGACGGAGGACGGATATCTCCGCGTTTACGACGTAAACGACACCGAGGAGCTTGTAGCGTACCTTTACGAAAAGGGACACGTCGTAAGCGAGCTTAAGAAGAATAAAATAGGTCTTGAAGAATATTACATTGAGCTTATGTCAAAAAAGGAGGCGGAATAATATGACACGCGAAATCAAGTTTGAATCCCCAAGCTTCGCACAGAGGATAAAGGGTATGCTCGGCGTTGACTTTTACCGTTTGTTCCATACGCCTCTGTTCTATATTTTTCTGGCTATCGCCGCGGTTATTCCCGCTATGGTTTCGGCTATGACTATGATGCCCGACCAAAGCGGAAATACGATGGAACCGCTGTATTCCAACGTATGGCAGATTATCGCCGCGTCCGAGCCTCTTTACGTAATCAAAAGCATTGCCGATTACGCCAATATGAATATGGTATTTATATTCGGCGGAATTATGGTATCCATATTTATCGGACACGATTATAAGTCGGGATACGTAAAGCAGCTTTTCACCACTCACGCTAAAAAGCAGGATTATATGATGTCCAAGAGTATCGTCTGCGCTTTCGCTATGGCTTGTATGTGTATAACTTATTTCGTCGGCGGAACCGTCGGCGGACTTCTCGTGGGATATTCGGTTGAGGTGAACGCAGGCTCTCTCATAATTGCCATTATCGGCAAAATAATTATGAGTCTCGGCTGGGCAAGCCTTTATACCTTCCTCAACGTTATTTTCAGAAAATACTTCGGAATTTCGATTGCGTCGTCCTTCTTCTTCGGCACGGGTATCGTTATCATAGGTATGGCTGCCGTGGTTGAAAATCTGTCGCTTCCCACTTCCTTCCTCAATATTTTCCTTTACGGCGCGTCGGTCAACGCTTGTCTCGTCAGCAACGTATGGACGCTCGTTATATGTATCGCGGTATCGGCGGTGTGGACGGTGTTCTATAACGTACTCGGAACTCATATTCTCAACAAGAGCGACGTATATTGATGCGGAGATCGGGCGCAAACAGCCAAATGAAAGGAAATTAGAAATATGAACGCGATAGAAATTAAAAATCTTACTAAAAATTTCGGTCCCAAGCAAGCGCTCGCGGGCTTGAATATGACCGTTCCCGCGGGAGCGATTTACGGTTTTATCGGAGAGAACGGCTCGGGTAAATCAACTACCGAGAAGATTATCTGCGGACTCATTCACGAGAGCGGCGGCTCGGTTAGGCTCTTTGGCAGAGATTATACCGACGCGGACGTAAGAGCGAAAATAGGCGTGCTTATCGAGGCTCCGGGGTGCTTTCCGAATTACAGCGTATGGAACAATATGAAGCTTCAGGCGGCGAACCTTGGTATGAAGAACGCGGAACCTGAAATCGTCAAGGTTCTCAAAATGGTGAGAATGGAGGGCGCCGCGTCCAATAAATACAAAAACTGCTCGCTCGGTATGAAACAGCGTATCGGCATCGCGATGGCACTGCTTGGCAATCCGGACTTGCTCGTGCTCGACGAGCCTATAAACGGACTTGATGCAGACGGTATGAGAATTATGCGTGAGGTGCTGTGCGATCTCGCGCAGAATCACGGGGTTACTATCGTCATCTCCTCGCACATTCTCGGTGAGCTTGAAAAGATAGCGACGCATTACGGTATAGTCCGCGGAGGAAAAATGCTTTGCGAGATGACCGCCGACGAGCTGGAGGCGAGCTGCCGTACTTACGTTGCTCTCAAGGCAAAAGATATGAACCGCGCTAAATTTATTCTCGGAAGCAGGTATTCCCGCGTGGAAGAGGACGAGGCGGGATATATCCGCGTATACGATATTACGACCCCAGAGGAGACGGTAACTTGTCTTTACGAGAACGGCATACTCGTCAGCGAGATAAAAACCGACAAGATAGGTCTTGAGGAATATTATATCGACTTGATGAAGGAGGGCAGAAAATAATGGAAAAGAAATTTGAACGCAATACGTTCGGAAAAAGACTCGGCAGTATGCTGAAAGTGGATTTTCGCAGAATGTTTACTATGCCTCTCGTTTACATTATCGTAGCCGCTTGTCTGGTGATACCCGTAGTTATACTCATTATGACGACTATGATGGACGGAACGGTATCGGTAGATCCCCAAACGGGTGCGGAAACGGTGGTAGAGGGCTTTGATAACGTATGGCAGATTATCGGCTCCGTCAGCGGCGGCTCGTCGGAAAGCGCCGACGCGTCGGGTATGGGCGCGGGAATGAGTCTTACGTCTATGGCAAACATAAATATGCTTTATTTTGGTATCGCGGCGCTCGTGTGTATCTTCGTTGCTGAGGATTTCAGAAGCGGATACGCCAAGAATCTGTTTACCATACGCGCGAAAAAGAGCGATTACGTGATATCCAAAACCATCGTATGCTCGTTTGGCGCCGCGCTTATGATTCTCGCCTTCTTTATAGGCTCCTTGCTCGGCGGCGCTATATCAGGGCTTTCGTTTGAGATGGTCGGCTTCGGTGTGGGAAATTTGATTATGAGCGTTCTCGCGAAGGTGATACTCGTGAGCGTTTTCGTTCCTATCTATCTTATTATGAGCGTAGTTGCAAAGCAGAAGCTTTGGCTGTCTCTCGTTTTGTCGTTTATGGTCGGAATGTTCCTCTTTATGATGATTCCGATGCTCACGCCTCTGAACGCCACGATAATGAACGTTCTCCTCTGCCTCGCGGGCGGAGTGCTGTTTGGCGCGGGTCTCGGAGCGATAAGCAATATCGTGCTCAAAAAGACGAGCCTCGTATAATATTACGAAAAACTTTGTCAAATACTTTAAAAACGGATATATGTGAAAAGCGCGCGGAGATTATCTCCGCGCGCTTTTCGCTTTGCCACAGATAACCGCAAAACGGAAAGCTTCTAAAAGTCTTGATTTTTTGATTATATGTCGTGATTTTTACTTGAACGTGTATCGGGTTTGTGATATACTTTTTATAAAGACTGTTAAAAGGAGACGAAATATGTTTTCAAAGCTTGATGAATTGATGGAGGCTATGACCTCGCGAGGTATTCCCGCGTGTGATTTGGCGGTTACGAAGGACGGAAAGTCTATATATCGAAAAATGGTGGGCTTTTCCGACTCAAAAGGCACGAAGCCCGTATCTGAAAACGATTTGTATTGGATTTTTTCAGCGTCGAAGGTAATAACCTGTATCGCCGCTTTGCGTCTGATTGAGAGGGGATTGATAAGCGTTGACGACCCCGTTTCCAAATATATTCCCGAGTACGCGGAGCTGAAGGTAAAGGCGAAGGGCGGGGTGATTGTTCCCGCAAGCAACGTGATGACGATAGAACATCTGTTTACGATGACGGGCGGAATGAGCTACGTAATAAACACCGAGAACATATTATACGCTATCGAGCATAACCCCTCTACCTTGGGTGTTGTAAAGGCTATGGCGAAGGACCCGCTGCTCTTTGAGCCGGGAACGCGCTATAAATACAGCCTGTGCCACGACGTTCTTGCGGCGGTGGTGGAGGTCGCTTCGGGAATGAAGTTTTCGGAGTATCTTAAAAAGAATATCTTCGAGCCTCTCGGAATAAAGGATATGGGCTTTCGTCCGAGCGAAGAACAGCTGACGAGATTCTCGGCTATGTATACCTATCGCAACGGGCTTGGAGAGGCTATTGAAAAGAAGATTGAAAATAAGTATGCGCTGATTCCCGAATACGACAGCGGAGGTGCGGGACTGTTCTGCTCGGTAGACGAATATATGAAGATAATAACGGCTGTCGCGTGCGGAGGAAGGGCGGAGAACGGATACGAGCTTCTGAAGCCCGAGACGGTAAAGATGATGACGCTCAACCGCCAGTGCGACGCGGCTTTGGACGATTTCGCGGGTGCGAGATATTTCGGATACGGCTGGGGGCTGTGCTGTCGTACTCATATGAATCCCACTTTGTCGCTCTCGCTCTCACCCGTAGGGGAGTGCGGCTGGGACGGCGCGGCAGGCGCGTTTTCGATGATAGATACCACCAACAGAATAGCGCTTTATTTTGGTATGCACGTTATGGGCTGTAACTACGTATATCAGATGATACACCCGAGGATAAGAAATCTCGTTTACGAGGAGCTTTTGTGATTAGATTTCTTTAATAAATAAAAATCCAACTCGTCAGAGTTGGATTTTTTTATACGGCTTACGGTCGTCGGTAAGACCTAAAACGTAATCGACGGAAGTATTATAATATTTTGCCAATTTAATAAGAGTTTCTATTGGAATTTGTCTTTCTTCATTTTCGTATTGCGAATAGGTATTTTGCTTGACGTTCAGATATTTTGCTATTTCAGCCTGCGTAATATCGCTATCTTCCCTCAAATCTTTCAATCGCATAACCTTCTCCAATGAAATTTTATATAGTTATTATAAAAATCGTTATAAAAGCTCAAAATGATTTTTCTGACATTTTATCAATCCTTCTCTTTTTAGCTTGCTTATCTCTGCCGAAAGACCGCTTCGGTCTACCTCAAGATAATCGGCAAGCTCCTGGCGGTCGAAGGGAATATCAAAACTCGGAGCGTTGGCTTCTTTTGCGTATAAGGACAGGTAGGTCATAAGCTTTTCTCTCGTGCTTCGCTTTGAGGTTATTTCTATCTTTTGATGAAAAAGTATAGTTTTGGTCGCTATGTCTTTCATTAAATTAAAAATGAGCTGCTGATGAAAAAAACAGTTGTTGCCGCAGGTGTAAAGCACACGTCTGCAGTCTATCAGCATTATCTCGCAGGGTTCGTCGGCTATCACGCTGACGGGCAGAGAGGGCGTTTCGGCACAGGCGAACGCCTCGGCGAATACCTGCGGCGGAGTTATATTCGATAGAATACTTCTGTTTCCGTTGTAATCTATCTGTATTATCTGCGCCGAGCCGGAAAGAACGATGCCTATATACTTTGCGGGTGAGCCTTCGGCTAAAATAGTGTATTTTTTGTCAAAGCTTTCAACCTTTGCGTTAAGACAACCGAGTATTCCGAGCAGGTTTTCTTCCTCAATTTGCTCGAAAAGCGGACATTTTTTTAAAATATTCAAATATTTTTTCAAAAATTTCTCCTTTTGTTGAAAATTCAACGGATTATTTTGATTTATTATACTATAATAATATCAGAAAATCAAGGAGGATTTTATATGAAATTCGCTTTTTTTGACGCAAAGCCCTACGATAAACCGTCTTTTGATAAATTCGGGGCGGAAAACGGGGTTGAGTTTAAATATTTTGAGACTAAATTGAACGAGGATACAGTGGGACTCGCGAAAGATTTTGACGGCGTTTGCGTATTCGTCAACGATACGGTGAACTCCGCGGTTATAGACAAGCTTTGCGAGATGAACGTTCGGGTCGTCGCGCTCCGCTGCGCGGGATTCAACAACGTGGATATGAAATACGCTTTCGGCAGAATACACGTTCTGCGCGTTCCCGCGTATTCTCCTTACGCCGTGGCGGAGCATACGATGGCTATGCTGCTTACCTCTATACGCCGTATACACAAGGCGTATATCCGAACCAGAGATTTTAACTTCAGTCTCGCGGGAATGACGGGCTTTGACCTTCACGGAAAAACGGTCGGAGTTATAGGTACGGGGCGAATAGGAAGGGTGTTTATTGATATTTGCCGAGGCTTTGGAATGAAGGTGCTGGCTTACGACAAGTTTCCCGCGCGGGAGATAGAAGACGGAGAGACGGTAAGATACGCTGACCTTGACGAGCTTTTTTCGCAGAGCGATATTATTTCTTTGCACTGTCCGCTGACCGATGACACCTATCATATAATAGATGAAAAAAGTGTCGAAAAATGCAAAAAAGGGGTTGTGATACTCAACACCTCGCGAGGCGCTCTCGTCGATGCCGAGGCGTTGCTTTCGGGAATAAAATCACGAAAGATCGGAGCGGCTTGCCTTGACGTATACGAGGAGGAATCGGATTTCTTCTTCGAGGATTTTTCGGGGCATATTTTGGAGGACGACGTGCTTGCCAGACTTATTTCGATGCCTAACGTTATAGTTACGTCTCATCAGGCGTTTCTTACCGAAGAGGCGCTATCGAATATAGCTCAGACGACCGTGGAAAATATAGTTGGATATTTTAAAAATAAGCAGTGTCCAAACGAGCTTTGCTACCGATGCGGAAACGCGGAGGATTGCAGGGACGGAAAGTGCTTTTGATAGAAGGAGGAAATTTTTATGATAAGAAAAATAATAAAAATTGATGCGGAAAAATGCAACGGCTGCGGCGCTTGCGCCGCGGCGTGCCACGAAGGAGCGATAGAAATGATAGACGGAAAGGCAAGGCTTACGCGCGAGGATTATTGCGACGGTCTTGGAGATTGTCTGCCTGCCTGTCCCACCAACGCCATTACCTTTGAGGAGCGGGAGGCTCCCGCTTACAACGAGGATGCGGTGCGTCAGGCGAAGATGAAAAAATTCGGAGTCAAGCTTCCGTGCGGTTGTCCGGGAACTCAATCCAAAGCTATCAAGCGAGAAGCGGCGGCGCCCGTCAAGTCTTCGTCGGTATCGAGCCAGCTTATGCAGTGGCCCTGCCAGATAAAGCTCGTGCCCGTGAATGCTCCGTATTTTGAAAACGCTAATTTACTTATTGCGGCTGATTGTACGGCTTACGCTTACGGAAATTTTCACAATGAATTTATCCGTAACCATATTACACTTATAGGCTGTCCGAAGCTTGACGAGGGAGATTACGCCGAAAAGCTGACGCAGATAATTTCTCAAAACGATATAAAAAGCGTCAAGATAGTGCGTATGGAGGTTCCTTGCTGCGGAGGTATTGAGAATGCTGTGAAGCGGGCTTTGCAGGCAAGCGGTAAGTTCATTCCGTGGCAGGTGATTACGATATCCACAGACGGAAGAATAATTGAATAAAAAAGCACTTGTATATGTGTGATATATTTTAAAATTATAATTTTAATAAATATAGTAAAACAAACAAACTAATATATATTTTATGTGTTTGATTTTACATAACGCCTTTGGCGTTTGGTAAAAATAATTATTATATTAAAACAAAAGGAGAAAATTATGAAAAAGTACGTATGCGACATTTGCGGATGGGAGTATGACGAGGAGGCGGGCTCGCCCGAAAACAATATTGCCCCCGGAACCAAATTCGAGGATCTTCCCGAGGATTTTGAGTGCCCTCTTTGCGGTGTTGGCAAGGACAATTTCAGCGAAGCTGAATAGGATAGTTTCTTAAATAAATATTATTTAATTTGTGGGGAGTGCATTTTTGCAAAAAGGCGCTCCCCTAAAGTTTCCCCTTTTCAAAAAACTTTAAACGATATACGAACAGGGGAAAGACGAAGCCTCCCACGGTGGAAGCAAAACAAAAAATCAAACTAAAACCCAACGTTTAGAGTTTTTGAAGAGGAATTAGGGGAGAAACTTTTGCAAAAGTTTCTCCCCTAATAATCCTAAAGATAGATATATTTTTTTGAAAATGACTTAAAAATGCAAGAAAGGCAACCAAAAACTGCTCTGCGTATTTGTTTAAATCGGCAAATTGTTTGGCAAAAAAACGACTTGACAGGGCTAAAAAAGACCGTATTTTGTGCAATACTTATAACTGATATAGTGCAAAATAGTGTATTATCAAGAAAATTCTACTGATAGTGTAATTTGTCTTGCTTTTTCTCGTGTTTGGTTATTGATTTTTATCTGCGACCAATTGTATAATTAAGTGTAACAATATGACTGAATTTTGCAGTGATACTTATTTTGATATTGTTAAAATTTATGGTAACAAGTCTCAAAATCGTTAAAACAGGAGGAAACGTGATGAAATCTTTATTTAGAAGAATTGTCGCTTTTGTGCTCGTTTTGTGCACTCTCGCGCTCGTGGCGTGCGCTAATAACGGCGAAGGCGAAAACGGCGGAACCACCGGAAGCGGCGAAGCCGATAATACGGTATGGATGAATATAGTTGAAGGAGGACTTTCCGAATATTGTATCGTCGTTCCTTTGGGGCGCACGGAGATATTTACACAGGCGTATAAGCTTGCGACTGCGATAAAGGGGGCGACGGGAGTTATGCTTCAGGTCAAGCAGGATACCTACGCCGCGCAGGATAAGGAGATACTCGTGGGTATCACATCAAGAGAGGTTGCGGGAGATTACGGCGACGATATAGCTACTCCCGACGACTTCGTGGTAGCTGCCGTCGGAAGCAAGGTACTTCTTTACGGTTCTACCGACGACGCGGTTACCGCCGCCGTCGATTACGTTATATCCGAGTACGTCGATACCGCGAGCGACAGTATTTTCAAAGTTCCCGAGGATATGAAGCACCTCGTTCTTTCAAATAAAGAATATATTACGATAACCGACGGAAGCAAGAGCGATTATATAATATCGGTACAAAGCTCTGACGGCGAGGGGGCGCTCAAGCTTCAGTCCGCGATAGAAAAGCTGACGGGAGCGAAGCTTGCGATATCAACGGGCAACGATGCTTCCGAAAAAGAAATAGTTATAGGCTCCGAACTCAGAACCGAGGCGCTTGCGGTGCAGGAGCTTTGCACCTCGGCTTTCGGGGGCAAGATGAAGGCTGTGGGCAAAAAGCTCTTTATCGTGGGAGGCTGTAAGGAAGCGCTTGGCTTTATGGTAGAGCACGTGGCGGAGAATCTTGGAGCGTATATATTTAAAGGAAATCTTATGATAGCTGTAGGAGACGAGTATTCAAAGACCTTCGGAGACGAGCTTGCCGAGCCGTTCCTCGAATCTATAAACTTCAAGCTCTCCGGCGTAAAATACCTCTCCTCGTCCACCGAGGTTTCGAGAGTTTATACTCCCGACGGAACCGAGAGCGCGTGGTATTATTCGCACCATCCTTTTATGACCTATTTTAAGGGAACTTACTACATATTCTATTCCTCGTCCAAGCGAAACGAGGACTGTCTCGGACAGAGAATAATGATGGCTACCTCGACCGACTATAAGAACTGGACGGTAAAGCCTTTGGTTGATTCCATTCAGGGAGAAAATTACCTTGAGACTCTGACCTGCTTCGGCGTATACGTATACGAGGGAACGCTTACCGTTTACGTAATGACCTACGAGTACGCATCGATTGAGAAGGAGTCCGACGGTGTAACCGACCGCAGACCTCTTGAGGAGAACGCGATAAGACGCAACAGAGAGACCCTTTATCTCCAGACCACAGACGGACAAAATTGGAGCGAGCTTAAGAGCCTCGGCGGCTACTACGGAGGAAACCTCAGCCCCGTGCGTATGGGCAACCTGCTTATCTGGGCGGGCTACGGCTCACTTTCCTATACCGAGGACCTTTCGGGTACGAGCGGCTGGAAATTCGTAAGACTCAAGCTTGCCCTCGGAGTTGAGGAGCCAAACGTCATT
Organism: Clostridia bacterium; assembly: GCA_017464565.1. GTDB lineage: Bacteria > Bacillota > Clostridia > Oscillospirales > CAG-272 > HGM12713. The sequence continues at coordinate 11,738 of JAFTZH010000054.1, forward strand.
ACCGAGTCGGGACTTTATCAGATGGCTGACGGAACTATCGTTATATTCAGCAGAACCAACGACGAAAAGGTTCTCACGGCGGCAAGCTTTGACGGCGGATATACCTGGACGGATATGTACGAGTCTAATTTCAACGATTATTCGGCAAAATTTGAGCTTGGTACGCTGCCTGACGGACGGTATTATTTCTTAGGAAACATATCAACGGGCAGAAACGAGCTCGTGCTTATGACCTCGGAGAACGGAGTTGACTTTAATAAGTGCTATTATCTTGGTAACAGGGCTTATACACAGCAGAAGCAGGGACTTTACAAGGGAGGCGACTACGGTTATCCCACGTCCTACTTTGACGACGAATATATGTACGTCGTATACTCCTGCGGCAAGGAAGCGGTTGAAACTCTCAGAATAAAGCTCACCGCGATAGAGGTGAAATAATTATACCTTAAAATTTAAGGAGGACTTGTTATGTTTTTGAACGATGACGGAAGCTTCCGCAAGGAAAAGATATCGGATACCTTGAAGTCGATAAACAGCGAGGCGAAAACGGTTTGCGACCTGCGGGAGTCGGTGGAGGTGTCGGATATATATATCCCCGACGGAAGCGACGAGGCGTGGTACTATACGCACCACCCGTTTATGACTAAATTCAAGGGAAGGTATTACGGCTTTTATTCCTCGGCACGCAGAAACGAGGACGATATCGGTCAGAGAGTTATGATGGCAACCTCGGACGATTTCAAGTCTTGGAAGATAAAGCCCGCGGTCGATATACTGCGGGGCGAGCACACCGACGAGACGCTGACCTGCGCGGGAGTGCTCTTGAACGGTGAAAAGCTTACGCTGTTTTACTTTGCCTACGAATACGGGGCGGCTACCGTGCGGAAAAACGAGGACGGAAGCGATTTGCGCCCCGAGGAAAAGGATTCGGTAAGAGAGAGACGCAGAAGCTACTACGTCGAGACCGAGGACGGCGAGACGTGGAGCGAGCCCGTTTGCCTCGGAGGCTGGCACAGCGGAAACTTAAGTCCAGAGCGCTTTGGTAATTTGCTTCTCTGGGCGGGTTACGGCTCGTATTCATACACCGAGGACCTCACGGGACGCGGCGGCTGGAATACGCAGTGGCTGCGGCGCGACCCCGAGAGCGAGAAGCCGAGACATATAACCGAATCGGCGTTTTACAGGACCGCTGACGGAACTATATTCCACCTCAGCCGAACCGACGCGACGCAGGTTTTTGCGGCGGCAAGCTTTGACGGCGGATACACCTTTACCGATATGTACCGCACGCGCTTTACCGATTACGACGCGAAGTTCCAGTGCGGAACTCTCCCCGACGGAAGATACTATTATATAGGTAACAAATCGCGGGCGAGAGCCGAGCTGTTTCTTATGATATCGGAGAACGGTATTGATTTTGACACGCATTATCTGCTTGGAGACATACCGTATACGCAGAAGCGCAAGGGAATGTATAAGGGCGGAAATTACGGATATCCGACGACCTATATTGACGGCGAATATCTGCACGTTATATATTCGAGGGGCAAGGAGGCTCTTTCCGCCGTGCGCGTAAAGCTTACGGACATAGGCGTGAAATGAGCGTATCAGCCATAATAGGAACGATAAACAATAATCTGAATTAAACCGCAAGGGTTTAAAATAAAAAACAAAATATATAAAAAAGGAGAAAAGGAAAATGAGAAAAATTTTTAAAATCGCTTTGGCGATGATACTCACGCTCACGATGCTTGCGGGCTCACTTATCTTCGTGAGCGCGGCGGAGTATTCCGACGGAACTATCATTATGAACGAAGCGATGATCGCCCAGCTCGCGGGCGACGACGGAAATACCGACGGAATTTTCGGTACGAATACGAGTATGACGTGGGACGGAGATGAGTTGGTTTACGCGCCTACGGGCAACTCACAGATAGCGCTCTCCTCCTTCCCGACCGCTGACGAGCTTCCCAACGGATATACCGTAAGCGTTGACTTCTGTATAACCAATACGGGCAGCGTAAGCGCAACTACGACGAAAATCGTAAATATGGGTATCAACAATATCGTCGCGTGGGGACAGGGAAGCTTTTTGCAGTTCCAGCCCAAAGGTACGTACGACGGAACTACGATTACAGACGAGAATAATAAAAAGGTTTACGTTCAAAACAGAACGTCGTCTACCGATAAATCCGGTGAGACCAACGTTACGTTTACAAAATCGGCGTTCGGTACTTACTTTAACTACACGATAAAGGTTGGTGCGGAGAACGCGGAGTTCTATTTTGACGGCTCGCTGCTTTCCGCTATTCCCGTAAGTGAGCTCAGAGCAAGCACGTGGTCGGCTCCTTATCTCGGCGCGCGCGGCGGTATTACCGTTCGTTTTGACAATTTCAAGGTATGGGCGGGAACGGGTGAACCTATAACTCTTGACCCCGTATACGACGTTGAGAGCGGCGACCAGTACGGTGCGGGACTTCCCGTCGTAAACGAAGCAATAATCGACGAGCTTGCAGGTGATGACGGAGATACGAGCGGTATTTTCCAGTCTAATACCGTTCTTACTTGGGACGGAGAAAAGCTCGTTTATAAGCCTACGAGTACGAACGTAGGGGACGGCAGAGTTGCCCTGGGTCTTTTCCCGACAGCGCTTGACGAATATACGGTAAGTGCAGACTTTATTCTTGCCGCAGGCTCTGCCTCAAATACTAAAAATCTTATGCAGCTTGTTATAGGCAATAGAGTTGCTTGGGCAGACGGAAGCTACCTTGAGCTTGCTACCGTTTACGATACGGCAACCGAGACTGACGGTATCGGCGCGTCGAGTACGTGGGGCTTCTGCAACTATAACAAGAGTATAGATACCACAAACCCCAACGGTAAGACGAATCAGACGTATGATAACGGCTCGTACACGCTGGGAACGGCTATAAACGTTAAATTCGTAGTTGGTAAGGATACGACGACGATATACGTGGGCGGCGCACAGGCTTGGAGTCTTTCTACGTCGGCGCTTCGCAACGGTACGGAGGGCATCTTTATCGGCGGACGTACAGGTACTACTATCTATATAGACAATTTCAATTTCTACGAGGGCACGGGCGAGGCTTCAACGAGCACGACCGAGCGCATAGGCGCTGACGGAAACGTTAAATATTTTGGACATCAGAGAACCACCGAGGCAAAGACGGGCTACGGACTTCGCTTTATATCCGAGGTTAACGTTACCTCCGCTTACAAGGCTCTCGGCTTTAAGGTGGATGTGACAAGCTCTGCTGACAATAACGCAACCGTTATCAAGAGCTTTGACGAGCAGGGAAGCACAGTATTCAAGAAGGTATCGGGTCTTGTTAACGGACAGTCCGCTTATTATGAGCCTCATTCGGGCTACACCGCGCTTCAGGCTATCGTTATAACCGATATTCCTATGACTGCGGGTGTTACGTATACCTTCACGGTTACGCCTTACGCGGTAATGAAGGACGGAGATACGGTTTACTACACGCCTTATATAGTACAGTACGACGGAACGGCAGCTCCCGTTGACAGAGCGTAAGAAAAGGAGGATACGATGATGAAAAAAATATACGCAGAGCCTTCTATACTTAAGCTTGATATCTCGGCAGAGGATATTATGAAAACCTCAATCGAAGTTCAGGACGAGGGAGACGACGATACCGTACTCTCGGCATCGTGGAACGGCTGAAAATTATAAAACGAAACGATTCCCGCGGGGGCTTACCTAACCTTTATCGGTTTTCGTTAAGCCTCCGCAGGGGGAATAATAATCTGAATTAAACCCAGAATGGTTTAAAATATAAATCAAAGGAGAAAAACTATGAAAAAGTTTGCAAAGCTTTCACTTGTCGTCGTTCTCGTTCTGGCAACTCTGCTCAGTACGATAATTATGGCAGGCGCGGCTAATTACAACGAGGGCGACGTTATCATCAACGAGACGACGATTGCCCAGGCGGCAGGACAGGACGGAAACACCAACGCTATCTTCGGCGACAACACGTATATGAAGTGGGACGGAGAGAAGCTCGTGTATCTCAATGCGGACGCTAACGCCAACCTTGCGCTCACTTCCTTCCCAACGGCAACCGAGCTTGCGAGCGGCTATACGGTCAGCGTTGACGTCGCTATGGCAGAGGCTCCCACCTCCGATTCTTATAAGATGATAAACGTCGGAGTCGGCTCCGAATCCTCTTGGGGAAAGGGCGCTTTCATTCAGTGGAAGGTGCAGGGAACCACTCCTACCAACGCGGCAGGCTCCGGCGCGGTTACTTATCTGCAGAACGTTGGTTCTGACAACTCCAAGGGAACGGGTAACAACGTAAACGTTGCTTACGGCGACGGATCTTACACCTGGGGCGCTTACGTAAACCTCAAACTAAAGGTCGGCGCTGAAAAAACTCAATTTTTCGTTGACAACGCTATGTTCAAGGAAATAAACACCTCCGACCTCAAGAACGGTACCACCGGTGTTTTCCTTGGCGGACGCAAGGGCTGTACTATACACTTTGACAATTTCCAGGTAATCGCGGGAACTCCCGCCGACGCTAACGAGAGCAGCGCTACCACCACGCAGAGAGCAGTGGACGACGCCGTATATTATCCCGGCGGAACCATTATTCTCTCCGAGGATATGATAAAGGACAAGATAACCGACGTCGTTAAGGCGACCAACTCTCCCGACCCCACCAAGTATACCTACGGCTACAATACCGAGACGGGAAGAATTTCGATAGCGGCTGCGGCTAATAACAACCTTGTCAGCGTTATAACCGAATATCCCAAGGGACTTGACAACTACACTCTCACCGCCGACGTTTACCTTACCGTAAACGACTACGGCAACAACGCTATATTCGGAATGGGTATCAACGCAAGCGAAAAGCAGATGTGGGCTGCAGGCGTTTATCTCGAGAACCATATATACACCGACGGAAACAAGCCGAAGGTTTATATGCAGAACAAAACTACCGACGGAACTACGGTTACAAGCTCTAATCTGACGCTTGAGAACGACAATCTGCTGGGCGTTACCAAGACGACCTTTAAGATAGTAGTGGCTCCCGACGTCGTTACCTTCTACGTTGACGATATGTTCGTGGGACTCGTCGTTAAATCGGATCTCGGAGAGAAGAGCGGTCTTCCTTTCATCACACTCCGCGGAGGCTGTAGCATTGAGATAGACAATCTTCTCGTTTATTCCGGCTCCGAAGCTGACAGACAGCCTGATTTCTCGAAGGTTATAGGCGAGGTCAATCCTATTGACGCTCCCGATATAGCGACCACGGCTGCTACCACTACCGAGGCGCCTTCCACCACCACCGCTGCGACCACGACGGCTGCTACCACCGCCGCTGTTACGACGACTGCGGCTGAGACCACGGCTGAGGAAGAGAAGAGCGGATGCGGAAGCTCGGTTGGATTTGGAATCGTTGCTATGGCAGGAGCGGTTTGCGCGGCGGCTGTTTCGACGCGTAAGCGCAGAAGAAAATAATTACGGCTGATAATTTTAGGGTAAAAGCTATGAAAAATTTGAAAAGAATATTACTTATAGTACTTGCCTGCGTTATGACGCTGTCCTGCTTCGTCGGCTGTAAGAAGGACGAAGAGGAAGGCGGAGGAACTACGGGAGCTACGGCGGCGACCGTGGCTGAACCGGGACCTTACGACAGCGAGCTTCCCGCGGACCTCAATTACGGAGATGAGGTAATAACGATTATAAGCAGAGACGTGATAGGACAGAGCGACGAGTTCTACTCCACGGGAGAGGACGGCGCGAATATAGTTTCAAACGCGGTATATACCAGAAACCAGGCGGTAGCAGGACGTCTTGGCGTCAAGCTCGACGTAATACCCGTTGTTGACGACACGACCAACGCTCACGCTACCGTTATAGCTAAGGTGTCAAGCGATATTACCTCCGGAAGCGGAGAGTACGATATAATAACGGCGCCCGCGTACACGGCGCTTGCCAAGGTTACCGAGGGACTTTTCTACAACCTCAGGGACGTTGAGAATCTCAATCTTGACAAGTATTATTGGGCGCAGGGATTTAACGAATTCGGAACCGTAGGCTCGGCGCAGTATCTCGCTACCGGTATGGTTTCGCTCTCGCTTTACCGTTTTATGTACGTAACGGTATATAACAACGCGATATTTGAAGAGCGCGACCTTGAGAGCATATACGACAAGGTAAAGAACAACACGTGGACAATGGAAGAGCAGTACCAGATGACCTCCAAGCTTTATATCGACGACGGAGACGAGTCGGGAGTTTACGACGAGAAAGATACTTACGGCTTCGTGTCGGGCGCGAGAACGAGCGTGGACGCTTATTTGGCTTCCGCTAACGTCGAGATAATCGGCAAGGACAGCGAGGGCTATTACACATACGTCGGCACGCAGGAGAAGCTGTCGGGTCTTGCGGATAAGATAATCAAGCTCTTCTACACTAATGAGGGCGCGTATATAATTCCCACGGGCAGAGATAATACCGACAACGCCGATATCGCGGATATGTTTGCGGGCAAAAAGGTGGCTATGGCAAGTATGAAGGTTCAGGCGCTTGAGGAAAAGCTCCGCAAGCTTGAATTTGAGTACAGTATCGCTCCTCTTCCCAAGTACGACGCGAATCAGGAGAATTACGGAACTTTGGTTCAGGACCAGGTAACGATTATGGCTCTTCCTATGACCGTAACCGAGGACAACCGCGCTATGCTTGGCGCGGTTATGGAGTGCTTTGCGGCTGAAAGCTACAAGAACACTTACAGCGCGTACTTTGAGACCGCTCTCTCGTATCAGTATCTTCAGAACCAAGAGTCTCTTGAGATGCTCAAGATAATTTACGAGAGCATTGATTTCGCACCGCTTCTTTCAGCTTACGCGACCGACGTGGGATGGAATACGATGCTGAGGAACGTTGCGGGGCAGAAATACAATTCTATTTCCTTCCAATTCGCCTCTACCGCTAAAAACGTTCAGACAAAGGTTGACGAGGTAAATCAGAAGTACCGAGACCTTTTGGCAGGCTGACGAAGGGTTTAAAATGAAAAAGATAATATTCGATACCGATATCGGAAGCGATATCGACGACGCTCTGGCACTTGCGTATCTGCTCAACGAGCCCGAATGCGACCTGCTCGGTATAACGACTGTCAGCGGGTGCCCTGTTGAGAGAGCGAAGCTTGTCAGCGCAATATGCCGCTCGGTTGGCAGATACGATATTCCGATATATCCCGGAATGGAAGGTCCTTTTATAGGCAAGCAGTGGCAGCCCAAGGTTCCGCAGGCTGAAAAGCTGTGTAATTGGGAGCACGAGAAAGAGTATCCTATGTATGAGGCCGTTGAATTTATGCGAAGGACTATCAGAGAAAATCCCGGGGAGATAACTCTGCTTGCGGTAGGTCCTATGACCAACGTTGCAACGCTTTTCGCGATAGATCCCGAGATACCCTTGCTTCTCGAAGGACTCGTACTTATGTGCGGTATGTTCGACGAGACGGTTACTAAGCCCGAATGGAACGCCAAATGCGACTGGGTAGCGACTGCGGGAATATATTCAAAGAATATAAAGCTTCACCGCTCTTACGGGCTTAACGTAACCCTTCAGCTCACTTTCAGCGCCGATGAGGTAAAGGAAAAATTTACGGGCAGCGTAATGCGTTCCGTGAGGGATTTTTCGGATACCTGGTTTCAGAAGGCGACGAAGATGATATTCCACGATCCGCTGGCGGCTATGGCGGTCTTTCATCCCGAGGTGTGTACCTATAAGAGAGGAAACGTCAAGGTTGACGTAAGCAACCCCGATACTCTCGGAAGGACTCTCTTTGAGGAAAGAAACGACGGTATGCACGAAATAGCGGTAACGGTAGATAAGGATAAATTTTTTGAATTGTATCTGAATACCGTAAATAAATAACTAATCGGCGGAGGCTGACGGTGTTTTCCGTCGGCTGTCCGCCGATTTATTTATCACAAGGAGATTTTGAAATGTTTAATAACGACAACAGCTTGGAAAATCAGAAAAATCTTGAAAACGTAAAGAAAACTATGATATATACGGCTAACGAGGAGGGCGGGAGCTACTGCCACCACGCGAGCCTCGCGTATTATAAGGGTAAATTTTACGCTATGTGGTCGAACGGCAAGGTTAACGAGGACGATAACGGTCAGAGAGTTATGATGGCGGTCTCCGAGGACGGAGAAAATTACTCCGAGCCGAAGCCGATTTTCGATTCGATGGAAGGGAACGCCGTGCTCACATCGGCGGGCTGGTACGTCAGAGATGACGGACTGCTCAACGCTTACGCGGGACTTTATTACTATCCCGACGCTATACGTCCCGAGGGAGATAAAAACCATATAGGAACGACACTGCTTGCGAGGACTACCGACGACGGAGAAAATTGGTCGGATATAATAGACCTTAAGGTGCCGATAATTCCCAATCAGGGACCGCACAAGCTGAATGACGGCAGACTTATGATTGCGGGAAATATAACGTTCCCGTGGACAGACTCGCCCGACGGAATCACGGGCTGGAAGGTAGCGGGAGTACCGCCCTGTCCCGTTGAAAATCTTCAGGACGACTCGGAGGGCTTTCACGTCCATACCGAGCTTCGCGGCGACGAGATGCATCTTTGCGAGGGAAGCTTCTTCCAAAAGCCCGACGGCATTATATATATGCTCCTCCGCGACGCGAGCAGAAATCCCGCAGAGCTTCGTCTTATGAAGCTTACGAAGAGCTTTGATAACGGCGAGACCTACACTCTGCCCGAAAAAACCGAGATTACCGATAACAATTCCAAGTTCTACTGTATGATTCTCAGCGACGGAAGATACGCTATAATTTCAAATCCCGATCAGAAGGGACGAAGATGCCCGCTGTCTATACTTTTGTCCGAGGACGGAGAAAATTTCCCGAAGAGATATAATATAGCTGCCGAGGAGCTTCCTCGCCGCTTTGAGGGAATGTATAAGGGTGGTGTTTACGGCTATCCGCACGCCGTTGAGGTGAACGGAAGGCTGTACGTTATCTGTTCGATAAACAAAGAGGATGTGGTTCAGTTCAGCTTCAATATATCCGAGCTTGCTTGATATTGAAAAAAGGTCTTAATTATAACAGCATTTGTATAGTTATGACGAAATATTGACTTGATTTTACCTTTTATCTGTGATAAAATGTAAATATCAGTTAAAATATGGAGGTATATAATTATGAAAGGCTTTTCTAAAAAACTGATTTGCTTGATAATGGGAGCGTTGCTTATGCTTTTGCCAATCGGCTGTGCCAAGGATAACGATGATAACGCCGAGACTACGGTTGCTTCTACCGAAGCTACTACGACGGCTGCCACCGCGCCTGTGCCCGTTACCGTCAGCGAGAAATATATGCCCGACGGACTTATAGATAAAATATCCGCGAGTATGTCAATCACCTCGGTTATGGCACAGGGATCTGCTCCTTATGCCAGTCAGAACGTAGGCGCTATTGGAGGCGGAAGGCTTACTTCTATTACGATTCCGATATTTAAAACCCTTGTGGCTGACTCAAACGGAGACTTTTCTCTCACTCTTTCGGTTTTCGGTACGTCGGGAAACGGAATGAAATCGGAGGCTAAACGTCAATATATCGTAAAAATAAATCAGAACGAACATTCTTTGGCTCTCGGAACGGTCAGAAAACTCGTAACGATAGACGTATCCGGGTACGATATAGTGCTTGGCGACGACGAGACGCTCGCTTTTTATTCGAAGGGAGATACTGTAATACCCGCGTATTTAACCGGAAGCGGTTTAAGCTCGGAAATAGCGAGCGAATTTCCGAATATAAGCGGAATATTTCATAGCGTAGGAACCGAAAATCTTACGACCATCGACGGCGCTCTCATCTTTGATTTTACCTTTGAAAGAACCTACGAAAGTCAGGCGGCTTACGACGCAAAGCTTGCTGCCGACAACGAATACGCCTCTATCGTAGAGAGCCTCAAGGCAAAATACGCGGGCAAAAAGGTGTCTATTCTCGGAGACTCCATATCGACCTATCAGGGAGTTTCAAACAATACGAGCTATAATTCTACAATAGGAAGCAACGCGATATATTACAGAAGCGACCGTCTGCCCTCGCCCGATAATACCTATTGGGGAAGACTTATAAAGGATACGGGAATGACGCTTTGCGTGAATAATTCGTACAGCGGTTCAAAGGTATACGAGACAGACGTTGCCAGCAGCGCGGTTCACCGCGCAAATCAGCTTCATAATAACTCGGGAGAGAAGCCCGACGTCGTGCTCGTTTATCTCGGAACCAACGACCTCAACGGAAGCGCATCTCTCGGAAGCTTGACTTCGTCTCTTACCTCGGGAGAGGGACAGCACGATAAAGTTGATGCGTGGTGGCAGGGCGTTATGACCGCTACCTCAAACGGAACCAATATCACTGTCGGAACTACTTACAAGACCTTTGACGAGGGTTACGCTCTTATTCTTTATCAAATAAAGCAGGCGTATCCCGACGCGGAGATAATCTGTATGACGCCTTTCCCGAATAACAGAACCAATTTCAGCGCGGTAAGGCTTAAGTCGCTGAATAACTGCGTTGAGGCTCTCTCCGAATATTTCGGAGCGACTTACCTTAATCTGAGCGACGCTACGGGTATTAATTACAACAATTGCAAATACTTTATGAGAGACGTTCCTAACGCTTTTCATCCTACCGCCTACGGACATTTCCGTATGACGTTAGCGATAGCGAAGCTCTTGGATGAGAAATAATGAAATAATATAAAGGGGAAATATAAAGGGGAGAAACTTTTGCAAAAGTTTCTCCCCTTTACCCTCTTCAAAAATCTTTAAACATTGGGTATGGTTGAGTTTTTGCCTTGCTTACTGCCGAGTATGGTAAAATCCGCATTAAGCGCTCTGTAGGGAACAAGATAAAACAAAAAATAAACCTAACTTTTAAATTTTTTGAGGAGGGGGCGGGGGAGGCGCTGTTTTCAAAAAGCGCATCCCCCGCAAAAGATCCTCAATAATAACTTTTTGAATATAATTGTCATTTAAAATGATAATACTATTCAAGAGGTGATATTTATGGAAGGTTCTATATGGCGAAGTACGGTGAAGAAGCCTGAGTTTGATGCTTTGGAGGGCGATATAAAGACCGACGTACTGATAATCGGCGGAGGAATAGCGGGGATATTATGTGCCGATACGTTAAAACGCGCGGGAGTGGATTATATTCTCGCGGAGGCGGAGGGGATATGCGGCGGTGTGAGTGAGAACACGACCGCTAAAATTACGCTTCAGCACGGACTTATTTACGGCGAGCTTATACGAAAGTTTGGACTTGAGAGGGCGAGGCTTTATCTTGAAGCACAGCTTTGCGCTTTGAGGAGATACCGGGAGCTTTGCGCGGATATAGAATGTGATTTTGAGGACAAGCCCTCTTACGTTTATTCGACGGACGACAGGAATAAGCTTGAGCGAGAGGCGTCGGCACTCGATAAGCTTGGATTTTCCGCAAGCTTTACCGATAATATTCCTCTGCCGATTAGGACGGTGGGGGGAGTAAAAACGGACGGTCAGGCGCAGTTTAATCCCTTGAAATTCGCATACTCCTTAGCGAAAGATTTGAAGATATTCGAAAACACGAGAATACTGAGGCTTGAGCCGAACGGAGCCGTGAGCGATAGGGGAAGAATTACGGCGAAAAAGATTATCGTGGCAACTCATTTTCCGTTTATCAATAAACACGGCTTTTATTTTTTAAAGCTCTATCAGCACCGCTCGTACGTTATCGCTCTGAAAAACGCCGAGGACGTCGGCGGAATGTACGTTGATGAAAAGGACACGGGAATGTCCTTCAGAAACTATAAGGATATGCTTCTGCTTGGCGGAGGTGGTCATCGTACGGGAAAGAAGGGTGGCGGGTGGCAAGAGCTTTCGCGTTTTGCGAGTGATGCCTATCCCGATTCCAAAGAGGTGCGCAGGTGGGCAACGCAGGACTGTATGAGCCTTGACGGTGCGGCGTATATAGGTCAATACTCAAAGGGAACGACCGGTGTGTATACGGCGTCAGGATTTAACAAATGGGGAATGACGTCCGCTATGGTGTCGGCGTCGGTGCTTTGCGATTTGGTTCTGGAAAGAAAAAATCCATACGTCTCCTTGTTCTCACCGTCGCGCTCTATGCTTCGCAAACAGCTTTTTATAAACACGGGCGAGGCTCTTCTTGGTCTGATAACTCCAATGACGCCGAGGTGTACGCATATGGGGTGCGTACTGAAATATAACAAATACGAGCATTCTTGGGACTGCGCCTGCCACGGCTCGCGTTTTTCAAAGGACGGACGGGTGCTTAACAATCCCGCGAAAAGAAACAAATAGACGCAAAAATACAGCCTCGGATAAGATTCGAGGCTGTATTTGTCTTTTAAAGTATATCAACGTAAGGCTCGCCGCAGTCTATATTTCGTACCTTGGGGCAGGTGGTCTGCTGACGGTACGAGGGGGCAACGTAGTGAACGGCGTTGCGGATTATTGTCTGAATTTCGGGAACCTTGAACGTCGGGAAGGTTTCGTGTCCGGGCTGGAGATAGAACAGCTTTCCGTTTCCTCTCTCGTAGAGGCAGCCCGAACGGAACGCCTCTCCGCCGCTGAAGCTTCCGATAAGCAGGAGCTTGTCGGGAGTGGGGATAACGAAAGGCTCGCCGTAAGTTTCTTCGTGCTCAAGGACAAAATAACGGTCTATTCCTCTAGTTATGGGGTGAGAAGGCTCGGTTACCCATAGAACCTCTCTATCGCCCGATTCGCGCCAGCAGAGATTGCAGGAAGTTCCTAAAAGATATCTGAAAGGCTTTGAATGGTGGGCGGAATGAAGGAATATCGCGCCCATTCCCTCGAGAACCGCGTCTCTTACCATAAACGCCGCCTCGTCGGGAACGAGGTCGTGTCTCATATGTCCCCACCATATCAGAACGTCGGTGTTTGAAAGTATTTCCTTTGATATACCGCAGTTCTCATCGTCAAGAGTGGCGGTTCTTATTTCAAGCTCCTCGTCGCTCCTCAAAAAATCCGCTATGGTTTTGTGTATGCCGTCGGGATAAATTTTCATTGCATCTTGGTCAAATTTTTCGTGATAAAATTCATTCCATATAAGTACGCGTATCATAACTATATTCTCCTTTAAAGGTTTATGATAACATTATAAGAAATATTTTGTGCTTTTTCAAGTCATAATAAAGCGAATTAAGGACAAAAATTGTTCAAATTAAAGGGCGGCTGTGAAAACCACAGCCGCCTTAAATTATCAAATTACTCTTTGGGAGTATTTTCGTCGCTTTTGCTTTCGTCCGCGTCAGAGTCGTCCGCGGGGGAGTTATCGTCTATTTCGGTAATATTTTCATCTTCCGGCTCCGCGGGGAATGGGAAAGGTCTCTTATTTTCCGCGTTATCGTTTGCCTCTGCCGCTTCCTTTTCAAGACGCTCACGCTCTGCTTTTTCTTTTTCAAGCAGGCGTCTGCGCTCGTCGTTTTCCTCACGGCTCTTGCGCTTCTTCGCCTCTGTCATCTCCTCAAGCTCCTCAAAGGTGGGAGTGCCGTCCATAGCAGCCGCGAATTGCTCGCCGTCCATAACCTCGTTCTTGAGAAGAAATTCGGCTATGAAATGAAGCTTGTCGATGTTTTCGTTGAGAATAGCTTTTGCTCTGTCATAAGCCTCCGATATGATAGCGTGTATCTCGCTGTCTATCTTTGCGGCTACCTCTTCGGAATAATCCTGCGAGCTTGAAAAATCTCTTCCGAGGAACACCTCGCCGTGTCCCGAACCGAAGGCTCTGGGACCGAGAATCTCGCTCATACCGAGCTGAGTTACCATTTTCTTCGCGGTATCGGTGGCTCTTTGAATGTCGTTTGAAGCGCCTCCCGAAATGTCTCCGAAGATGATTTCCTCCGCCGCGCGTCCGCCGAGAAGCATAGCTATCTTTTCCTTAAGCTCCTCTTTATAAACGCTGAATTTGTCCTCGGCGGGAGGATTGAGCGTATATCCGAGAGCGTTTCCGCTCGGAATAATAGATATCTGCTGAACGGGGTCCATATGGGGAAGAACGTGGGCAATTATCGCGTGCCCCGCCTCGTGATAAGCGGTGTTTCGCTTTTCTCTTTCCTTCATAGTTCTGGACTTCTTCTTGGGACCCGCTATTACCTTGATGAACGCATCCTCAATGTCCTCCATACCTATAAGCGTCTTACCGCGTCTGGATGCGAGAAGAGCGGCTTCGTTGAGAAGGTTAGCGAGGTCGGCACCCGTAAATCCTGCCGTCGTCTTGGCTATCTTGGCAAGATCAACTCCGTCCTCAAGAGGCTTATTCCTCGAATGAACCTTGAGTATCTCCTCACGGCCCTTTATATCGGGATAGTTGACTGTTATCTGTCTGTCAAAACGACCGGGGCGGAGAAGCGCAGGGTCGAGAATATCGGGTCTGTTGGTCGCGGCTATTACTATGATTCCCTCGTGAGAACCAAAGCCGTCCATTTCCACGAGAAGCTGATTGAGCGTTTGCTCACGCTCGTCGTGTCCGCCGCCGAGACCCGCGCCTCTGTGACGTCCTACGGCGTCTATTTCGTCTATGAATATTATCGAGGCGGGTGCTTTGCGTGCGTTTTCAAACAAGTCTCTTACACGAGACGCTCCGACACCGACGTACATTTCTACGAAATCCGAGCCGGAAATAGAGAAAAATGGAACTCCCGCTTCTCCGGCTACCGCTTTTGCGAGAAGCGTTTTACCCGTTCCGGGAGGGCCTACGAGAAGCACTCCGTGAGGAATTTTGGCGCCGAGCTTTGCGAATCTTGCGGGGTCTTTAAGGAACTCAACTACCTCTTCAAGCTCTTCTTTTTCTTCATCTGCGCCTGCTACGTCGCTGAAAAGCACCTTGTTTTTGTCATCCTGCGGCATTTTTACTCTTGCCTTACCGAAGGAGTTGAGCTTGCCGGGGCCCGACTTTCCGCCTGCCTGGTTAGCGAATACAATCCATACCACTATCAAGAGAATGATAACTATAAGGTAGGGAAGGAAGGCTACCCACCACGGAAGCGTGGTAGCCGGCTCAAAATCGAAGGCTTCTATATTGGTATCCTCGGGATTTTGCAGATAATATTTTTCGCACTCGGCTCGGAACGAGTCGAGGTCGGTAAGCTGGTAACCGATAGTTCTCTTTTCGTTGGTTACCTTGCCCTCTTTATCATAGTTCAGCTTTCCGTCAGCGTCGAGAACGTAAACCTCCATCACGAGATAATCAGAGTTGTCCACGGTGAACTCTATAACGGCGTCCTCCTCAAAATAATGGATAACGTCGCTGTAAAGCACGGGTTCGGGTTCGTCCTTGTTGAGAACGACGGCGATAACCGCGAAGACCACTATGATGAGTACCGCATATGAAATCAGTACTTTAAAGTTGTTCTTTTTCATTTGATAATTGCCTTTCTTGAAAGAATTATGCTCGTTTATTTATCAGCCGCCGTAAACCTCGGGCTTAAGGATACCCACGAAGGGGAGATTACGGTATTGCTCGTTGTAATCGAGACCGTATCCGACGACGAATTTATCGGGTATCTCGACGCCGCAGTAATCGGGGGTGAAATCCACGACGCGGCGCTCGGGTTTATCGAGAAGCGTGCAGGTTTTTACGCTGTTCGCTCCTCTTTCGGATAAATATTTTACAAGATGCGAAAGCGTTCTTCCGCTGTCGATGATGTCTTCCACTACGATAAAGTCAACGTCGGTGAGGTCCTCTCTTTTTATATCGAGGTGTATATTGATAACCCCCGCCGACGAGGTACCCGCTCCGTAGGACGAGACCTTCATAAAGTCTATCTCAATGGGGAACGGTATTTTTTTCATCAGATCGCAAGTGAACGTAATAGAACCCTTGAGAATACAGATAAGTACGAGCTTTTTACCCGAATTTGCGTAATCCTTGGTGATTTGCTCGGCTATTTCGGTCGTTATGTTGTCGATTTGTTTTTCGTCGACGAGTACGCTTTCAATGTCGTTTAACATAGTACGTGCCTTTCCTTGATTTTAAACTATAAAAGATTTATTTCTATGCAAAGGGTATTACGCGTGTCATCGGACGGCGCGTAACCGTCTTTTACGCCGATAAGAGGGACCGCTATTATTCCGCTTTCGTCGCATATAACGGGAAGCCTTGAGCGAATGTCCAGCGGTATTTTTTTATCGCACAGGAGCTTTTTGAGATTTTTACTCATAGAGTTCATTTTTATTTTATCTCCCGCAGTACGGTTCCGTGCGTAAATCACACCTACTATTCTATCAAAATCAATGAATAAGTTCATTGACTTTTTGTAAATATTTTTCTTTTTTTGTGTTTTTTCTATGACTATTTCGGCATTTATCGGTGAAATGGGGTTCACTCCCTCAAAAAGCTCTGCCGAAAATTCCTGTGGTGCGGAAGCTTTTTGCGGATTTGCTTTGGTAAATTCGAGCGAGCCGTTTTCTATTACCGCTCTGACCCCTTTCGGAAGGTCGAGAGAGGAGTGCGGAACGGCTTTTTTTGAGAGTTCAAGGACTGCCTTGACGTGAATGTATTCAAGCGAGGCTCCGTCTGATATCTCGCCGTACAGCGCCATTACCGCCCTTGACGATATAGCCGCGGGCGAGCCGTTCAGCTTTTCGGTTTCGATAGAATATCCCTTTCTCGTTTCGTCGAGAAACCATTTTGCCATACTGTCAAGGCAAAGCGCGTCCTGACGCAGATTTTCGGATAGCTTCGTTGCCGCGTCCTCGGGAGAGGGAGAAATCTTCTTCAGCTCGGGTATTATAAGGCCTCTTATTCTGTTTCTCGTATAGTCGGTATCGGCGTTCGTGCTGTCGGTAACGTATTCAATATTATTCTCCGCGCAGTATCGGTTTATGTCTGTCTTGGACATTTCCAAAATCGGGCGGACTATCACACCGCCCTCAAAATCTCTCGTTTGAGGTATACCGCATACACCGCAAAGCCCGCTTCCTCTCGCGATATTGAATATTATCGTCTCAAGGTTGTCGTTTGCGTTGTGAGCTACGCAGAGCGTGGGAATATCGTGCTCAAGCATAAGCTTTGCGAAATAATCGTATCTTACGTCTCTTGCCGCGGTCTCAACGCTTTTTTGTTCTTTTTTGGCTATCGCGGGAACGTCTGCGCGGAGCACGAATAGCTCCACACCGTATTTTTCGGCTGTCATTCGGCAGAAATTCTCGTCTCTGTCGGCTTCCGCTCCGCGTATTCCGTGATTGACGTGGGCGGCGTAAATCTTCGCTCCGCTGATTGCGGAGTATTTTACCGCCATATGAAGCAGAGCGCCCGAATCGGCGCCTCCCGAGTAAGCCACGAGAATGGGAGAATTTTCGGGAAGACCGGATAAGATATGAGGGGCTTTAAAGCCTTTTGGAAGCGAGTAGACGCTTTTTTTAGAATTCATTTATTGATTCCTTTTCTGAAACTGAGTCCATTATTCGGTTTCGGTCGCAAGCGTTCTGAATTTCGTAAAGCGGCCTATCCAGCCCATTTTTACGTTACCCGTAGAGCCGTGTCGGTTTTTCGCGATTATAACCTCGGCGATATTTCCCTCGTCCTGATTGCCCTCGGTTTTATAGTATTCGTCTCTGTAAAGGAAGATAACGGTATCGGCGTCCTGCTCGATAGCTCCCGAATCACGAAGGTCGGAAAGCATAGGTCTCTTGTCTGTTCTCGATTCGGGACCTCTGGAGAGCTGCGCGCAGCATATAACGGGAACGTTCAGCTCCTTTGCCATTATTTTCAGCGCTCTCGATATATCGGCTACCTCTTGAACTCGGTTGTCGTTTCTCCTGTCGCTCTGCATAAGCTGGAGATAGTCTATAACGACGAGTCCGAGATTGGTTATACGGCGCAGCTTCGCTTTCATAGCCGTTACCGAAATTCCCGAGGTATCGTCTATAAGAATATCACAGCCCGCGAGCTTTGAGGTCGCTGCGGCAATATCGTCCCACTGCTTGTTATCGAGCTTTCCGGTTCGGAGCGCATAGCTGTCAACCATAGCTTCGCTTGATATAACTCGGGATACGAGCTGTTCAGCCGACATCTCAAGAGAGAAAAGGCATACCTTTTTCTTGGTCTGGAGAGCCACGTTGGTCGCAATATTCAGCGCGAACGAGGTCTTTCCCATACCGGGACGCGCTCCTATGAGCACGAGGTCGGAGTCTCCCATTCCCGCGAGCAGATTGTCTACTCCCGAAAAGCCGGTTTTCGTTCCTTGCGCCGACTCTCCCTCGGTAGCCATAGTGTGAAGATTTTTATATACCTCTCCTATGACCTCTCGGATATGACGGAAATTCTTGGTGTCGCGTCCCTGCGCGATATCGAATATACGGCTCTCCGCATAGTCTATTATTTCGTTTGCCGAGCCTTCCTCGCTGAACGCGGTATCCGATATATCGGAGCAGACGTCGATAAGCTGGCGCAAAAGACTTTTTTGCTTGACTATCGCGGCGTAATCTTTTATATTGAGGGCGTTCGGAACGGTCTGGCAGAGCGTTTTGATATAATCCTGTCCGCCCGATTTGCTGTATATACCTTTAGTTACCAGCATATCTATAAGCGTTACGATATCTATTTCCTTATTGGCGAGGAAAAGCTCGTGCATCGCCGTAAATATCTGCGAATGCTCGGTGAGGTAAAAGTCGGTCGAATTTACCGAGTCAGCAATATCGTTGAGCGCCTCGGGGTCTACGAGTATAGCGCCGAGAAGCGATTGCTCTGCGATAAGCGAGAAGGGTAGCTTTTTCGTAAGTTGTTCTTCCATTTTACAATATCTGCCTTTGCAAGTTTTATAATTCTGTCAGTTGAGTCCGAAACTTACTGCTTGCTCGTAACTTCTACGGTTATCTTACCGTTTATTCCCGTGAAAAGATGGGCGTCGGCTGAAAATCTGCCGAAGGATTTTATCGGAACGGGAAGGGAAATCTTTTTCTTGTCTATCGAGATTCCGTATTCCTTTGAAAGCGCCTCCGCGATATCCTTTGACGTTACCGAGCCGTAGAGCTTTTTATCGGGGCCCGCGGCGTATTCGAATTTGAGAACTATCGTTTCCAGCTTTTTTGCCACGTCAAGAGCGTTTTGCTTCTCAACGTCTATTTTGTGCTGCTTTGACGCCTCTTTATTTTTCATTTCGTTTATTGATTTTGAGTCGGCGGGAATAGCGAGCTTTTTGGGAAGAAGATAATTCCTCGCGTATCCGTCCGATACCTCCACCATCTGATCCTTTTTTCCCTGACCTTTAACGTCAGCGGTTAAAATAACTTTCATAGTATATATACCTCCGTTGAGTTTTTGTTATTCAGACATCTTTTTGGAGCCGGGGTTCATATGCCTGTCGATAGCCTCGATAAGCATAGCCTTGGCTTCGTCTATATTTTTATCGGAGAGCGCGGCTCCCGCCACGTCAAAGTGTCCGCCTCCTCCGATTTGCTCAAGTATGAGCTGAACGTTTATCGTTCCGTTTGAACGAGCCGATATATGAATGACGTTTCCTATCTTCACAAGCGCAAAAGCGGCGTTTACGTTTCTTACCGTAAGCAGCTTATCAGCCGCCTTTGCCGCGGCGACTCTGTCGTGTCCCGAGTCGGTACCCTCGCTCGTAGTTATAGCTATTTGCTCGCGGTATATCTCAACCCGCGCGCCGAAGAGAGCCTCCGAGCGATAATCGTCGAACGCTTCGTTGAAGAACGTGCGCGCTACCTCGGCGTTGGCTCCCGCGCCTCTGAGATAGAGAGCGGCGGAGAAGGTTCTGGTTCCCACGGTTCTCGTAAAGTTTTTCGTATCTACCATAATGCCCGAAAGCAGAACCGTGGCTTCTTCTTTGGTCAAGGCTCCCGCGGGCAGACTCTGCTCAAGTATCTCGGAGACGAGCTCACAGGCGGACGAGGCAGACGGGTCTATATAGGTAAGAGTAGGCTCGTTTTTAAATTCTTCTTTTTTGATATGGTGGTCTATTACTATCGTATTGAAGGATTTTTCGGCTATTTCCGGAGCTTCGAGAATAGCGAAGTTGTTTGCGTCAACTATTACGGTCAGCGTTCCGTAGGAGCATTTTCCAAGTCCCTCAACGCCGTCTACGAAGACGTTGCGGTATTCGTCAAGTTCAAGAAGCTTTTCGGTGCAGGCAATAAAGTTCGGATTTTCCACGTCGGTTACTACTTTTACGTCGATGCCGAGATACATAGCGAGGCTCGCTATGCCCACGCAGGCTCCGATAGAGTCGAAGTCGGGATTACTGTGTCCCATAACTATGACGTTTGACGCGTTTGAAATTTCGGAATAGAGCTTATTCGCGATTATTCTTGAATGAACTCTCGTTCTCTTTTGCTGACTCTTGGTCATACCTCCGAAATAATTTACGCCCTTTTCGTTTTTTACCACCGCCTGGTCTCCGCCGCGCTGGAGCGCAAGGTCAAGCAGGGAGAGGGCTTCGTGCTCTTTTTCGGCAAGTGTCGCTCCGGTTATGGCAACACCCATAGAAATGGTAACGGGAATATTGTCCTCGCCTATCCGTATCTCGCGGACCTCGTCGAGAATACTGAACTTGTTTTTTATACAGGTAACGAGATGCTTTCTGTTGAACACCAGCATATATTTATCTCGGTCGTATTCCCTGAGTATTCCGTCCATATCATCGGCAAATTTTTTGAGAATCGTCTCAACCTGGTTTGCCTCGGCGCGGTAGCTTCCCTTGACGTATTGCGCTATCTCCTCAAGGTTGTCTATAACGATATACGCGATAGCGGGAGTCTCGGCGTAATGAAGGTCGGTTATCTCGGTGAGCTTCGTTACGTCGTCGAATACGAGCATATAGTATATGTGTCCGTTGGAGTGAACGGGATGGCAGGAAACGTTATATTTTTTTTCGCCTATTACCGTGATGAAGGCTTTGGGCGCGGGCTCTTTCTCTTCGTTTTCGTCATCGGAGGCGGCTTCCTGCTCGGCGGCTTCCGCATAAGACACGAGAGCGTCAAGATCAAGGTCGCACAGTTCGGAAAGCTCAAGGTTGAAATACGCGTCTCTGTTTCCCGAAGCGTTCTTCATTGACGAGTTTACAGTTACTATCTTTCCGTTTTTCGTTACGACGACGTACGGAACGTCTATCGAGTCGCGGAACGCGGCGATAACTCCGCTGTTCTGCTCCTCCGCGGCACGATGCTCCGCTTTATACATAGCGATGCGTCTGCGGCTGAACAAAAATATTACCGCGGATATTATGGCGTAGAGAAAAATGAAAAAGAGTGCCGACGCGGTTATAGATATTTCGGTATACGCGCATACGGCGGTATGGACAGCCATAAAAAGTATTCCTAAAATAATATAAAGTCTTGACGGGAGCTCATCAATGCGATTGAAAAAATCAAATTTTTTATTTGACATAGCTCATTCGTACCTTTCTGATTTTTTGGATATCATCCGAATTTAAAGGTCTTATTGCTTTTTGTTTGCCTTGGATTTGGCGACGTTATTGAGAATTACGATGACCGAACCCGCAAGAGCCGATACCGTAAACATAATCGAGGGGATATAGAAGAACATAAGAATTGCGGCAAAATACACGATAATTCCGAAGCAGGAGGCGTTTTTGCCGAATATAATACCCTGAAGCGCGATTACAGCCGTGAATATAAGTCCGGGCATAAGAATAATCGCTATATTTTCAGCCGTTACCGACAGGACCGATATCTCGTTTGAGAATATCGCGGCGACGAGGAAGGCGACGAGAAATACTATCGCGGATACGATACTCATATCGAAAGCTACCATATTTCTGATTTCCTCTTTTGGAGTGTCATTGTTGATAAAACAGCTTGCCAACATAGATTGAAGAATAAAAGCGATAACGTTAGATATTACTATTATTATCGCGGGGAGAAGATTGAACGCCGTGTTTACTATTACGGACGCTAGCTCTGCCGAGTCGAACGAGCTGAGCTCGTAACCAATCTCATTATAGATGGCATAAAAGGTTTCGGATATAAGCTCGTGAAGCGAAGCCTTTGCCGAGTCGAACGCCGAGGATATCATTGAGAGATCTGTTCCGTAGCTTGCCGAATAGACTGCTGCCGCCGCCAGAACGAGCGTCAGGACTATTCCTACGGAGGTATGGCAGATTGAGCTTATTCTTCCGAGTTTTTTTGAAAATGCGTAAGACAGCAGTGCCGACGCGGGAATATACGCGAGAGATACCGCCGCGTACGCGGGGTTGGCTAAAAGAACTGCGGAAATTATATACGAGAGTATCGCGGGGACGAAAGCTAAAAGCTTATCTCTTTTACTTTTGAAGGATACGAGCATATACGAAAGGATATAAGCCGAGCCCACGAAAGAGGCGGCAAGACCGCAGATTATCGTTCCGAGGAACATAAAGCACGCGACAAGTATAAGAACGTAGGATATTACGCCTTTTCTCCCGCGCGACAGCCTTGCGAACGCGAAAGCGGCAAAGACCGACGCGGCGACCGATACGGCTTGAAGGACAAGCTCGTTTACGTCGAGAAACAAGGCGGCGGGCAGATAAAGGGAAAGAAGAAGATGAATGGCTCCCAGAAGAAAAAGCTCTGCTTTTCTCGGAATAGGTGTTTTTTTGGTTTGTTTATTTTGAGTGTTGGTATTTATTCGTTCAAAGTTCACGATGACCTCTTTCATAGTGGAGACCCATTCGTATCGGGCTGCGGCATATCGGCGCTCGTCGGTCTCCGAAAACGGATATTTTTTCCATATAGAATAATGAAGATATTTACCCTATTATAATAGTATACCATAAATATGTGAATTTGTAAACATTAAATCGGAAGTAAATGTTAAGGTTTTGCGAATTTATTTCGTTTTACAACCGAATACGGAGGAAACCGCGGGAGCGTAAATATAAAAAAGATATAAAAATATTAAAAAAACTATTGCATTCGCGGAAAATATGTGATATACTATGTACAGCAGATTATGGGAGTGGGTTTGAAAGAACCCACTCTTAATTGTTGAAAGGGCGAATTTTGTACGTTGGCCCGTTATTATTTTGAGAAAGGCGGTCTTTAAATGGCAAAAAATCCAACCGTTGCCGAAACCGTTTCCGCTCTCGCGTCTCCGCTTGCCGAGGAATTCGGATATTTTCTGTGGGACGTGGAGTTCGTAAAGGAAGGCGGAAGAAAGATACTCAGGGTTACGATAGACTCGGAGGAAGGAATAACGATAGACGATTGCGAGAAGATGCACCGAGCGCTTGATCCCGTGCTTGACGAAGCCGACCCGATACAAGAGGCGTATTACCTTGAGGTAAGCTCGCCCGGAATAGAAAGAGAGCTTCGTACCGATATGCATATCGACGCCTGCGAGGGCTGGGACGTGGAGGTAAGACTGTACGCTCCTGTCGATAACTCAAAGAGCTTTCGCGGAAAGCTTCTTCCTATGGGAGAGGAGCGTCAGATAAGAATAGACGCGGCGGGAAAAATAAAAGAGTTCCCGAGGGAAGCGGTTGCGAAGATACGCACTTATTTTGAGTTCTGATTTGATACGAATACGGCGATACGCCTGCCGATAAAGGCTTGTCAACGCCCGACGAGGCGGACGGTACCTGCGGGTACACAGAAAGGAATGGAGTTTGATATGAACAAGGAATTTTTCGTTGCTTTGGACCTTCTTGAAAAGGAGAAGGGAATTCCGAAGGAGTATATGATTGAAAAGATTGAGGCGGCGCTTCTGTCGGCTGTAAAGAAGGAGTTTGGAAGCAGCGCTCTTATGCGCGTGGTTATAGACCCCGCTAAAGAGGACGTCAAGGTATATCAGCAGAAGGAGGTTGTTGAGGAGGTTATCAATCCTCAATGCCAGATATCTCTTGAGGAAGCAAAGGCCGTCAGCAAGAGAAATACTCTCGGAAAGATGATGGAGACCGAGGTTAAGCCCAAGAATTTCCGCAGACTCAGCGCGGCAGCCGCGAAATCGGTTATTATTCAGGGCATCAGAGAGGGCGAGCGCAAGGCTATGCAGGACGCTTACGAGAGCAAGCGCGAGGAGATAATTACGGCTACGGTAAGCAAGGTCGATTCGGTAAATGGAAACGTAGTTCTCGAAACGGGAACCAGCCACGCGGTACTTATGAAGAGCGAACAGATACCCGGTGAGAGCTTTACCGTGGGCGAGAGAATAAAGGTGTTCGTTCTTGAGGTCAACAAAGAGACCAGAGGACCTCTCGTAACTCTCTCAAGAGTACATCCCGGACTCGTGCGCCGTATGTTTGAGCTTGAGATACCGGAGATACAGGACGGTATAGTTATAGTCAAGGGAGTCTCCCGTGAGGCAGGCTCAAGAACTAAGATATCGGTATATTCGAGAGACGAGGACGTTGACGCGGTCGGCGCTTGTATAGGAAACCACGGAATGAGAATTTCGGGTATCGTTGACGAGCTTCGCGGAGAAAAGATAGATATCGTAAAATACAGCGAAACCCCCGAGGAGTACGTCGCGGCGGCTCTCGCGCCCGCTTCCGTCCGTTCGGTAGAGATGACGGGAGATCGTTCCTGCAAGGTAATAGTTGACGCGGATCAGCTCTCGCTTGCTATCGGCAAGGAGGGTCAGAACGCAAGACTCGCGGCAAGACTTACGGGAATGAAGATAGATATAAAATCAGAATGATTCAAAGCGTCCGTTAAACTCTTAAAATATTCGTGAAAGGAGCTGATGCAACGATGGAAGTCAAAAAAAGAAAGATACCCGAGCGGCAGTGCCTCGGCTGTAACGAGCACAAGCCAAAATCCGAGCTGTTACGCGTCGTAAAGGATCCCGAGGGAAATATTTCGCTTGATTTCACGGGTAAAAAATCGGGAAGAGGGGCGTATATATGCAGGTCGCTGAAGTGCCTCAAAAAAGCGCGCAAGTCGCGCAGGATAGACAGGAGTCTTGACTGCGACGTTCCCGACGAGGTGTACGACAGAATGGAGACGGAGCTTTCGGAAAATGAGTGAAACGGTAATTACTGACGAGAAAAAACTTCTTTCCGCTCTCGGACTTTGCGCAAGGGCGCGAAAGATAACGATAGGAGTTCCGATGATATGCGAGGCGTTAAAGCGCGGAGGCGAGGCGTTGCCGAGACTTGTGTTTGAGGCGTCTGATACTTCGGAAAACACTCATAAAAGAATATCCGACCGTTGCGGATATTACAACGTCAGACAGATAAGGCTTAAAGCCGACGGGATGGAGCTTGCTTTGGCAATAGGCAAAGCCTCGTTCGTAGCGGCGGTAGCTCTTGCTGACGAGCGATTCTGCACGTTGGCAGAAAAATATATCCGATTCGACGGATGATTCGGTTTGACACAAAATCCTAATTAAATGAATTTATTCGTTTTAATGTGAAAGGACACGGTACGAAGAATGGCAAATAATCCACAATTTAAAGTAAGTCAGCTCGCGAAGGACCTCAACCTGAAGAACAAGGACGTAATGGAGGCGCTTGCGGCGAAGGGTATAACCGTAAAATCCGCGCAGGCAAATCTTGAGCCTGCTCAGTTTGATATTCTTTTTGAATCCCTTACAAGAGACAATCAGATAGACAGTATAGAAAAATATATGAACGGAACTACTTATATTCCGTCCAAGAAGCCGAAGGCGGAAAAGGCGGAACAGGAAAAGCCTGCCGAAAAGGCGGAAGAACCGAAGGCATCCGAAAAGACCGAGGAGATAAAGGTCGAGAAGACCGAGAAAGAGGTCAAGGCACAAAATGAAAAGCCCGAGACCGCAGCGGAAAAGCAGACGGTTCGGAAGACCGATAAGGCAGAAATCAAGACTGAGACTGCGTCGGAAGCAAAGCCCGAGGCAAGACCCGAAAGAAAAGAATTTTCGGAGTCGGCTTCCAAAGTACCGCAGAGAACGTCTTCCGCACCCGTGTCCGACCGCAGAGCCTCCGCTCCGCAGGGAAAACCCGATTGGCAGAAGAACAACTCTTACGGTGATAAGAGAGGTTCTGCGGGACAACAGCAAAGAGGAGAATACCGTCAGGCTCAGACGGGCGAGGGAAGAAATTACGACCGCTTCTCAAATCCCTACGGACAGCAGCGTCAGCCCCAGCAGAAGAACAATTACGACCGTCAGGGCGGAGGACAGTTCAGAGATAAGGACAAGGATCAGAGAAGTCAGAACGCGCCCAGAGAAAAGTTTAAGCCCCAGCCTATAATCCGTTCGCAGACCGTAAAGGGAGATGACGCTCCGAAAACGAGAGGTGCCACGAGAGTCGTGGATATGAGAGCCGGCTCGGTAGACCTTTCCAAATACGATGAAAAGCTCGACACCTTCGTACCGGATTCGGTTGCGGACGCGCGCGGAGGAAGCTTCAAGGTCAAAAAGCAGACTCCATCGGGCAACCGTATGAACGGAATGAGCGGAGGCAAAAACAATAAATTCAATAAGAATAAAAAATCAGCCGCGCCCGTTACCAAGGCGCCCATAAGCGTAACGCTTCCCGACGAGATAGTTGTGAGCGACCTTGCGTCAAGGCTCAAGGTTACCTCGTCTGAGATAGTCAAGCGCCTTATGATGCTTGGAATGATGGTTACCGTAAACCAGACGGTTGATTACGATACGGCGGCAATAGTTGCCGACGAGATGGGAATAGCGGCGACGAAAGAGGTCGTTGTTACGATAGAGGAGAGACTCTTTGAGGACGGCGAGGACGACGAGAAGGATCTCGTCGGAAGAGCGCCCGTCGTCTGCGTAATGGGACACGTTGACCACGGAAAGACCTCTATACTCGACGCTATAAGGCATACGAGCGTTACCTCGGGAGAGGCGGGAGGAATCACCCAGCATATCGGTGCTTACAGAGTTAAGGTGAACGGTCAGAACATCACGTTCCTCGATACCCCCGGACACGAGGCGTTCACCGCGATGAGAGCGAGAGGCGCGCAGGCTACCGATATCGCTATTCTCGTTGTTGCGGCTGACGACGGAATTATGCCACAGACCATAGAGGCTATAAATCACGCTAAAGCGGCGGGAGTAGATATAATCGTCGCGATAAATAAGATGGATAAGCCCAGCGCTAATCCCGACGCCGTTAAGCAGGAGCTTACGAAATACGATCTCGTTCCCGAGGAATGGGGCGGAGACGTTATATGCGTTCCCGTATCGGCGCTTACGAAGCAGGGTATCGACGACTTGCTTGAAAACGTTCTGCTCGTCGCGGAGGTCAAGGAGCTTCGCGCCAATCCCAACAGACACGCCAAGGGTATCGTAATAGAAGCGAAGCTTGATAAGGGAAGAGGCCCCGTGGCTACGGTGCTCGTTCAGAATGGAACTCTCCGCAACGGCGATATAGTTATCGCGGGAACTGCGGTAGGACGCGTAAGAGCGATGACCGACCACAACGGAAAGCTCGTCAAGGAGGCAGGTCCTTCGGTTCCCGTTGAGATAATCGGTCTTGCCGACGTACCGCTCGCGGGAGACGAGTTTAACGCCGTCGAGGACGAGAGAATGGCGAGAACTCTTGCAGACCAGCGCAAAGCCAAGGCTAAAGAGGAAGAATTTAAAGCTAACGCGAGAGCTAATCTCAACGACCTGTTCGCACAGATATCCGAGGGCGTCAAGGAGCTTAACATTATCGTTAAGGCTGACGTCGGAGGCTCAGCAGAGGCGGTCAAGCAGTCGCTTGAAAAGATATCCAACGAGGAAGTCAAGGTGCGCGTTATTCACGCCGCTGCGGGAGGAATACGCGAGGGAGACGTTATGCTCGCATCCGCTTCAAACGCTATAATCGTTGGATTTAACGTTCGTCCCGACAAGGCGGCTATAGACAGCGCAGAGAGACAGAACGTTGATATACGCACTTACAGAATAATTTACGATTGTATCAACGAGATAACCGACGCTATGAAGGGAATGCTGGCTCCCAAGTTCAAAGAGAACCTTCTCGGACACGCTGAGGTCAGACAGACTATTCACGTTCCTAACGTCGGAACTATCGCAGGCTCTTACGTTCAGGACGGTAAGGTTGCCCGCTCGGCTATGATAAGAGTCGTAAGAGACGGAATCGTTATATTTGAGGATAAGATATCCTCCCTTAAGAGATTTAAGGACGACGTCCGTGAGGTAGCACAGGGCTACGAGTGCGGTATAGGTCTCGAACGCTTTAACGATATTAAGGTCGGAGACATCCTTGAAGCGTATGTTATGGAAGAGATAGAGAGATAGATTAAATAATTATAATTAAGGGGGAGAAACTTTTGCAAAAGTTTCTCCCCTATATAATCCACATACAAACTAACTTTTAGGGAGGAGCTTTTTTCAAAAAGCTCCTCCCATATAACAAATAAAACATATAACTTATTCAATTTTTCGCGTCGGGGTCTATTGTTTCAAGAGCGAAGAAGCGTTGAGCGTCGTTTATAAATTTCTGAACTCTGCTTGAGAGGACGTAGAAATTTCCGTTTCCGTTTATAGTGATATAAGCTTTACGCTTTGAGTCGGGAATGGAATAGAATTTATATTCCGACGTTTCGTCTTTGCTGTTCGTGATAGTTATAGTGAGCAGCCAATTCTCGTCGGTTACGATAGCGCTTTCCTCCTCATCGGTAACCTCGTAAGAGTTTTCAATCGACGAGGCAATCATAGTCTGGAAGAATTTCCTGAAAAGGCTGGTAGCGTAACGAACGTATTCGGCTATTACCTCGTCATTGGAGTTGGTAACCGTAACCGCGTCTGCCGTTACGTAAACTCTCGTTCCGTCGGCGCAGGGGATATATCCCGATACCACGCGAACCTGTGAGCCGAGCTTATTGTAGGCGTAATAAGCGGTATCAATGGTAAGCTTGGTTCCACTGCTGTCGTACGCGTTTATAGCCGACGTGGTTATTTCCCATATCAGACCGTCCTTGTCAATTACGGTCAGAGACGAGAAAGTATTGACCGAGTTTCCGTTTGAATCGGACGCGATTACCTCAAGGCGATCGGAATTCGTTCCGTTGCTCTGACTGCTCTTTGAGTTGTCAAGGTCAAAGGTTGCCGAGTAATTCGGGGAGGCAAGCGTAACCTCTTCACAATAAGCTATGTTGAGATATATATAGGTCTGATTTATCCATTTAAGCGAGTTCCAATTGAGAAATTCAAGGCTATAGCCTTCTATCTCGACTATCATATCGTACGAGTAAGCGAAATCGTAGCCTTTATCGGTTTTAACGTATACGAGGGTGTATGCGTAATAGTTTCCGTCCTCGTTCTTATCGCTTATAAGCACGCGCTGCTGTATGGTGCTTTCGTATTCACCGTCGTCGTCCAATAAATCAAAATCAAAGGTCATAATATATTTGGACGCAAGCTCTACCGTAGTCTTACCGTTTTCATCGGTCGATTCCTTTGCCAATCCGTATTTAAGAAGGTCGGAGTCGGTAGGTGAAAGCTTCGTTACTCCCACGAACGCCGTGTCGTAAAGGGCGTACAGCGCGGTGTTTATATTGTCCGAGTCGGGAGTATATCCGTCAAGGGTTTCCGCCGTGAAAACGTAGGGGAAGTTTGCTTCTATCGTGTTTTCACGAAGAGAGAGGTCTATATAGGAGAATCCGACCACTTGCTCGTAACCGTTCTCCGACTCCGCGTTTTCTCTTATTATAGAGAAGTTCTCAACGTCGAAATAGTTATTCATACTCATCGGATATACTATCTGAGGCGTTACGAAGGTTTCTATCGGCTGGAGCAGAGTGTCTCCGACGGTCGTTGAGAGAACGTATACCGCGTCCCGCTTTTCCTCAACGCCGTTTTCCATATTGACGTACTGAACGTAATATCCTCCTCCCGTTACGAGCATATCGCCGATAATTACCTTATGCTTGTTTCCGCTCGTGTCGGTTAGTATATAATAGGCGGGCATATAGGCGTATTCCTCGCCGTCCTCGTCGACTCTCATTTCGCTGACGAGTCCGTATTCGGTGTATTCTCCATTCGCGTCTTTAATCGGGTCTTGTATCTTCCTGGTGGTGAGCGTATATCCCGCCGTTACGTATAGGGAAGCGAATAATTCTTGATCGAATGATACAAGCGGAGAACCCTTGATAATAAAATCGCAGGAATCGTCTACCGTATTCTTTTCAACGTTATATCTGACAAAGGTGAAGCTTCCTTCGTCGTTTACAACCTCGATAGAACGAATATTTTTCTTTTCTATATTGGGGAACATAAGGATTCTGGAGTTATGTCCGACCTCCTCGGTACCTTCGGTATCGACTATGGCGACTATCTCGTATTCTCCCGTTTCGCTGTCAAGGTCTATAAGAGTGCCGCTTGCGGTAACGTAGTATCCGTACTCATCGTCCACGTCAAGCTCGATACCGTCGGTATCGTATATCGAGTAGCTTCCGTCCTTATATTTTATTATATATTTCGTGTCGTCCACGTCGTAAATCGTTTCGGTTTTTACGAAATAATTGACGAATATAAGGGTCGGAATGAGAAGCACGATGAAAGCGGATATAGCAATAATTGCTATCTTACGCCTTTTCAGTAAAGTGCTTTTTTGTTTTTCAATCATTTGTTCTTTCTCCTGATTAATACGACGGCACCCGCGACGACAGCGGCAACCACGGGTACTACGGTAAGTACTATGGTGTATTGCGTCGTTTCGGCAGTGGTTATGCTGTCTATGGTATAATCGGCAAACGGTTTGAATTCAAGTCCTACGGGAACCGGCTCACGTCCTATCGCGCGGCAGGCGGAGAGCAGAAGATCAGTGTTGCCGTAGGCTGAGGATTGAAGCAGTGCCTCGCTCGCAAAGTCTGTTGAACCGCAGGCTATAACGTAAGACGCTTCGTTTACCGTGGTGTAGTTGGATTCCTGGGTAGTTCTGTCCTCTCTGGATATCGTCATAAGGGCGAGGGGATTTTGTTCGGTCGCTTTCGCTACCTCGTAGCCTCCCGCCTCAGCCGTCGCGTTCTCGCTCGTTACGAAGAGATTGAATACCGAGCGCGATACTCCGTTAGAGTAGTACGAACCGTAATCGTACTGGTCGGTCTCGTCGTCCTCGTTGGTATAATGGGTTAGCTCGTAGGTGTCGGAGAGAGAGATTGACATAGCGTTCTGGAAAATGACTTTCTTGGGATAGGGAACGCTTCTCATATCCTCGGTGAGTGAGCCGCCCAGACCGTAATCCACGTATTCGGATACTATCGTAAATCCGTCGGTGGTGAGGGCTTGCGAGGTATCTCTTACGTGATAGCTTTCGCCGTTTTCGTTTCTGTCAAACGCTATGCCCCATTCCTCGAGATATTCCTCAAATTTAGGCATAGGCTTTGCGTCGGGAGACATAAATACCATAAGGGAGTTGGTACCGTCAAGGAAAGCGTCGAGCTTGTCTATCTCGTCAACCTCGTAAATACCGTTGCTTACTTCAAAGTCCGAGTTCGGATTGAAAACGACGATAAGTCTGCAATCCTCGGGTATCTCGTCTTCCGAGAGGTCAATCTCTTGTATAAGATATCCCGCGTCGATAAGTGTGTTGGCGAAAGCCAAGTCATCAATTTGCTCACCGTGGTTAGTGGTAAAGCAAGCGATGGGGGATTCGGCTCTCGTTACGGCAAGGATACCCGCCGTAAATTTCTTTTCGCCGTCGTACGCCCACGGCGCCTCGTCGTCTGACGAGTCGAAGGTAAAGAAGTTTCTGAGGCTGTATACTCTGAATTCGGTGCCGAATTCAAGAATAACGTTGGTAGTCGTGATAGTAGAGGTAGAGGTTACCTTATACTTTGATACTGCCGAGGGATTTCTGTAAATGTTGTAATTGGTTATTTTTATATGGTCGGGGAATTCATTCTGAAGCTCAAGAGCCGTGTTATAAACGTATCTCTGTGACGACTCGCTCTGTATCGTGTCGATTTCATCGCAGAAGATTATGTTTATATAAAGGTTTTCGTCGCGGTAGTTTTCGTCTCCCTCGGAAAGACCGTTCTCTTCGTTGTACGCCTTGTTTTCGGCACGCACCTTGTTTACCATTTCTATCGGGGATTCGCTGTCAAACTCCTCGTCTCCGCTGCGAATAAGCTCTATACACTCGTCGGAGAGGGTGTAGAGAAGGTCGGGAGTCATATCCACGTACCATAAAAATTTCGTTGAAAGCGCCGAGAATATTACGTTTACGATTATTACGACGGCGATGATGAGCGCTGTGAGTGCCGCCGTTACGCCTCCATATCGGAGCTTACGGCTGTTTACAGATGTTTTTCTCATTATTTTAATACCTGCCTTTCCGTATCAGCCCCAGCGGCGCTTGTCGTATACGCGCACCGTGAGAAGAAGGAATACTCCCGTAAGCGAGAGATAATATAGTATCGCGGCAAAGTCGATATATCCGTTTGCGAAAGCGGAGAAGCGGCTGAGAACGCATATCCAGTCGATAACGAATCTTATCGCGTAAATGTCGATATACTCGTTTACTATGTTAAGAAGAAGCATTACCACGATTATCGAAATAGTTATAACGGCGGCGGCAAGCTGGTTTTCGGTAAGAGAGGATACGAACATACCGATAGCGATGAACGCGGTTCCTATAAGGAAAACGCCTATCAGACAGCCTACTATCTGCGCCGTGGAGGGACCTATGTGAGACGACGCGTAATCCTGCGCCGCTCTTTCTTCATTCGCGTATGAATAAAGAGGGAAGAAGTTTATGCAGGACGCGAGAAGCGTTCCGGCAAAGAGAGTCAGCGCCGCTAAAAACTTTCCGAGCACCATTCCCCAGATAGAGACGGGAGCGGTGAGGAGAAGCTGTTCGGTGCGAAGCTTTTTTTCCTCCGCAAAGAGCTTCATCGTAAGAAGCGGAATAAGTATTATAAACGCGAATATAAGCATCGTGAAATACGACGACGTATTGTAGCTTTGAGAGGCGAGCGTCGTGTAGCAGAGCATAAGAGCCGCTGCGGCAAGGAATACGCCCACGTAAACGTATCCGATAGCGTTTATGAAATACGAGCGTAATTCTTTTTTGTAAATTGCAATCATTTTATTTTTACCGCCGAGGGTTTCCCGGCAAAGCTCCTTTCTTAATTTGAGGCTATCCTTTATTTTTTATAGTCGTTGTCGTCGTCAAAGAGTCCCGAAAATTCGGAATCGTTCTTTTTCGATTTAGCGATAATACTTTCCGCGACCTCGGATTCGATATTGCTCTTTTGACGTTTTGACTTTTGAGAGTGCCGTTCATATCGGTTTTTAGCCGAGGTCTGATCGACGATGGTTATAAATATGTCCTCAAGATTCATTCCGAGAGCTTCTATACCTATAAGCGGCCATTTCTTTTCGGCAAGCGTGTAGAAAAGCGTTTTTCTTACGTCTATACCGACCTCGCTCTCTATCATATAGGTGTAAGCGTCTCCGTCGCGCTGTGAGAGCAGCTCGGCGTATACGATACCCGGCTTCGATTTGAGCATAGCGAGAACCTCCTTCTGAGGACCGCATATCTTTACGTTGAAGCGGCGGTTGTTTTCAACCGCGCGGGTTATGTTTTCGGTAAGCTCGTCCGCCACTATTTTGCCTTTGTTTATGATAATGATACGGTCGCATACCGCCTGTACCTCCTGCAGAATGTGCGTCGAGAGGATAACCGTGTGGTCGCGTCCGAGAGTACGGATAAGGTTTCTGACCTCGATTATCTGCTTGGGGTCAAGACCTACGGTAGGTTCGTCAAAGATTATTACCTCGGGGCTTCCTATAAGCGCCTGAGCTATACCCACTCTCTGCTTGTAGCCCTTTGAGAGATGCTTGATAACTCTCTTATATACGTCGGTTATCTTAACCACGTCGCATATCTCGGCAAGGTGCTTGTCCCTGTTGAGCTTACAGCCCTTGAGGTCGTAGTTGAAGATGAGGTATTCCTCGACTGTCATATCGAGGTAGAGCGGGGGCTGCTCGGGAAGATAACCTATGTGCTTTTTGGCTTCGAGAGGGTTGTCAAGAATATCGAGTCCCGCCACCGAGACGTTTCCCGAGGTGGCCGAGAGATATCCCGTGAGAATATTCATCGTCGTACTTTTTCCCGCGCCGTTAGGCCCGAGCAGACCGACGATTTCACCCTTTTTGACTTCAAAGCTGATATCATCCACGGCACAGTTGGGTCCGTAATTTTTTACAAGATGATCAATTTTTATCATAATGAGGCGTTGGTCCTTTCATAATTTTTCAAAGTAAAAAATACAGGTATATAAATTTACCTAAATATACATAATATATTATATCATATATATATAAACAAAATGTGAACGCGGAGGCTTTTTAACCAATTTTATTGTGTTTTTTCTGTGTTATTTGTGTGAGGGATATAAAGAGAGAATGGCTCTCCGCGATTTTTTGCGGAGAGCCGAATTGTTGCGGCAGATTTTATCCCATTAAAGATACCGCGTGCTCCTCGGACAGCTCGATAGAGCCGAGAATGAGCATATAGAGATATATCGTTTCTTTTCTTACGCTTTCTATCGTGTTTTTATCGTTCAGCTTTTCCTTGTGCAGATAGCCGTTTCTGTATTTTCTTCGCCAATCGGATATCTGCGATTTGAGGTATATGACGACGAATTCCTTATTGTCTCCGAAAACATCTCTGAAAAGATCGAGGTTTTCCGGTTCGGCAAAGAATTGCTCAAGTGAGCCGAGAGCCTTGTTCAGCGAGTCGTAATTCTCTTCGGCAATAATTTTGTTTTTTAGCTTTCTGCCGTTGCCGAGCAGGCGGATAACGTCCCAAAGAAGCTGTTCGATAGATTTCAAATACCCCGAAACTATAAAGGTGTTGTCCAAATCCTTCAGGGTGAAGTATTTTTTATACAGCCATTCCGACGTAATAAAGGATTCGGCAAAGTCGCCGTTTCCGACGAGAAGCTTATACAGCTTCTTATCCCGAAAGCTGTTTAATATTTCACGAAAAGAGTTATCATCAAGCTCGGCGCCGGCGCAAAGACTTTTTTCGTCTTTGACAGCTGAATAATCGAAGCTTTCAAGCTCCGAAAGAAGATTTTCTCTCAATATCAGTCTGTTTTTTGAGCTGCATATCTCGGTAATCTGATAACCTATGACCTCGTGCATCTCCTCCCTGAAACCGTTCATTGAGTTTAAAAATTTCAGCTTTTCCTCATATCCGAAAAGCATTTCGATAAGTTCCTCAAACAGCAGAACTTCTATATTTACCCGAGGGTTGAACTTTTGCGCTCGGAGCGTGAAATTGCGGAGACTTTCCTGTGCGGCGACGCTGTCTTTCAATAAGAAAACTATCAGCAAAGGCTGTCCCGTTTCTTCCTGCCTGTTCAGATAAGCCTTGAGCTTTCCCGAATCAAAGCCCGACGGTGAGGTTTTGAAATCCAAGGCGGTAGACCTGCCGTTTATATTTATAGTCATATCGAATAGGTTTTCGATTGATATATTGGTATTATGAGCCTTGCAGAGATTTACTATCAGCCTATCGACGTTTCGCAGAATAGTCATCTCAAAATTTCTCAATATTTTGATGTATAATTTATCGTTTGTACTTTTGATGTCGAATAAAGCTTCGGGCGCGTTTATGCGCTCCCGTACTATCGTCATATCTCTTTCACGCTCAAGCTCGTCAAGGAGCCGTTTCTTGAACTCCGCGTATATCATAAAAATCCTCGCTCAAAATCTTTTTTTCATTATAGCATATATTTCGTCAAAACTCAATCTTTTTGTTTGGATATGTGTGAAAGTATAAAAAGATATTTTCCGTCATTTCGTCATAGAGTTAAACTCTCGCGCTTCTTCACAAATTTTTTATTATCGCTTTGGATCATCTGTGAAACAAATCACCCCGCTTTTTCTTCTTGATACCAAACCGGAAGATCGAGAATCCGCCGAGTCCGACCACTGCCGCCGCAACCTGTTCCGCGGTGCCGTCAGTGTATTATATCCGTCGTAGCAAATGGCATCAACGTAAGTATCTTCGGTACGGTAAATACTTGCGGCTCTTAAAATAACCGTGGGTTTCTCTCTGCATCGGTCTCTATCTTGACGGTGTAGTTGTCGGCATTTGCATCCTCAAAGCTCACCGCACCGTTTCATCCGTTATAGTGTAAACGGGCTCCATGTTTTTTGAAAGTGCAATTGAATTTCCCGCGATAACAAGCACCTCTTTATCGTCCTCGGCAGCACTTGCTCAGATCGTGCCGATTCCAACCAGTCCGCATAATATGATCGCGCACGTCAAAAGGGATGTAATGATTATTTTTAATGATGTTGTTTTTGTTTTCATTTTGTTTTCTCCAAATAGGATTAATATAGCTTGTGTTGTATGGTTGCGTTAGCAAGCATACAACAAGGGCTATCCCTTGGCTTTTTTATATAAATCAATTATTTTTTCATTTTTTCTTTCGCATATTTTTGCACCTCATCAAGCGCGTGCGCATTCGTTTCGGTTACGTACCTCTTGAAATCGGCATACACCTTTTTTCCGATTGCTCGGTAGTCCATCGCAAGCACCTTTTCGAGTTTCGTTTTTCGGACATCTTCGGGAACACCAAAGAGCATCATAATGGTATCGAGTGCTCCCTCTATTCTATGCTCAACAGATGCGGAATGCTCGGTATTCGACAAGGTAGCGTATTCGATGCCCGAAATAAGCGCCTCGGCTTCGATGAATTTCTCATCGTCCCAGCCCTCGGTGTACTCGGCGAACACCTGCTTGATTTTCTCCACGTCGTTGGTGCGTATGAGGTCAAGCGGAATTTGATGAGCGTATGCCGCCACAAAGAAGTCCTGCATTTGCGGTATTTCCTCTCCGACCGCAACCATTGTGGTAAGCTCAAGGCAGTACGCGAGAAGTGAGCTTTTTCCCTCGTCCGTTGCGTTTTCCATCTCTCTCCACTGGAAATCGCACATCATTTTCACGATATCCGCAAGAATGTGTTCTTTCGTGGGGAAATAAAAGGTCAGGTTACCTGTGCTGATATTTGCCTTTTTGCATAGCTCGGTTGCCGTCGTCTTGGAAAATCCGTTCTCAAAGAACAATTCCGATGCCGATTTGATGATGATTGCTTTCGTTGGCGTGGGTTTGCGCCTTCCTGCCAAATTGATCCCTCCCTTGTTCAAGCATGGATGTTTTTATTACTTTATATTTGGAATTTTCCTAATTATAGCATGTTCTAAAAAGAAATACAAGTAGTTTTGATGAATGCTTTTGGAAATTTCCTAATAATTTTTTGAAATAAAAAGCACAGAGTTTTTTCTGTGCGCGTTTCGTTTTATTCGATTTTGACTCTGACGGGAGTTCGAGTCTATTCAGTATCGGAAAATACCCATTTTTCATCTGCAAAATCGAACATAAAATTTCGCCCTCAAAAAGCGAAAATCCCTTGAAAAATCAAGGGATTTCGGGGAGATATCTTTTTGTCGCCCATTGATGGTGGACCCGAGGGGAATCTGAAGCCTCACGTGCGCCCAAATAAGCTTTCATTGAGGTATGATAAGCGCACGTAATTCAAATTGCTTGCAATTTGAGAGGCGTTCGTCTGCACGCGAATCTATCAAAAAAGCAAAGCACCGTTTGGACGGTGCTTTGCTTTTTTTGGTGGACCCGAGGGGAATCGAACCCCTGTCCGAAAACCTCTTGATATGACCTTCTCCGAGTGCAGTCTGTTATTTAAAATTCCCCTCAGTCGGCGTCAACAGACAGACTCCAACCTCGGGTAGCCATTTTTTGCGTGATCGGTTCAATGGCGAAACACCGATGCACGTTCATCACTTACTTGACGCTCAGTCCCGAGCCGTGATACTCTCGGGAGGAACGGGCGGCTTATGCCGCGGCACTGCACTTAGGCAGCCAATGCAACGTTATTATCGTTAGCGTTTATTTTTTCGTTTGGACCTTTTAAGAGATTGTCCGGCTCTACTCGCTTATCATACCTCAAAATCCCCGTCGAAACCTTTACGGGCCCATATTTGAAGTAAAAGGTAATAGTGAAAAGTGAAAAATAATAGGTAATAGGGAAGAGCGAAAAGGCGGTTTGGCGAGGCGTTAATCAAAGCGCGACTGCTCCTTCATTCGCCTTTCCATTTCGCGCGACGCTTCCGATTTGGCGGCTGAATCACGCTTGTCGTAAAGCTTCTTTCCTCGGCAAAGCCCTATCTCTGCCTTGACGTTCTTTCCCGAAAAATAGAGAGAAAGCGGAACGAGCGTATAACCCTTCTGCGCCGTAAGCCCTCCGAGCTTCAAAATCTCCTTTTTGTGCATAAGGAGCTTTTTGTCGCGCATAGGGTCTCTGTTGAAAATGTTGCCCTTTTCGTACGGGCTTATTCTCATTCCGACGATAAACAGCTCTCCGCCGCGAAGTGAGCAGTAGGAATCCTTGAGATTTACCGCTCCCATACGGACGCTTTTTACCTCGGTGCCGTAAAGAGCTATGCCTGCCTCGTATTTCTCATCGACGAAATAATCGTGCCAAGCTTTTTTGTTTTGCGCTATTATCTTTTGCGGAGCTTTTTTCGTTTGACTCACAACTATTCCTCCTTTGCGAAATACGCTACTGCATATTGTATCACAGTTTTACCGAAAAATCAAGAACAATATGTCGAATTTAAATGATTTGAGGCCTTATTTAAAGCTTTTGAAAAAATGAACGAGCGAAAGGGGAGAAGAAAGCTTTCTTCTCCCCGCAGTCAAATCCGTATTTATAATCGGATTATTTCAATACAAATCTTTTCTTTTCGGGCAATTTTACAATTGCCATAATTGCCGCGACAGATGCTGCCGCAAGGACTACGCCGTGCTGAACGGAAGCACAGCCTTTTTCGTTATCGTTATCCGCGGTCTCGCTCGCGGTGCTGTTAACGTTCGCCTCGGTCGCCGCGGTCTCGGGCTCGGAGGCTTTAGGCAATTCGGTCCGTATACCAAGAAGCCCTATCGAATCGCTTGTTATATACCATATATTGCTATCAAGTCCCGAGACAGCCGTAGGTTCGGTTATCTGAGTAACGCTTACGGGATATTTGGCGGGATCTACGTAAATATCGGGGAGTCCGTTGTTAAGAGCTTTCATATAACAATTTTTCAGTACGAACTGAAGATCCGTAATAGAAGAATTGTCGGGGAGTCCATATGTGAAATTACCTGTTTTTTTGGTCGAACCCGAAAGAATTGCTTCTCTGGGGAAGCAGACGCAATTTTCGAGATAACTGTCCGTTTGAAAAAATTCTCCTATAAAGGCGCCGTTGCAAGTACCCGTTGCGACTATCTTGCCCGTCGCAAGAACGTTGCGGAAAATCATATCGTAACAGGAAGAATTGGTATACGCTCGAACAATAGACGTAATCAGTCCCGCGCGGCTGCCTGCGGTAGAATCAACGTCGGCTATTACTGTACCGTTTACCCAACAATTCTCGGTCAGCATAATTCCGCCCTTTTCCTTGGTCTCACAAGAGCTTTTATCGCAGAGCTTCATCATTCCGAAAAGTCCGCCCGCGCGCTTACGCGAAAAAGAGTCTAAGGGCATCTCCACCAGTGTGTCGGAATAGAGATTTTTATATATCGCCGCGTTTCCCGCGGCAAGATCCTGCGCGTACTCATCGCTGTTGGCGTTCAAAACCTTCGGTACGGTTCCCAGAGCGTAGCCCGCGATCGAGCCGACGCAGCTATATCCCGTAAAATAGGAATTCACAACCGAAAGATTCTTTATATATTCTCCGCAATAAACCGAGAAGAGTCCAACCCATACTGCCGATTCGTCTCCGCAGTAAAGACCGCTGATAATATGACCTTGACCGTCAAAATTTCCCCAAAAAAAGAGACAATCCTTGGGGTCAACGCTTTCAAAATTTGAGTATTGAGGAGTTGCGACCTCTCCTATCGGTTCCCACGAATATTGCGGCGCGGTGTTTCCCCATTCGGAAGCGTCTCCGGTGTTCCAGACTATATCGCAGTCAAGATAGAAGGTTACGCCTTCAAAAACGCGGTGCTGAGGCTCAAAATCCTTATCAAGCACGGCTCCGTTGCGAACGAGCGCCGAAAGTCCCGCAAGCTGAGCGGCAGAGGTTATATGGTATTCCGTCTTATATATTGCGGGGTCGTACCATGAAAGGTCAACCGTTCCGTCGTAATATGAAACGACCGAGTCCGCGTTATCCTCCGCACCAGAAGAAAAAATAAGACCTGCCGATATTAATAACACTGATAAAAGAAATGATAAAACGGATTTGAGAATTTTCATAATCGTTTCCTTTCTTAACACTGGTTTATTGAAAAGTTTAATTTATCGGTAACTTGACTGCGTAACCGCAAAGGGAGTTGCGTCCGCGGCAGTGACTGCCTCTCTGATGGCGGCAAGCTCTGCTTCGCCTATATAGTCGTAGGCGGTCGGATACCACGTAATAAGATCGGGGTCTCCTCCGAACAAAGTAACGTACCAGCTCATACTTACGAGATATCGTCCGAGTCCCAGGGACAAATGTGCCGAGTCTCTCACGAGATTTTCACCGATAAAGCTTGTTCTCATATTCTGAATGGACGTTCCCGAAGGAATGATAACCTCGTATTTGTCGCCCGAATCAACGTATTTTTTAGTTGCGTCAACTATCATACTATAGTTTTTCGCCTGATCGTAGTCGTACAGCTTCTGGCTGCTATGATTCAGACCTTTTGCCAAAGCCCAGACCATCTGCCAGACGATTTTGCAGTCAGCGGATTTTGTAGCGGTGTTATTTACGTAGTTGTAGAAATTATCAAGATTTTTATAATACGATTCTACTCCGCCGCTTGTAGCCTGCTGAAGTGAAATAATATCCCATTCGGTATAAGTGAGACCATACTTGAGATTGACGTCATCGCTTCCCGTTACCCATTGTCCGTTGGTGTTCAAACGGAATTTATATTGCGCCTGATTATTCTGCGCAAGCGTCCAATGGTTTTCGATAGTAGCTCCGCCTTTAGCGAGATTTCCCAATGTAATGTCTTCGTATCCCGCGTCGTGCAGGATATTCCACAGGTGCTCGAAGGCGTCGTCGCTCCAACTGTTTCCGATAGCAAGCAGGCGTATTCTTCCCAAGGATGGAGGGGTTTCCGTCTTTTCAAAATCGGTTATTTCAAGCTCTAAATCGGAAGAAGCGTCCGACGGAAAATATTCATCCGCAAAGGCTTTGAGTCCCGATTTCAAGGTATAGGTGGTATCGCCGTCTATATATATCAAAGAGTTCTTAACGCCAAGACGGTAAGAGCCGCTCGCGAGCGTTTGTTCGGAAGGGAAAAGTGAGCTTTGGCCCACCGCGATTACGTGTTCATAAGAAGAAGCTTGTTCCGCGGGGATTATATTAAGGCTGATTCCCGCAATATCTATAAGACGATTGTTAATTACACGTGAGCAGTCTTTATAGTTCGGAGACTCCGCGGTAGATGGCGCGTACGCAATAACGTAATCTTTTACGTTGATTCCGTTTATAGTTATCTGATTTACGGGATAATCAATAAGGTTATTTTTTACTTCTTTGTCAGCGGCAAAGCTTATTTCGGACGAATCGAGAAGCTCCGTAAATTGAGCCGCGGCAGAAAGAGTTGTTCTGTCGTCGTCTCCGATAATAACCAATTTTGAACCTACCATTGTAATAACACTCTCTCCAAGTCTGAGCTTTTTGTGAATTTCTTGGGATTCCTTGCGGTTCGTAAGTCCTATAAGTATCTCAAATTCGCTCTCGGCAATTTCAGAATCTCTGCCGTGAGCAACCTCTATACCGTATACGCTCAGTATCTTATTGTAGATTTTAGCCATTGCCGAGGCAACCTGACCTTTTGCGTCGTTTGGATATACGATGGTGTAATCGCAGCCCTCCCGAGAGATTATTTTATAAATAACGTCTTCAAGCCGTTCGCTTGAGCTAATGCTCGTCTCCGCCGGCGTATCGGTATTCGGCGCTCCCTTGCAGGAAGAAAGTATTGGCAATAACAAAAGGATCAATGAGAGCAGTAAAATAAAAAACCTTTTCATTAAAATATCCTCCAAATACGTTTTTATTGTCAAATTAAAATGTATAAGATATAAGATAATTATAATATAATTTCAAAAATCAATCAACCCTTATATCTTATTTTTGATGTTTTGAACAAAAAACTTTAACTCGTTTATAAATTATAACAAAAGCAGAGCTTATATAAGCTCTGCTCGGTCCGCATAACAGAAAATGGCATTTTCGAAGTTATGGGAGGAAAAAACGTTTCTCCTCCCATATAAGCTTTTATTTCTTTTTATTCTCAAAATATTTCTCGAATACGTCTGCCACGGGGATTGCCGCGTTGCCTCCGTTCACACCCTGCTCGATGACGCATACCGATACTATTTCGGGCGAGTCGAGGGGAGCGAATCCCGCGAAGAGCGCGTAATCTTTCTTGCCCGAAACCTCCGCCGTACCCGTTTTGCCGCCAACCTCCGCGTCAACCGACATAAAGTATTTCGTAAGGCTTGAGCTTTCAAGAACCTGCCTCATACCCGCTATCAGCGTGTCGTACGTGCTGTCGGAGATATCCACCGAGTCGAGTATCTGCGGGTTATAGATTATTCTCGGCTCGTCGGCGTAAAAATCCTTGACCGAATGAAGCAGATGCGCGCTGTATCGGTCTCCGCCGTTTACTACCGAGGACATAAATACTCCGAGCTGTAAGGGGGTGTAAGTATGGTCCGACTGACCTATGACAGCCGAGAGATCGTCTCCCTGCGTCCACGTGCCTCCGAGAAGCTCTCGGTATTCGGTTCCCGCCACGCTTCCCGTCCTCTCTGGCAGTTCTATGCCCGTGGAAACTCCAAGCCCCAATTTTGAGGTGTAGGAATTTATACTGTCGGTTCCCATTCTCCAGCCTATTTCGTAGAAAAAGCAGTTACAGGAAACTCCTATCGCGTCTATAACGTTGATGTCCCCGTGTTTTCCGTCTTTTCCATTAACGCCGAGACAGGTGGGTTCGTGGAGACGGGGATATGTTCCGGCGCAGTTCAGGAGAGTTGAGGAGGTTATAACGCTCTCCTCAAGCGCGGCGAGGGAAGAGCCTATCTTGTATATCGAGCCGGGGGCGTACTCTCCGAGCAGAGCCCTGTCAAGCAGGGGCTTTGCGGGGTTCTCAAGCAGCGCGTTGTAGTAGTCTATACTGTCAAATTGAGTAATATCATAGGTGGGATACGAAGCTATGGCGAGTATCTCGCCCGTGTCGGGGTCGAGAGAAACCGCCGCTCCCGCATCAGAATAAGCGAGAGAATTTACCGTGTCCCGCAGGGAATCCTCGGTGGCGATCTGAAGCTCTATGTCTATCGTGAGATAA
Source organism: Clostridia bacterium (assembly GCA_017464565.1). Taxonomy (GTDB): domain Bacteria; phylum Bacillota; class Clostridia; order Oscillospirales; family CAG-272; genus HGM12713. The sequence continues at coordinate 55,075 of JAFTZH010000054.1, forward strand.
ACGTCGCTTCCGCTTATAGGCTCCTCTATATATTCCTTGCTTATCACGTTTCCGTCGGCATCGTAGCTTATCTCCATCGTTCCGTCCTGACCGCGCAGATAGCTTTCAAATTCCTTTTCACAGCCCGAAGTACCCACGTAAGCGTCCATCGGGTATCCGAGCGCGTCGTAATATTCTGCGTCCTCCGCCTGTATCTTGCCGAGCCTGCCGAGAATATGCGAGGCGTATCCGGGGTACATATACTGTCTTTCGGAATTTGTTTTTATGTTTATGCCGTCGATATTTGCTTCCTCGACGTACGACACCAGCTCAATGCTTATATCGGACGCTATCGTAAAGGGCTGGTAAAGACCGAATTTTATGCGCTCCATAGCGTATCTTACGCGGAGCAGAGCGGTTATTTCTTTATTTGTATAAAGCGTGGGGGAGAGGCTGTATTTGTCGATAAAATGCTCGACCAGCTCTTCCTCCGTAGTACTCGTCGTATCAAGCCCGTTGGCCTCAAGTATTTTTTTGAGGTTCTGATATTCCTCCGAGTCGCTGTAAGCCACCTCGTCGATATAGGTCAGATGAGGATAGGTTCCGTCGAGAACATAATAGTCCTCGCAGAGCTTGTCCGCGCTGTCCGTGGCGTTTACCGCTTCAAGTACGTTCAGTATAGAGCGGTTCAGCTCCGCCGTGGTGTCCGGTATCGCTCCGTATTCGAATACGAGGTCGTAGCTCGTGCTGTTGCCGACGAGAAGCACGCCGTTGCGGTCGTATATCTCGCCGCGCAGTCCCGATACCGTAACCGTTCTGGTATACGCTACCGAGGGGTCGGTCTCCTTGCCCGAGGAGCCTTCTATCTGGATTTTTGCGAGAACGATGACGTAAAAGAGCATTACCGCCAAAAATACCGAAAGAAGCGATATATATCTTACCGTTCGGTTAAATCCTTTTTTCACGGAAAAAGCCTGCCTTCCTTGATTGGTTCGTAGAAAGTAAATATTCTACATTTTGAATTTGTTTTTTGCCTCCGCTATCCTTACGCACAGCTTGACGATAAAGAAAATAGGAAGTGAAAATACAGCGGTAGTCAGCGCTTCGGGAAGCAGTATGCTTTTGAATACAGCCGAAAACGCCGCGTTTTCAAACGATAGGGATATGTAAGCGTACGTGAACAGCGAGTTCAGCACGCTTGCCGCGGCGAGTACGAATATCCAGGAGAGAAAGCTCTGAAGCATCTTTTTTGAAAGCTCGGAGCAGATAAGCGCTATCGCGAAATATACGATAGGGGAAAGAGAGAGTCCCGAGCCGCCGAGCGCGTCTATCATAAAGCCGGAGGCTATTCCGCATATTGCCGCGGTTTTCTGCGTGTCAAGCAGAGCAACGGCGGCAACGGCTCCGAGTACTATATCGGGTACCGCACTCAAAAAAGACAGATTCGTAAAGAAGGAGCATTGCGCGACACCGAGTATGAAAAAAAGAATACCGTACGCCGCGACGCGCTTGAGTACCGCCGATTTCGGCGTATCGTTTCTTCTGTGAAATGTCATTTCTGCGTACCTCCGGCGTCGTACCCCGTTATTATCATAACGCGGCTCGTTGCGTTAATATCGGAGAAGTCAACCGCAGGCTCGACGACAGCCACGAGAGTTCTGTCCGATTCGTTTGCCTCTATCGACACCACAGTGCCTATAAGAAGCCCGTCGGGATATATATTTCCCGTGCCTCCCGTATATACCTTGTCGCCTATCTTTATATCCGATTCGGCGTCTATATGTATCATACGGCACTGTCCGTCACCTCGCAGCAGGCTGTCGCCCTCGACGACTCCCACCGCTCCGCCTCGGTCGGTATACGCGCTTACCGAGCTTGCCGTCTCGACTATGCTTACGACCTTGCACCAATCAAGCCCCGCCTCGCTTACGTATCCGAAAACTCCGTCGGCGGTAATCACGGGCATATTCTTTTTTATGCCGTGGACGCTTCCGCGGTTGAGGGTGAGTACGGTCGAGTAATTGCCCGCTTCTCTCGCCACTATCGCGGCGTCGGTAAGAAGAAGACTCGGGTGATCGGTTTTCATTTTGAGATAGCTTTTGAGCCAGTCGTTTTCTTCGCGAAGGACTTCCTTTTCGTATTCGTCGTTTTCTGCGGCTTCAAGAGCCGCGCGAAGCTCCTCGTTCTCGGCTTTGAGGTCGTCGTATTCCGTAAATACTCCGACGAAGCCCGAAACGGCGTCGGCTGCCTTTGAGGCGCACCATTCAAACGGCTTTGCCGCCGTCTTGAGCGCACTCCGCACTATGTCGGTATATCCGAATATTGAGAGAGCAGACGGTATGAGGACGAGCAGGACCGCGACGGCAAGGCATATCACGAAGAATTTCGATTTGTAGAACTTCATAGCGTCTCCTTTCTCTTATATTCCGCTTGGATTTTAAAGCTTTATTTCTGCGCGGTATCTTTCTTTGCCGCGGTATTTTTCTTGTTCTTTTTCTTAGGTATCGGAGGGTATTTTGCATCGAATTTCAGGTTAAGGGAAGAGAAGTCGGTCTTTTTTTCTATTCTTTCCCAATCCTTCTCGCTGCCCTCAAAATGGATCTCGCAGAGAGACGGGCAATCCTCGAATATATTCTCGCCTATTTCTTTGAGAGTCGAGGGAAGAAAAACGCATTTCAATTCTTCGTTTTTAGGCGACGAGAAGGCGCGGTCGTCGATTCTTATAACGTCAAAGCCAATAATGCGGGAGGGTAACCAGAATACCTCTCCGTATCTCGCGCGGCACGCCGAAACGGCGGCTCCGCCCGCGATGCTTTTGTATTTCACGCCGAGCTTTTTGTACGCTTCGTCCGATACGAACACCGCGTAGATTACGGCGGCAACGGCTCCTATCGAAAGCCCTATTACGACGTTATACGCCACGGCTACCGCCACCGCGAGAACGACGGCGACGCATATGGCGAAGAGAAGCTGATTGTAATAGTTGTGAAATTGCAGGTTCCGCTTTGCGTATTCCTTGTGCGGCGGCAGAGCGGGACGCTCTTCTTTTACCTCTTGCTTGGGAACTGAAGCGGTCTTAACGTCGTTTTCGGTATCGGCATTTTGCACTTTAATTTCTTCACGCTCGTTTATTTCAGACATAATTTATCTCCGTTATATGATATTTTTAATCTATTTTCCTCTGTATTTCAGGACGTCTCCCATCATACGCTCGCTCTCGATAACCCGTCCTATTCCCGCGCATACGCTGTCGAAGGGATTTTTTGCGATATTGACTTTTATTCCCGTTTTTTCGGCTATAAGCGTACTTATTCCGCGCAGATACGCGCCTCCTCCGGTAAGCGTCATTCCGTTGTCGTATATATCGGAGGATAGCTCGGGGGGAGTATCCTCAAGCGTCGCCTTTATGGCGTTTATCATCTGGTCAAGCTCCTCGCTCATAGCTAATCTGATGTCGTCGGAATTTACGAGCGCCGAGGTAGCGTGTCCCGTGCGAAGCTCTCTGCCGAATACCTCCTGCGTTCCGAACGGGGCGGAGAAGTGAGCCGCTCCTATTCTTACTTTTAAGTGTTCAGCGGTTACGTCGCCGATAAGTACGTTTTTTTCGGAGCGAAGATATTCTATTATAGATTCGTCAAGCGAGTCCCCGGCTACCCGTATCGAGCGGGATGAAACTATCCCGCCGAGGCTCATAACCGCGACCTCGGTGGTCCCTCCGCCGATGTCCACTATCATAGAGCCCTTCGGTCCTCCGACGCGAAGCCCCGTTCCGATAGCCGCCGCGAGCGGCTCCTCAATAAGCGCTACCGATCTCGCTCCCGCCTCAAACATAACGTCCTCTACCGCCCGCTTTTCTACCTCGGTAACGCCGTAAGGAACGCACACTATTACGACGGGACGGCTGAAAAAAGCGATAGAGTCGGTCAGTTCAAAAAAACTTCTAATCATTTTAGCGGTTACGTCAAAATCGGCGATAACTCCGTTTTTAAGAGGTCTGAAGGCTTGTATTCCCTCGGGTGTTTTTCCGAGCATACGTTTTGCCGAACGGCCTATCGCGACTATTTCGCGAGTTTCTTTGTCGATAGAAACTACTGACGGCGTGCGTAAGATTATTCCTTTGCCCTTCATATAAATGAAAGTGTTTGCCGTACCGAGATCTACGCCCAAAATTTTCGGCATAACGTATCCTCCTTTCCCAAGTCTTTAATCTGTATGGTTTGTTATAATACGGGATATCCCAGGCATTTGCGGTGCAGGTCGTTAAAAAGGTTTACGGGGAAGCCTACGACGCCGAAATAACAGCCTTCTATGCGGTTTATCCAAAGGGAAGCACGTCCCTGTATTCCGTAAGCTCCGGCTTTGTCGAACGGCTCGTCTGTGTCCACGTAATCGTTTATCTCGCTCTCTGACAGCTTATCAAAATAAACCTTCGTTTCGGAATGAGATACGAAGCTCTCACCGCCTTTTATCAATGCCACTCCGCTGACCACCGTATGAGAGTTTCCGGAAAGAAGCCGCAGCATTCTTTTTGCGTCGGTGCGGTCGCGCGGCTTTCCGAGTATCTCGCCCCCGCAAAAAACCACGGTGTCGGCAGAGATTATCACGTCGTCCTCCGAAAGCTCGCCTTTTTGCGAAAGAAGCTCCGCGGCCGCGCGCCCTTTTCTGCGCGCCAGCTCCTCGGCAAGCTCCGACGGGTCGGAAAGAGAGCTTGTCTCGTCGGTATCCGCCGTTACCACGGTAAAATCAATTCCTATATTCGTCAGTATCTCCCGTCGTCTTGGGGAGCGCGATGCGAGAATATATCTCATATTTTTCTCCGATAAAGCAATTTGTACGCCAAACGTATTTTAAGATAATATTATCCATAATAATTATAGCACACTGAACTCCTTTTTGCAATACGTTATAGGGCTAATAAATGAAAATATATTATTAAAATCAGTGCAAATCTTGAAAAAAAAGAGAAATTATGTTATACTGAAAGCATAAAAAAGCGAGCCTTTCGGCAGACCTTGCACGGAGGATATATGAAGCACGGCTTTATCGAAAATAACGAGGGGATTTCCGCCGAATCCATCTGCGGAATTCTTAAAAGCAAAGAAATAAAGGTATGCGTTCTCGATTCGGTCGATTCCACGAATAACGAGGCGAGGCGTATGGCGGAGCGCGGAGACGAGGCGCCCGCTCTTATAATAGCAAATTCGCAGAGCGCGGGCAGAGGGCGAATGGGCAGGAGCTTTTATTCTCCCTCTCAAACGGGGCTTTATATGTCATTGCTTCTCGGAGCGCGGGCGGATATGGCGGATAACGTAAGGCTGACCACGGCGGCGGCGGTCGCCGTTTGCAGGTCGATAGACGAGATTTGCGGAAAGGCTTCGGGCATAAAATGGGTAAACGACGTGTATCTTGACGGAAGGAAGATATGCGGTATTCTATGCGAGAGCTTTTCGGTGTCCGCCGGAGGCAGATTCGCCGTGGTGGGAATAGGCTTGAATCTTCACACCGAGAGCTTTCCCAAAGAGCTTGCGGACAAAGCGGCGTCCCTCTTTCCCGAGGGAGACGGAAGGGCGGTTTTTGCCGCGTCGATAACCGACAAGCTCTACGGCTTTTACCGTGAGCCTGACGCTGAAAATATTATGGAATATTACAGAGGCAGGTCTCTCGTGTTGGGAAAAAAGATAATTTTTACCGAGAACGGAAAGGCGGTCGAGGGCTTTGCCGAAGATGTGGACGATTTCGGAGGTCTTGGCGTAAGACTTCGCGACGGAAGTTTGCGGAGACTTTCGGGGGGCGAGATATCTCTCCGTCTCGGAGATAAAGGAGATATATTATGAGCAGAGGACGTTTTATTGTTTTCGAGGGTATCGACGGCGCGGGAAAAACGACGCAGGCGAAGCTGCTCGCAAAAAGGCTTGAGGCTATGGGAAAGCGCGTTTATATGACCGCAGAGCCTACCACTCTTGCTTCGGGCAGGGCGCTGCGCGAGGTGCTTTCGGGAAAGGTGAAGAAAAGCGACTGCGAGATAGCCGTAATGTTCGCCCTTGACAGAATAGCGCATAATACCGACGGGGATATCGGAATAGAAAAAAAGCTCTCGGATGGAGAGTACGTAATCTGCGACAGATATTATTATTCTTCTCTCGCGTATCAGGGAAGCTCGGTGGACTACGAATGGGTAAAGAGTCTGAACGTGCGCTGTCCCGAGATACGCCGTCCCGATATATGTATCTTTCTCGACCTCACACCCGAGGAAAGTCTTGAGCGTATCAGAGCGGGAAGGGAAAGTACCGAGATATACGAGAATATCGATACGCTGACGAAGGTAAGAGGCTCGTTTATGAGAGTCATAGAGGACCTTGGGGAGACCGACAGGATCGAGATAGTGGGTGCCGCGCGAACGGCAGACGAGATAGCCGACGGCGTTTTCGAGGCGGTCAAAGAATATTTATAAAGCTATTTAACCTATAAATAAGCAATTTTTGTCTTCAAAATATGGCGTTTTGACTTGATTGACGCAAACATTTGTCCTATAATAAAAACAGATTAAACAAATAACGGAGGTATTTATTATGGCATTACCCGTTGCGGTTCAGGTTTATTCGGTCAGAAACGAGGCGTCGGCAGATCTGAAAGGCACGCTCGAAAAAATTAAGGAAATGGGGTACGACGGCGTCGAGTTCGCGGGACTTTACGGAAATTCTCCCGCGGATATAAAGAAGATGTGTGAAGATATAGGACTCGTTCCGATATCCGCGCACGTTCCTTATCTCGATATGGCGAGCGATCCCCGACAGGTTCTTTCACAGTACGCGGAGATAGGCTGTAAGTACGTTGCCGTCCCCTATCTTAACGAGGAATTTCGTCCGGGACAGGAGAAATTTTCCGAGGTTATAGAGAATATCAAGCTTATCGGAGCGGTCGCGGGCGAGCTTGGGATGGAGCTTTTGTATCACAATCACGATTTCGAGTTTATCAAGCTTGACGGAAAATACGCGCTCGACGTGCTTTACGACGAGGTTCCCGCGTCTCTTCTCAAAACCGAGCTCGACACCTGCTGGGTGAACGTCGGAGGCGAGGATCCTTCCGCTTATATACTCAAATATTCGGGAAGAGCGCCGGTGGTTCATCTTAAGGATTTTTACGGCGAGAGGTCGGACGATATGTACGAGCTGATAGGAATAGAAAATAAGGCGCCCACCCGTCCGTCGAACTTTGAGTTCCGTCCCGTAGGAAGCGGAGTTCAGGATTTTCCGTCCATACTTGCGGCATCCGAGAAGGCGGGAGCGAAATGGGTGGTAGTTGAGCAGGACAGCCCTTCAATGAATCTCACCCCTATGGAATCCATAAAAAAGAGCAGAGAATATCTCAGAACGCTCGGTTATTAAAATAAAAACGGAAAGGAATTTTGATATGGCAGACAAATCAATGGCAGGGCTCGACCACTTTTCGGTAAGAGCCGAGGATAAGGGAATTGATACGAGCAAAAAAGTAAGAGTTGGATTTATCGGCTGCGGCTGGATAGCGGATACGCATATGCAGTCCTTCATTAAACAGCCCGACGTGGAGATAGTCGCTGGAGCGGATATAGTTCCCGGCAAGGCAGAGGCTTTTTTCAAAAAGCACGGGCTTGAGGGTGTAAAGACCGATTACGCGTCGCACAAGGAAATGCTTGACGATGAAAGTCTCGGACTTGACGCTGTAACTATATGTACTTACAACTGTCAGCATGCGGGACCCGCTATATACGCGCTCAACAAGGGCATAAACGTACTGCTTGAAAAGCCGTTTACCGTAACTCTCGACGAAGCGGTTGAGGTTATGAGAGCCGAGAAGAAGAGCGGCAAGGTACTTACTATCGGCTTCCAGCCGAGATTTGACGAGAATATGAAGCTTATTAAGAAGATAGTTCAGTCGGGCGAGCTTGGAGAAATTTATTACGTTCAGACGGGCGGCGGACGCAGACGCGGTATACCTACGCCTCACGGAACAAGCTTTATTGAGGAGGAGACCGCGGGAGTCGGAGCGCTTGGAGATATCGGATGCTATTCTCTCGATATGGTGCTTAACGCACTCGGATATCCGAAGCCCCTTACCGTTTCGGGCTATAAATCGGCGTATTTTGGAAAGGATTCCAAATACTGCGGTTACGGTAAAAAGGGAGAGGAATACTCCAAAAAGTTCGGCGTCGACGATTTCGCGGCGGCGTTTATCAGACTTGAGGGCGGTATAGTTCTCGATTTCCGTATAGCTTGGGCGATGAATCTCGATACGCCCGGTGATACCATTATTATGGGTACGAAGGGAAGCTTGCGTATTCCCTCTACCGAGTGCTGGAACGGAACGGTAGGCGGTCCTATGAAGATATACCACGAGGTGTCGGGCGTGCAGGTAGAGACCGAGCTGCCCGTGCTTAAAACGTCGGGCGGTCTGTTCGACCACAAGATTCGTACCTTCCTTGACGCTTGTAAGAACGGTACGCCTTCGCCTATTCCGTCAAGCGAGATACTTTACAATCAGGCTATCATCGACGGCGTCGTAAAATCGGCTGAGGCAGGCCGCGAGGTAGAGATAGTTATTCCAGAGGTATAATATATATAGGGTTTATGTGGGGGGAGTGCCTTTTTGCAAAAAGGCACTCCCCCCATACCCCCTCTTCAAAAATCTTAAACGTATTGGATTTAATTTTTGATTTTCGTCTTTCTCTCTGTAGGAAGCAAGACAAAACCCAAACCCAACGTCTAAAGTTTTTTGCGGTGGGGGTTAGGGGGAGGAGCTTTTTGCAAAAAGCTCCTCCCCCTTTATATATTATATATATTACACTTACTTAACCATAGCCGCAACGGTCGATTCGGCATTTGTCAATGCCTCGGCAATTTTTGAAGCGTCGCTTCCGCCCGCCATAGCGTTATCGGGACGTCCGCCTCCGCGTCCGCCCGTTACAGCCGCAACGGCACCTACGAGCTTTCCGGCGTGAACTCCCGCCGCAACGGCATCCTTGCCCGCAACGGCAATAAAGTTGAGCTTTCCGCCTGCGTTTACGGCTATAACCGCCGCAACGTCGGAATAATTTGCTTTTATCTCGTCGGCAAGCGCGCGCGCGGCATCAAGCTGCATATCGTCGTATCTCGCGCACACGAGACGAACCGAGCCTATCTGCTTTGCGCCTCCGAGAAGGTCGCCCAGCTTTGACGACGCGAGCTTTGAATTGAGCATATCTATCTCGCGCTTCGCACTCTGAAGCTCGCCCTGAAGCTGTGAAGCTCTCTTTGCAATATCCGCCGTGTTCTGAACCTTAAGCTCGGACGCAGTCTGCGCAAGCAGGTTTTCCTTTGCGGCTATCAGACGGAGAACCCCCATTCCCGTAACCGCTTCTATTCTTCTTACTCCTGCGGCAACGCTGCTTTCGGATATTATCTTAAAGAGACCTATCTTTCCCGTATTGTTGCAGTGAGTTCCTCCGCAAAGCTCGGTTGAAAACTTGCCCATTTTAACCATTCTGACGGTGCTTCCGTATTTTTCTCCGAAGAGCGCCATAGCGCCTTCCTTCTTCGCGGTCTCAATATCGGTCTCAAGAGTCGTTATACCGTTGGCTACCAATATATTTGCGTTTACCAAAGCCTCCACGCTCGCTATCTCGTCGTCGGTCAGAGCCGCAAAATGAGTAAAGTCGAAGCGGCATATCTCGTTGCTGACGTAAGAGCCTGCCTGCTCAACGTGGTTTCCGAGAACCTTACGCAGAGCCGCCTGAAGCAGATGCGCCGCCGAGTGATTTCGGCAGACTGCGTCTCGTCTGCCGTCGTCGATATCCGCGTGTACCTCGTCTCCAATCGAGAGAGTTCCGTTTACGACGGAGCAAAGATGTATATAAACTCCGTCGGTCTTTTTAGTGTCGTAAACGCTGACTATGAATTTATCCGAATATATCGTTCCAGTGTCGCCTATCTGTCCGCCGCCCTCTCCGTAGAAGGGAGTACGGTCGAGAATTACCGAGCAATCGCCCTCGTTGACCGAGTCAACGCTTCCCGCGTCGGTTATTATAGCGATTATTTTAGCCTTTGATTTATAGTCGGTATAACCCGTAAATTCGGTCTTGGGAAGCTCGGAAAGCACGGATTTCGAGGATTCGTCCCAACCGCCGATATTGGCTCTTGCCTCTCTCGCGCGGTTCTTCTGAAGCAGCATAAGCTCCTTGAATTTGTTTTCGTCGATATTGAGATGGCTTTCCGCCGCTATCTCACGGGTGAGATCTATCGGGAATCCGAAGGTATCGTAAAGCTTAAATACCTCCTCGCCCGAAATAACGTCGGCGTGTTCGGCTATCGCGCCTCTTATGAGGTTGGAGAGAATCGAAAGTCCCGCGTCAACGGTAGATTCGAATCTGTTTTCTTCCATAGAGATAACCTTGAGTATATAGTCCCTCTTTTCTTCAAGCTGGGTATACGCGTCCTTGCTCTCCTCAATAGCGGTGGTAACCGTTTCGGTAAGAAAAGCTCTGTTTATACCGAGCAGCTTTCCGTGGCGGCAGGCGCGGCGGATTATTCTGCGGAGGACGTAGCCTCTGCCCTCGTTGGAGGGGATAACGCCGTCGGCAATCATAAACATCGCGCTTCTCGAGTGGTCGGTGATGACGCGGATAGATATATCGTCGTTAGCGTCGGTACCGTATTTTTTACCCGATATTTCGGATACCTTGTCGATTATCTTTCTTATGGAATCAACCTCGAACATATTGTCTACGTCCTGCATAACGCAGGCGAGTCGTTCAAGCCCCATTCCCGTGTCTATGTTCTTCTGCGCAAGCTCGGTATAGTTTCCGTTTCCGTCGTTGTTGAACTGCGAGAATACGTTGTTCCAAATTTCCATAAATCTGTCGCAATCACAGCCGGGCTTGCAGTCGGGCGAGCCGCAGCCGTATTTGAGTCCGCGGTCGAAATATATCTCGGAGCAGGGTCCGCAGGGACCCGAGCCGTGCTCCCAGAAGTTATCCGCTTTTCCGAGACGGACTATACGCTCTGCGGGAACGCCTATTTTTTCGTTCCATATCTCGAACGCCTCTTCGTCGTTCTCGTATATAGAGGGCCAGAGCCTGTCCGCAGGTATCTCAAGAGTTTCGGTAAGAAATTCCCACGCCCACGGTATAGCCTCGTCCTTGAAATAATCTCCGAATGAAAAGTTTCCGAGCATTTCGAAGAAGGTACCGTGGCGCGCCGTGTGTCCTACGCGCTCAAGATCGGGCGTGCGTATACACTTCTGGCAGGTCGTAACGCGGCTTCTCGGAGGCTCCTCCTCTCCGGTAAAATATTTTTTCATAGGAGCCATTCCCGAATTTATTAAAAGAAGAGATTTGTCGTTGATTGGAACGAGCGGAAAAGAGTCGAGTCTGAGATGTCCCTTACTCTCGAAAAACGAAAGATACTTTTCGCGCAAGTCGTTTAGCGATGTCCACTGCATAATTAAAAGCCTAACCTTTCTGTTTGTTAATAATCCTTGGCAAAAGCCTTAAATATATCAAAATATTATATCACCAAAATCGCGCCGTGTCAATAGCGGAGCGCACCGTTTGAAATTTTTTCGGTGTCTTAATATTCTATTGAATCGCAGAGCGCCGCGCCTATAACCGTGGCGTACTGTGAATTTCTCGGAACGATGAATTTTATGTTGAAGCTGTCCTCAAGCTTTCCGAAAACGCGGGTTATCGGCTCGATGGAAGTGAGATTTCCCGTCAGAACGACGTTTCGGGTTTTGTAATTTCTCGCCGCGAAAACGCCGAGCATAGCGATAGTTTCGGCAACCATATTGGTTATACCGAGAGCTATGTCGTTTTTGTTTGCCATATCGGAGAGCTTGCCGAAGTTTGACGCGGTAAATTCCTCGTTTATCTGAAAGGCGTTGTCCCCCGAAATATCCTTTATGCGAAGGTCTACGTTGTCAAGGTCGCCCTCCTCGCACAGCTTTTCTATGTGCTCCACGGTATCTACGCCAATCATCTTTTTTGAAAGTCCTAAAAGAGTACCGCCGCCGACTCCCGTACCTCCTAGATATTCTATCTCGGTCTTCTTATTTCCGCGGTACGCGTGTACGAACGCGGTTCCCGTTCCCATACTTACTACCACCGCCTCGTCAAGCTCCGAGAGATACAAGCCTCCGAGCGCGACCGAGGTGAACTCGGAGACCTTTTTACAGGGCAGGGAATAAATCGGTTTATCTATAAAGGACGCGCCCACTCCCGTCATAAGCACCTGGTCGATATCCGAAAGACCTATTCCGTTTTGCATAGTGAATTTTCCGAACGCGCCGTAAACCGAGGTAACGGCGTCGGTCGCTCTGACGAATTGAGGCTCTATGAGTGTAAGAGTGCCGTCGCTTCCTTTTCTCATTCCCACTATTTTCGTGGTACTTCCGCCCACGTCTATTCCTATAACAGTTCTCATATGACCTTCTCCTTTTGGTTTTATACAGAGAGATTCATCATAAAATATATGAATCGTATTAATTATATCACTCTATTGAAAAAAAATCAAGAATATGTTATAATTACCGTGTTTGATAATATTTAGGATAAGGAGACCTTCTGTAATGGCTTTTGACGCAGGTATGCTCGCGGCTTCGCTGAGCGAGATAAAAAGGCTCGCCTTGGGCGCGCGAATAGAAAAGGTATATCAGCCCGAAAAGGACGAGATAATTCTCCAGATGAGAAGTCTTGAGGGTGGAAAGCGTCTGCTTATAAACGCAGGCTCCAACAATTCGAGAATAGGCTTTACTAATATTCCGAAGGAAAACCCTCAAAATCCGCCTATGTTTTGTATGCTCCTGCGTAAGCATCTTCAGGGAGCGAAGCTCGTGTCGGTATCTCAAGCCGATTTCGACAGGATAGCCTTTCTTGAGTTTGAAACGCGGGACGAGATGGGCTTTGAGTGTACAAAATATCTTATAGCCGAGCTTATGGGTAAATACAGCAATCTGATTTTTGCCGACGGCAACAAAAAGATAGTTTCTGCGCTGAAAACGTCGGATTTTTCTCTTGACTCGGTTCGTCAGCTTATAACGGGAGCGGTGTATTCGCTGCCTTCGCAGAACGGCAAGATAAGTCCGCTGAAGATTGACGAGAGAGAGTTTGACTCTCTCGCTGACAAGTTTTCATCAGACCTTCCCGCAGATAAATTCATAATGAAAGCCTTTTCGGGAATATCGTCGGCGGTCGCGCGTGAGATAGCTTTTCGCGCGGCGGGGGCGTCGGATGCTCTTTTAGCCGATTGCCCGCGGGAGATGCTGAAAAAAGAATTTTTTGCGGTTGTCGATATCATAAAGAACGAGGAATTTTCGCCAACCTTGATATACGACGGAGAAAAGCTAGCGGAATATTCCTTTATTCCTCTTTATCATTATTCCCCTCTCGAAATAAAGAGCTTTGAGAGCGCGGGCGAGGCTCTCGACCTTTACTTTGACAGCAGAGACCGAGAGATACGCGTAAAACAGCGCGCGTCTGATATACTCCGCCTTCTTAACAACGCCGAGGCGAGAATATCCAAAAAGCTGTGCTTACAGTCTGCGGAGCTTGCCGAATGTGAAAAGGGAAGCGTTTATAAAAAATACGGCGACCTTATAACCGCAAACATATACCGCATATCGAGAGGGGATAAAACCGTTTCACTCGAGGACTATGAGACCGTGAACGAGGACGGAAGCTTCGATGTCGTAAATATAGAGCTTGATACTCGTCTATCGCCTGCCGCTAACGCTCAAAGATATTACAAAAAATACAGCAAGAGCAAAACGGCGAGGACGGAGCTTTCAAATCAGATAGAGCTGGGACGTGCGGAGCTTGATTATATCGGTACTGTATTCGACGCTCTCGGACGCGCCGAAACCCCGACGGACCTTGCCGAGATAAGAGACGAGCTGTACCGCGCGGGATACGCCTCCAGAATGAAGGGATATAACGAAAACGACAAAAAGAACAAGCATCATATATCGTATATGCATTTTGAGACCGACGACGGAATGACCGTTCTCTGCGGGAAAAACAACGTTCAGAATGATTATCTGACGCATAAGGCGGCGGGAAAGCTTGACTATTGGTTCCACGCGAAGCAAACGGCGGGCTCGCACGTTATTCTCGTTACCGACGGCAGAGAGCCGACCGACCTTGATTTTACGCAGGCAGCCGAGATAGCCGCGCACTATTCAAAGGCAGAAGGACAGAATATCGCCGTGGATTATACTCTTGCCAAAAACGTAAAGAAGCCCGCCGGAGCAAAGCCCGGTTTCGTGATATATCATACCAACTATACGGCGTACGTAACGCCGAACGCAAATAAAATATCGGCTTTGAGAAAAAAATAATAAAGTTAGTTTGTGTAGGGGGTTTTTAAGGGGAGAAACTTTTGCAAAAGTTTCTCCCCTTACCCCTCTTCAAAAACTTTAAACATTGGGTTTGATTTTAGATTTTTACTTTGCTTTTTGTAGAAAGCAAGGCAAAAAACAAAAAATAAACCCAAAATATTTAAGTTTTTTGCGGAGGGGGTTAGGGGGAGGAGCTTTTTGCAAAAAGCTCCTCCCCCATAAAAGCTCCTCCCCCGTAAAATAAACACAAAAAATTCTATCTTCAACTAAATAAAACTCCCCCAAAGCTACGCATAATAGAAGCGGGGTGATTATATGAAAAAAACTGCCGATAAAATTATGATAGCGATTTGTATGATTTTTCTATGCTTTTTTGGGATATGGATATTCGCCAAACCGCAGTCTGCTTTTTCCGCGGAGGAAAACAGAGTTCTTTCCACGTTTCCGAGGCTCTCGGCGTACGGCGTTGCGAACGGAGAATTTTTTGAGGATATAGGAAACTTTTTTTGCGACCAGTTTCCTATGCGAAGCTCCTTTACCGCGATGAAAGCGAAAAGCGAGCTGCTTCTCGGAAGATATGAAAATAACGGCGTGATTTTCGGAAAAGGAGACTATCTTATGATAAGACCTCGGTATGAAAATCTAAATATTTTTAATTCCAATATCGAATCGGTAAAGAGCTTTTGTGAGAAATATACCTCGGAGGATACCGAGACAGCGGTTTTTTTTGCTCCGCGCGCGGTTGACGTTCTCGTGAACTATTTACCGAACGGATATTCTGACACGGGTTCGAACGTGGTTTGGAGCATAGTAAACGAAAAACTTCCGCAGGCGATAAACGCAAACGAAGATATACGCTCTTGCGCGGGTGCAGGAGAGTACGTTTGGTATAAAACGGACCATCATTGGACCTCTCTCGGAGCGTATGAATGTTATGAAAAGGTAATCTCGTGCTTTGGAGACGTTCCGATATCCCGGGAAATCCTGACGAAAGAGCTTGTAAACGATGAGTTTTTCGGTACGGTTGTCTCAAAATCGGGACTTTCGGATGCCGCAGCCGATGAAATATTCTTACTTCGCTATGATAACGATGAAGAATACGCCGTAGTAAACTACGATACGGGGGAGATAGGAAATCTTTTTTATTTTTTCGAGTATCTTGACGTCAAGGATAAATATCGGGTATTTCTCGGAGGAAACTGCGGACGTATGGGAATATACGGAAAAAGCAGCGGGGAAGAACGGGAGACTCTTATGATAATAAAAGACAGTTTCGCAAATTCCGCCGCTCCCTTCTTTGCTTATAATTACGATATAGAGATGTACGACCTTCGGTACTTCGACGGTCGGATAAGCGAGGAAATATCTAGGATACAGCCGGATAAGATACTGATACTGTACGGGATAGATACGGCGGCGAGCGACGCGTCTCTCGGACTTCTCGGAAGGTAAAACGTCTATTTGATTTCTTCGGGGCTTTTGCTTTGCGTAAAGCTTTGCTTGAGTGAGAGAATGCCCGAAATTACGAGCATCACACCGAATATCTTTCGCAGAAGAGTCTGTTTTATAATTGATGAAAGAGCCGTTCCCGCAAGCGCGCCGATAATACCGAAGGACGCCATTATAAGAACCGCCGTTCCGAATATCTTCCTTTTTGATAGGTGAACGCATACCGCGCTTCCGGAGGAAAAAAGGAAGAACAGAAGATTTATACCTTGGGCGGCAAGCTGCGGGGTCTCGGTAAACATAGCTAAAAAGACCACGAACAGTCCTCCGCCGCCTACTCCCATACCCGAAAGCACGGCTATAACGAACGAAGCGATGACGGTAAAAATCATAAACTACCTACCTTATTATAAGAATTATTCCCGAATATATAACGAGCGCCGCGAAAATGCGCTTGAGCGCTTTAGGCTTTATTCTCGCGAGAAGTATTCCGCCGACTATTCCGCCGAGTATCGCGGGAATTGCGTAAAGTCCGATACCCGATACGACGAGATTGCCTTTTATAGCATACAAAATGCAGGAGACTGCCGATACGGGAAGCATTACGCAAAGCGCGTTCGCAAATACGTCGCGCTTGTCCTCAAGCTCTTCGCCGAGGGCGTGATTTAAACCGTAAACTATTATGATACCTCCTCCCGCTCCGAGCAGTCCGTTGGCTATTCCCGAGAGAAATCCGACTATGGGAAGGAAAAATTTGTTATTTGCGCGTTTGTTCATTTTTTCTCCTAAAATATTTAAAGTATTTCTTGCAAGAGCGCGTTTGATGTGATATAATTTAATATGTATAGCTTTTTCGAAAAGCTTTTGGATATATTTTTATTTTAACCTGATAGCAGAGAAATAAACAAAGGATAGATAAAACTGTAAGGAGACAGTCTTTAAAATGGCAAGTAAAAACGTAAAGAAAACGCAAAACAAGGCGCGCTCGGGCGGTTCGTCGAAGTCGAAGGGAAGCACGAGTGCCAAATCGCGTAAGCCCGCAAACGTAAAATCAGACTATGAGAGCGTCAAGCCCAAAAAGGAACACAAGGCTCTGAAAGCGGCGGTGCCGTATATTCTTATGCTTTTGGGAGTCGTTCTCGCAATATGCTTTTTCACCGTTCACATTCTGCAAAGCGACGACGGCGCGGGTGTGGTCGGATACTATATACAGTGGTTCTGGTGCGGACTGTTCGGAATATCGTCCTTCCTTATTCCGTTCGTTCTCATATACATAGGCGTTAAGTGGTGCTTATATAATATCAAGCTGAAGGACGCTTCGGCTGAAAACAGGGAAGAGCTTGAGAACTGCCGTAAGAGAAATATTCTTCAGACCGTTATGGCGGCGCTTCTTATTCTGTTTTTGGCAACGCTTATCGGTATATTCGCTGACTCGTTTGACGACTTTGATTTCGCGGGAATGTGGGACGAGGCGGCAGACGACCTTACGGGCGGCGGAGTTATAGGCGGAACGCTCGCGGTGCTTATGGTTATGGCGTTTGAGTCGGTTATTTCCTCTATAATAGTTATTTTTATTATAATATTTATAGTTATCTTTATGCTCGGACTTACTCCCGACAGAATAATAATCTATATCAGGGACCAAAGCAAGCTCCGCAAGGAAGCGAGACTTGCCGAGGCTGACGATGAGGAAGATGAAGAAGAATATATCGAGGAGGACGATGACGAAAAAGAGAAAGAAGCCCGAAAGCACAGAAACAGAATGATGGCTGTCAGAACCGAGGAAAGAGCCGAGAAGAAGGCTGACAAGGGAATGACGGTTGACGAGATAATGGACGACGGTGAGAAGAAAACCGAAAACGACGTATATATAGGTCCGTCGGAGGATGCTTCTTTGGAAAAGACCGCCGAGAAGGTATCGGGCAAGGATAAAAACGAGGTTGACGATATGCTCGGAGACGATTTCGGGGGAGATCCCGTTTTCGATGATTCGGAATTTACCGAAATATCCGACGTTATAGGAAACCTCAAGGCTGAAAATACCGTAAACGTTGAAGCTGAAGCGTCGGATACTCCTGACATAGATATGGGGCTTATAGTCAACGAGGAGCTTCTTTCGGATATTGCCGCGGTCGCTCCTAACGACGAGCTTGACGAGGAACCCGTTGAGATAGAAACCCCTTACGTTTTCCCGCCGTTTGATATGCTGGAGAAAAACAAGAATACTCAAAAGGCAGACTTTACGCAGGAGCTTCAGGAAAACGCGAAGATACTTATGGAGACCCTAAAGAGCTTTAAGGTCAGCGTTCGTGAGATAACCTACTCAAGAGGTCCTACGATAACGAGATACGAGCTTAAGCCCGAGGCGGGAACGAGAGTGCGCGCGATAGCAAATCTCGTTGACGATATCGCGCTTAATCTGGCGACGTCGGGCGTTCGTATTGAAGCTCCGATACCCAATAAGCCCGCGGTCGGTATAGAGGTTCCTAACAGGGAGAGAGCCACGGTCTATCTGCGAGATCTTATAGAGTCTCCAAAATTTTCCGACGCGAAGAGCAAGCTTACGTCAAGTCTCGGTATGGACGTCGGAGGAAACCCGATATACTTTGATATCGCCAAAATGCCTCACCTGCTTATAGCGGGAGCTACGGGTATGGGTAAATCGGTATGTATCAACAGTATCATAGTAAGTATTCTTTACAAGGCAAAGCCCGATGAGGTAAAGCTTATTCTGGTAGACCCGAAGAAGGTAGAGTTCAACATATACAAGGATATTCCTCATCTTTACGCTCCGATAGTGAGCGATCCGAAGAAGGCGGCGGGAGCTCTTGCGTCTGCCGTTGCCGAAATGGAGCGCAGATTTGAGCTTATCGAGGAGGTAGGCGTTCGTGATATTGCTACGTATAACGCGGTAACCGAAAACGATCCCGACAAGGAATTTATGCCGCAGATGGTAATTATCATAGACGAGCTTGCCGACCTTATGATGACGGCGCCCGACGAGGTAGAGGCTTCCATATGCCGTCTCGCGCAGAAGGCGAGAGCAGCGGGAATACACATTATAATCGGTACGCAGAGACCGTCGGTTGACGTTATTACGGGACTTATCAAGGCTAATATACCGTCGAGAATAGCTTGTACGGTGGCGTCTCAGATAGACTCGAGAACGATACTCGATATGGCGGGAGCCGAGAAGCTGATAGGACGCGGAGATATGCTGTTCGCGCCTGTCGGAGCTTCAAAGCCGATGAGAGTTCAGGGTGCGTTCGTAAGCGAGGCTGAGGTTGAGAAGATAGTTACCTTCATAAAGAGCAACAACAAGAAGGCTAAATACAACAGCGATTTTGTCAGCCGTATCGAAGAAGAAGCTGCGAAGTGCGGTATGAAGAAGGGCGCCGCAGGCGCGGGCGGATTTGAGAGCGACGGTGCGTCTGACTCGGAGGGAGGAGACTCCAAGTTCCAAGATGCGGTCAAGCTCGCTATTGAGGAAGGCAAGATATCCACCTCGCTTATGCAGAGGCGTCTCGGCGTAGGTTACGGCAGAGCCGCGAAGATAATAGATACTATGGAACAGATGGGATACGTCAGCAAGCCTGACGGTAACAAGCCTCGCCGCGTGCTTATCACGATGGATGAATATATGCGTCGTATGGTTGACGGTGAAATAGGCGAAGAGTGAGGTTGTATTTGTTTTGTATTTTATGGGGGGAGGAGCTTTTTGCAAAAAAGCTCCTCCCCCCAAGCCCCCCTCTTCAAAAAACTTTAAACGTTAGGTATGGTTGGGGGGTATCTTGCTTCCTACAGAGAGCTTAAATTAAGTTTTCATCATACTCGGTAGGGGCTTGTCTCACTTGTGTAAGATGAAGAACACGAATGGTCTTTATCTCCCGCAAACAAGCTCTTCCCCTACCGAATATAGTGGAATCCGAAATAAGCTCTCCGTAGGAAGCAAAGCGAAAAATTAAACTAAAACCCAACGTTTAAAAGTTTTTGGGGTGGGGGTCTGGGGGAGGGACTTTTTTAAAAAGACCCTCCCCCAGAAAAACAAGGGTAAGGGGAGAAACTTTTGCAAAAGTTTCTCCCCTTTATATCGGTTATTAAACTAATATTTTATTTTTTTTGAATTACGGTACCGCCCGTAAGACGAATCATCTTAACAGCCTGAACGGAGAAGCTGTTTGCTTCAACCGTGAGAGCCTTGCTGATTGTTCCGCCTGCAAGTACCTTGAGACGCTTTGCTGCGTTCGGAACGAGCTTCTTTTCCTTGAGGGCGTCAAGTGTTACTGTGTCGCCGTCGTTGAAGTTAACTTCGATATCTCCGATGTTGATTATTGCTCTCTGACCCGTGGCTGCCTCTCCCTCGGAGATTATAACGCCTTCGAGAGCCGCGTCGTCGGTCATAAGAGTATCAGCGGTTTCCGCGTCAAGCTCTTCGGGAATTTCAACGGGTATTATCGGTTCGGGTTCAGCCACAGGCTCGGGTTCGGGCTCAACTACGGGTTCGGGTTCGGGAGCGGGAGGAGTATTGCCGCCTCTCTTATTCAGAATAAAGTATACTGCTATTCCGATTATTACGATAACGGCGATTACTATAAGTATCCACCACCAGAACGACGATGAACCGCCCGATTCTTCGGTATATACCGCATTTATGGTTATGTCGCAGGCACCAAGCTCATAAGCTTCCCAAGCGCCCGTGTAGCCTTCCTTCTCGGGAACGGCGGGTTCGGGTATTGATTTGTCTTCTACGGTGAACTGTACCGTTCCGACTACCTTACCGTCGGCAACGAAGGTTGCGGTGTAAACTATGGGGGTGTAGACCGCGTTTACGGTAATCGTCTTGGGTTCGAGAGTGTAGTCGCTCCATTTTCCCGTGTAGCCGGTCTTTGCGGGAACATCGGGCTCGTCAATCGACGTATCCTCAACGGTGAACTCAACTCTGTCTACCTCAACTCCGTCAGCCAAGAAGATGGCAATATATTTAATAGGAGTATAAACGGCGTTTATCGTAATGTTTTCAGCCTTGATGGTGTATTCCTCCCAAGCGCCTGTGTAACCGGTCTTTGCGGGAACGTCGGGCTCGGTGAGAGAAGTGTTATCCATAGTAAACTCAACGGTGCCTACCTCAACGCCGTTGGCAACGAAGGTTGCCGTGTACTTTATAGGAGTGTATACTGCCGTTACGATTATGTCCTCGGCCTTTATCTTATATTCGCCCCACGCGCCTGTATATCCGGTCTTTGCGGGAACTGTGGGAAGGTCGAGAGCGGTGTCCTCTATCGTAAAGGTGTCTCTGCCGACCTCAACGCCGTCCGCCATAAATATAGCGGTGTAGGTTATGGGAGTATAAACCGCGTATACGTTGATGTTTTCAAGACGAAGCTCATAAGCTTCCCAAGCGACAGTGTAACCCGTTTCCTCGGGAACTGCGGGTACGTCCTTAAGCACGTTTGCTCTAACGTCGCTTATCGTAAAGGTGCGGGTTGCGTAAGGCTCCGCGTCGGTTTTGTTCGCATAGAAATATGCGTAATAGGTTATTTCTTGGTAATCAAGCTCTACCGTCAGAGATTTTTCCGAGTTGAGAGTGTATTCAGACCAATCTACCGTATAACCGTCCTTTTTGTATTCGTCGAGTATCGGAGGCTCGGTTATCTCTTCGGTTCCGTATACGTAGTATATCTTATCTACCTGCTTGCCGTTAGCCATAAAGGTTACGGAATAAAGGTCGTTGCTGTAAACGGTAGCGTCAGCATCTATCATTTCGTTGCCGAGGCTCTCGTCCGAGTAGCTAAAGCCCGCGTCTCCGAGTCTGTCTACCGTGTCGAGCACGTCAAGAGACGCTCCCGCGGGGAGAAGGGTGCTGAAGGTCGAGCCGTCGGAGAGGACAATGTCGAGCTTACGAAGGTTGTTTACGGTAAGGTCGATAGACGCTCCTGCCGTTATGGTAGTGGATTCAAAGAGAAGCTGTGCCTCTTCGGGAAGTGCGATATAGTCGAGAATATCAACGCTTATATCTTTTGCCGCCGAGAAGTTTCCGTCTCCGTTGTAGAGATCAAGTATCCGCGCGTCGGCAAGGCTTTCGGGAAGCTTGCCGAGAAGCTTTATCACGGTATCTTGAAGCCTTGCGAGATTATCGACCGAGGTGAAAGCGTTTACGAGTCTTTCGACTATCGGGTCCGCAATCTCTTCCGCTTTATCGGTTATAGCGTTGGACGGGATATCGGCCGATTCCGCCTTTTCTCTTATCTTGTCAAGCTGATCCGCAAGTGCCTCTGTCATAGCCTCGAGCTCATCTTCGGTTATGCCCGCGATAACGTCCTTGACGTCGTTAACGGTGGTCGAGGGGAGAAGCACGAGCTTTTCCTTGAGAGTATCGGGAAGTCTGTCGGAATTGAGAAGTCTTGCGTATATATCGGATGCTACCGAGGGGATTGTAAGATCGACTTCTATCTTTCCGAGGTCGGAAACGTCGAGTCTGAACATATCGGCGTATTTCTTCATAAGCTGCTGGAGCTTATCGGGAGAGCTTGTAAAGCCAACTTCAACACCGAGGCTGTATTCGTTGCCGCCGATGACCGCGGTGAGCGTAATTCCCGCAAAGCGCTCGTAATCGGTGAGATTAAGGAAATCTTCTATATCGGGTATCGAGCGGAGAAGCTCAACTATTATTTTGTTGAGGTCAAACGCGCCCGCGTTAAATACCTTAACGTCGTTTATGTATATTCCGTCAACTTCGGTGAGAAGGAAGGAAAGCGCGTTGTTCGCGAGAGTTTTGATAAGCTCCTTTATCTCGGGCTTTTTCTCCTTGAGAAGCTCTATTGCGTCCTTCGCAATCTGCTTTACGTCAAGGGTTTCTATTATTCCGTTGTCCTGTATAAGCTGCTGTATCTTATCGGTGCCTATTGCTTTTACTATGGCGATCAGCTCGTCGTTAGAGTAAAGAGCGAAGAGCTGCGAATATCCGCCCGCGGCATCTACGATGTCGTCAACGCTTACGTATTCAAGAATGAAAGAAACTCCGAGAGCCTCGATGATATCGTTGGTATCGAAGAATTTGAGCAGATTTGACGCAGTGCCTGCCGCGGTTATTATTTCGTCGAAGGTTATATATCCCTTCGTAATAAACGCCGAGTATCCTCCGAGCGTATTTACGATATCATCGCGGTTAAAGTGCGCGAATACCAGCGAGAGACCTACCTCTTCTATAACGTCGGCAACGTTTTCGTGGATAATATTTTTTACGTTCTCTATTCCGACGGCTGTGAGTATATCGTGGGGATGCATCTCTTTAACGAGGTTATTGTAGATTCCGAGATTGTTTTTAATAAACTCGCTTATATCCTCGGAATTTACGTTTTCCACGAGAATCGAGAGGTCGATATCGTCCCAATAGTCGCCTATATTAAAATCAGAATTGTTGAAAACCGAGGTCGTAAGAAGCTCTCTTGCTTCGGCGTTGTTCGTGATGAGGTCTTTAATCTCATCGTTGGTAACGTGATTTCTTACGGTAGCTACCGATATAGCTTCTTCCTCTATGAGCTTTTTGAGAGTGATTTCGGGAAATTCTTCCTGAATCTGCTCCGCGGTAAGATAACCGCCGTTCATAAGCTCACGAACTGTAACGTCCTGTCCGTAGTTCGCGTATATCTCACGGAGAGCAGCGTCGTCAAAGAGAGCGAGTACGTCGTCCTGCGTTACGCCGCACTTCTCAACAGCCGCGTCTATATCAAGCGAGGGATCGTTCAAAAGTTCCTCGGTGCTTACGTACGCACTGAAATATCCGTTGGCAGCCATCGTGGAGATGAGCTCCGCGTCGGAAAGCACGGAGTTCATAAGCGTCGTGTTGCCAAACAGGGAGTTCACAAAATCCGTACTTCCGAGAAGAGCGTTTACGACGTCGGCGTTTACGAAGGTTTTTAGCTGCTCGGTGGTAAAGATGTTGGTGATATTATCTGCGGTGATTACTTTCTTGTCCACGAGAACGTCAATAGTATCGGGAAGAAGCAGATAGTCTCTTATAGCGTCAACCTTTACGAGAGCCGCGTCGACGCTCGGGTCGTCGATGAATTCGTTGAGCGCATCCCTGTGATTGTCGGCAAAAAAGTATTGCTCAAGCTTGTAGAGATCACCGTTCTCGGTTGCTTTTTCAAGGATACGGTGCATAACGGTCGTACTGCTTAAGAGATCCGTAACGTTCGGACCGATTTCCGCATCCTGTATCATCTTGTTTACAACGTCTCCGTTAACGAGGTTAGAAAGGTTCTGTTTTATCTCTTCTTTTCCGAACGCGTCGTCGACTATCGTGGTGTTATTTATAAGATGATTCAGAAAATCCTCTGTGAGAAGCTTTTCTTTTACCGTTTCGTTGAGCGCAATCTTCAAAACGTCCTCTGTGAGAAGCGCGTCAAGGTCGGCGGGGTCGATTGAATTAAAGACCTCGTCGACGGGTATCAGGGAAAGTATCTCGTTGACGGTGATAACGCTCGTAAGCATATCGAGTGAAAAGTACTTTGAGAGCACGTCGGTTGGAACGAGATCGACGAGCGCTTTGATATCGTCAACCGTTATGTAGTTAGCCGCGAGAGCCGTCAAGTCGTCAATGGTTAATTCGCGGCCTTTCTGTAACGTATCGAGAACGTCCTCGGGAATGAACTGAATCAATTCTTCCTTGGTAACGTCTCCGTCCGACAGCATATCGTACAGCTTGTCGGGATTGAGCTTCAGAGATAAAACTCCGTTCTCAAATGACAGCGTGTAGCATACGTCGTCCTCATTTTCGGCGCTGGGAGCCGATATCGAGACCGCGCATACGCTGACACAGGATACCGCTAACATAACGATAACCATTATTGCCGCAAAGATGCGTGGGAAAATACCTTTTTTCATAATGTGTACCTCTCGCTTTTGTTTTTTGTGAAAATATTTACGGTTGATTTTGAAAATATTTCATATTGAATAATATATTTTAACATTTATAATCGCATAAGTCAATAGAAACGAAAGCTTTTTGTTGCTTTTTTATTATAAAACGGCATTTCGCACAAAAAAGGTACTCGATATAGTATAATATTTAAAGTATGAATTCTGACCGCAAAGATGTATTTAAATACGGAAACTGTTTTTTGTGTTTGTTTTCTATGTAAATGCCAAACATAAGATTATGTGATGTAAAATGATATTAATATAATATTATTAATATTAATCGTTATTAAACTTATTTATAAAACTTAATAAATTAAGGGTTTATGGCTGTAATATAGCAAAAATAAACAGTAAATGTTTAGTGGTTATTTTTAAAATATTCTTTTGCGCTGTGCTCGGGCGTCATATTGATTGTAAGAAAATGGATAGATTGGATTGAGTGATTTTTTATTTAGAAAAAACGAGTCGCATTTCGTCGATAGTATGTCTATAAATAGATATTGGGACAATCTTTTTGTATTGATTGCACAAAAAAGTTTATAACTTGAAAATAAAACTTGACTTTGCCTTTATGATATGATATTATTTAATGTATAAAATCGATGAAATATACGTCGGTTTAATAAATCTTTTTCAGGAGAACTAACTATGAAAAGAACGATTATCAAGGTTTTTGCCGTTTGTATGTGTCTCGCTCTTCTCGCGGTTTCTTTCGCGGGTTGTAAAAAGCTCGAGAAAGACACTTACGTTATCGGAGTTTCGGGACCTCTCACGGGCGGAAATTCTGGTTACGGCGTAGCGGTCAAGAATTCCGCGCAGATGGCTGTTGACGAGATCAACGAGGCAGGCGGACTTGACGGCGTGAAATTCGAGCTCGTCGCTCTTGACGACCAGCACGACGCTTCCAAGGTAGAGACCAACTACGCAAGTATGATGGATAAGGGTATGCACGTCGCTCTCGGCTGCGTAACCACCAACCCCTGTCTTGAGTTTGCGGCTCTTTCCAAGACCGACAATGTTTTCTTCCTCACTCCCTCCGCTTCGGCTAACGACGTAGTTAAGGAAGACAACGCTTACCAGATGTGCTTCGCTGATGGAAACCAGGGTTCTGTTGCGGCAAAGTACGTGAACGGACTCGAGCTTGACACCATCGGAATCTTCTACAAGTCCGACGATGCTTACTCCAAGGGTATTTACGACCAGTTCAAGGCATCTCTTGACGATTCTATCGACACCGTTGAGGCTTCCTTCGTAGGAGACGCAACCGACTTCTCGACACAGATAGAGGCTCTCAAGGATTGTTCCTTCATCTTTATGCCTATCTACTATACTCCCGCTTCCAACTTTATGCTTCAGGCAAAGGGTAAGGTTGCCGATACGGCTACCTACTACGGATGCGACGGATTTGACGGTATCGAGTCGGCTGACGGCTTTGATATCTCCGCCATTCCTCAGAAGGTAAGTATGCTTTCGCACTTCAACTCCAAGGCTACCGACGGTAAGGCAGGCGAGTTTATCACGAAGTATACCGAAAAGTACGGCAAGGATACGCTTAACCAGTTCGGAGCTTCCGCTTACGACTGCGTATACGCTATATACAACGCTATGAAGGCGGCGGCTGACGCGGGCGAGGATATTTCTCCCAATATGACCGCTTCAGAACTTTGCGAGATACTCAAGGCGCAGTTCAACGGAGGCTTTACCTTCAGCGGCGCTACCGGAACCAACATCAAGTGGCAGTCCAGCGGATACGTTGATAAGGAAGCTATCGCTTTCGTTATCAAGGAACAGGGCTGATTTCGGTTTTTAGTTTTTAAATAAAGTCAGACGGTTTGCTGGCGCAGTATCGCTGTGTCAGCAAATTGTCATAGATAGAATATAAGGAAACGGTATGGATTTTTTAACAGCACTCATAAACGGGTTGAGCTCAGGCGGTACGTACGCTATTATAGCTCTCGGCTATACGATGGTATACGGAATCGCTAAGATGCTTAATTTTGCGCACGGCGATATAATTATGATAGGCGGATGCGTGATGTACAGCGTTTTAAGCGCTAAAGGGAACCCCTTGCTCGCGATTCTTGCCGCCGTCGTTTTTTGCGTCGTTTTGGGCGTAACTATCGAAAAATTAGCATACAAGCCCCTTCGGGGAGCCGCCTCTCTTGCCGTGCTTATCACCGCTATCAGTATGAGCTATCTGCTTCAAAGCGTGGCTCAGATATATCTGAAATCGGGTACGCCCGCTCTCAGCGCTCTCCGTCTTGAAGGAAGCGTAAATATAGGCTCGTTCAGAATAGATTACAGCACGATACTTACGCTGGCGGTTACTATTGTCGTAATGGTGGCGCTCAGCCTGTTCGTCAAGTATTCAAAGACGGGAAGAGCTATGGTCGCGGTGTCCGAGGACAGAGACGCGGCGCTTCTTATGGGAATAAACACTAATTTTATAATCACCATAACCTTTGCTATCGGCTCGGCTCTTGCCGCGATAGCGGGATATCTTATGCTTTGTAAGGCTCCTATTCTTACGAATACTCTCGGCTCGATGCCCGGAATCAAGGCTTTCGCGGCGGCGGTAATCGGAGGTATAGGCTCTATTCCCGGCGCTATGCTCGGAGGAATTTTGCTCGGTGTAGTTGAAAGCATCTCTTACAGCATACCCGTGCTCGCGCCCTTTACCGAGGCTGTCGAATTTTCGATACTGATAATAATTCTCCTCGTAAGACCTTCGGGTATTCTTGGAAAGATGAGGAGGGAAAAGGTATGAGCAGAAACGGTATCGGAGCTAAAAAAATACAGTGGAAGTATTATATCAACTATATAGTGATATTCGCCGTGGCGGCGTTTTATACCGTACTTTCGCTTACGGGAAATATCAAGCAGTCGGAAACCTCTCTGCTTGAAAAAATAGCGATAGCCATAATTCTCGCATCCTCGCTCGGAATGGTCGTAGGATTTTTGGGAGAGCTTTCTCTCGGACACGCGGGCTTTATGTGTATAGGCGCATTTCTCGGAGGAAAGGTATCTGCCATTCTCGCCGAATCGCTTGGAAACGGTATACTGACGCTTGTTATCTCCGTGATAATCGGAGGTGTTGCGGCTGCTTTGTTCGGTATGATAATAGGACTTCCCGCGCTTCGTCTGCGCGGAGACTATCTCGCGATAGTAACGCTTGCGTTCGGTGAGATAGTGCGAACGGTTATTATGAATCTGCCGGAAGGACTTTTCGGCGGAACGCTGGGACTTAAAACCCCCAGATTTAACAACAAGCACCTTTTCATAATCGCGTTTATATTGGTTCTTGTATGTATCGCGGTAATTCAGAACCTTTTGCGCAGCAGACATGGAAGAGCTATAACATCTATTCGAGACAACGAGATAGCCGCTCGCGCGACGGGTATAGACGTAACCAAATATAAGCTGCTCGTATTTACGATATCGGCGTTCTTCGCGGGAGTCGCGGGAGTACTTTACAGCTATACGCAGTCCAACGTACAGAGCACCAACTTTGACTACAACTATTCTATCGAGATACTCGTTATGGTGGTTCTCGGCGGAATAGGAAGCATAAACGGTTC
This sequence comes from Clostridia bacterium, assembly GCA_017464565.1. Classification (GTDB taxonomy): domain Bacteria; phylum Bacillota; class Clostridia; order Oscillospirales; family CAG-272; genus HGM12713. Next base: position 83,343 of record JAFTZH010000054.1, read on the forward strand.
TATTATCGCTGCGACGCTCGTTACCTTCCTTAACGTAAAGCTTCAGACTATACTTACGGGCGACCTTGCGGTACTTCAGAATCTCTTCTACGCGCTTATTCTCATTCTTATAGTTATCTACAATAACGCGCCCGGACTCAAGGGATTCCGTGAGAAATACAATTTCAAGAGCATCTTCGGCAAGATATTCAAGAGAAAATCCGTTGCTGAGGCGCCGAACGCATCGGGCGGTGCCGCTCCCGAAAACAATCAAGGGGAGGAGAACTGATATGGCAGAAGTTAAAAAGATTTATGCCGATGACGGCAGAGAGATAGTGCTCAAAGCCGACCACCTCTGCATTCAGTTTGGAGGTCTTAAAGCCGTAGACGACGTTAACCTTGAGATAGCGCAGGGAGAGCTTTACGGACTTATCGGACCCAACGGCGCGGGAAAAACGACGGTTTTCAACCTTTTAACGGGCGTATATAAGCCCACATCGGGAAGATTTTTCCTGTGCGGAGAGGACCTTACGGGAAAAAGCCCGATAGAAATGAACAAAAAGGGTATAGCGAGGACCTTCCAGAACATAAGGCTTTTCAACAATCTTACGGTTATTGAGAACGTTATGGTCGGACTTTCAAATCAGATACCCTGCAGTATGTTTGAATCTATATTTCGGCTTCCGAGACATAAAAAGTCGGAGCGTGAATATTACGAACGCTCGCTTGAGTTGCTAAAGGTATTCGCGCTTGACGAGTATAAAGATTACAAAGCGGCAAACCTGCCGTACGGCAAGCAGAGAAAGCTTGAGATAGCAAGAGCTATGGCAACGAATCCGAAGCTTCTGCTGCTTGACGAGCCTGCGGCGGGAATGAACCCCAACGAAACGCAAGAGCTTATGGATGTTATAACCTTCATCCGTGAAAAATTCAATATTACCATTCTTCTTATAGAACACGATATGCGGCTTGTCGGAGGAATCTGCGAAAAGCTTTCGGTTCTCAATTTCGGCACCGAGCTTGCCAAAGGCGAGACCTCAAAGGTTCTGAACGATCCCGAGGTAATAAAGGCGTATATCGGAGAATGATTTGATATTTACGGAGGCATCCGAGAAAGGAATTTTACCTATATGTCAGAACGTTTGCTTGAAGTAACCGATCTTGAGGTGTATTACGGCGTTATAAACGCGCTTAAAGGAATATCCTTCCACGTCGATAAGGGGGAGATTGTTTCTCTTATCGGAGCTAACGGCGCGGGAAAGACGACCACCCTACACACCATAACGGGGCTTATCCGTCCCAAGAACGGTTCTATTATATATAAGGGCGTTGATATCAGGCGCACTCCTGCTCACAAGATAGTTTCGATGGGAATGGTTCACGTGCCCGAGGGAAGAAGAATATTTCAGAACCTTACGGTGTACGAAAATCTTATGATGGGAGCGTATTCGCAGAAGGATAAAAACAAAATATCCGAGAATATGGAATACGTTTTCAAGCAGTTTCCAAGGCTTGAGGAACGCCGCCGTCAGCTTGCGGGAACTTTGTCGGGCGGTGAACAGCAGATGCTCGCTATGGGACGCGCGCTGTTGGCTGACCCCGAATTGATAGTTCTCGATGAGCCTTCAATGGGACTCTCACCCTTGCTCGTCTCGGAAATTTTCGATATAGTCAAGACCTTCCGCGAGGCAGGAAAGACCGTTCTGCTCGTCGAGCAGAACGCGAAAAAGGCTATGTCTATTTCCGACAGAGTTTACGTACTCGAAACGGGAAGTATAACTACCGAGGGTAAGGCGGCAGAACTGATTCACGACGAACGTATCAAAAAAGCTTATTTGGGCGAATGAGATAAAATATGGGAGATGAAGACCAATCGTGTTCTTCACTTCGTATAAGTTAGTTTGTTTTTGGGGTTTATGTTCATTTCTTGTTCTTTGACAAGAAACGAACCAAAGAAACAAACCAAGGGGTTAAAACCCCTTGGAACCCCGCAATCGCGGCGCGTTTTTAAGACGCGCCGCGGAGTAACGTTCAACTTAAATAAAACGCCCTCGGAGCAAAACGAGGCTCCGAGGGCTGTCTGGTTTCTTTTGTCTCTCCCCATAAACTATACTTTAAATCAAAGAATATATCTCCCCATAAAATACTTTTATGATTAAAAAAAATAAAAATCAAAAAGTACTATACGGGTAAGTATGATTATAGACATAAAGCATACTGCACGGATATAGTCAAAATAGATACACA